>JBKJUP010000057.1:0-48915 GCA_046590675.1 Ferruginibacter sp. | reverse complement strand
GGTGGTTGTGGCTTAAAATAATGTTACAGGCATTCGCTTTTAAAGCCGCTGTAAAAACTAATTTCGGGTCTGCCACAGTACCGGTAACTCCTCCGGTTGATAACTCATAAATTCCTAAAACCCTTTGAGCCCGGTTCATTAAAACAACTTTAAACTGCTCTACAAATTCAATCTTGTTTTCATCCCAGGTTAACTTAAGTAACTCATAGCATTCTTTGGCAGATTTAACCAAAGGTCTTTCAGAAGGTTTTACTTTGTTTTTGTAAACCAATTCAACTTCTGACACCATGTTTAATTCTGATAAATTCATTAGCTGTTCCATAACATTTCATTTTAAAGATTTAAAAATTAATTATGGAACCTGTACCGCCTTTTGGCGACCAAGGCAATGAAGCAACGGAATAAATGATGGCCTTGTGTGTTTGCTTTGTGTTTATGCCGGACAGTTCATTGCCGCCACGGAGACAAAAGGCGAACTTTGTGGGAGAATTAATGAAGAAATAAATATTATCATTCTAAAAATTGCATCCAATACATTAACTATGGTCAATACAAATAAAAGCAATTGTTTATTCACTTAACCGGGTATCAGTATAATCTTCAAACGAACATGTGATATCATGCTTTTCATTTCGTTTAAGTTCATCAAGATTAAAATTTAATCGGTGTCCTTTGGGTATCCCAAATTTTGCAGCGAAATGCTTGTCTATAAATGGCGGCATATTAGGTACAGTGATCGTTTTTTCTCCGTCGAACATCCACTTATCCTGTTTGTTCAGCGGTAATATCAGCTGGTAGGTATAGCTATGGAACATGATACAAACTATATGTGTTGGTATTGCATCTGTTTTTTGTTTCTTTTCAAAAAGAATAACCATTGGTGAAGGAAAAGCCGGCCCGGGATGTACGTAAACATTAAGTTTATAAAGCGGGTTATCTGTTTCTTCATTTTTTTTTGTGGAACGAAGTATAGCAAAAGCAATTTTATAATCATCAACATATTCAGCAGGCAAAACCGATAACCCCATTTTTAGGAGCGCTTTAAATACATGATGCGGATTATAGGATGGCCGTGTTGTATGAAATGTCACCTTTTTATTCTCAGCATCTAAAGTAAAATGGTCGTTTATTTCTTCGTGCGATTCTACCCGGAGCTTCGGCACACTTCGTGGCCCTTCAAGGTCTTTTTGCACTATGAATGTTTTATCAGGTGATTTAAATTTAAGGCCTCCCGATCTTGCGTTTGAAATACTGAACGCACGGCTTGCCCCGATAAAATTAGCTAAGTCAGTTTCATATTTACCAAAAAGACTATTACACCTGTCGCATTCAAAATCTGACAGAAGGTTTTTGTTGCCAATTAACTCAGGCAATAAATGCGCCTTTGATTTAAATCTTTCTTCAGCATTATAAACAGCACCGCAAAACCTGCACACCCTGTTTTTTGGGTGCTTTAACGGTCTTTTATGCAGTTCATCATCGGCAATTAAATTTTTTATTGCATAAAGGCTGGTAAATCTCTCATACATTTCTGTGAATTCATCAATTGGATTACCGGTAAATTCTCTATTTAACTTTCCCGGATGACCGGGTATTTCAGTAAATTTTAAACGAAACATTTCTCAAATAATTTTAGAATTATCAAAGGTACTAAAACACCAAGCTGCCCCGCCATTTTGTAAA
Source organism: Ferruginibacter sp. (assembly GCA_046590675.1). GTDB lineage: Bacteria > Bacteroidota > Bacteroidia > Chitinophagales > Chitinophagaceae > Ferruginibacter. Next base: position 47,232 of record JBKJUP010000057.1, on the reverse strand, counting down.
ATCTATAACAATGTTGCGGGGCAGCTTTCCACGCTTAAAAATTAAATTTTTCTCTGACAAAATACTATAGCAGCTCCGCTCAACATTTCATGTAAGTCAGAGTTACCGTGCCGGCCTGTAGCCGTCATCTTTTTTTATCCAACCGGTATCGGTTGTGTCCTGTGATCCAGAATGTTCACAAAAGCTCCTCTTGCATCTGTCATTCCATAGCGGACCATATTCCATAATATTGTTCCGGCTTCAGCAACCAATTTTGCATTGATAAATAAATCCTGTTTCTTAAAGGCATCTTCATGTGAGCAGCTTGGTTCATTATTATCTACCTGTGCATCCAGCAATTCTTTAAACTCCTCTGTTACCAATGGCAAATATGGCACAGGCTGATATTGTTTGGATGCAGGTTGTTCCATTGGGGTTATTGTCGATAACAATACCTGCCCTGTGTACTGTGCATTGCCAAAGTCCATCCAGTATAATGCCTTGTCCCTGCTGCTGTAATTGCTGTACCTACTAAGGTCTTTCAATATGGCTGCTATTTCATACCGGGCTGCAACTGTATCAACGCAACTGATATAGATATTTGCTTTGGCATGTTCGGGCATGTCGCCATTGGGATAGCGTTCAAATTTTTCTGCAATAGCTTTCCAGTTAGTGCCATAAAAACGGTTCACCCTGTTTATCAAAGCAACGCTTTTATACAGGTTCAGTTCAGCATCTGCAAAACGCTGCCTGCCTAAATTCGGGTAATTGATAACATCATCGTCAAACACGGTTACATGCAGGCCTGCATGTCCTAAAGCGATAAGGCTGTAGGAAATTTCAGCTAGTGCTGTCAGCATCCTGCTGCCTGTTCCCCCGGCGCCTATAAGGTTTACCGTTACAGGGTTGGTTGGATTAATCAGGTAATTGTCCACGAAGTGTATTGCTGTTGTTGCTGCTGTTTTCATCATAAAATGTCTTTAATAGTTAAACCATTTTCTTTTAACTGGCTAAGCGGAAATTTTCCTTTCATATTAACCAGTTTTTGCAAGAGTATTGTTATGTCGCCTTTTACAGGGTTATGTTCCCTTACCAGATGGCTGAAATAACTATTGAAAAAATAATCTTCCCATTGTTCTATAAAGTCTTCTAAATAACATTCACTGGTTATGTCAATGTCTACTGTTCCCATACACACATTGCCGCTTTCGTAGATGTTGAAAAAAGGGGCATAGTACAGGATTGTATTTTCCTGAAGGTTGGTTGTGCTTTTAAGGGCATACACAAACAAGTGTTCTTTGGTAGCTTTCCATATCAATGCAGGTATGGCGGCTTTACCATTTGGTATTTTCAGGCTGTCGGCAAAGAGTAAGTGCCTTTCCTGTGCCGCCGTATACCAAATGGCAAACCCGTTTTGTTCCGGATTAATATACAATACGTTTTTGGGCAACAGGCTTTGGGGTTTCAGAAAGCTGCGGTTCAGTTCTTCAGTTGTATCTAAAGCCTTTGCCAAAGCCATGCTTTCACTCACTGACAAAGGATGTGCATTTATGGGCTGCCCAAACTTATTGATGTCATACGATTCCACGTACACGCTGTTATTGTTATATCCATTTCTTTCTGCCTGATAAATCAATAAGGCCGAAACAGGATGGTATAGTTCCCCGAATTGTCCAGTTAAATCTTCCATACTATTGGTTTTAATAAATCTGCTAATTCATCCATTATATCAAAAATGCCGGTTTCAAAATTCAGGTCGGGTAATATCGTATGTGGCTTATCAAATACCGTGTATATCGTAGGCTCTATTGTTTCGCCATATTCATTGAAACGCTGGTTCATGTTATCAAAAATGGTCTCATAAAGCCAGCCACTTGTATCGGGCAGGATGCAGATATACTGGTATGGGCTGACCGCTTCATCATCATAATCGTCGTCCTCATTTTCATCCTGTCCCTCCCTGTTTTCCATATTGTCAAATATGGTATTGTCAGGATATTGCTGAAACAGCTTAAACACTTTTAGGGCTACTGACCGGCATTCCTGTTGCCATTCATTTTTAGGCGTATAAAGATGTAGCCTTTCTTCAAACTCCTGTAAATGGCAGGGATCGTCCAGCAGCCCTGCCATCAGGTCACCATAATATGCTGCCTTGTCTATTTCTTTCATATTGTTTTTAAATTCCTTTTTGTCCCAATCGCCACGGCTCTCATACACCCACTCCTTAATCATTTCAAGTTCTCCATAAATAAAACCGGAGTTATACCTGTAATAAGGCAGCTTTACCCTCTGTAACAGGTAGGCATACACTGACAGTAAAAGTTCGCCGCTTTGTTTCATCGGTTTTTTTTGTAACAGCCTGTATACAGGTAACACAGGAATATAAAATAAAATGCCGCTTGTGCTTACCTGTTCTTTTGCTGCAAAACAATAATCACCGGTATCGTTTCTGGTAATAAATATTTCGGTTTGCCTGTTGATGTGCCTGATTTTCCTGTTTATATCCCACTGCGCCAGTAAAATATTGTAAGGATATGCTTTGCCGGTAATAACAAGTGGCGTAAGCCCGTAAGCATTTGTGAGAAAAGAAAGGGACTGCAATAAATCCCTTCCTGTTTTCTTGGATGCAGGTAACAGGTTTTCTTCTGCTACAGAGAACTTAGGCAAAAAAGCAGTTGTCAAAAAACCATTGGCAGCAGGCAAAGCGGTGCTGAGCGCTGCCTGTTCTTTCTTACTGTTCCTGCGTCTGCTAACCTGCTCAGGTCTTGCGTAAACTTCTGTATGTCCTGATATAGCCTGCATTGCTTTTTGTTTTGCGGCAATTTTATTTCGCCTGTTATCTTTGGTGTTTTCATCTTTATCCTTTTGTTCCTATGGTTGATACAAACCTGTACTGTAATTCATCATTGCGGATGACAGGCCCTTCTATCTGTGCTGTTGTCAGCAAAGGATATGTATTGGCATAAAAATTCAATACGGCTTTGGCACTCCATTGTACTGAAGGGTCTGCCAGCCTTATTTCCTGTTCTTTGTCTTTCATGAGAAACACTCTCGGCATACTTGTAACTAACATGATTGTAGATTTTAAAATGATTAAGCATTAAAAAGACTGGCCTGCCCAAACTTTGCAGACAGTTCTTCCTTACGTTTTCTTATTTCGTCAGCATACTCTTTAAACTCGATAGCATCAGGCATTTTGCAATAAGCCTCCTTATGCTTTCCTTCGATCTCCAGTTCCGCAACTTTCTTCATGGCTTCTTCATAACGTTTCTTCCGCTCGTCCTTCTGCTTCTGTTCCCTTGACTGTTTATCTTTCTCTATCTGCGATTGCATTTTCGCTTCTTCCTGCTGTTTCAGGTAAGTCTCCATGTTTGTAAATAATTGTGCGGTTGCTTTAACAGGGGCTTCTATTGCACTAAAGAAACCTTCGTCCAGTTCCTGTGCCGTTCCTTTCAGCACAAGGGGTGGTATCAGCTTTTTGGCATCATCCCCGCACTGCTCATTTTTGAGCAGTACGGATACGATATAAATGTTGTCAACAGATTGTGCTATTGTTATGTTCCAGTCGCCTTGTACCTGCAGGGCGAAAAGGTTTTGAAAGAAATTCATTGTACTTAATTTTTAATTGAAAAAATTGAAAACCAGCATCCCGCTATTAACAGGATGCTGCCAGCTTTTTAAAACGGTAAATCGGTCGCTGCGTCAGCCGTAATTTCCGGGGCAATTACCACTGATTCCGCGGCGCCTGCATTCACTGCTTTGCTACTGCCATGAAGTTTGATATAGTTGACATGGAAAGTAAGGGAGGCTTTTGCTTCGCCATCTTTACCAGTCCAGGCATTCACTCCAATACGTCCGGCACATTCCACTAAACCACCTTTGGTTAAGTAAGCGGCAATACCGGGATTAACCCAGTAAGCACAGTTTACATAAGTAGTAATTTTCTGTACTTCACTACTCCCTTTTGATTTGTAAGTGTCATTAATAGCAATAGAAAAGTTCACCACTTTTTTCCCTGCCTTTGTTTCATTAACGATTGCATTTGTCGTAATCCTGCCGATGATTTCCATAACTGTAAATTTTAATTATTGATAAATGTTTTGAACCCGGCATACGCCTCGTTCGTTCTAATCGTAGCAACCCGGCCTTGAAACTGGGTTTGGCAAAAGCAAGGTTTTTGTAAAAAGAATACTACCCCACAAATATTTTCTCCGAAGGAGGCCAAACCGGGGTGGAGATTGTTTTTACAAAACAGGATGCCAACCGCAATGCAATGGAGGTGCAGACCTTGCTTTTGGCAAAGCCTGTCAAGAAATTTGCGACAGATAAGTGACGATATCAGGCGCTGATGTTTCGATTAAAATAACTGTAGAAATACCGATTTACCTCTAAAAAATTAGCGGGTAAAGTTTTAAATTGTAGAGGCATTTTTTTTGCAGTAAGACCTTTTCATCCAATGAATAAAGTAATTCAAAGATAAGTCTGGTTCTTTTGGCTCCTTAAGTTTCAAATTGGGGTTCGACCCCATATGGAAGAGTAAATCTTGTTCTGCCGAAAGGCAGAAAAAATGCTTCTAAACTTTAAGAAAATGGAAAAGAAAAAATCAAGAAAATCTAACGGGCAAAGCTTTGTTCCAATGGAAGTAGTCAACCCTAATGCGGCAGGCATAGATGTTGGCGATACAATTCATGCGGTTGCCGTACCAAAAGGTCGTGACGACAATTCCGTCCTTACATTTGGCACCATGAATTGTGATTTAAAATTGATTGTTGAGTGGCTGGATAAATGCCAGGTTGATACTGTTGCACTTGAAAGCACTGGCGTTTATTGGAAGCCGCTATTTAGCTATCTGACTCAAAATGGATTTGAAGTTTACCTGGTAAATGCACGTCATGTTCGTAATGTTACAGGTAAAAAGAGCGACCAAAGCGATGCCGAATGGTTACAGCAATTGCATAGCTGCGGACTGGTAAAAAATAGCTATTTACCAGAAGACCAGCAAGACTCCTTACGCTCATTAGTAAGGTATAGGAGAACTTTAACTGAGGATAGCAGCAGATGTGTATTGCGTATGCAAAAGGCGCTAGAATTAATGAATATCAAAATCCATACTGTCATTAGTGACATCGTTGGTAAAACTGGAACAGCAATAGTTCAAGCCATTATTAATGGAGAACGAAATTCTATAAATTTTTTACCTCTTATTGACGGACGTATAAAAGCCGATCATGTTTCCATTACCAAATCATTAGAAGGCAATTGGCGAGATGAACATTTATATATGCTTGAGGATAATTATAAATGCTACCAATTTTATCTTGAACGTATTTCTTCTTGTGATAAAGCAATAGAAGAGCAGCTAGAAAAATACTCTGCGAATCAAAATGATGGAGAAATAATTGAAACAGTTTCGACCACTCCCAAGCCAAAGATGAGAGCAAAAAAGATTAACAGGAATACTCCACTATTTGATGTGCGGAAATTTTTAAAAAATATTCATGGAGTGGATGTGCTCAATATTTACGGGATAAGTGATATTGGAGCTTTAGAAATATTAGCTGAAACCGGCACAGATATGAATAAATGGAAAAATGAAAAGCATTTTGTATCCTGGCTTAATCTATGTCCTAATAATAAAATATCCGGAGGAAAACTGATTAGCAGTATGTTGATGAAAAAGAAGCCTAATCAGGCAAGCCAATCATTTCGGATGGCAGCAAACGCTATTCAACGCAGTGATAATTGGCTTGGTGATTATTTTAGACGAATGAAATCGAAAGGCGGAAACAGATATGCAATTGTAGCAACTGCGAATAAAATTGCAACCATTTATTATAAAATGATAAGCAGCAAAAAAGAATTTAATCCTATTGATCTCCAGCAATATCAGGAGCAAAGAAAATCAGCTAAAATTGCGTACCTCGAAAGGAAACTGATTCAACTCAAAAGTGACGTGGTGTGAGGATTTGTTATATGGAAGGATGAAGGAGTTTTTTTAAGTAGTTTTTTTATGAAATCTGCTTTGCAGTGTCTTTACAATTTGAAGTAGCTGGAATTGTGTTTGGTTAGGTACGAGCCAATCTCAATGACCACTAACATTGTCCGGTGCAGTTCTCCCGGCTTATTTGCCGCAGGCGTAAAAGAAATAAGGCGGGTGTACTGCACCGGTTCTGATGCAATATCATTTTAATAAATTCTTATGAGTAATCCGTTAGGGATTGAGTGAAAATCCTTCGCAGAAGATTGAAACGGAAAGCCTGGTCCGCCGGATGGCGGAAACGGCATAATTCTTTATCATGGAATATCAAAACCTATTAAAGTCGTTTTATTTTTCCGGAGATTTGCCACTATGTCTATATACAGTTTAAAGCAAGGATATTATTTATACCATGATGTGGAGTTTGTATTAAATCAAATCGGCGAGTTATATAAAGTTGATGTGAAAGATAGTAAAGCAACAGCTGTAAGTATAATGGAGCTTGATAAGAAAAATCATTTTGCCTCACCAGAAAGTAAGGAGAGATTCAATGCAATTGTTCCTAAAATAAAAACATTGCATACAAGTATGTATCATTTACTGGAGAGCATTTACAGGGCTACCGATAACCAGGTATTTAATACCTCTGCTATCGAAAATCAATTTCCTGATTTTAAATATTTCCGAATGCTGAATAATAAAATTAAACATTTTAATGAGGCTGATATTGATTTAATAGAGGTAGTTTTTATGGACGGAACAAAGAATATTATAGAAGTTGGCTGTCAGTTTAAAATTGGAGGGTCATGGGAAATTAAATATTATGCTCAATTTATTGTAATGGTTCTTGAGATTTTAAAAGAACTCAACATCGTTAGTTTCAATAACGATTAAACCCGTACAACATTTCCATCTCTATTTTGCAAAAGGCTTTTTGCATTTTTGAAAACTCTTTTTACCTGCGACTTACAATACATCCGGTAAACGATAATAACTGACGAAAGAATAGTGAGCACACCAATAAAGGCAATTGAAAATTCGATGCTAAAGACGTCTGCGAATACGCCGGTAAGCAATGCACCAATTACGTAACCCAAATCTCTCCAAAATCTAAATACACCTAAACTTTTTGCCCGTTGCTGAGGGTTGGTATCTTCTGCAATGCTTGCCAAAAAAGTGGGATAAACAATTGCGGTACCTATTCCAAGAATAACTGAGATAGCAATATAATGAGCGATGCTGCTTGAAAATATTATCAGCGTAATAGCAATACCCTGTAATAACATTCCCCAAAACAATAAATCTTTTTTGCAGTAGATGTCAGCCAGTTTTCCAGTTATCAACTGGCCCAATCCCCATACCGCCGGGTAAACCGCAGTTATAATTCCCACCTGCTCAATACCAAAACCTCTTTGCGCCAACAATACCGGCATTATACCCCAAATCATTGCATCATTCAGGTTATTAACTAAACCGGCTTGTGTTACCGAACCTAAATTTTTATTCAGCCAGGTGGTTTCGGTAAATACATTTTTTAAAAGCGGGGCACTGCCATTGAATTGCGCTTCCTTATTTACATGGGCACTGGTATCTTTTACAAAAAGCCAGGACAGCAGTGTTCCTAAAATAACAAAACCAATCCCTATGACAAATGGATATGGCCTTAACCCATAATTATTTGCAATGCTGCTGGTAGTAAAAGCTACCAACCCTAACATACCGTATCCTGCAAATTCATTTAAGCCCATCGCAAAGCCCCTTTCTTTCTCACCGACCAAATCAATTTTCATCACCACGGTACTGCTCCATGTTAAACCCTGGTTTATGCCTAACAAGATATTGGCAAATATGATCCAGTTCCAACAGTTGGCATACATCAAAATAAAAGGAACAGGTATGCCAATCAGCCAACCAAAAACCAATGATTTTTTCCTTCCAAACCTGTTGGCCAATGCGCCGGTAAAATAATTGGTGAATGCCTTGAATAAACCAAATACAATTATAAAAGATAAAATAATGGAGGTGGAGGTTAAGTGAAATTCTTTTGTAGCTATCTCAGGCAGCAAGGTTCTTTCCAAGCCTATCATGCCGCCAACGAGTGCATTGATAAATACCAACAACCAAAACTGTTTCCAGTTTTCCTTTAAGCCTAATTGCACCTCGTTCATTGGAATTAATATTTCAGGGTTTAATTGTTTACAGGAAAACCTTTATTTATCCAGTCTATTTTAATGTTATGCTGAAGAGCTAACAGTTTTTGGTTTGTAAATTTCATCTTGTTTAATAAAGTAAAGGCAGGACGTATATTAGGACAATGCTCAAAAGGGCAACAACCACAATAAATAACAATGTTTGCATCTGTCGGTAACTTGCTAAGTTGCTCTTTTAATTTATCCAGATTTGCTTTATCCTGTGCTGGGCCAATATCTATCGAACCCTTAATAGTTGCAGTCGGTCCAATGCTGTAGATAATTGGTTGTTTGGCCTTTGGGTCATTTATTGTTTTAGCTAAATCAGCAGGAGCTAATAATTGCTTTGGAGACCATGGCTCTTCATTGTGCTTGAAACTAGTGAAGGTTAACGAAGCTATTATCAGTGTTAATGATAAAAGAAATGGGTACCTAATTCCTGCATTCATAATTGTGGTTTTTAATAGTTGAAATGTTTTTCATTTATGAGACAGCACAGCGGTTTGCCCCCGCTTCCAGATCAACCGGATTGATATCGCTGAAATCTCCTTTAACATTTTTTTCAACAATGGAGAGGTAATTACCAGGCGTTGGTGGTATACGTTGTAAAATAGTTTTTACAAATTCATCTTCATTCAATTGAAGCATTGGTACATTTTTTTTGATACTACCGATTGTTGTTTGAATGGGAGTATGGTCAAAATCTACAGGTTGACTTGTATGAGCCGGCAACACAATTATATTTACATCAAGTGCCAATAATTTTTGCAATGACTGATAAAGCATTTTTGATTTCTGCAGTGCTTCATCATTATCTGCTTTTAAATCCGGTCTGCCAACTCCGTTTATAAACAGGGTATCCCCCGTAAGCAATACTTTATCATCAATCAAATAGCTGGTACTTTCTATTGTATGACCAGGAGTTTGAATTGCTTTGAGTTTGATATTACTTAAATCAAAAACAGTTGTGTTGGTTACAGGCTCAAAGTGAAAGTTTACTTTGTTTGGTATTGGAAGATAAAGCGGGACGTTATTTTCTTCTGCTACCTGTTTTGATCTTGAAAGATGGTCGGCATGAATGTGGGTTTCTATTACATATTTTAATGCAAGTCCTTTCTTTCCTAAAACTTCATGGTATGCTTCTAACGGTAGTGATGCATCCACCACTATGGCTTCATTATTTGATATGATGATGTAAGAAAGACAGCCTTTACCAGTTCTTCTAAATTGTATGACTTCAAATTCAGGGAATGAAATTTTTGCAGTATTCCATGACAAGCTCCAGCCTTTCATGCCGTCTTTTAACGAATAGGCTTCAAAACCTTGTTTACGCAATAAATCAGCAGCAATCAAACTGGTTTTGCCTCCTGCACAAATAGTTACTACCGTAACTGCTTTATCAAGGTGTAAGCCCTGTAAAGCGTTGGGATCATTTGCTTTTAACTTGTCGTAAGCGTTGAAGTAAATACTACCGGGAATAAACCATTCCATTCTTTCCGCAATGGGGCGTATATCAAGTACGTTCACTGGCTGTTTGGATTCAAGCCAAATTCTCAGCGTTTGTGTGTCAATTGTCTGCGTTAATTCCACTGCGGTGCTGTCTGAATTTTTATCTGCGTCCATCGGTATTTATTTTTTTGTGCAAAAAAGTGAAACACTTTTTACGCCGTAATCTTTTGAAGCGCCTTGTGCTGATTTAGAAATAAAACCGTATGCTTCATTGTTTCTTACAATAAGAATTTCCATGCCTGCATGCTCAATAGCATTGCGGTAATCATCCTGCTGTGCTGCGCCTCCTATGCAAGCGGCCCACAATGTAGAATTACAAATTACGTTTTCCGGTAATTGCTTTTCAGTAACAATATCGGCAATTGCCATTCGCCCCTTTGGCTTCAGCACCCTTACAACTTCTGCAAATACTTTTTCTTTATCGGGGCAAAGATTGATAACACCATTGCTGATGACCACATCAAAACTTGCATCTGCAAAAGGAAGTTTTTCGATGTAAGTTTTGTGAAAAGAAACATTTTCAAATTTATTTTCCATCCGCAGGTGTTCCGATTTTTTCAATTGCTCATCCGTCATATCCGCACCCGAAACATGCCCGGTGGTACCAACTTTTAATGCGGCAACAAAAACATCCATCCCTGAACCACTTCCAAGGTCGAGCAGTTGTTCTCCTTCTTTAATAGCTGCCATATCAAAATAATATCCTACACCGGCAAATGAATCAATGGCAGCAGCCGGAATATGGTCCAGGTCATTTTTTTCATACCCCAATTTTTCAGCAAGCCCCCGGCCCATTTCAAAATGATAGTCGCCTTTAGGATTAAGTGCAACATCACTATACATTTTTTTAACTTTCTGCTCCAATTCTGAAGCATCAACTTTTTTGGTGAGTGTAGTTTGCATTTTGATTGTTTTAAATTGTTTAATAAATATTTTAGTGTGGTAATTTTTCTCTGAAAAAACTATACACCCGATGTTCCCGCCAATGCGCTGATGAAAAGAATAATAAGGGAATACATTCCTTTACCTATCAACGCATAAAGCGGGCCAGGGCTGTGAGATGTAATTGACTATCGTTCGCATACTGATTGAGAATTTTCACCAATCAAAGATGAAAACTTAAAACCAGTATTCCTTTAACATAAGATAAATAATCAGTGGTGTCCACGGATGCGGCTGAGACTTACCTGGGTGATGCCTAAGTAAGAGGCAACGTATTTTAAAGGAACTTTCAAGAGCACATTTGGTTCTTCGCTCAATAAGGCATTATACCTTTCTTCTGCTGAATGAAACTGGATTCCTTCTATCCGGTTTACCGTTTCTACATAAGCAGCCTCAAATATTTTGCGAAACAATCTTTCTATTTCAGGGTAGGTGTCATACAATTTGAAAAGCTGTGTGGAGTTGATTGCAATAATTTCTGCATCTTCCAGAATCTGTATTGCTTTGCGGCTTGGCTTGCCGGTAAACAAACTTTCTACTCTTGCAATAATATTGTTCTCGAAAAAGAAACGTTCAGTAATATCAATACCATCTTTGAAGTAATAGATACGGGCTACTCCCTTTTTAATAAAGTAAATTGTTTTGCAGGTGTGGCCGATTGGCTGCAGGTCTTTATTTTTCTTGATGGTTACAATGCTGCTTATTTCAGCAATCGCAGCTTCCGCTTCTTTAGAAAGGGGATTGAATTTTCTGAAGTATTGAAAAAGGAAATTCATGAGAAAAAATTAAAGTCACCAAAAATGCTATCATAACTCCGATCAGTAAAGAAATGCTAAATTATTTCGATGCAATATCACATGATTTATATTTTTACACCTATTGTTACGTATACATTTCTTCCATTACTTGGCCATATACCTGGCCCTGGATAAAAGGTTGGCCGTTTGGTAAAATATTGATTATTGAAAATATTGTTAACTCCCGCCCTGATAGAAAAAACTGAATTGGTACGAAGTGAGGCGTTGAAATCCCATAAGGCATAAGCTGGCGTAAATCCTTTTGCCCCACTTGCTGGCGGTATTTCTGTATTTAAAGCATCTGAAAAAGTGGATGAAGTATAACTGTACAAAAGCGTACAGCTAAATCCTTTATATAAAATATCCAATCCGTTTCTGCTTATCCATCTGGGAACGGCTTCCACTTTATTGCCAACTATAGATTTGTTGTTGGCACCCGTTGATACCTGTCCTGAAATATATTTTGCGTCCATGTATGCAGTAGAGGTAAACAGCCCTGCAAATAAATGATTGGTAAGCGGAAATTTATATTGGATAAACACTTCAAGACCATTGGTAAGACTGTTGCCAATATTTGTTTTGTAAGTATAAGATTGGCCTGCATTATCCTGTAGTACCAAAGTGCCTAAACGGTTTTTATAAAGCACCCGGAAGTAACTTATATCGTATTGAAGATGATTCAATAATTTTCCCCGTATACCTGCTTCAGCATTATAACCAAAAGCATCTTTCAGGTTTTTATCTATCTGTTCGTAGGTGGATGCAGGAATAATGTCTTTAAATATTACCGGGCGGTAAGCTTGTGACATGCCTCCGTACAAAGTATTTTCTTTATCAAGTAAATATTGAGAGCTGATGCCCAGCAAAGCAAAATTGTGTTTAATAGTGGTGGGCAATTGATTAACGGTATAGTATTTTATAATGCCGCCCATTTTCGAGTCACCATTTTCATACCGTATGCCGGGGGATATAGTCCATTTGCTGCTGAGTTGAAAAATGTTTTCTGCAAACAAGGCGATATTATTTGTTTTAAAATGAATATCCCTGCCGAAGCCCGGCTCAACGAGAGATAAATCATAATCAGTTCCCGTGGTTCCTTTACCCAACTGACGGCGGAGCAAATCATTATTCATATATACAAAACCAGTCACCAGTTTACTTTCCAATTTTCCAATATAATAATGATGCAGCAAACGAAATTCAATGGTCCTGCTGTGAAAATTATCAATATCAACCTGACGATTGTTGTATGTTCCGGTTTGCCTGTTAATACTGTCGGGTATGTTTGCAAAAGCATCAACGAGTACACTATTCCTTGCTCCAAAAACACCTGATGTGGTAAGGTTTATTTTTGTCTTGTCTGATAATTTCCAATTGAGCGTAAGTGATGGCACATAAATATCAGGGCTAAAATAATTACGGCTCCTGGTACTCATTGTTGGATCTGTAATAAACATACTATCATTTAAAGGACCGGGAATATGGTATAAATATTTCGAACGGCCAAGCTCTGCTTTTAGAGAAATATTTTTATTGAATTGATAATTCAATTGTACATATTGCGAAGTCGCATCCGACTGACTGTTATTCCTGTAGCCGTCAGAATGCCTTTTATAAAAATATGCGTAGTAGGAGAACTTTTTGTACGTACCGCTGATTGCGTTATAGCTGCTAAGTAAATTATATGAACCGGCAGTATTGACGCTTTCGAAAGTAAAAGACTTTGTCGTGTCCGGTTTTCGGGTAACATAATTAATCATACCTCCAAATTGTGCCCCATACTGTAATGAGCCTGTGCCATGAACCAGTTCAATTTTTTCAAAACTTTCCATCGGAGCGCTGTAGTGGCTTGCAGGGTAACCATACATATCGGAGTTGATGATAATACCATTTTGCCTGATGTTATATTCCCAACTGCGGTGTGGGTCAAGGCCACGGGTACTGATGTTTAACTGGTTGCCGCTGCCATCCATATCATACACGAATACGCCGGGGATTTTAGCAAATAACTGACGCCCGGTTTTTATGGCAATATTGGCATTAGTTCCGGCAATAGTGATCACTTCATTCTTCTTTCCGCTGTTTAAAAACCCATTTTGCTCATCAGGTAAACGGGTTATATCCCCGCGTTGCCATGCTTTGATAGTCACTTCCTTTAATTCCTTTGATTTAGTGCTATCATTGGTTGTTTGCCCAAAACAGACAGCACAAAAAAATAGCAGGCATGCAATTAAAAATAAGGTTCTATTCATTTTGTAAAGTTACTTCAGATTGTCAAAAGTTTAACTTGATACAGGTTTTTGTTTCTTACCAACAATAATAGTAATCAGCAATGCTACGAATCCCAATACAGCACAAATAACAAAACCCCATTGCAAGCCCAATGCTTGTGAAATAGCACCCATCATCAAAGGGCCAATCATATCACCCAATTCTTTAAAAGAACCTGCTACGCCCATTGTTGCGCCCATTTGTTTTTCGTCAGACAAATTACTGACCATAGCATCAGAGTTTGTCCATACTACACCAATACCAATACCTGCCATTATGCAAACTATAATTAAAAATATTCCGCTTACAAATGGTATCAATGCGGTGGATATGCAAGATAATAACATGCCGCTACGCAGAATAAGAACAGCATTAAACTTATCGGCCAACCAACCGGCAACAGGCTGCACTAATAAATAAGAAATAGTTGTAACAGATAATATTAATCCTGTATTAAACGGATTATATCCTAAGTCATGAATGCGAACTGGCAAAAAACCAAATAATATGCCAACAAAAAACATGTTAATTACTATTATTAAAAACCAGGGCATTAATGTTTTATTTTTCAAAACCATCCAAAGACTTTTCAATGAAAAATCATCATCATCATCAAAAGCAGAACTGCTTTTTTGTTTATCGGCAGGTAATATAAATGCAAGTAGTAATGCAATAACCCCTATACCGGCGCAAGCATAAAAAATACCTGCAAAACTACTTTTCATAACAATTGCCCCGCCAATAATTGGACTAATGACATAGCCAAAACCTTTAATGGCATTGTAAATGCCAAAGGCTTTTCCTTTGTTGTCTTTATATAATATACCCACCATTGCCAATGAAACAGCAGAAAGTGAAGCGCCGCCTAATCCCTGAAGAAACCTCACCACTATTAAAAATTTTGGAGGAACAAATGGATAGAGCAATGAAGCCAATGTAAAAATGATGATACCCAGATATAACGCTTTCTTCATTCCCCTTTTATCAGCTAAACCTCCGAATACAGGTTTTGCAATTATCTCGGCAAAATCGTATACCGCTATCAGCAAACCTATCATGGTTAAACCAATGCCAACTTTCTCTGCATAAAAAGGAAGATTGACCGCTACAATATGTGCCCCAAAAGATGTAGCGAAACCCAGGAAACCGAGTATGAAAGCCCATTTTAAAGACGTTTTCATCATTTACTTATTTTATTACGCTGATTGTATAATAAATACAAATTACTTTGCAAGTTTACCACGGATATCTTTATCTGATTTTTTCTTTATCCATTCAAATAACCAGATAGCCAGAGAAAGCCATGCAAAACCAATACAAAAACCTGCTATAACATCGCTGGGGTAATGAACCCTTAAATACACCCGGCTAAACCCAATTAAAATGGAAAATATAAGGAGCATTCCCCCTGCGGAGTATTTAAAAAGTTTAGGGATACTGGTTTTCCAAATGAGGTAAACAAGCAATCCATAAAAAATAAACCCTGATGTAGCATGACCACTTGGAAAACTAAAATCCTGTAATGGTTCAATTAGTGGATGGGGTGGCCGGATACGGTGGAAAGATAACTTCATAAAGTAATTCACCAAAAAGCCGCCTATGCCAATACCTGCAATCTCAATTGCTCTTTTATAGTCTTTCAAAATCAAGTATGAAAGAATCAAAACTGCATATCCTATTTGCAAAAATGTAACAGAAGCGAAGTAAGTGATTCCTTTCATAAAGCCAGTAAGATGGGGACTGATTACCCTGGCAGAAAGAAAATCAAAAATATAGTTATCTACTGCTGTTTCCTTTTCCCAAAGCACTTCATGAATAATGAAGGAAAATAAAAACAATGCGCCTGCAAAGAAGAGTAATAGCAATATTAATCCTACAGGTAGTTTTTTGAAATATTTCTTATTGAACGTATTGCTGCTTTGCATGAAAAATCGGAAAATTGAAATGGCTTTAAAATATTTTTTTGTATTCATACCGCTAATACTAAATTATTTGAGCAGTTCAATTTTTGAGATGGGATGAATTTCAGCCCAACCATTGTGTGAGTCTATTACATAGCTGCCTGTTACTTTTACATGTTCCCCCACTTTTGGCAACTGCACATGATTAACATAGCCATTACAAGCTCCTCCCACTTTAGGATTTGTAATATTATTCATACACACGGCTTCAATAACAAGGTATCCGTTTTTCTTTTTTATATTTTTTTTCTTCAATAAGTTTTCCTGTCCTGCATCCAGTTTTAGCAGCATGTGCTGGTCGCCATCATCATTGGCACTTGTTTCTTCTATTATTCCGGTAGCGGTCATACATTTATCAACAACTTCCAGCCGTGTTGGGTCGTAAACATACTTCCAGATATTCGGGTCACAGGCGGAAGCATCAGTGTCAATTGAATCTTTGCCATTTTGTGAAATATCTGAAGTATTTGTTTCCTCCTGCTTATCTTTCTTTTTATGTTTCTTTTCCTTTTTCATTTTGCAGGAAATGAATACAAAAAGAGATAAGAATACAATCAGGATTTTGACGGGTAATGTTTTTTTGTGTTTCATTATTTTTAGTTTTTAAATTGATGGTACCATTTATTTCATTGACTAAAATTGATATTGAACTCTCACTAAAATATTATTACTACTACTATATAATTCATTTTCAACTAAAAGATTTTGTTTGAAGAAATACTTAGAATAGTTTAAAACGAGCTTAACATCATCATTCAGGTACCAATTGATTCCACCTGTAATTGCCCTTAAACCATTTATTCCTTTTGCAAGATTAGCCGCTAATACAGAAGACGGGAGTTCTGTTTTTTCATATCTGGCAACTAATTCAAAAGCTCCCCAATATCCTTTTTTAGGGTTAAACTCTTTTTTGGGTTTTAAAATCTTATTCCTTGTTTTATTTTCACCCGTAATTAAATATGTAGCTGATAGATAATAACCTGAAGATTTGAAATCAAAAATGGAAGTATTACTTTTAACATCATTAAGTTTATAATTCAAATACTCCCCCTTCAAAGAAAAATTATTAACTATCCACTCCATATCAAACCCGTAAATGGTAGCTTTCCCATTCTGACGGATGCTATCATTAAAAGCAAAGACGATGGCTTGCTGAGGCGTTTTATAAGCCATGTTGCTTAAATCAGTATTTTGTATTCCAATAGAAAAAGAACCTCCTAAATAAAGCTTGCTAAAAACGGAATGTTCAGAAGATTTTAAAGGGGCAATAACTAATCTGCCTATTATCATCTTCTGATTATTGCTTTCAGGTCTGTTTGAGCCGGTACCGTTGAATATTCCTAAAGCATAGTCAATATAATTGAGTTTATCTTCACCAAATAGCATAGCTCCTATATCGTATGATGGGGAAAAAGCTTGTACGACAAATGACCTGTCAATCATATCAAGCTGGGAACTGGATGTAAGATTGGAGAGACTAAAAGGAACTTTAAATTGCCCTACCCGTAATTTTGCAAAAGACAGATGCCTTGATTCCAAAAAGGCTTCATTTAATGCTGCCTTCCCTTTATCCCAACTTGCATTCAGCATATACCTAAATTTCTTTTGAAAATATCCTGTAGCTGCAAAACGAGCTTCTCTTACAAGGAATTCTGATATTCCTGGACTTTTGCTTAATGGAAAATAAGAATCAAATTGAGCATAGCCTTTAAATTTTAAGACATCATCAGGTCCAACAAATAAATAGCCTTCATCAAAACTTCCAGGTGTGGGAATGGTATCCTGAGCATTTACTATAGAAGAATGAAGTAAAGGGAATAGCATGATAAATGTTATTAGGCACTTCATATATGATCACTTTTAAAGAAAACAGAATTTGATGTTTTCCAGTTATTAAATATCATCTGTCTCTATACTCTGCATACTTGAATAAATATAGAATGCACCTTTGGTTACAATCTTTGTATTAGGTTTTAATTCTTCTACTAATTTTATTTCCACATAACCTAACTCCTCCACTCCTGTAACTACTTCAATCATTTTGAAACGATGCTTTTCCTGAAACTCATTTTTGTTTGCTTCTTTATCATCTGCATCTCTTTTGACAGGTTCTTTTTCTGTTCCTTCAAAAACAAAGATGTAAGACTTGTCATTTGCTTTTACAATTGCATCTTTCGGAACTGCTGATACTAATTGTTTACCTGTTTCAATTAAAGCAGAAACATACATGCCTGCAATAAGATTTAACGGCGCTACATTATTAAGAACCGCATGAACAACCACTGATTTATTCTGCTGCTCAAAAGATTTATTGATGCCGGTAACACGACCTGAAACCTGCTTATCTTTTTGATTGGTTAATATAAAATTTACAATTTGACCTACTGATACTTTGGCTATGTCCTTTTCAAAAACCTGCAGGTCACAATAGATTGTACTGTTATTTACAATTTCCATTATAGGGCTTGAAGCATCCGTAAATGTTCCTACACTAAGTGTAATTTTACCTACTGTTCCGCTGATCGGCGCAAGTACAGGAACCTGTGTAACGAGATTTCCTTTACGTATCTGTGCATAGTTGATGTGTATCTGACCCAGTTGTGCTTCCAGTGTCCGCAGCTTCGATTGCTCGGCGGCATAAGCTGCTGACGCCTGCTGATAAACCTTACCAATACCTGCATCTGCTTCCTTTAAAGTCCGCTGCCTTTCATACTCCTGTTGCAGGTAGACAATATTGTCTTTAGCAGTCAGGTATTCCTGTTGCAGCCTGATAAAATCAGGATTTTCTATCACAACTACAACCTGCCCCTTATTTACCTGCTGGCCTTCAATTACGTTTATTTTCCTTATCACACCACCAACCAGAGCATTCACTACTGCTTTGTTTTGTGGCGGCACTGTAAGCTGGCCATTTGCCTTTACAACACTGGTAAGGTTGCGCTGTTCTATCACACCAGTGTCAATTCCGACAGCTTTCATTTGTTCCGGGGTTACTTCTGCAATGCCTGCTTCTTTTTTGGTTGTATCCGTTTTAGTTTCCGCATCAGTAACTTTTTTATTGCCTGAACTTCCACAGGATGCCAGGTTAAATATTGCTGCTAAAAAAAATAATACAGCCGATGTACTTATAATTGATTTTTTCATTTTATTATTTTCCATTTATGTAGTTAAGTGCAATGATTGTCTGGTTGTATAAGTTGAGTACTTCTAAATATTTAAGTTTGGTATCAAAAGCCATTGTAAGGTTCTGGATGTATTCAACATAACCGATTTCACCGAGCTTGTAACTTATCTGAGAGATCCGTATGATTTCATCTGCCTGTTTTAAACCAATGGTTTCATAATAATCCAAACCTTCTTTCTGTTTTAAATATTCGTTGTATTGGGTGAGGTATTGTGTTTGCAAGCCTGCCTTTGCAGCTTGTGCCTGTGACTGTACCAACTGTGTATTAATCTTTGCCGCATTTATTTTCGCCCGTTGTGCACCGAAAAATAAAGGAATGGTAGTACCAACCTGAAACCCACCTATCCGTGTATTGGGTGTGTACTGCCTGTCAATCTTTGCAGGATTAAAACCTTTTATTAAAAACTGATGGTAGTAGCCAACATTAAAATCCGGCAACCGTTTACTTTTTTCCAATTGGAGTTCTGCATTGGCAACATTTATCTGTTGTTGATAGAATGCTGTTTGCGGATGAGTAGATAAAGATGTATCATAAGTAAAATCAAGTGAAACCTTTACCAGCGTTGTATCTACAGGCTGTAATGCTTCTTTTGTATTTAGCAATTGTTGTAATATCAATTCATTGCTTTGCACATCAATCTTTGCCTGCTTTATCTGCAATTGAATTTCATAGAATTTATTTTGCGCTGCATATTTCTCCAGGTTTGATGTTTCTCCTGCCTGCTGTCTTAATTCTGCTCTTTCTTTAAATTTTTTGTAAATGCTATCTAATGAATTAAGCAGTTTTATTTTTTCATAACCGAATTGAAAATTGATATAGGCTAAGCGGACTTGCCTTGTAATATTAAAGATGGCAATGTTTCTTTCCCTTTGCGCTAACAGGGTTTGTTGTTGTAAAAGGTTGGATTGATTTTTATAAACTATAGGTAAAGCAACTGGCTGCACTATTCCAATACTATTGCCCTGACTGCCGCCATCTGCTGCATCTTGTTGCAAAGTTATTTCAGTTCTCGGAACATCAAATGCTGTTCGTTGTAATGCAGTCTTTTGCTGCACTGAAAAATTAGCTGAATTTAATTGCAGGTTATTTTGCAAAGCCGTATTTAATGCAGTTTGCAATGTGGTGGGTTTTGTTTGTGCAAAGCTGTTATTTGAAAACAGCGAAGTTGTTGCGATAAAAAATATTATTACAGTTGTTGTTTTCATGTTGCGTTTTTTTTCTTCTCGGGAAAATAAAATATACAGGACAGGCAAAACGATTAATGTGAGAATGGTAGCTGTAATTAATCCCCCAATTACTACTGTAGCTAATGGCTTTTGCACTTCTGCTCCGGCTGATGTGGAAAGTGCCATTGGAAGAAAACCAAGTGAGGCAACAGAAGCTGTAAGAATTACAGGACGCAGTCTTACTAATGTTCCTTGCCTTACCCGTTCATAGATGTCCGAAACACCTTCCTTCTTTAAAAAGTTGAATTGACTTATAAGCACTATACCATTCAACACTGCAACGCCAAATAATGCAATAAAACCAATGCCTGCAGAGATACTGAAAGGCATTCCTCTTATAAGCAAAGCAAATACGCCGCCTATTGCAGCTAATGGAATAGCCGTAAATATTAAAAGGCTTTGCTGGATGGAATTGAACGTGAAATAGAGTAATGTAATAATCAATAATAACGCTACCGGTACGGCAATTGATAAGCGCTGTTTTGCTGCCTGTAGATTTTCAAACTGGCCGCCATAGGTTGTATAATAACCCGCTGGCAATTTTATCTTTGCCGTAAGCAAAGCCTGTATTTCTTTTACCACACTTTCCACATCCCTGCCTCTTACATTGAAGCCTACAAATATTCTCCTCTTGCCATTTTCTCTTGACACCTGTGCAGGTGCATTTTTAAGTGTTACAGCAGCCACTTCATTTAGTGGAATTTTACCGCCACTGTGTAAAGGCACATACAGGTTTTCAATATCGGTCATGTCATGCCTCAATTCTTTTTGAAGCCGTATCACCATATCAAAACGTTTCTCACCTTCAAATACTACTCCGGCTACATTGCCCGCATACGCTGTTTTCAGTATCATGTTTACATCAGAAATACTTAACCCGTATTGAGCAATCTTATCCCGGTTGTATTCAACAAGAATTTGTGGCAGTCCATTTACCTTCTCTACATAAGGCTCTGTCACGCCTTCTACTTTACTGATCAATGCTGCCACTTTATTAGATTGACTAACCAGTTCATCAATATCATCTCCAAATATTTTAATGGCAACATCCTGTTTTACCCCTGATATTAATTCGTTGAAACGCATTTGCATGGGCTGGGAAACTTCAGCGGCTAAACCAGGTATTGCAGTTAATGCCTCTTCAATCTTTTCTATCATTTCAGCTTGCGTTTTCGCTGTTGTCCACTGGTCTTTTGGTTTCATGGCAAGCATCATGTCACCGCCTTCAATAGGCATAGGGTCTGTTGGTATCTCTGCTGTCCCGATACGGGTAATTGCCTGTTTTATTTCCGGTATCCTTTCCCTCAATATTTTTTCTGCCTTACTGTATAGTTCAATGCTTTGAGATAATGAGGTCCCCTGGGCCAACCGCACTTCTACCGCAAAATCACCTTCTTCCAATGTTGGAATAAATTCACCGCCCAGGCCCTTGAACAGGAAATAGGTAATTACGAGAATGGCAATTGAAATGACAACAATGAGTTTTTTTATTTTAAATGCGCCATTTAAAACAGGTAAGTAAACCCGTTGGATGGCTCCCATTAGCTTATCGGAAATATTTCGTTTGTGTGCTGTTTTTTTGCTTAAAAACAAAGCACTGATCATCGGTACATAAGTAAGAGAAAGAATAAAGGCACCTAATATGGCAAAAGCTACTGTCTCTGCCATAGGGCGGAACATTTTTCCTTCTATGCCTACTAAGGCAAGAATTGGTAGATACACGATCAGAATGATTATTTCCCCAAAAGCTGCAGAATTTCTTATTTTAGACGCTGAACGATATACTTCTTCATCCATTTCATCTTTCGTTAAAATCCTTTTTTCTTTCCTGCTATAAAGATGGTGCAGTGAAGCTTCTACAATAATGACTGCGCCATCTACTATCAATCCAAAATCAATTGCGCCCAAACTCATCAGGTTACCAGATACACCAAATAGTTTCATCATAGAAACAGCAAACAGCATAGCAAGTGGAATAACAGAGGCTACAATTAACCCTGCACGAAAATTTCCAAGGAAAAGAACCAGTATAAATATTACGATCAAAGCACCTTCAATAAGATTTTTCTCCACCGTACGGATTGCTCTTCCTACCAATTCTGTTCTGTCAATGAATGGCTCTATCACTACACCTTCAGGTAATGATTTTTGTATCTGCACCATTCTTTCTTTTACATGCTTAATTACTTCATTAAAATTTTCCCCTTTCAGCATCAGTACAACCCCTGCCACTACTTCGCCTTTACCATTATAGGTCACGGCGCCGTAACGTGTTGCAGTACCATATTGTACTGTAGCAACATCTTTGACTAAAACAGGAAGATTATTTACATTCTTAATTACAATTTTTTCGATGTCGCTTAAGGAAGTTACCTGCCCGATACCCCTGATAAAATAAGCGTTGTTTTGTTGTTCGATATAGGAACCGCCTGTATTTTCATTGTTATTTTGAAGGGCTGTAAAAAGTTCTGGAATAGTTATACCCATTGCGTTTAGCTTCTCATTATTTATAGCTATTTCGTATTGCTTTACAAAACCTCCCCAACCATTTATCTCGGCAACCCCTGATAATCCTGACAATTGCCGGGTAACAATCCAGTCCTGTATTGTTCTTAAATCAGTAGCCGTGTATTTATTTTCATAACCGGGCTTTGGTTTAATGATGTATTGATAAATCTCTCCCAGGCCTGTAGAAATGGGTGACATCACAGGTGTTCCTGCATCATGAGGAATGACTGCTTCCGCTTCTTTCAAGCGTTCTGCCACCAGTTGTCTTGCCCAATAAATATCTGCATCATCAGCGAAAACCACCGTTATTACAGAGAGCCCTGAACGGGAAATAGAGCGGCTTTCAATGGCCTTTGGAATATTTGCCATTGCCAGTTCAATAGGCGCTGTGATGTATTGTTCCACTTCCTGTGCGCCAAGTGTAGGGGCAGTGGTGCTTATCTGTACCTGGTTATTGGTAATGTCTGGCTGTGCGTCAATGGGAAGATTAGACGCTGAATAAATGCCCCAAACGATTAAGGCAAGTGTCATAAAGCCAATGACCAGTTTATTATAAATGGAGAAATGAATTATCCTGTCAAAGATGTTCATAAGTGTAAATAATTAATGAAACTGAAAAAGCGAAATTGCTTTATACAACTATAAATGAGTATTGGGCAAACGCAAGGATGCGATTGCCTGAAAGAGAAGAATTATGATATCATATTCGCCAGACGGAATTGCGAAGGAAAAGCTTAGGCGGGAAGTGCTTATAGTAAGCAAGCTGTGAATACTGTACAGTTTGAAGCTTGTTCTGGAAGAATTTATATTGATTGATGATGAACCCAATTAAAGCATAAGGGTCAGGTACCTGCAGAACTGTTGAAGCATGGTCAATAGATTGCTGCTCTGTTTTTACGTAAGTATCGTATTCGTCAAAAAAAGTATTGCGGCAATCTCCGATATCCATTTCTGTTGCAGAAATGAAAAAAGATACGCTTATTACGAGTATTAATATTTTAGAAAGCCACTTGACCATTAAAACAAAAATAAAGAAAATTCGTGAAAGTTATAACCCACTATTTTACTGGTAACTACCATCAATTTACTTTCCCCAAAGGCCGGTGCTCAATATAGAAAGATGCTATAAAAAGTGAAGCTGTATCAAATTTTCATCCGTTGTATCCTCACCGCATTCAAAATTGCCAATAAAGCCACACCTACATCGGCAATAACAGCTTCCCATAAAGTAGCAATACCACCTGCGCCAAGAACCAGTACAATTACTTTTATCACCATTGCGATGGTGATGTTTTGCCAAACAATCTGCCTGGTTATTTTGCCAATTTTAATGGCAGTAACAATTTTAGATGGCTGGTCGTTTTGAATAACAATATCAGCGGTTTCAATGGTAGCATCACTTCCTAATCCTCCCATTGCAATGCCTGCATCGGCTAGTGCTACAACGGGTGCATCATTTACGCCATCGCCTATAAAGGCAATGTGCATTCCTTCAGTTTTTAATGCCTGTACTTTTTCTACTTTTCCTTCAGGCAATAAATCACCATAAGCATTATCTATGTTTAACGCCTGTGCCACTTTTGAAACAACCGCCTGCTTATCGCCAGATAACATTACCGTTTTAATATTAAGTTTGTGCATTTCGTCAATGGCCTGTTTTGCATCTTCTTTTATTTCATCGGCAATAGTTATATAACCGATGTATTTATCAGTAACCGCAATCACTACAACCGTATCAACCAGGTTATCAATTTCAGCAGGATATTCAATATTAAACTTCTTCAATAGTTTTACATTACCAGCTAAAACATTTTTACCATCAACCGTTCCTTTTAAACCATGCCCGGATATTTCTTCAACGCCTTCCGCTTTTAAATTTTTAGCGGCATCACCAGCGTATTCAACCACCGCTTTTGCAATGGGGTGAGTTGAGTTACTTTCTATAGCTGCTGTCAGTTTAATCAGTTCATCTTTGTCAATATCTTTTGTTACTACATCCTGTACCTTAAAAACTCCTTTGGTGAGTGTACCGGTTTTATCCATTACCACTACATTCACTTTTGTAATCACATCTAAAAAATTAGAGCCTTTAAACAAGATGCCATTTTTTGAAGCCAATCCAATACCACCAAAATATCCTAATGGTATTGACACCACCAACGCACATGGGCAACTGATTACTAAAAATACCAATGCCCTGTAAAACCAAACATTGAAAATGTAAGGGTCAGCAAAAAAGTATGGAACAAAACAAACGGCTACAGCTAATGCGAAAACTATGGGTGTGTAAATTTTTGCAAAGCGGCTGATGAATAATTGTGTCTGTGATTTTCTTGCAGTAGCATCCTGTACCATTTCTAAAATCTTACTCAGTTTGCTGTCTTTAAAAAGTGATTTTACTTTTATTTCAGAAACCTTGTCAAGGTTAATCATACCAGCCAATACCTGTTCACCTTTTCGCTTGGTATCAGGCTTGCTTTCGCCCGTAAGTGCTGCTGTATTAAATGTGCCAGCATCCGAATTTAATTCTCCATCCAGCGCCACTTTTTCTCCTGCTTTTACCTGTATAATTTCATCTACTTGAATTTCATTGGGATGAATAACCTGCGTAGTACCATTTCTTAAAACGGTTACTTCATCAGGCCGTATATCCAGCAGGGCTTTAATACTTCTCTTTGCTTTACTTACTGCTGAATCCTGGAACCATTCGCCAATAGAATAAAAAACCATTACCGCCACACCCTCGCTGTAGGAACCAATGGCAAATGCCCCGATGGTTGCTACGCTCATTAAAAAGAACTCATTGAAAAAATCAAATCGTTTTGCTTTTCTGAAAGCCAGATTTAAAACATTGTAGCCTGCCAGCAAATAAGCGATTACATAAATAATTAAATCAATTGGGAACACTGGTTTAAACTTAAACCCAAATTCCAATACCAGCATTACCAACAATATTGCAAGAGATGATAGTAAAGGCCAATGGCTCTTCCAACTGTCGGAATCATCTCCGCCATGGTCATGTTCATCATCTTCATCATGCTCACCGTCTTCATGGGCATGTCCATCATCTTTACTATGGTCATGTCCTTTGTTTTTTTCAGATTGATTAACAACTCCTTTTTTCTGTACATCTTTTTCGTCAGTGTCACAGCATTCCTTTGCCATATAAATTATTTTATGAAATAAAAAATGATATTATTCCTGTTATTACTAAAGTCCATCCGGTAATTATTCCGGACTTATGTTCAAGTGTGTGCCAATTTAATTTTAGTATTCCTTTATACGCAAGTCTTACCCACAATACCATTCCTGAAACTGATATGGTAAGGTATAAAGCTGCAATACTTATAACAGCCCACAAACCGTAAGCACCTGCTAACAGAAAGTAAGCTTCAATTTCCATGCAGGGTGAAAGAAACATCGCAACCACTAATGCCAGTATAATTTTATTTTTAGGAAGTGCAGGCTTAGGTGTTTTATGTAAATGAAAGTGCTTGTGCCTATGATGCTGATAAATGAAAAATATACCTAACAATATTAAAACGGCAGGTGCAATAAAATGGGTGAAATATTCAATTTTATTTGCAAGCTGTAACCCTAACAAGCCTAAAATAATACCTATAGCAACAGTACTTAAAGCATGTGCCAAACCTGAAATAAATGTTACCCTGGTTACTTCCTGTAAAGTCCAATTATCTTTTTTGCCAATAGCCAATACAGGCAGCCAATGATTTGGTATGATTGCATGAAGCAAACTGATAATTAAACTGCCTGTAATGATGCTATACATACTGACTTTACATTGTACCCATTAAAGCCAATATTCCCGAAAGCATTACAATACATTTCCAACAATTGAGTTTCATATTTTTGATATTTTTTAAAGAAGAATTTTAAATAAAGTATGCACCAACCTTTATGATTAGTACATACTTCTTTACATTTAATTTAGCACCACTGAGCCATGATGATGTGCATGGCAGGCATCTGCACACTTGTTGCATTCGTCTGCACACCTTTTACAATGTTCATGTTCATGCTTACCACACTCCTCTGCACAATGGCGGCAAATCTTTTCGCAAAAAGCTAAAAACTCATGTGAAAATTCGCTTTCTCGGATTAACAGTCTAGCTGCTAATGAGCACACTTCAGCACAGTCTCTGTTTAGTTCTATGCAATGCGCCATTGGTGTTACGTCCTGTTCATCAAGACAAGATGCACCGCAGCTTTCGCAAGCTGTTGCACAAGCTAACAGTTGTTGAATAAGCGCTTCGTGCTTATGCCCTGTATGATGGTGCGATGGTGTTCGTGTTCCATAATTTTTGTTTTAATGTTTGAATAAATTTTTACAAAGCTATTCTAAACTCAGTGCAATAGAATTGCATTGTTACTACAGATATCACAAACACCCCTGGCTACAAAGCTCACTTCCTGTAGTTGGTAATTTTGAGGCAATTTTATCTCCGGCATATTCTCTTTTGGTAAGCAAATAAGTTGCTTGCAACTATTACAATAGAAATGAAGGTGAAGGTCGTAATGAGCACCTAATGTACAATCCTGATCACATAAAGCATATTTGGTTCCCTCATTGCCATCTTTAATGTCATGGATCAACCCTTTTTCTTCAAAGGTCTTAACTGTCCGATAAATTGTTATCCTATCTGAATGTTGAAATTCGTTTTCCAAATCATTCAAACTTATTGCAGAAGTTTGTTTTAATATGTATTCCAGCACCATTACCCTCATAGGTGTTGGTGTAATTTGTTTTGCAATAAGCATGTTTTCAAGTTCGTTGCTCATAGTATTTTTTTTATATGGATATCATTCTGCCTTCTCTTCACCCTTTTTTGCCAACTCCACGATATCTCCTTTGGTAAAAAGAACTGCTTTTAAAATAGTTGTCCACTCTGGTTTTTTGCGAAGCAGAAATTCCAAGTCCATTCCAAAATGTTTCATCTCTTCCTGCTGTGCGTTTTGCATTATCTTTTTGGCAACTTTATCTTTCTCCACAGATATGCGTTGCTCATACCAACCGATGGCTTCTGCCTCTTCTGTTAAAGAAATAATCATACGTGCAAAAGTCCTGGTAGCAGGCGAAAGTTCTTCCGGAGGTTCGTGATACTGATGAAATCCCATAGTTTTAAGTTTTAAATTATGAATGAATATTGTATTAAAATTGTAAATAAATTAAGGCTACTGCGGCAGCTGTCATTACAATCAAAGTAAGAAAGCCTAAAAAATTTGAAAGATTGCTATTGGTATTTTCTTTCATTATTTTTTTGTTGTTTGATATATGTAATACAATGGCAATTAAAATTGGAGATGTTAGCCCGTATAAAATGGCAGTGTACAGCAATGCTTTTATGGGGCTGATACCAAGATAATTAATTAAAAGCCCTAACACAAGCGATATGACAATGACAATATAAAATGGTTTTGCCTGTTTAAATTTTTTATCAAGGTCTCCCTTCCATCCAAAAGTTTCAGAAACAATGTATGATAGAGAGCCACTTAATACGGGTATGGCAAGAAAGCCTGTGCCAATTACACCAATGGTAAAAATTAGATAAGAGGCTTTGCCCGCAACCGGTTCTAATGCCTTTGCTGCCTGTTCCACCGTATCTATTTGGGTAATACCGTTTGCAAATAATGCAGTACCTGTAGCAAGTATAATAAAGAACATTACCATATTGGATAGCAACATACCTAAGTTCACATCCAACCGCATTTTTTTTATCAGTAATGAAATAAAATTACTTTCTTTCTTTTCTGTGGTGACGGCATCTTCTTCATTTTTTACAATTTTTGTACGGGCTAAAATTAATTGTCTGGATGATTTTACATCTTCGGCTTCCATAGTAACCTGCCAAAAAAATAAATAAGGGGAAATGGTAGTACCTAAAATAGCTACTAATATTTCTATAAACTCTTTATCAAATTTAATTGTTGGTATAAAAGTGTGACGAAAAACATTGCCCCAATTGGGATGCGTAAAAAAAGGCACGGCTATGTATAGAAAGAGCGAAAGGCATAAATATTTTAATACAGCAACAATTTTATGATAAGGTAAATACACAATAACAATCAAAAGAACAATTGTAAAAACCACACTAAATATCATTGGTGATACAGATGGAAACATGAGGTTAGCAACTGCGCCCATGCCTGCAATATCAGCACCTATATTTAGTATGATAGCAGGCACACTAAAAAACATCATCAGGTACAACAAGCCTTTTGAATAATGGTTTTTTAAAGTAGTAGTAAGCCCTACCGATGTCATGATGCCAATCCTTGCACACATTTCCTGAATAGCTGCCATCAGTGGAAAAGTAATTAAGGCTGTCCATAAAGTAGCCAACCCAAACTTTGCACCGGCTTGCGAATAGGTAGCAATACCTGAAGGATCATCATCGCTTGCACCCGTGATAAGCCCTGGACCTAAAGCTTTAAAAAATTTTTTAATTTTTGCTGAAGAACCTTTGATATTGCTCATAAACTTTCTTTCTTAACTTCTTTTTGTACTTAATAACCAACAGTAAATAGATTAGCACTGCCAAAGGTGTTATCGTATTTATTACTATTGAAAATGGCGACCTGAAAAATGACCTGTGAAAAAATGAGTACCCATTTGTAATTACACATATTATAAGCAAAGCTTCCAAGCAGTAAAAATATTTCTTTACCATTTTCGTTTGTTTTATACTGAATCTTCGGGTTCGGTTTTTAACAGCAATTCAGATAGCCTGTCCTCAATTTCTTTTGGCAGATTCTCCGTATCTATCCATAAAGAAAGTGTGTGGTTTGTTTCGTCAATTTTTAATTGATAGGTGTCCTCAAACTTTTTTGGTAAAAGAAACGCATCATACTCAGCCTGTAAGCTTTTAACTTCGGCTTCAAAAGATTTTTGCCATTTGTCTAATTTTAATCCGTCCATAATTATAATTTTTTGAGATTATTAAAACAGCCTCATGCTTCCTCTTATTTTTGAAAGCTCCAATAATAAATAAGTATGCACCCTTTTAGTAAGAAGTGCATACCTAGATTAATTGTAACCAATTAGCTCAACTCAACCTGACCATGGTGTGCATGGCAGGCTTCCGCACATTGGGTACATTTTTCCGCACAAATTTTACAATGTTCATGATCATGCTTACCACATTCTTCAGCACAATGACGGCAGGCTTTTTCGCAAATTGCTAAAAACTCATGTGCATACTCGCTGTCTCTTGTTAACAATTTTGCGGCTAAATAACATAAGTCGGCGCAATCTCTGTCAACCTCAATGCAATGTGCCATCATTGTTACATCCTGTTCGTCAAGACAAGATGCGGCACAATTTTCACATGCTGTTGCACAATCTAACAATTGCTGAATGAGGGCTCCGTGCTGATGCCCTGAATGGTGGTGACCTGTTTGTTCGTGTTCCATTTTACTTAGATTTTTATGATTAAAAATATTACTACTTGTACTATCACACAATCATGCCTATTAAAAGAAAAATTAGAAACCCAAAAAAAAACATACTTGTTTGCAGCAAGGTTTCTTTTTCTTCATGAGCTTCGGTTAGCAGTTCTTCGGTTACTAAAAAGAGCAGAGCTGCCAAACCAAATGACAATACCAATTCTAAAATTTCCTGTGATAAACCTGCCAGCATAGTAATGCCAATGATTGCTCCAATAAAAAAGGTTAATCCCAAGGTAAGTAATATGAGCAGATTTTTTTGTTTGGTAAGGTTGGCATCAGCACAAGCTAATACTACCGCTAAACCTAAAGAAAAAGTTTCTAATGCCAACGCTACCGATAGCAAAATGCCTTCGGTGTTGCCTGCCGCAAAACCAACACCTAACAGCAAGCCATCAATAGCTAAATCAATACCTAATGCTATTAACAGGCCCATTGGTAAGGCACTTTTAGTTTTATTTTCTGCTGCTTTATTTTCAAATTTTTCGGCAAAGAATTTTACTGCCAGCATGGTAATGATACCCAAACTAAAACCGATTGCTACTTCAATTGGCTTATGGTTTTTGATGATGTCGGGCAATAATTCTACTGCTACAACGGAGAAAACTACACCTGCAGCAAAGTGTAAAACCGAACTGCGAAATGCACCGCCGGGCTTTTTGAAAATACCTAAAACTCCACCCAATAAGATAGAGACTACCGGTATTAAAGCGTATAGATAAACCTGTGAAATTTTTGTCATTTTTTAAAACTTAATCGTTGCGGTTTTTAAATAATAAAAAAGCCAACACACCTAATATAATAGTAAGTATGCCGCCGTATAAAAATTCTTTACCCGGATAATTAGTGCCTAAAAAGCCTGCAATAGGATAAGCAATTGCCCACCACAAATGCGAAAATGCAAAGTGTGAACCATATACTTTCCCCTGGTCTTGCGAAGCTATGGTTTCTGCTATTAAAGTTTCTGATGGCATTTCTGCAAGGCTTTGTCCCAAGCCTGCCAATAACCAAAAAATAATGAGTATAGGGTAAGAAACATAGTTAGCAAAACAGATGGATAAGCCTAATAAAAATGCACCGCTAATTAGTGATACACTTCTTGTTTTTGATTTATCTAAACTGCCTAATAAAAATGCGGCAATGGCTGCACCAATACCAAAAACTGCCATTACCCAACCGTAATATTTATCATCCAACAACAAGCCGTTTTTGATATGACTGATGGTATTTACCAAAATCATGGCTCCTGCAATGGCACTTACAAATTCTATGCTCAATGCAAAACGCAATATTTTATTGCCAAATAATAAACGAATGCCTTTTATAACATCTCCCCATGTATTGTGCGACTGTTGAGCTTCTAACGAAACGCCTTTTTGTAAATCCTGCTTTGGGATAGAAAGGATTAAAATAGCAGCTACAATAAAAGAAACAGCATCTAAAAAAAGATTTGCCTTGCACCTAACCAAACTGCCACCATACCTGCCAATGCCGGGCCCAAAACACCTAACAGTTGAAAAGTGGCGGTTGATAACCCTACGGCTTCTCTAAAATATTTACCTTCTATTATTTGCGGAATTACGGCACGATAAGTTGGTGTAAAAAAAGCATTGAACAGATTCAGCAAAAATACCAACACATAAATTTGCCATTCTGTATGGATAAATGGAAGGCAGGAAATGATTGCCATTCTTATAAAATGAGTAACATACAGAATCTTTTTCCTGTCCACTTTATCAGCTACCACACCAGCAAATGGTGAAAAAATAATAAATGCCGTAACCCTTAATGTAAGTGCTGTTGCCAGTATAACCGGCGACCGTTCTTTGTCTATTTGATATGCCAACAATGCTAAACCAACCCATGAAAAAGCATCCCCCAGCAAACTAATGGTTTGTGCCAGGTAAAGTTTTGCAAATGTTTTATTTTGCAATGCTTTGAAGGGTTCTGTTAGTATTTGTATGAAATTTCTATTATCTGTCATTGTATTATTTTCTTGGGATAAAGAGTATAATTGAAACACCTATAAGAATAACGGCTGCCCCGATTATATCATATTTGTCAGGTTTAAAATGGTCAACTTTCCATGCCCAAATAATTGCCATGACTATAAAAATACCTCCATATATGGCGTATGCCTTACCAAAAGAAGAAGGCTGCAAAGTCATTACATAACCATAAACGGCAAGGATGATTGCACCCACAATGCCAAACCAAACGGGCCTTCCTTCTTTTAGCCAAAGCCACACAAGGTAGCCGCCGCCAATTTCACAAAGACCTGCCACCACATAGAACAGGATTGATTTTATCGCTTCCATTTTCTCAATTTGCTAAATAAAAAAAAAGGTTGCAGATATTTCCATCCACAACCTTTTACAATAAAAATTTGATTACTATATGCTAGGTAAACGCTGAAACCATTCCTAAAACGGAAGCAAGCATTACTACACATTTCCAACAATTGAGTCTGTTCATTTTTATCTTTTTTATGAATGTAAAAGTACATACTATTTCCTTTTAGTATTGTTAATTATTTCGGCAAGGTCTTCTGCTATTTCCATCGGTAGTAAAGGCGGCACATTTGCACCACCTGTGTTACCAACCGGAATGTGGCCCACAAAAGATTTCACACCGCCCAGTAATAACCGTGGGATTTGCCCATTTACCTCTTTCCAATTTTTTAATTTAATGCCAAACAAAAGCATTTTCCAATGCACTGCAGTATGCTGGCAAGGATAAGGCTGACCTAAAATATGTGCCCTTTCCAGATGCCTCCAGCAAATTATATAATGCCCCTTTCTTAGTGATGCAGCGGCCTTTGTCAGTTCATTTTGATAGAAGGGCTGTAATGCTTTTGGCATTGTTGTATAAAATTTCATAACAAAATATTACGGTTGCTTCAATATTTAATTCTTTAAGGAAGGGTCGTTAAATGTGTCTCCCTGTTTTATGTCACCTGTTTCAAATCCCTTTTTAAACCAATACATACGTTGAGCCGATGTGCCATGTGTAAATGCATCCGGCATTACCGTTCCCGTGGCCTGCCTTTAAAGCCTGTCGTCACCAATAGCATTAGAAGATTTTAATGCTTCATCGATATCACCAGGGTCTAAAATGTTTTTCGTTTTCTGTGCATGATGTGCCCATACACCTACAAAAAAATAGGCCTGCAATTCAAGCATCACCGAATACCGCTTAAATGCTGTTTCATCTAATTGCTGCCGAAGCCGGTCCACAATAATAACCACGAAAGCAAAACTGGCGAAAGTGAAACAATGGTATGAAATACCTTATTAAAAGTGGATTCACTCTTACTGTTTAAAAGTAGTAACGTACCAAACAAACTAAAACAAACTGCCACCAGCATAATCATAAAAATCACTTTAAGCCCGTCATCCTGTTTTTCTACAACTGCACATAACTCATCGGTGGTGGTGGTAAAAAACAATATCCAACTCATTTCAATTAGCGAAAGGCAAAATGTATCCCAACCTAATATTACCCTGCTCTGCACATCAACTTTTAAAAATAACAGAGCGATGTAAACAACAACTGATAGAGAAATAGAAAACATCAATTTCTTTAATCCGCTGATATTTTGTAGCACCCCCTTTGTTTGTCGTTTCATATTTCCGAAATTCATTTAGCCTATACAATGTTTGGTAAATAGCCTTCCTTTTCTACATGCACTTCAATAGTTGTGTGTGTTATTTTAAAGGTAGTTACCAGTTCTTTTTTTATAGAAGAGGTAATCTCACTTATTTCCAAAAGATTTGTTTCTGCACTCATTATTATATGGCCACTTAGTGCATTAATGCCCGAAGTTAATGTCCAGATATGTAGGTCGTGAACTGAGAGTACACCTGGTTTTTCAGCTATAAACTTTTCCACTGCCGCATAGTCAACATCTTTGGGAACGCCTTCCAGTAATATATCTACTGATTCTTTTAAAAGGCTGTATGTTCTTGGCAAAATAAACAATCCAATTAATGCACTCATAATAGGGTCGATATACAACCAACCCGTAGCAAGAATAATAATACCAGCTATGATTACTGCTACCGAACTCAGCATATCGCTTACTACTTCCAAAAACGCACCTTTAATATTGATGCTTTCTTGTGAGCCCGCCTTTAAAATTTTCATTGCAACCAGGTTAATGATTAATCCGCAAACTGCAACAATCAGCATCGGTATGCCCGCCACCGCCGGGGGTTCTTTAAAACGTTGCCATGCTTCATATAAAATATACCCCGAAATAAACAGCAGCACGATGGCATTAATCAATGCAGAAAAAATTTCTGTTCTGTAATAACCATATGTTTTGCGGTTATTGCGTGGCTTTGATGACATCCATATAGCAAAGAGTGCCAACGCCTGCCCGCCTACATCTGTAAGCATGTGTGCTGCATCAGAAAGTAAAGCAAGGCTATTGGAGATAAACCCTACTACCACTTCTACTATAAAATAAGATGCCGTGATAATAAATACTATCCGCAAAGACTTTTTATATTTTGCACCTGCAGAATCAATGTTTGATGATGCCATAAGTTGGTAATTTTATTTTTAAAGTATTATTGCAGGCTATTCATCGTGGGTTTGCCCATATTAGGATCAGGTTTTTTTACTGTTATATTTTGCAATAGCAGTAGGCTTTAAACTATTTAGCATTTCTGTTTTGTTTCATCGCCTTTTAACTGTAAAGTTATTTTTAAAAATCAAACAAGTTTCCAAGGAAACCCCGCTTGCCGTGTTTGTTATAGCCACCGTGTTTGCTGCCACCATGGCTTCCTCCACTGCTATACCCTCCTTCGTTATAAGATGGATTATAGTTGGAGTTTTGCTGGCTTTGCGGAGGCGCCTGCTGTTCTACAGCCTTTTCGATAACCTTATCTAACTCGCCTTTGTCGAGCCATACGCCACGGCACTTTGGACAGTAGTCAATCTCAATGCCAAGCCTTTCGGTCATGGCTAATAGTTCGTTACAATTTGGACATTTCATTTTGTTTAGTTTTAAGATAAAAAATATTTGTGCTTATTTTTTTACTAAAGAAGCATTCATCATTTTACTTATTGCTCTATATTAATAATATGCAATCTTTAAAGCACAGTACATTAAAATAATTTGACTGCACCGGTTGTATTATTGGTGATTATGCTCCTCATTATTATATTTAGTTATCATTTTTTGCTTCCATTTTTTATACCATTTATGATTATCTAACGAAAGCAGAAAATACAATGCAATGGATCCAACAATGGCTATAATAAACATATTGAGGCCAACTGCTACGCCAACAGCCGCAGTACACCAAACAGTAGCCGCTGTAGTAAGCCCGTGAGAGGTACCCGTAGCACTGTTACGGTAAATAATCCCTGCACCAAGAAATCCTACCCCTGTTACAATATTGGCTATTATTCGTGATGCAGCAGCAGTATCGTTTACCAGATGAGCCGCTACCGCTGTAAATAATGTAGCGCCGATGCAAACTGCGGCATAAGTTCTTATACCGGCATCCTGGCCCCGCTTTTCCCTGTCAAACCCGATAAATGCGCCAAACAGGAATGAGACGATTAGTTTGGCAACAATTATTAATTCAACTTGTATATCCATAATCTTCTTTTATTAATTTATCAGTCAGGTAAATAATTACAATCATTCAATTCTTATGCGAAAGTGTTTTGATCGCCTATTTTCCTTCCTCTATCCATTAATTAAAAATCACCTCACCTGTAGCCGTATCATAATAAGCTGCAACAAGCCCAGCGGCTCCTATACTTTTTTGTTCCCTGATATAGTTGCTGTTTTCAAGAATAGTAGCTACCGAATTTTCTACATTCAAATGGGCTGCCTTTTCCGCAAATGCCTTTCCATTGTCTAAGGATTGGGAGATGTTAAGCAGCCTAGCTTTGTCAACAGCAGGCATTATTTTTTGGGTAATTGAATCAATATTGTCATTGCCTAATGAGTGAATAGCAGCACCTACGGCACCACAATTAGAATGCCCCATTACTACTATTAGTTTTGCACCTATCTCCTTTAGCGACAATTCTATACTATCAATAATTTCTTTGCTGATGATGTTGCCTGCAATGCGGATAGAAATAAGGTCACCGAGGTTGGCATCAAAAATAATCTCCGAAGATGTTCTGGAATCAATACAACTTATGATAACCGCCATTGGGAATTGACCCGATGAAGTAGCATTAACCTGGTGGCGAAAATATTTTTCATTCCATTTTCCCTGCCTGAAACGTTCGTTACCTTTTTTTAATAAATCAACAATTTGTTCTGGCTTTAATTGTTTCTGTGCCTCTTTGTCCAGTACATTTACAAATTGAACGTGGTCGGATAACTGGTATTTTTCTTTAACCCCAATGATATTAAGTTTGATATTTTTTTCCGGAGCAACTACTTTTTTAAAGTCTATAAAAAGCTCGAGCACATCGTTATCAATAAAATCAGCATAGCTGGCATCAATAATTACAGTTGTGTTTGCCGGCACCGACCAAAGCGTATTTTTTATACTTGCCTTATTTAAAAAAGATACCTGGTTGGGTAATTCTATCCTTATCACTTCGCCGCTATGCAGGTTATCTCTTTCAATGGTGAAGGGGTTTTTATAATTACTTTTCAATAAGTAAAATAGACTAATTGCCAATCCTATCAAAATACCTATCAAAAGGTCAGTAAATATTATAGCCAGAATAGTTAACACAAATGGGATGAACTGATTCCAGCCTTTGGTAAACATTTCCTTAAAGATGGAAATTTTGGCCAGCTTATATCCCGTTACAATTAATATAGCGGCTAAAGAAGCAAAAGGAATTAAATTTATTAATGGACTTAAAAGCAAAATAGCAAATAGCAAAAATATTCCATGAATGATGGCAGACATTTTTGATTGTGTACCAGCATTAATATTAACCGAACTGCGAACGATAACTGAAGTAACTGGTATGCCTCCAACAAGCCCTGCCAATATGTTTCCTACGCCTTGTGCCCATAATTCCCGGTTTGGTGGTGACTCCCGTTTATGAGGGTCAATATTATCTACTGCTTCTAAATTCAACAATGTTTCAAGCGATGCAACAATGGCAAGGGTTAATGCAGTTAACCATACATTATAATTTGCAAAGGCACTTATAGCAGGAAATTTTACAAAGGAAGCCAAATCGGAAAGCTTGGTAGCCGGAAGTGTTACCAGGTGTTCGGGTTGTAAGAAAAGAGATGGAAGAAAAGACCTAAACAGTTCATTGATACCAATACCCAGCAAAACAACTAAAAGTGAGGCTGGAAAAAATTTAATTTTTTTTAGTGGTGTTGTATCCCAAAAAACCAATACAAGAATAGAAATTAAACTAATGATTACCACACCAGGTGAGGTATGAAAATAAGTGTTGAATAAATGTGAGAAGGTATTTTCTCCATTTGGTTGCGTAAATGAAAAATCCGTTTGGTGTGTATTATCATATCCAAAAGCCTGCGGTATTTGTTTTAAAATAAGCAGTATGCCAATGGCGGCCAGCAATCCTTTAATTACATTTGATGGAATATAGTTGGCGATAAAGCCGCCTTTTAACAGGCCACTTGCTAATTGCAAAAAACCAGCTATAAACAATGCAGCCGAAAACACTTCAAAGCCACCAAGTTTAGTTATTGAAGCCAGCACCACTGCAGCAAGGCCAGCAGCAGGGCCACTTACACTGGTTTGCGAACCACTCAAGAAGCCTACAACAATACCTCCAATAACACCAGAGATAATGCCCGATAGCAAAGGTGCACCAGAAGCAAGTGCTATTCCCAAACATAAGGGAAG
This sequence comes from Ferruginibacter sp., assembly GCA_046590675.1. GTDB lineage: Bacteria > Bacteroidota > Bacteroidia > Chitinophagales > Chitinophagaceae > Ferruginibacter. The sequence goes on along the minus strand of JBKJUP010000057.1, from coordinate 9,404 downwards.
TGCTACCAAAAAAACCACTACCCCAGCCGGGAAATCATATTTTAATTTTGATATTGACATAGTTTATACTATTTTTTACTTACTATTTTTTAAAAAGCTACTTGTAATAAATCTTTAGAAACACTGCCAAAATTATTGGCAGTGTTTTCTCTTTTTCTGTGGTAATACGTGTTTTAAATTTGTTGGCTTCTCACTCAGGATAAAAAATTATAACTGGATGCACAAGTAATCCTGGTTTTTCAGTACTTTTTTTAGTTATAGCTTACTCAGTAAAGTTTATATGCTGCTTAACCCCTCGTCTTCCTGTTCCGTAATCCACTTCATTCCTTCTTCTTTATCATGCAAATCAAAATATTTTAGTTTCGCCTTTGCAAAAGGTTTCATAATTGAATGCATCCATTTTTCCCATTTCCTGTTTCCCACTATTGCAATTCTTTCTATATCCCCGGCATGTGTAAAATTCATACTGCCGTAATTCATTTCAATAATACCGTCTTCCCAAAAACCTGTTGAATTTGAAATTGAATTATCATCCATTTCAAAATACCATCTTACTTTTTTTCCAGTTTTAATAATGTTATGAATAAGGGGATGGATTTTTTCATAGTCATTTATTCCCAGTAAATCATTCGCTTTAGTAGCTATGATATTTTTTTGTGTTAAACTTAAAACCTGCAGCATATTTTAATAATTTAATTCAGTTAAAAGTTTAGCACTTTAATTCAGTTAGTTGGATTAATGATGCCTTCTTCCCAAGATGCCCACCGCCATAACTTCTATAGTATCCGCCGCCATGCCTCCCCAAATCAATATGTGCAGAAACCATAGAATACCACCATCCGTTATTCCAATTATTTATTCGACGGCTTTGTTGCTGAACGATTACTATTTGTGGTGCAGGTTGCTGCACTATTACAGTAGTTGGCTGTTGTGTATTTGCAAATACATCCTTACTCTCATTCGCATAAGTAATTTGCCGCACTTCTGATTTAGCAGCTACATATATTGGCCCTTGCAGGTTAGATGATTTATAATACTTTACTTCGTTAATACCAACTTCGGCAACTTGTCCATTAATAGTTTCGCCATTGTTTAATATAATAACATTTTGTGCATACATGATGGTTGCTGATAACAGCAGTACCATAGATACCATTAACTGTTTCATAATTGTATGTTTTTAAAATGATGAATTATGTTTTCTTAGAATCCAATTCATAACCGCCCATTTTCATACCCAAAGTATCCTTTTCTTGTGCATGAGAAGAATCCTGATGCCCGACATTTTGCTTTTTAGCTGCCGACTCAGTTGAATTGGTGTAGGCCGCAAGCCCAACAATGGTAATGGCAATAAAAACTGTAAATGATTTTTTCATTTTGTAATTTTTTCTTTTAATAAATATTGGTGGGTACGGAAACCCTGCTATTGATGGTTTTCCATCTTTTAAAACGGGACACACAGCAGGGCTCCGACCCATATAAATTATTCTTCTCCCTTATTGGTCAATTTTGCATTGATAAAGAAACTGCCTTTGGTTACAATTTTTGCTTTGGCAGGAATTTCATTTACAAAAGTTATAGCTGTGTAACCTAAATTAGAAACACCTTTTATCACTTCGACTTTTTCAAAATTGGTTGTTGTAATTTCTTCTTTTTTAGTACTGTCGGCTATTTTCTTTTCACCTTCTTCTGGTTCTTCTTCATGGGGCTTTTTATCGGTAACGATAAAAATGAAATCTTTACCCATGCTGCTTACAATAGCATCATTGGGAACTGCCGGCATGGTAACATCATTTAGGCTCACGATTGCCGTTATATTCATCCCATCAATTAAGCCTTTTTTATTGCCATATACTGTAGCATGTACTGGTATTGATTTACTGTCGTTTTCAAAAGTGGCCCCTACGGAATATACTTTAGCATTATAGTCTTCGCCTGCGTTATTGGTAATGCGGAAATGTATTGTTTGCCCCACTTTCAGCATGGGTAAATCTTTTTCAAATACATTCAGATCCAAATGTAACTGGCCGTTGTCTACTATTTCTGCAACCGGCGATGACACATCTACATAACTACCAATTTTGGCCATTACATTGCTGATGATGCCGCTGATGGGGCTTGATACGACCAGTGCTGAGCGCAGGTTACCATTAGTAAGGCTTGCTGGTTTAATACCCATTAGTTGAATTTGTTGCTGAAGAGAAGCTCTTCGGGTGCGCAAAGCATTCAAATCTGCAGTAGCGCTTTGTAGATTTTTTACAGCGCCTGCATTACCTGCATTTAATTCTTTCTGCCTGGCTAATTCCTGTTCGGCAAAAGTGATTTTGCTTCCAGTGCTTAAATACTCTTCCTGTAATTGTATAAACTGCGGATTGGCAATAGTGGCTATTACCTGGCCTTTGCGAACAAAATCGCCCAATTGTACATTCAGTGATTTGATAACGCCTCCATACAGAGAAGTTGCATTGGCCTTGTTGTTATTTGGTACGCGTAAGGCTCCATTTACTTTTAGCGTTGCCGTTAACTCCTTTTGTTCTACAACGCCCAACTTTACCCCTACTGCCTTCATTTGCTCATCGGTTAGTGCTGCAACAGTTGGTTCGGACTCTTGGTGCCCTGCGGCTTTTACCTCTTCTTTTTGAGGCGGTAATTTTGTATCCGGTTCTGCGTTTTTACTACTACATGATGAAAGAATAGCAAAGAAGCTTATAATTGCGAAAGACTTTATTTTATTGATGTTCATTTCAGAAATATTTATTTGTTTGTAAGATAATTGATGGTGATAACGCTTTGATTAAGCTGTAGAATGGACTGTAAATAATTCAGTTCAATATCTGTAGATGTTTGCAATGCCAATAGGTATTCTACATAGTCTATATCGCCTGTACGAAAACCTAATTTTGCTGATTCCACTATTGCTTTTGCATTAGGCATGGCCTGATTTATATAATAATTGTATTGCAACAAATATTGGTTGTATTGCTGTAAAGCATTTTGCAGTTGTACAGCTATCTGCTTCTGCCTGTTTTGTGCGGTGGTTTCGTAGGCTTGTTTTTGATAATCCAGTGATTTGATACGGGCTTTTGTAGCACCGAAAGTAAGCGGTATAGCAATTCCAATATTGCCTACATTAAAACGTTTGCGGCCACTAAAATATTTATCCTGTCCATTGATTGTTTGAAAGCCTATAATAGATTGATTGCTGTAGCCAATTTTGAAATCGGGTAACCCCTGGGCCTTTTCTACTTTCTTATTCTGTTCTGCAATTACTGCGTTTTGATATAAAACTTTAACGGTAGGGTTGTTAGCAATCATTGAACTGTCTGCCAAAACAGCTACCGACAAGGGTTTATAAAATCCGGTACTTAAAACAGTGAAATCATCATTGCTGTTCATCCATGCTTTTAACGAAGCATAAGCATTGGCAATATCTGTTTCATTTTGTTTCAACAATAAATTGATCTCGCCACGCTTAGTCTCTGCAGTTGTTTTTTCAATTTGTTTTGCTTCACCCGCTTTGTAACGAGTTGCTGATGCATTCACAAAATCGATATAAAGGCTATCTAAATATTGCAGTTTACTTTTATTGGTTTGCAAATACACAAGCTGGTAGTAGTAATTTCTTACCTGTGCCTTTATTTCGTAGGCTGTAACCTCCCTGCTAAATTCCCTCCCTTTTATTTCGGCATTTATAAGGCTTTTTCTTGCCCCAAACAAGGTAGGGAAAGGGATGGTTTGCGATAGCTGTACCGCATTGTCGAAATTGATGCTATTGTATTGCCCGAATTGATAATTAACATCTGTTTTGGGCAGTTCATTGGTTGTTTTTTTAAGGCTTTGCGCCGATTGAATTTGCAATCCCTGCGCCTTTATTTCCAGGTTATTGTTCAATGCAATACCTACCGCTTCGTCAACAGTAATTGGTTTTACTGTCTGAGCTTGTATATTTTGAAAAGTAAATAGCATTACAATAAGTGCCGTGATAGATGTAACCGGTTTCATTTTTGGTTTTCTTTTAATAGTAAATTTTGTGTTGAAAATTATATAGAGCAAAGGCAACACAAAAAGCGTTAAAAACGTGGCTGATAGCAATCCGCCTATTACTACTGTTGCTAAAGGCTTTTGCACTTCTGCCCCGGCGCTGTGGCTTAGTGCCATTGGCAAGAAGCCCAGTGAGGCTACTGTGGCTGTCATTAATACAGGCCGCAGCCTAACTTTTGTACCTTCAATAACTCTTTTAATTACATCGCTCCATCCTTCTTTTTCCAATTGATTAAAGGTGCCAATGAGTACAATACCATTCAATACGGCTACTCCAAATAATGCAATGAACCCAATGCCGGCAGAAATACTAAAGGGCATTCCGCGTACAAGCAGTGCAAACACACCACCAATGGCACTCATAGGAATGGCCGTAAAGATTAAGCTTGCTTGTTTGATAGAGCTAAACGTGAAGTATAAAAGAACGAAGATGAGTAGCAGAGAAAGTGGTACTGCGATCATTAAACGTTTTGAGGCCTTTTCTAAATTTTCAAAAGTGCCACCATAGGTAAAATAATATCCGGAAGGAAGTTTAATGTCGGTACCTAACTTTTGTTGTATATCTTTTACCACACTCTGCACATCCCTGCCCTGTATATCAAAGCCTATAACAATCCTGCGTTTTCCTGCTTCACGGCTTATTTGCGCGGGGCCTAACTTATACTCTACATTGGCTACTTGCGATAATGGAATCTGGTTGCCAGTAGGGGTGGGCACTAATAAATTATTTACATCATCAATACTACTTCGATAGGCACTATCCAGGCGAACTACCAAATCAAATTTTCTTTCATTTTCGTAAACCGAGCCCGCTACCCTGCCTGCAAAGGCGGTGCTAACAATACTGTTTACATCTTCAACATTCAAACCATAATTTGCCATTCGCTGCCTGTCGTATTCTATATTTATTTGAGGCAGCCCTGCTACCTGCTCTACCTGGGGTGCAGATACGCCTTGTACATTTTGTATTACGGCCTGTACTTTATTAGCATACACGGAAAGGCTGTCTAAATTTTCACCAAAAATTTTTATAGCCACGTCCTGTTTTATACCAGTCATTAATTCATTAAACCGCATTTGAATAGGCTGGCTCCTTTCTATAAAAATACCGGGGATAACACTTAATTTTTCTTCAATTTCATTTCCTAATTCGTCAAATGTTTTATCCGATTTCCAATCCTTTTGGTCTTTTAAAATAACCATCAAATCTGTAGCTCCCGGTGGCATAGGGTCTGTAGGCACTTCACCTGCACCTGTTTTTCCAACTACCAGTTTTACTTCATCAAATTGTTTAGCAATTTTGGATGCCTGCATAGAGGTTTCGATACTTTGAGACAGCGAGGTTTCTAAGGGCATTTTAAATTCAAAAGCAAAATCACCTTCGGCTAAATTGGGAATAAATTCTCCACCCATGCGACTGAATATAAAAAAGGTAATAACTAAAATGCCTAACGTAATTGTTACAACCAGATATTTTATTTTTATGACTTTCTGCAATAATGGATGGTAGATTTTATAAATAAAATCCATCATCTTGTCAGAAAAGGTTTTTTTGTGGCTGATTTTTTTTGGCAAAAACAAAGCGCTCATCATGGGGATATAAGTAAGCGAAAGTAGCATAGCCCCTATGATTGCAAACGATACGGTTTTAGCCATTGGGCCAAACATTTTCCCTTCAATTCCTACCAAAGAGAGAATGGGAAAATATACTATCATAATAATGATCTGGCCAAAAGCTGCACTACTCATTAATTTTTTTGCACTGTTGCCCACGGCTTCATCCATTTCGTTTTGTGTGAGCCTTGCCCGAGTTTTTTGATGTTCTAAAAAGTATAATGATGCCTCTACGATAATAACTGCTCCATCTACAATTAACCCAAAATCAATGGCTCCAAGGCTCATGAGGTTGGCACTTACCCCAAACACATTCATCAAGCCTAATGCAAAAAGCAACGACAGTGGGATAGCCGAGGCCACGATAAGCCCCGCCCTGAAATTTCCAAGAAAAAGCACTAACACGAAGATTACTATTAATGCACCCTCGGTAAGGTTCTTTTCTACAGTAGAGATTGCCCGGTTTACAAAATTGCTTCTGTCAATAAAGGCTTCAATAACTACATCATCCGGCAACGATTTTTGTATAATAGGAATTTTTGCTTTTACCCGTTGTACAACTTCATTGCTGTTAGAACCTTTCAGCATTAAAACTATTCCTCCTACAGCATCTAACTCTCCATTGTAAGTGAGCGCCCCATAGCGCACAGCGTTTCCAAATTTTACATTAGCTACATCTTTTACAAAAATGGGTACTGAATTAGGGTTACTTTTTACTACAATATTACCTACATCTTCTAAAGAAGTTACCAACCCTACACCACGAATAAAATAAGCGTTGGGTTTTTTATCAATATAAGCGCCACCAGTATTTTGATTGTTTTTTTCCAGCGCATTAAATATGTCAGGCACTGTTATCCCCATTGCCCTTAAGCGGCTGGGATTAATTGCAACCTCATATTGTTTTAATTTTCCACCAAAGCTGTTTATTTCTGCAATACCAGGTGTACCATTCAACTGCCTGGCTACGATCCAGTCCTGCATAGTCCGCAGTTCCATGGCAGTATATTTATTTTCGCTGCCTTTTTTAGGATGCAGAATGTACTGATAAATTTCCCCTAACCCCGTGCTTACGGGAGCCAACTCGGGTGTACCAATACCCTGGGGTATTTTATCAATAGCTTCTTTCAACCGTTCACTGATGATTTGCCGGGCAAAATAAATGTTTACCTTATCATCAAAAACAACGGTGATTACAGACAGCCCAAATCTTGAAATACTTCTGGTTTCTTCTAAATCTGGAAGGTTAGCAAGGCTTTGTTCTATAGGAAATGTAACTAATTGCTCTACTTCCTGTCCCGCAAGAGTTGGACAAAGCGTAATAATCTGGACTTGGTTATTTGTAATGTCCGGCACGGCATCAATTGGTAATTTACTTGCGCTCCACCCTCCCCAAATAATGAGCATAAACGTCATCAGCCCGATAATGAGTTTATTTTTTATACTGAAATCAATAATTTTATTAAGCATAGTATGACCTATTTTAAGATATGGTACTTGAAGTAGTGTATAGTGTGGGCGATGATCGCCGCTATGAGTATGGCACAAGCCAACACCAGGAATGTTGTTTTTAAAATCCGTATAGCCAATGGCTGTTTGGATTTCTTTTTCGATTTTTTGTTCAAGAAAATAAATTGAAGAATAGCAAAATACTTCAGCCCTAAACTATTTTTAGTTTAGCACCAGGAACACAAAAATTAAGTATTAAGACAACTGTGGAGGTTGCCAGATCGGCAATGAAATCGCTATGGCGGAAGAAGAAAGGTAAGATGAATACTTTTTTACAGTAACGTGAGTTACGGGTTGAACCTTTATTGCAAAGTGTGCAAACGCAAAACCTGCGCAGCAATTGCAGGTGCAAAATGGAGAACAGGCATCATCGCCTTTGTGTTGCTCCTGCTGTTTTTTGGTTGTTGAATTTTCTATTTTCGCTGAATTCGTATTCATAGCATACGCTCCATCCATACAAGGGATGTAGCTTAATGCCAATACTATAACAGCCATTATGAAAGTGAAAATTTTCATTGAGTGCAAAAATAGCAATTTATTCCAAAAAATCAACATTGCTTTTGAGCAAAAATATCACTGTGGTTGCATTTAAGCGAAATTTTGGTAATTCAGGAATAGAAAAAGGCGTGACAAGATTCACATTTTCTTAATGCCTTCTTACACAAATTTTCAAAATGGACATGCTAAAAAATCAGCCATAAATTATTACACTTTCTATTTATTGATAGCCCATTGCCTGTAGATTAAACAGCTCTGAATATCTCCCATTCTTCTCAAGCAATTCTTCATGGCTGCCTTCTTCTAACAGTTCCCCTTTTTCCAATACCAATATTCTATCAGCCATACGCACGGTAGAGAAACGGTGGGAAATAAGCACAGCTGTTTTCCCCTTTGTTAATTCGGAGAATCGTTGAAATACTTCGTATTCTGCTCTTGCATCCAATGCCGAAGTAGGTTCATCTAAAATGAGAAGTTGTGCATCTTTCATGTAAGCTCTTGCCAAAGCAATCTTTTGCCATTCACCACCTGAGAGTTCAACCCCCTGGTTAAACCGCTTACCGAGTGCCTGATCATATTTGCCAGGCAGCTTCTACCAAGAGATCTGCAAGGCTTTGCCTGGCAGCATGTACGATCAGTTCCCTGTTTTCTTTTTCATCAATATTTCCCACAGCAATGTTTTGTGAAACGGTCATCTGGTAACGGATATAATCCTGGAAAATAACGCCTACCTCTTTACGGAGTTCCGCTAAATCATATTCACGAAGATCATGGCCATCTAAAAAGATAGCGCCTTCCGTAGGATCATAAAGCCGGGCCAATAACTTTACCAGCGTAGTTTTTCCGGCGCCGTTTTTTCCAACCAGGGCCAGCTTTTCTACAGCGTAAAGTTTAAATGACGGTTTGCCCATCGATCTGAATTGATATAGCAAAATCCAACATCCTTAAATTTAAGCCTTGCTTAAGAGGATTTGGAAATGGCAGCCCATTGATTGATAATTTTATTTTTGGTTGAATATTGAAAAAGTCGAAGAAGTCTTTTAACCCACATTGCAGTTAATCATATCCAAGTTCAGCGATGGCATGGGTTTCATTTTTTATAAGTGGCGGTTTGTGTACTACAAATTTGAGTTGCTTAAAGGGTTTTGATTTTTGTTGTTTTAGTGCATTATGTATTTGGCTGAGGTCTTCAGTTGGTTCGGTGCATCGTTTAATTTGTATTATTTTATTGTAACTATTTTGCGCTGTTGTCAGCACCGATTTTTGTGTGGATGCTTTTCTTTTAATTTCCTTCCAATCATCATTGATGCCCGATTGTTTTAGCTGATAACGTATGGTGTTTACCAACCAATAGGCTAGTATCCCTAAATGAAGGTGCGCCATGGTGGAGGTGTCATTTTTATGATAAATGGGTCGCAGGTCTAAATCTGTTTTCAATATTCTAAAGGTGGATTCTATCCCCCGTATGGTATTGTAAATCATCCATTCTAAGGCTTCATCTGTGTCTTCTAAATTTGTTCTTAAAAAATAAACACCTAATTTATTATTGGCTTCTTCGGCTTGTGCCATATCTTTTTGCCAATAAATATTTTTTACAGTTTGGGTAGCAGTATCAATGTCAAAGCTGATGTTGTACAGATGATGGATGGAGGGGTATTTTTGTTTGGCCCTGCCAATTCTTTGTTGCACTTTATCTGCTTTCTTAATACCTCTTGGTTTGCTTAGGCTTTGTTTTATTAAAT
>JBKJUP010000028.1:0-74213 GCA_046590675.1 Ferruginibacter sp. | reverse complement strand
AAACCTATTCTCAGCATATCCCCGGTTCTACAAAAGCAGTTACAGCGGCAGTTTATACTTACAGCACCTAAAATATATTATGCCTTCCTCATCTCCATAAAACTATTGACCAAACCGTTGGTAGAAGAGTCGTGAGAATCAATGCGGTCATCACTTTTTAATTCAGGTAAAATTTTCTTTGCCAATACTTTACCAAGCTCTACACCAAATTGATCGAAACTGAAGATGTTCCAGATTATTCCCTGTACAAATATTTTATGTTCATATAAAGCAATGAGTGCACCCAATGAAAACGGCGTAATTTCCTTTAATAAAAATGAATTAGTTGGCCGGTTGCCTTTAAACACCCTGAAAGGATCTTGATTGTCTGATCCATTCATGAGTGCTTCCGTTTGTGCAAAGAAATTACTCATTAAAATCAAGTGATGCTCACCAATAGGGTTATGCGAAATTGCCGGCGCTATAAAATCGCAGGGTATTACCTGGGTTCCCTGGTGAATCAACTGGTAAAAAGCATGCTGGCCATTGGTACCAGGTTCTCCCCATATAACAGGGCCTGTTGAATACGTTACTTCCTTGCCATTTCTATCTACATATTTACCGTTACTTTCCATATTGCCTTGCTGAAAGTAGGCGGCAAAGCGATGCATATATTGATCATAAGGAAGAATAGCTTCTGAAGTAGTTCCATAAAAATTGGTGTACCACAAACCAACCAAAGCCATAATAACAGGAATGTTTTTTTCGAAAGGTGTACTGCCGAACTCTGTATCAGACTGATGGGCACCTCTTAAAACTGCCTCGAAATTTTTATATCCAATGGTCAACGCAATCGATAATCCTATGGCACTCCACAAGCTATAGCGGCCACCAACCCAATCCCAGAACACAAACATATTTTCCGGAGCAATTCCGAATTTTACTACATCTTTTTCATTGGTGCTGAGTGCCACAAAATGTTTGGCTACAAATGCCTCGTCTCCCGCAGTTTCCAAAAACCAGGTTCTTGCGGTATGCGCATTGGTCATTGTTTCCCGGGTGGTAAAAGTTTTGGAAGCTATTAAAAACAATGTTTCGTCCGGTGTAACTTTTTTAAGTGTTTCAGCAATATGCGTTCCGTCAATATTACTCACAAAATGTGTTTCAATTCCCTTCACCTGGTATGGCTTCAATGCTTCCGTTACCATTACGGGGCCCAGGTCGCTTCCTCCAATACCAATGTTTACTATGTATTTGATAGGTTTTCCTGTATATCCTTTCCATTCCCCCGAATGAATTTTACCACAAAACAATTCCATTTGTTTTAGCACGGCACGCACATCCGGCATTACATCTTTGCCATCCACCAGCACAGGGTTATCAGAAAAATTGCGCAATGCTGTATGCAACACCGCACGGTCTTCCGTTTCATTTATTTTTTCTCCTGTAAACATGGCGTTGATGGCGGCTTCTAATCCACATTCATTCGCCAATTGAATCAGCAGATTCATTGTTTTCTCAGTAATTATATTTTTGGAATAATCAAAAACAAGGTCATGCTGGTTAATAGAAAATTTATTAAACCGATTGCTGTCACCGCTAAACAGGTCTTTCATCTGTACCGCTTTCATATCAGTAAAATGGTCTGTTAATAATTGCCATGCAGCCGTTGCAGTGGGGTTTACTTTTGGTAACATATTTTGCTAAATATTTAGGAATGAGTAATTAAAACGAAGGTAAAGTTTGTTGAACAAAAATGAAAGCCTTTCATTTGTGAAACCTTAAACAATAGTGAAATGATAACTCTACCTGATTGTATTTCCAGGGGGCGGGGACAGCAGGATTGCATGTAACCTTAGCTGGTAGCATCCATTCAGTATTTATAAAACGGCATGCATTATAGTTTACATCATATTGATTAACTCCACAAGTTTATCTGTCATTTCCTGTGTCACATCAAGGTGAGTAACGATCCTTACTTGTGTAGCAGAAATGGGGATGACTTTAATATCATACCTGGCAAGCTCTGCAGCAAACTGTTGGGCCGTAAATCTCTCTACCACTTCAAATATGATGATATTGGTTTCAACCGGCATTATTTTACCAATGAAGCTCTTTGTCATCAAAGCTTCTGCAATCTGCCGGGCATGTAAATGGTCTTCTTTAAGCCTGCTAATATTGTGCTCTAAAGCATATACGCCTGCGGCTGCCAGGTAACCTGCCTGTCTCATTCCACCTCCAAATACCTTCCTTACTCTTCTGGCCTGGTCAATAAAATCTTTCTTGCCCAGTAGCAGGCTGCCAATGGGTGTGCCCAATCCTTTGCTTAAACAGACGGAAATACTGTCAAATAATTCGCCAAATGCCAGCGGTTTTTGTCCCTTAGCTACAATGGCGTTCCATAGCCTTGCACCATCAAGATGCAACTTTAAATTATTTTGAAGGCAAATCTCTTTAATCTCTTGAATTTCATCTAATTCATAGCAACTGCCCCCACCACGATTGGCGGTATTTTCCAGGCTTACCAGGCTTGTTTTTGCCTTATGTATATCCATCGGATTAATGGCTTCCAATACCTGATGTGCATTAATTCGTCCTGCATTGCCTTCAACGGCTTTTACCTGGCAACCGCTGTTGAAAGCAATTCCACCTCCTTCATAAATGTAAACATGACTCAGTTTATCACAAATGATTTCCTGCCCGGGCTGAGTGTGGCATTTGATGGCAATCTGGTTGGTCATGGTGCCGCTGGGACAAAATACGGCTGCATTCATTCCAAATAATTCTGCCGACATGGCTTCCAGTAAATTAACAGTGGGGTCTTCTCCAAATACATCATCGCCTACTTTGGCTTTAAACATGGCTTCGAGCATGGCTTCTCCAGGCTTGGTAAAAGTATCCGAACGCAGATCAATAATCATTGCGCAAATATAGTATGAAAAGGTTTGTTTTTGAGACAGCAATCTATTTGCTTAACGCGTTGCAGAAGCACAAAATGGTGAAGATCCTGCCAGATATTAATTCCTAAAAATACCTAAATGTATCTTCATAAAGCGTTAAAAACTAAGCAGAACCGCTAAAATTGAATATCGAAAAATACTATTTGTTCTTTTTTCCACCTTTTTTACACTTACCCTATGAAATGCAAGGAATGATTAGTAACTTTGCCAACTATTTTTTAGCATATTTTGTAGTTTAAGCAATGTTTTGCAATGTTATTACAACAATCAGTGTCCTAAAAGGTTAGATATTCTGAATTTAATACAAAAAAATGAGGCAACTTAAGATCGCGACGCAGATTACCAACCGGGATTCACAGGCGGTGGAAAAATATTTGCAGGAAATTTCCAAAATATCCATGATTACTCCTGAAGAGGAAACCATCCTGGCTCAGAAAATTAAGATGGGCGACCAACGTGCACTTGATAAACTGGTTCAGGCCAATCTTCGTTTTGTGGTTTCTGTGGCTAAACAATACCAGCACCAGGGTTTATCGCTCAGTGATTTAATCAACGAGGGCAACCTTGGCTTAATAAAAGCAGCACAACGTTTTGATGAAACAAAGGGGTTTAAATTTATCTCTTACGCGGTATGGTGGATTCGTCAATCTATTTTGCAGGCTTTAGCTGAGCAGGGTAGGTTAGTTCGTTTGCCACAAAATAAAATTGGTACCTACAACAAAGCCAACAAGGCCTATATGGCTTTTGAACAGGAGCATGAGCGTGAACCATCAACGGAAGAGTTGGCAGAATTACTTGAAATGAGTGAAACTGAAATCAATAATATTTTCCAAAGCAATACCCGTCATACTTCACTGGATGCACCGGTACATGAGGCGGAAGATGTGGCAATGGGCGACTTGTTACAAGGTGGTGATGATACGGATGAAGATGTTATGCATGATTCATTGAGAAATGAAATTCGCAGGGTGTTGAAATCTTTAAGTCCCCGTGAAGCTGAAATTGTAAATGCATATTTCGGACTTGATGGTGAAAATGGTGTTACCATTGAGCAGATTGGCCAGAAATATGATCTTACAAAGGAACGCATCCGCCAGATTAAAGAAAGAGCAATTAAACGCCTTCAAAAGGCCCGATATAGTGGTGCTTTAAAAGCATACCTTGGTTAAAGAAATTCTTTGATGGGTTATAAAAAATCCTTCCGCTTTAAAAACGGGAGGATTTTTTATGCACTTAATTCGTTGAATTTATACTGGTAAGATTGCACCAGGTAATTTTGGAATTACATCAATTGCCTTTTGTAGAGTTGTACAGTATTCTCAAGGCCAAGATACAAGGCATCACAAACAAGTGCGTGGCCAATAGAAACTTCCAGTAGTCCGGGTATATGTTGCGCAAAGAACTGAAGGTTTTGTAAATCAAGATCATGCCCGGCATTGATACCTAAATTTAATTCATTGGCTTTTTGCGCAGCAGCAATATAAGGAGCTATAGCGGCTTCCCTGCGTCCTTCATCATAATGTTTGGCAAACCCTTCGGTATATAATTCAATACGGTCTGTACCCGTTGCAGCAGCCCCTTCAACCATTTCAACAACAGGATCCACAAAAATACTTGTACGAATACCGGCTTCCTTAAAAATCCGGATCATCTTAACAAGGTAATCCTTATGTTCAATGGTATTCCAGCCATGGTTGGAGGTGATTTGTCCCAATGCATCGGGAACTAATGTAACCTGGGCCGGTTGATTTGCCAATACCAGTTCAACAAATTTTTGTTCGGTACAATTACCTTCAATATTTAATTCAGTAGTGATCACTTTTTTTAATGCAAATACATCAGCATAGCGAATGTGGCGTTCATCGGGTCTTGGATGTACGGTGATTCCTTCCGCACCAAATCGTTCAATATCAAGCGCTGTCTCTACCAGGTCCGGATTATTGCCACCTCTGCTATTCCTTAATGTTGCAATTTTATTTATGTTCACTGAAAGCTTTGCCATACCCCGATTTAATTTTTATCAAAGTTAGCACACTACAAATATTCACGCTTCGTAATTTTTCATACAAAAATTATTATCCGGTCAAATCAGGAACAGTATTGTTGATAACAATGATCAACCCAGCTTAATAACAAGCGGGTTGATCATTTAAATACTCATTTTACATTATTGTCAACCCATCACACATTTACGAAAAGCTTTCATCTGCACTCGGCCCATAACTACCCGGAATAGGAATATCCAGCAACCGGAGATAAACACCCAACTGTGCACGGTGGTGGATGATCTGGCTAAACGTCATCCGGACTACATCTTCTTTTGGGTCTGTACTATAAACCTGGTCGCCATTTCTTAAAGTCCAGGGATCTGACAATTGAGCCTCGCTGGCAGCTTCCAAAGCAGTTCTGCCTTCTATAAGACATTGGTCAAAATGCTGCAGCAGGTCTTTGGTTGATGTAATATCTTTTGGCGAATATGGGTTGGCAGCAAAATCCAGTTCACTCGTGTTAAATACCATTGCCACCCAGGCTGGTAACTCTGCAATATGGGTTGACAACTGTTGAATGGTCATGCTTTTTTGATGAGGCTTCCATTGATATTTATCATCAGGAATAATGGACAACATTTTCCGGGTTGTTTTTGCTTCGGTTTCCAGTTCTTTTAAGAACGTTTGAATCATTGACATAGTTTTTAATTTTAAATGTTTACACAAAGAAAACAGGCCCGGGTGACAACCCTATGTCACTGTGAAATTTTAAAACAAAAAATAATTAATAATCAACCGGCAACAGCTTCATGTATTCATTCACTTCTATGTGATTCGATTTGGTAAATGACATCCCGGTATCAGTTACTTTTAAAATCCGGGAAACTTTAAAGTCACGGTAATCGCTGCGAAGGTGACACCATGCAATCAGGTGCCAGCTCATGGCATAAAAAATAAGTCCGATCGGTTCCAGCTTTCGTTGGCTTACTTCCTGTTTGTTATTTTTATAGTCAACAGCGATGATCGTTTTTGCTGAAATGGTTGCCTGTAGCAATGCCAGGTATTCATAGTCATTCCGAAGGCAGGCGGGTAATTGCAGTACAATATTTTGATTAAGTTGTTCCAGTTTCTCCTTTTGAGGATTTCGCAAAACAGCTTTTATTTTCTCCACGGCATTACTGTAATGAATTTGAATAGATTTATCTGTAAACGCATGCACAACAGACTCCATAAGTAAAAGGGCATTGGCCTCATCAGAAGTAAAGGCCACCGGTGGGATAAAAAATCCATTTACAATAAAATACCCTTTTGATTGTTCAAAACTTACAGGAACGCCTTGTTCATTCAATGCCTTGATGTCACGATAAACAGTACGGGTACTGATGTTAAACCTGGCAGCAATTTTTTCTGCCGGAATATACTTTTTTGATTGTAATTGAGTTAATATACCAAACAATCGGTCAATCCTGTTCATTTACTTAAGTTAAACCAGTTGAAAATTGTAGCCTTAAATAGCAGTGAAATTAATTTAAAAATATGAAGTAACGGGGCTTTAAAACAACGTTCAAAACCATTATGTTTCATAATTCGTATTTATTGTTAACAACCTGTAAACAAAAAAACATACCTATCAAATCAAACTCAATCTCTTCGTTTTTTCTGTGCTGCATTGCATCGCTGTTATTGATGAATAGCGGCTGCGCTTTTAAAAGCGTTACACGATCTAAAAATATAACCTACGTTCAGGCAGATACCATCAGGCATATTGAAGCGCAGGAGCTAAATATATTTGCCCCTAAAAAAAGCAGCAAACTAAAAGAAGTACTGATATTTATACATGGTGGAAATTGGAACTCGGGTAAAAAATCTACATACAATTTTTTCGGCAACAGGTTTGCCCGAAAGGGAGTGATAACAGTGATCATTGATTATCCATTAAGCCCTGCAGCCAATTATAAAGACATGGCAATTGCTGCTGAAGCCTCTGTTGACTGGGTTAAAGAAAATATCTATAAGTACGGTGGCGATCCCCGTAAAATATTTATTTCCGGACATTCTGCCGGCGGTCACCTGGCTGCCCTTATCGGCGTAAGCCACGAATATTTTGGAGGTAAAAATAGTACCAATCCACTAAAAGGTATCATACTGATTGATGCCGCCGGACTTGACATGTATTCGTACTTGAAAGAAGAAAATTTCCCTGAAGAAAATACTTACATCAAAACTTTTACCAATGATCCTGTTAAATGGAAAGACGCCTCACCATTGTACCAGGTACACGCCGATATGCCCCCCATGTTGATATATACAGGCGGTAAAACTTATCCTTCAATCAGAGTAGGTAATGACAGATTTGTTGCAGCAGTTAAGCCTTTAGCACCTGCTACAATTTACCATGTTATAGAAGGAAAGAAGCATGTGCCGATGATCACCCAGTTTCTATTTACCTGGAACAAACGCTATAAAGAAATCCTTGATTTTATGAAGGAACAAAAGTAGTAAGCTTATGCTTGTTTCTTTGGAGGCAGAGCAAATGCGATTGCTTCATGTTCAAAATGGCCGTTGTGCGAACCATCGCAAAATGGTTTGTTTTTTGACAATCCGCATCTGCAGAAACTCAATACAGTTCTTCCACCCAGGTCATATACGTTGCCATTTCTGTCAACTACTTCTATATCGCCGTCTACTTTTAAAGAACCATTGTTGTTAACTGTAATTTTTGTTGTAGCCATTATTTTTTTATTAATTGAATGATGCTGATTTATTATGTATGTTTTTAAGCTGCTATTGTTGATCTAACAGATGACCTGAACAAAAGTTTAAATAATGATATAACTGTGAGCTGATGTTCCGGGGAAATAATTTATTCAAACAGTTCCAGTTTGTTTTTAGGGCGGCGCTTATCTTCCCACTTATAATTTTTCAAATACTTCTGATCTTCCGGAATTTGTCTCATAGGATACAATGTTCCATCCACGTCATTGATGAACTTTATTTTATGTATTTCTTTATCCAGGAAATAAATATCTATCACATCGCCTTTACTTCTGTTCATACCTATATAAGCACTGTCTTCATCCTGCGGATAATACACACTTTCGGCCGGTGATCCTTTTGCACGCATGTAATCCATTTCACCATCTTTGAAATAGCCATTCAATGTTCTGCCTGCAATCTGGTTATACATTCTTTCATTGGCCTTATTGATGATGATGCCATTCTCAAAAACATATAACCGTTCGGCTTTTTTGTTTTTGGTGTACATATAAATGGTATCGCCGGATATTTGAGAGTTATTACTAAATACCAGCGGATGCTGAAATAACCTGAAAATGGAATCCAGTGAAGAATAATATAAACTATCGCATACAGATTGTAGTGAGTCGTTAAAAATACGCACGTTGTGAAAGGCGACGAAGAAACGCGTTGTTGTATCTGCGGCAGCAATCAGTTTTCTATTATCAATAACTGAGTCTTTTATAGTAGCTGAATCTCCCACAGCAATGATATTCCCAAGGCTATCTCTTACAATTTTTTTTACTGATAAAGAATCTGGCAAACCGGTTGTAGAAATTACTCCCAATGAGTCAGGCGTTGAGGATACGTTGACAACCGCCATTGAATCAGGCAAAGTTTTATTAGGTAACTTCCTGGCCTTTTTTACGGATAGGAGGCTATCAGCCGCCGCCATCTTTTTTGTTGGCACCGCTTTTATTTTTTGCCTCATTAGCAGTCGGGGATCTAAGTTAACAGCATGTATTTTCAAACCTGTTGTATCCATCGGAACAGTCGTTTTCACAATCACTACAGTACCCTTTGTTAACCCGGCACGAGGCATTTTACCGATCATTGATTTCATATTCACTGAATCAATGCCTTTTCTTAAGCCACTGGAATCCCTATTTTTATTGAGTGTAAGTAAAGAATCATTCACATTAACAACCGTCTTGGATTTTATGGTATCCTTTTTAGTCGCTATCACGTTACCGTATTTATCCCGATGTTCTACACCAGAAAACAATGTGTCTGCTGCTATGAATGTACTGTCATTACCATCTCCCTTAAAAATCAGTACGGGTTTACGGGTTGCTAAAAATGAGTTGTCATTTTTGTTAAGATAAATTTGGCCTCCCAGCACAGTGTAACCGTTTGTACTGTCTTTTATAATTGCATTACCTTCTAACTGAGCGATGCCTGTAATTTCATCATAGGCGCTGTTGTCTGATACATAAGTCCTGCTGCTATCTTTAATGATTGTTCTGTTTCCAAAAAACGCTTTTCCATTTTTCAGATCATAAACACCGGATGAGGAATAAATATCGCCTCCGTTTTTACTTTTAATAACCGTAGGAGTGTTCCAGGAAGAAACCTGGGTTTGGGTGTTGTATAATAATGTATCGTTCCTGATATCGTATTTGGGATCCACCAGGTGTACATTCTTTTTAAAATATACATCTTTTGTTTCGGCATAATAAACACCTTCTGTGCTGGTAAGAACAGTTTTACCATTTACAACACGTCCGCCATTTTTGTATTTGCCAATGCTGGATCGCAGATCATATTCCAGGTCCTGTGTGTACAATGTTCCTTTATTATCGGTAAGCCTTACGTCTTTTTTTAGAAACGCCACCCGGTCGTTTCCAATGTAGCGAAGGCTTTGAGCATAGGTATGTATGCTGTCGTTTTGGTTGATGTGAACATTGCCGTAAGCTTCCAGGATATTTGTTTGCTTATTAATAACAGCACTGTCGCAGTAAAATAAGGTGAGGCCTTCTTTTAAAATGACATGCCCGGCGAGTGTTTGAATGATGGTAGCAGAATCAATTTCTTTTTCACGCAGCCGGTCTCCATTTAATATTTGAATAATGCGAAGTGTATCCTGGCCGGTATTTGCAGCGGGAGCTACAGCCTGTGCCAATGAAGAAAATTGAAGGCCCATAAAAAAGGATATCAAAAATAATATCCTGCATGAAAAAACTGATTTCAATACAATTGATTTTGGAATGCTGCAATTTCCTCATTTATTTACAAACAGTATCACAAAATTTATACGACTTATAGATAATGAAATGCAGGTAGCCACTTATTGATTTAAATAAGGTGCATTAATAGTGTCGGGCAGTGGCATGGTTAACGGGCCGCTTTTATCTTTTCTTCCGAAAACGGAGATGTTCACGTAGCGTTTTGGATGTACACGGAAATCATCCAGCAATAGATTTAATTTATTGGAAGTGGCATTTAAATTATTATACAATTTATTATCATTGATCAATAAACCAAGTGTACCGTTGCTGCTATTTACCATACCGATCGTGTTCTTTAATTCGGTAATGGTGGAATTCAACGAAGTGAGTGTTTTCTCTACATCAAGTTTTGAAAATTTAGCAGTAGTTGCTTCCAGGTTGGTAAGCGTCTGATCAATTTTAGCATTATTGTTTTTTAGTGTGCCCGTAAAAGAACTCACATTATCCAGCGTTTTAGCCAGGGCGCCTGTTTGTGTATTCAGCAAGGTCTGCAAGGATGCAGAAGATAAAGCCAGGGAAGCGGTCGTCCTGTTCAGATTTTCCATTGTGCCCTGGATATTGTTTTTTGTATTGGGATCAAAAACACCATTCACCGTCAATAGTAAAGAGTCCAGTGATTTTACAGCATTTTTTACCTGCGCAAGAACCGGATCTACTTTTTGTAAGGCTTCGCCAAACAAACCGCCACCCGAAGCTGCTGTAATAAGCGTATCGCCATTTTGATGAAATGTATTTGAACTGCCCAGTTTTATTTCCAGCGCTGTAGTACCAAGTAGGGAAGGGGCTATTACCGCAATGGAATTATCAGGAATATTCACCTCAAGTTTCATGTTTATTTCCACTACAATTCTGCGCATATCATTACCACCATCTGTTTTGGCCACAGTACCTACCTGCTTTCCGTTAATCATTACGGCATTACTGGTAGCCAATCCCTCAATATTTGCAAATACAGCAAATAACCGGGTGTTGTGACTGGTAAAACTTTTACCCTTTAGAAAATTGAATCCAAGAATTAATAGCACGACAGCAATCACTGTTAGCGATCCTACTTTGGTCTCATTTGAAATCTTCATATAATTTACAGGATTGTTTTTTTCAAAAATACAGATTAATTTGTTGGCTTTGATATTACCCAAAAAGAAAGCAAAACCAATGGAAACAAAAATAGGTGGAGATTTATTGATCGGCCAAATTTAAGCTACTGAACAATTCACTTATGCGTGGCTGGGACTATTGCAATTCGCCGATTGATTTTTTCTGGTATAAGCTGGATTTTACAGATTATTTGGGGTGTTTATTCTAATTTTCTGTTATAAAGGAAATGTTTTGAATTGATTTTTGCTGGCCACCATTGGTATTTCATGGCATCGACATCGGCAGAGTTTACACTGAGGAACGAAGTGCTCCGTTCAAATTCAGGTTTTTATGGCATCATTTTCCAGCATATTCTTTTTGCAGAATTAACTTTAAACTGCTTACAATAAGGGTTGAATTTTATTTATTTGCTCCGGCAATTTTACTGCCTGCTGTAGGTGTTCCTTCTACAATATCCCTGTATTTTAATACCGCCTCCGTGATACTATTGGCCAGTTCCTGTTGGCCCTTTTCACTATTCAAATACCTTTCATCTTCTTCATTATTAATAAAACCTGTTTCTATTAAAATGGCGGGCATGTTGGTTGACTGCAATACCCTGATACCAACCTGGCGCTGGTTCAGTCCAAAAGTTGGCCTGCCGGTCTTCGCAACTTCTTCTTCTACCAGTACTCCAATGCGGATACTTTTTTCCTGGTAACGCTTGGCATAAATCGCGATAATGGGTTTCATTTCTGGACTGCTGTAGTCTATGTTATTTTCTGTACTGTCATTATCATCTGCAATAACATTAAAATCTTCTCCATTATCAATAATGGCTTTCAACTTATCACTTGTTTTATGCGAAGCAAAAATCCAAACACTGGTTCCACTTCTCTGCATGGGCAATTTGTAATATTGATAAACAGGCTCGGTTACTTTCTTTGCAGTAGTTACCTTCCTTCTTTTTTTTCCTTTGCCAACATAAGTGGTTTTATAATGCGTAACCTGCCTGGTACCTGTTTGCCTGCGGGCAGTTTTAAGCGGGCCCGAATCGGCATGTATGCATAAAAACAAATCGCCTTTATTTTGATTGGCTATGGCTGCTTTTTCATTTACATTATTAAAAACATCGGTAGTACGGGTTGGTACAATGTTTACATCAGGCAATGCTTTTTTTAAAGTCGTTACCAGTTTCAATGCAATGGCCAGGGTAACGTCTTTTTCTTTTGAACGAAGTGAACCCTCATATTGTCCAACGGCACCGGCATCAGAACCGCCATGTCCGGCATCAACTATAATCGTTTTTAATTTCTTAGCACTTTGTCCATAACCAGCAATTGAAAAAAGAAAACCGGATAATAAAATAGTGACAATGAATTTTAATTTAAACATATATAAAAACCGTTTTTTTGGATATATTAATTATAAGTTTATTCACACATTGGTGTACCTAATATGTCTATTTTTGCTGCAACTGCAATGAACAACAATAACAAAGGTAAGTCAAAATACATTTTAGCATGCACGGTTATGCTGCTGTTCATTACAGTAACGCTGGGACTCAACCTGCATAGCATTACTGGTGGCCAGTTTTACAAAACTTTAACGATCGATACCCTTCCAAAACCTGTGAGGGATACAATTGTGCCCCGCAAAAATATATTGGCCCCAATCCTTGATACCGTTCCATTTATTGTGGCTGACTCTCTCCATAACGCCGATTCAATGATAGTTGTTGTTGACACATTCAATGTAAAAATTTCGAATGATACATTGGAAGCCCCGGTTGTTTACCACGCTGATGATTCAATGGTGCTGGATGTGCCGGGAAAAAAAATATTATTGTATGGCAAGCAGTCCAAAGTTTCCTATACCGACAATGTACTAACGGCACCGGGTATTCAATATGATCAGCAGACAAATATGGTAACTGCAGCATTAACAAAAGATAGTACCGGCAAAGTAATTTCGTATCCTACTTTTAACCAGGGCGATCTTAAAACAGTGAGTGATACCATTGCATTTAACATGAAGTCGGGAAAGGGAATTACGAAAGGAACTTACACCACCCAGGGAGAAATGTATGTGTACGGAGAGAAAATAAAGAAGATAGATTCAACTTCATTTTATGCTTATAGAACAAGGTTTACCACCTGTAATTTAGATACACCACATTTTGCTTTTGTCAGTAAGAAAAGCAAATTCATCAATAAAAAGTTTGCAGTTACCGGGCCGGTTCACCCGGAATTTGAAGGCGTTCCAATTCCCATCGTTCTTCCATTTGGTATATACCCTTTATCACAGGGAAGGCATTCGGGTTTGATTGCGCCTACATTTACAAGTAATGAACAATTTGGCCTTGCATTGGAAGGCGTTGGATATTATAAAGTAATCAGCGATAACTGGGATGTAACAACAAGGGCAACCATTTACTCTTATGGCGGTTTTACATTTAATGTAAGCCCAAGGTATTATGTGCGATACCGGCGACAGGGAAACTTCTCATTTGACTACCAGCGATTCAAAAATAATTTTAAGGGTGACCCGGATTATTCAATCAACAAATCATTCAATGTAAGATGGAGCCACAGTGTGGATACCAAATCGAGACCGGGTGTAACATTCAATGCCAATGTAAATGCGGGTAGTAGTAAATTTAATTCGCAGGTGCCCAATAGCCCTGCACGAAATTTCCAAAACCAGTTGAGTTCTTCAATTGCTTATGCAAAGGTTTGGAAGGACAAACCGTATAACATTTCTATTAATGCCAACCACTCACAAAACACCAATGTTAAATTAATAAATGTAACACTGCCTGATGTAAGTTTTAATTTAAATACGCTTTACCCTTTTAGAAGAAAGGAAGTGATTGGCAATTACAAATGGTACGAAAATCTTGGAGTAGCATTAAATACCAACGCAAAAAGTCTTACTTTTTTCTCCGATGATACTGCCGTTAGTAAATTAAATATAGGCAAACAAATATTTAATAATTTCCAGTGGGGAGCAAATCATAATGTGCCTATTTCATTGTCGCTTCCACAGTTGGGGCCATTACAAATTTCTCCCAGCATTTCCTATACTGAAAGATGGTATCAAAAAAAGTTTATTCGTAACTGGAACACAACTAATAAAAAAATAGATACCGTTTATAATAAAGGTTTTTATTCTGCCAGGGATATGTCGTTTGGGATCAGCATGTCGAGCCGCATATTTGGTTCGTTTGGTTTTGGAAAAAATTCTAAAATACAGGCTATACGGCACGAAATACGTCCGTCTGTAAGCATCAATTACAAGCCTGACATGAATGGTAAATATTTTTACAACAGACAGATCGATACGGCTGGTAATACAGCCAGGTTCAATGTATTTGATAACAGTATTTATGGTGCTTTTGGTGAAGGCAAATTTGGAGGCCTGAGTTTTAATATTGACAACAATATTCAAATGAAAGTAAAGAACAAAAAAGATACTGCCGCAGATGCCGTAAAAAAAGTGACGTTGATAGATGGATTGAATTTAAGTGGTAGTTATAATTTCCTGGCCGATTCTTTTCAACTAAGTACATTTAGTGTAGGTGCCAGGAGTAACCTCTTTGAAAAAATTAGTATTACGGCAAGTGCCATACTGGATCCTTATCAAACAGATGCGGGGGGAAATAGAATTAATAAACTTGTTTGGAGAAATAAGGTGGCAACTCTAGGGAGGTTTGTTTCCGGAAATATTTCTATATCAAGCCAGTTCCAGGGTGGAGATAAAAAACCCAAACAAAACAATGGCAATAACTTAGGACAACCTTATAATCCTTCAACAGGAATGCCACTGGATGAATACGAAACAGAGGCCGCCTACATCAGTAACAACCCGGCAGAATTTGCAGACTTTAGTATTCCATGGTCGGTAAATTTTTCTTACTCTCTAAGGTTTCAACGCGACAGAAAGACCAACTACACCGGTTTTGCAACAAATGTTTACCAGGATATCAACTGGAACGGAACGGTAAATCTAACACCGAAATGGCAGTTGGGATTAAACGGATTTTACAATATCAGCCAAAAAGAATTAGGAACAATTTCGGTATCCATTGCAAGAGAAATGCATTGCTGGCAAATGGCAATTAATGTTTCGCCTGTTGGCCGCTACCGCTTCTTTAATATTTCAATCAGTCCCAAATCAAGCTTACTCAGGGATATAAAAGTAAACAGGACGAGATATTTTTATGATCTATAAAAACACCCGTCCTGTAATAAAAATGCTTAATCAGTATTTTTTACTATCAATATTTTTCGTCGTCGTTCTTTTTGCTATGTAGGTTTAAATGAACTTCCCAATTAGGAAAATTACTGGTGATTTCTACCTCAGCATAAAAATGCTCATAATCTTTATCGGAAGTATTTAAGCGAAGCGGGGTCACAGTAAATCTAATATCCTCGCTGGGTGTTTCCATTGATCCGGTAAAAGAATAGTTGGTAGATGTACCGTATTTTATTTTGGATCTTTTTATAAGCCGGTAAGTATTTTTATAAATTTTTTCGGCTTCGTCAAAACTGTCACCATCATACATAATGGCCTGCCAGCTTGCGGTTGTATCTTCTTCTGAATGATAACGCTGAATGATGCAATGGGCCGCCCCGGGAATTTTTATCCTGGATTCATACACATCTACCTGTCCTTCAGAAACTAATTGTGTGGCCTGGATTGGATAAAAATTTGTTTTGAATTCGTACACAATTTTTGAGAGGGAGTCATTAAACTCATCATCGTGTGCTGATGTTTTAAAAAACTGTGCGCTGGAAAATAACATGCTACAAAGCATGGGAAGTAATAGGGTGATTATTTTTCTCATAGAATGGGGTTTGAGTGCAAGATAAAATAAAATGTATTTTAAAAATTAGCTGATGAAATATTTTTAATTGCTGATAAAAATTAAAAAGCTTTTTCCAAAGCACTTAAAGTATGCTAACTAAACGACGTGAAAATAATTGCCAACATTCATTTCGAAAATATTTAAAAATCATAACGCCAAATTTTGCAGATTATTTACTATCGATGGAAGTTATTTAATTTTGCCGGATGAAAGCAGCTAGCATCAATGAATTGAAGCAAGAACTTAACCTGGCACCACCAGCCAAATTATTGGAATTATGCCTGCGGTTGGCGAGATACAAAAAAGATAATAAAGAGTTATTGACTTACCTGCTTTTTGAAGAACATGATGAAACTGCTTACATAAATAGTATCAAGACAGACATGGATGAACAGTTTGCTACCATCAATAAAAGCAACCTGTACTTTGCCAAAAAAAGTTTACGTAAAATTTTAAGAACAACATCAAAGTTTACCCGGTACACCGGTTCTAAACAGGTGGAGGTAGAGTTATTGTTATATTTCTGTAATGCATTGATCAATTCGGGTATTGCCATTCGTGATAGTACCGCACTTACAAATCTTTACAAGGCACAATTAAAGAAGATTGGTAAAGTAATATCAACCATGCATGAAGACCTGCAGTACGATTATTTAAAGGAATCAGATAAACTTGCCGCCTGGTAATTATTGATTAGATTTATTATTAAATAAATAACAATATGGAACTCAACGAACAATTTGAACTGGCCACTGCTGAAAGTAAAACACTTGCAAGCAAACCAGATAATATAACGTTGCTTAAATTATATTCCTTGTATAAGCAGGCTACCATTGGTGATTTAAATACCGATGCACCATCAAATGCATTTGACTTTGTAGGCAATGCAAAATTTAAAGCATGGCAGGAGTTAAATGGTACCCCAAAAGAATCAGCCATGAAAGAATATGTTGAACTTATAAATAGCCTGAAATAGTCGTTGCATGTAAGTGATGGAATATTGTATTAATGAACAAATAATGTTCCTTTTTAAAATAAATGTGCTATTGTAATTAAATACTTTTATATTTACGCCGTGATTATAGCTCAAAGAGCACATCGTTTATAGATAGATTCAATTTTTTACTTCTCCACGTATTAGTTTTCTCTTCTTAAAAGTTTTGTCCGCAGTTACCATCACAGGTATTTTATTTTTATTTATTATTTAATTTTTAAGATTATGAACATTTACGTTTCAAACTTGAGTTTCAACACAAACGATGCTGAACTTAACGAACTATTTTCAAAATTTGGTACAGTTTCATCTGCCAAAGTAATTATGGACAGAGAAACAGGCCGCTCACGTGGTTTTGGCTTTGTTGAAATGGATTCAGAAGATGAAGGCAAAGACGCTATGTTGGGTTTAAACAACAAAGAAGTTGAAGGAAGAGCAATGTCTGTTTCTATCGCTAAAGAAAGAGAACAAAGAAGCAGCGGCGGAAGTCGTGGCGGTGGTGGATACTCTAACAACCGCGGTGGCGGCGGTGGCGGTAACAGATGGTAATTCCAAACTGATATACTACTAAAAAAAGGAGCTCATTTATTGAGCTCTTTTTTTATGCCTTTAATATTACAAACGGTTTCATTTCAAATTTGGCGCATGCAGCGGATATAGGTGTCACCTTTCGTGGCTGCATTGTAGCACAAATACTATTATGAAAGGTAACACCTCGTAAAAAAATTTAAAATATGCTCGTATCAATAAGAGATAAAGATGCACACTTCGCAAGTAGTGAGTAGATAACCGGAGGATACTACGATAGCGGATAGCTGCAGAAATAGCTTGCTAATAATATGTTGATACCTGCCTGTGAATTTGGAACTATTTTTACTACTATCCCTATTATAAAGCATCTGTTTTTATTTTTCTAACTGCACACAGCATTCGTTGGTGGCTGCTTATCTTTGTTTTTTACATTTAATCAGAACCAATGCTCCGAAATAAAAGTGCTGCTATCAGTTTTATATTTATTACGTTGTTACTGGATGTTACCGGCATTGGCCTGATACTACCTGTTGTGCCGGGTTTAATAGAGCAATTAATTCATGGTAATATCAGCCAGGCATCACGTTATAGCGGCTGGTTAGCATTTGCCTACGCCTCCATGCAGTTTCTATTTTCTCCATTACTTGGCAACCTCAGTGATAAATATGGCAGGCGCCCCATATTGCTTTTGTCCCTGTTTGGTTTAGGTATTGATTATATATTCCTTGCCCTGGCACCTACCATTGGTTGGTTGTTTGTAGGTAGAATTATTGCAGGTATTGCAGGTGCAAGCTTTACAACCGCAACCGCATATATTGCCGACATAAGCACTGCAGAAAACCGTGCTAAAAATTTCGGAATGGTAGGCGCAGCTTTTGGTTTGGGATTTATTTTAGGACCCGTAATTGGCGGATTCCTGGGAAACTTTGGTGTTAGAATTCCTTTTGTTGTTGCAGCAGTGCTCAGTCTCATAAACACATTGTACGGCTACTTTGTACTGCCGGAATCATTGGCACCCGAAAACAGGCGTCCCTTGGATTATAAGAAAATAGTACCCATTGCTTCGCTTGTTCAACTTAAAAAATATACGGCTGTTGCCGGTTTATTTATTTCCTTCTTTTTAATTTACCTTGCTGCAAACGCAGTACAAAGTACCTGGTCGTTTTTCACCATCAAGCAGTTTAACTGGAGCCCAAGGATGATTGGCATTTCGCTTGGCCTCGTTGGGTTACTGGTGGGTGCCGTGCAAGGTGGGTTAATAAGGATTGTAAATCCTATTTTAGGGAATAAAAAAAGCATTTACATCGGCATAGCATTTTATGCGATTGGGCTATTGCTTTTTGCATTTGCAAGCAGCAGTTGGATGATGTTTGTATTTTTAGTGCCGTATTGCCTCGGCGGCATTTGTGGGCCGGCACTACAATCCATCATATCCGGACAAGTACCGGCCAATGAACAGGGAGAACTACAAGGCGGCCTTACAAGTATTATGAGTCTTACAAATATCATTGGGCCGGTTTTAATGACAGGTTTATTTGCCTATTTTACAAAGCCATCCGCACCCATAAAATTTGCTGGTGCTGCTTTTTTATTAGGTGCAATTTTGATGGCACTTAGTTTATTATTAGCTTACCGCACCCTAAGACACAATACCAATATTTCATAATCAATTTGTAAAAGATGGTTTCAACAATAGATGATTTCCAACACGTTTTTTTTATTGGTGTAGCTGGTACCGGCATGAGTGCCATAGCACAATACGTCGCTGGTATTGGAAAAGATGTAAGTGGAAGTGACCGGTATTTTGTACCCGGTAGTATAAATGAAACCAGGCAAAAACTGGAGGCTGAAGGCATTCAGTGCTTTTTACAAAATGGTGAAGGCATTACTGACAAAACCCAACTGGTAGTGGTTTCTACGGCTGTAGAGGATACTGTTGTTGAAGTACAAAAAGCGAAACAATTAAATATTCCCATTCTAAAAAGATCTGAAGTATTGGCGTTGATTGCAGGCAGTAAAAAGACCGTTGCTGTTGGAGGAACCTCTGGCAAAAGTACAACCAGTGCCATGCTATTCGACATTTTGCAATTTGCGGGCTGGCAGCCAAGTATTATAAGTGGTGCAGGGCTGGTTAGTATTATTAAAGAAGGAAAAATAGGTAATGCCAAAGTTGGAAAAGGTGAGTGGTTAATCATTGAAGCAGATGAAAGCGATGGATCAATTGTCCAATATAAACCCGAAGCTGGTTTGCTTTTAAACATTGATAAAGATCACCAGGAGATTGCTGAACTCATGGATATTTTTGGACAGTTCAGATCAAATACAAAGGAACTGTTTGTAGTAAATCAATCGAATGCTTTGTCAAAAGAGCTTTCTGTTAATACCACACAGGATTTTAGCATTGATGAAAATATTCCGGCCGGGTATGTTGCCAAAGACTTTGCCCAGGCTGGCTTTCATATCACCTATACGGTTGACGGTGTTTCGTTTTCATTGAATACTGTTGGTAAACACAATATGGAAAATGCATTGGGTGCTACAGCAGTTGCCAATCAATTGGGAGTTGATTTGGAGATATGTTCAGCGGCTTTAAAACAATACGAAGGCATTTACCGAAGGCACCAGGTGCTGGGTAATAAAAACGGCATTTGGGTAATTGATGACTATGCACACAACCCGGCAAAATGTGCCGCTTCCATAGCCGCCTGCCAATATATTGCACCAAAAGTGATTGCCTGGTTTCAACCGCATGGCTATGGCCCCACCAGGTTTTTAAGAACAGATTTTGTGAAAGAGATTGCAGCCGTGTTAAGGCCCCAGGATGAAATATGGATGAGTGAAATATTTTATGCCGGGGGAACAGCCGTAAAAGATATTTCATCAAATGACCTGATCAACGATATTAAATCATTGGGTAAAAATGCATTTTTTGTAGAAAACAGGAACGAATTTTTAGCAACAGCTCGTCCGCATTTAACCGATGAATGTGTATTGTTATTAATGGGTGCCAGAGACCCCGGACTTGAACAATTTGGAAAAGAAACCTGGGAACAATTATAGATTCAATTGCATCTGCTATTTCACATTATTAATAAACTATTTGGTGTAATAAATGTACAACCTGGATGGTAACACTTATTAAAAATATAGATCGGCTTGTTAATACCAGGGGCAACAATGTGTTGTTACATGGAACTGAAATGGCAATACTGCCGTCAATAGAAGATGCCTATATTTTAATTGAAGATGGTATCATTGCTGATTATGGTTCAATGTATGAATTGGATTTAAAAATACCGCAACTACCAAAAAATGTAATGGATGCATCCGGAAGATATGTATTGCCAGCCTGGTGCGATAGCCACACCCACCTTGTATTTTCCGGCAGCAGGGAAAACGAATTTGTAGATAAACTGAAAGGATTAAGTTATGCGGAAATAGCTGCAAGGGGAGGAGGCATACTAAATTCGGCCAAAAAAATACAGGCCATTGAAGAAGACACCCTGTTCAATGAATCCTGGAAAAAACTGGAGGAAGTTAGCAAAACAGGAACCGGTGCCATCGAAATAAAAAGCGGCTATGGTTTAACGGTAGCAAGTGAGTTAAAGATGTTGCGGGTGATAAAAAAGTTGAAAGAAAAATCATCCCTTACTATTAAAGCAAGTTTTTTAGGTGCACACACTTTTCCAATTGAATATAAAGAAAATCACCAGGGTTATATTGATTGTATCATCAATGAAATGTTGCCCGTAATTGCGGGTGAAAAACTGGCAGATTATATTGATGTATTTTGCGAAACAGGTTTTTTTTCTCCTGAAGAAATGGAAACCATTTGTAAAGCAGGCATGCGTTATGGGTTACGACCTAAGTTGCATGTAAACCAGTTAAACAGTATTGGTGGCATTGAAACCGGGTTAAAATTAAGTGCGTTATCGCTTGATCACCTGGAAACACTTACCGAAAATGATATTGAGTTATTATCACAGGCAAGCGGAACGAATGGCCCTGTTTGCACCTTGCTTCCCGGCGCCGCATTTTTTCTTCGAATGCCTTTTCAACCAGCCAGGAAATTAATTGATGCCGGTTGTGCTATAGCTTTGGCAACGGATTTCAATCCTGGATCTTCGCCCAGCGGGAATATGAACCTTGTAATTGCCATGAGTTGTATTCAAATGCGGATGCTGCCGGAAGAAGCAATCAACGCTGCAACGATCAATGGTGCTTATGCGATGGGTGTGGAGCAGGAAACAGGCTCTATCAGCGTTGGCAAATTGGCTAATCTCATTATAACAAAACCAATACCATCACTGGCTTACCTGCCATATTCATTTGGTTCCAATCTCATCGAAAACGTACTAATTAGAGGTGAACTTATATCAATGCATTCACCTCATTTATATGACTAAAAATAATTTCATGAAACAACGGTTGGCACAAATAGCATTGGTTGTAAAGGACTACGACGAAGCTATTAATTACTATACAGGCATACTTGGGTTTGAATTGATTGAAGACACGCAGTTAAGCGAAACAAAACGTTGGGTGGTAGTCTCGCCTTCGGGATCTGACTGCAGGCTGTTATTGGCGCAGGCTTCCAACGGGCAACAACTTAACAGTGTGGGTAATCAAACAGGTGGAAGAGTATTTCTCTTTTTACACACCGATGATTTCTGGAGAGATTTTAAAAACTACACTTCAAAAAACGTACAATTTGTAAGAGAACCGGTTAAGGAAGCTTACGGCACCGTGGCTGTTTTTGAAGACCTATACGGAAACTTATGGGACCTGATTGAACCCATCAACGGGCAATAATATTTGCATTACAACAATTTTTAATTCAACTGTAATTTTTGTTATCTTCCAACTATGAAACATTTTAAGTTTTATACCAAAGAAGATATTTTGTCTGTCACAAAGATTCGCCGCTTTGAAACCAAACTAGGTGAGCGCCTGCAAAATATCACGTCCGAAGACGACTGGCAGGAAGCACTCCAACACGCCACTGCAAAGTATGTGATCATTGGCATTCCTGAAGATATTGGCATTAAAGCAAATTATGGTTTAGGCGGCGCCGACACAGCATGGCTGCCATTTCTGCATAGTTTTTTAAATATTCAGAGCAACGATTTTTTGGTGGGTGAAAACATTATGCTGCTGGGGCATTTTGATTTTGGTGATATTAAATACCTCATAGAAACAAATGCTTATGGACAGGAAGAATTAATTGAAGCTTACCGCCATGCTGTAAATTTAATTGATGAAGAAGTGGAGAACATGATTAAGGTGATAGCATCCTGCAAAAAAATCCCGATTGTAATTGGTGGAGGACATAACAATGCTTACCCTATCATAAAAGGCGTTGCCAAAGGATTGCATAAAGCAGCATTAATTCCAATTGCACAGGTAAATGTCATCAACCTCGACGCTCATGCAGACTTCCGTACTTCAGAGGGCAGGCACAGTGGCAATGCTTTTCGCTATGCATCCGAAGATGGTTACCTGGGGAAATACGCCATCGTTGGGCTACATGAGAATTATATTCCACAAAGTATATTGATGGACATTCACAACGATCCGTTTATTGATTATGTAACTTATGAGGAAATATTTTTACTGGAACGTAAAAGTTTTATACAAGCCGTAGCGCATGCAACCGCATTTACAGAAGATTCGTACACCGGTATTGAAGTGGATATGGACTGCATAGAAAACGCATTAAGCAGTGCCATTACGCCGGCTGGTATCCGGCCATTGTATGCAAGGCAATTTGTTACCTACATTGCGCAGGACGCTAAAGTGGCCTACCTGCATATTTGCGAAGGAGCGGCACAACTATCCGATGGCAGAAAAAGCGATTCAACCGGAAAGCTTATCAGTTATTTGGTGAGTGATTTTATTAAGGAGTCTTTTCTATAACCATACTGCACATTGGTTAAATATATGCATTGCTGGATATTGAATAAAAAGTACAAGAGTGCGACGCAACGATGTTTTATAGTAGTACTTCTGTCTGGCCCATAAAAAAACATTGCACATTTTTATGCAGCGGGAAGTATAACTCAGCAATTGTTTTAAAGAGATTTTTTTTGTATTCCAGCACTGGTATTTCATAGGATCCACATCGGCGACGCTCCGTTCACATTCAGTTTTTCATGGCATCATTTTCCACCTCATTTTTTTACAGCATTAAAGATGAGCCGCAATTGTTTTCTCTTCCACAACGCCATCATTTCTCCAAACCTGTTTTCCATTTTTCAACACTATAAATACGGGTAGCGCAGTAACGTTATATTTTTTAAGAATGGCCTCATCTCTTCCGCCATCAATTTTAATTAAGGAGAATTTACCCTTGTTATTATTTTGCAGGCTTTTTAACACGGGTTCCATTTGTTTACAAGGCGGGCACCATTCAGCACCAAAATCCAATAACACTACATTAGCTGATTTGCCGATTGCCTCATCCAGTTCAGCAATGCTCATTTGCTTGCCAGGTGCATTTCCTTCTACATATTTATTTTCCGCTTTCCAGGCATTTATTCCGCCTTTTAGTTCATATACATTCGTGTAACCCATCGTCCTCATTTTAGCTGCAGCGGCTGCACTTCTTGCACCACTTAAACAATATACATACACTGGTTTTTGTTTATCAATAAAAGCAATTCTGCGTGTAAATTCATTTTTATCATTCCAATCGGCCTGAAGCGCATTCTTTAAATGCCCGGAAGTAAATTCTCCCATTGTTCTCACATCAAGCAATTGAACCGGGCCGCTGATGTTTTTCTCAAATTCATCCGGGCTAATGGTAGTTTTTTCCTGGGCCATACAATAGTTGAAAGATAGCAATGCCACCAGGCTAAGTACATATTTAAAAGTATTTCTCATTGGGATATAATTTATTGCAATTTACTGCAAAGTGTGAAATATAAAAGCCATCCAGGCTACTGAATGGCTTTTAAAAGGTTAAAATAAAATTAAGCTTCCGGTGTAAGGTACATGGCGTAAGCATATCCTTCTTCACCATCATCGGTGCGTACCAGCCACCATTGTTCATTTGATTGGCTGATCAGCGTAATTACTTCACCATGCGCTGCTTTCCCTACAATTGGCTGATCTGTACCCGGGCCTTTTCTAATATTAAGGTTACTTGTTTCGGTAGTCACTTTTACTTTTGTAACCGATGCAGCTACATCTACTTTTACATTTAATATCACATCGCCTGAAGTAAAATTGGGATCGATGGAATCATAGACTTTCCACAATTCATCTTTAACGGAACCGCTGGAGGCTGTTCCATCGATATACAATACGCCGTCCTGCTCCCTAACTTGTAAGTCTGCAACACCGGCAGCAGTTGCTGCATCTGTAAGTGCTTTATATTTATCTTGTAATGCCATAATTTATTTCCTCCTATATTTTATTTTACAGTTAATTTATTATCGATTTTCTTTGGTTTCAGCGAACTGATAGCCATCATAACTTTTGGCAGGTCAGTTTTTTTAATAGTACCTGTTAACGTAACAACTCCGTCCGTTACATCTGCAGTTACCGTCGAAAAGTCTTTTATTGCATCGGTTACGCCGGTTTTTAAATTGTCATCAACCGCCATAGCTACCGGAGGTGGAGGAGGGGGTGCCACTGATAAGTTATTCACTACAGACTTTACACCTTTTACTTCACTGGTCATTTTTTCACAATCAGCTTTACAGGTTTCGTCCTTACATTCGCCTGAAATGGTGGCTACTCCGTCTGTTACCGACACCATCGTATTCGTCATGTCTGGTTTAGTACTAAGTTTTGCTTCAACGGCAGTCTTAATATCTGCGTCTTTAGGTTTACAGCTTAAAAACCCTGTGGTGGTGATAATGGCAACTGCCATTAATAATTTTGTAATTTTCATGTTACTGAAGTTTTGTTTTGAAAATGGTTGTTGGTGTTGATGAATGATTTATTGATGTGTACCATGTTCAATTTTGAAGCCAAGATTTGTTTTTAATGTTTCGATTACATTAAAAATAATTGGACACATACCATAATACATCATTGTATTACCTAACCGGTTAATGAAATTAGGCTTGTCAAGGTGTGGGAAGTCTCTACACTCTGTAAACCTGTTTTCATAAATTGTGCAGCAGTTGTTCTTTAAAAAGTGACAGGGAATGGTGTTTATAATCATAACTCCACCCAGGCTTTCTTCAATGTATTTTTCTTTCACCTGGGGAACATCCATCTGCAAATGAGTTGCAAGCGCAACCGTTTCTTCTGCGGTAACATTTATCATTAAAGATTTGCAACAGTTACCACATTGGGTACAATCTATTTCACTACTAATAGCATCGTTTAATTCATGAACCACCTTGTCTGTTTCATCACTATCCTGTTCTTTAATAAATGACCTGAAATTTTCATTTTCTTTTTCCCTTTTTGCAGCAAGATCGTTTATGATAGCAAGATCTATAATGAGTTTTGTCAATCGAATATTTTTTAATTCCCTTAATAAACAATGGGCAATTGTTTCATGTCATTAGTCACAGCAGCCTTCACCAATTGCGTTTTTATTTTACCGGCCTCGCTATTTTTTTTCTGTAACAGCAAGGCTGTATATAACCCCTGCAGCGACCAATGGTTTGCAGGACTTATGGTAAGATCTTCTTTAAAGATTTTTTCAGCCTCACCATACAATTTCGCCTTTAACAAAGCATTACCAAGGTATTGTCTTGCAGGCAATAACCAGTCACTGGGTTCATTATAAATGAGCGCATCCTCAAAGGTTACAGCTTCTTTTAATGCTGCAACAGCTTCCTTAAATTTACTTTCCTGTTCAAATATAGCGGCTTCCAGCATTTTTTCTGCAATCTTGCCTGCATCGGCCGGGGCATTGTAAGGTTCCATAACGATCAGCATATCCGGATCGGACAAATGGTCTTTTAGAAACTGTAATTCTATTTTTGCTTCAGCAATATTATTCATTCTGGCGTTGGCTAACCCCTTTGCCCAATGCATTAAAAAATTTCCGTAAGCCTGGCTTTCAGCCATGGCTGGCGTTTGTAAAATAGTTTCCCATTTTCCAAATCTTACCTGGTTTAAAATCGGTGTCATATAAACATACTGGATATAATTCCCCATTGGGGCAGGAAAGGAAAGAAAGGATGCGTCAAAACTTGCCTGGCATTCCTCAGCACTTTTTTCACTATATGTATAACCAGCACCCAACAAAGCACAGGCGGCCTGCATGTGCAAATTATGAATCAGGTACAAAGGAGCATTGTTGGCAACTTCAGGGTACAAAGCCAGGTAATCATGATAACCCTTCAACGACATTTCATTAGCCTTCATTCCTTGGCTGTACAATCCTGTGCGGATATAAATATGCGAAGGCATGTGTACCATGTGTGAA
The DNA here is from genome assembly GCA_046590675.1 of Ferruginibacter sp. Classification (GTDB taxonomy): domain Bacteria; phylum Bacteroidota; class Bacteroidia; order Chitinophagales; family Chitinophagaceae; genus Ferruginibacter. The sequence goes on along the minus strand of JBKJUP010000028.1, from coordinate 47,396 downwards.
ACTTCTGGCAGCAAATAGGCTAACCGGTTAGCACTTTCCAGGGCCCGGCCGGGATTACCAGATGCTTCTACCATGTGGATATAATAATGGTTAGCACCCGGATGTAACGGCGTTTCTTTGATGGCTTTTTCAAGAACGGTTGTTATTAAAGGAGTCCAGGTTTCAGGATCGCCATTGTGCTTCCAATATCTCCAGGGATGTAGCAACATCATGGCATCAGCATACAATGCAGCCACATCTGCGTCTGATGGAAAAGCTGCATAAGCCCGGGCCATGGCTGCTGTATATTTTGCGTTGAGCGATGCCCTGCTCACGCTACTGTCAGATGTATATCGTACCGCAATTGCATGAATCAGTGCTTTTTCTTTTGGTGAACAATTGGCAGAAAGTTCCACTGCTTTTTGTGCAGCAGCGTATGCTTCAGGTGTGTAGGAATATTCATAGTCGTTGATATTGGGTCCGTAACAAAGTGCCTGTGCCCAATAGATCATGGCATTGCCTGTTTCAAATTGTTCGGCCTTTTTAAAAGATCCCATTGCTTCAATAATATGAAAGGAGTAATACATACTGATCCCTTGTTGAAAATACAGACCGGCACTATCCCTGGTTGTAGAAATATTCCACTTATAATTTCCCCAACCGGGTAAAATAGTAATTCCACTGGCAAGGCTATCGCTGTTGATCTGGCTCCAGTCGGGGGAGCATTGCATTACATATTTATTACCATAAGCTTCCTGCCTTGAAATATGTGTTGGTTGATTGCTAACAGCCTTATGTTTTTTTGTAAATGCGAATAATGACAACAATCCGCAAACGGAAATAATAAAAATATACTTATTCATGATTTTATTTCTTGGTCGAAATTTTAGTTGATAAAATGAATAGGGCTAAGCCATCATTAAAATTATAAATTGACAGTAGCTGTAATGCTTTGTGGTTAAAACTATCCGTTGAGAGCCCATTATTTTAGTCCAACAAAATACAGTTATTTTACTTTAATTAAAAATGGGATGTTTGAAATCTTTCCTTCAATTGATAGCCGGTATTTTTTATAAAAATGGTTGGCAATCAAATATAAGTGACTTCTCATATTGCACCACTATTTAATATAAAATCCTTTATTCACCAACGGAATTTACCTTATGTTGGAACTTGCTGTTATTTATACACAAGTGTTAAAAACCCATCTGTGTTTCAGAAATCTTGTTTAACTATATTTGCTTCAATGAAAAATTACTAAAAATATTAGTAGCTTGCACCCCCATCCGTCTTAGATATTTAAATAAGACCAGGTTTTAAGTATAAATAACATGGCAGAAAAAGAGAGAAAAGAAGTTGATTATAATGAAGACTCCATCCGCAGTCTCGATTGGAAGGAACACATACGGTTAAGGCCGGGTATGTATATTGGTAAATTAGGAGACGGCAGCAGCCCCGACGACGGCATCTATGTACTTGTAAAGGAAGTGATCGATAACTGTATTGATGAGCATACAATGGGTTACGGCAGACATGTTGATGTTAACATCAATGGAAAAAATATTACTGTCAGGGATTATGGCCGGGGCATTCCGTTGGGGAAAGTGGTAGATGTTGTGAGCAAAATAAATACAGGCGCCAAGTACGATAGCAAGGCATTTCAAAAAAGTGTGGGATTAAATGGTGTTGGTACCAAGGCAGTGAATGCTTTGAGTGAATACTTTAAAGTTACTGCCTATCGGGAGGGAAAAGAAAAGACGGCTGAATTTCAAAAAGGCGTACTGTTAAAGGAGCATAAAGAAATCAATACAGCCGAAGAGAACGGCACCTTTGTTACGTTTAATCCTGATGAAAGCATCTTTAAAAATTTCCATTTTGTACAGGAATATTTAGATAACCAATTTTGGAATTATTGTTACCTCAATGCCGGCCTGGTAATGAACCTGAATGGCAAGCGCTATGTAAGTAAAAATGGCCTGCTGGATCTCCTGCAACGCAAAACAAATGAAGATGAATTACGCTACCCGATCATTCACCTGAAAGGCGAGGATATAGAACTGGCCATAACACATGAAAGCGCTTACGGGGAAGAATACTACAGTTTTGTAAATGGACAGTTTACTACACAGGGCGGTACACATCTTGCCGCATTCCGGGAAGGATATGTAAAGACCATTCGTGAATTTTTTAAAAAAGATTATGATGCAGCAGATATACGTGGAAGTATATGCGCCGCCATCAGCATAAGGGTGCAGGAGCCCGTATTTGAAAGTCAGACAAAAACAAAACTTGGTTCGCAGACAGTGTATGAAGGCGGCCCGAGTATGAAAAACTTCCTGGGTGATTTTTTAGGAAGGGAACTGGATAATTTTTTGCATAAAAATCCCACAACTGCCGAGGCATTAAAAAAGCGCATTGAACAAAATGAGAGAGAAAGAAAAGAACTTTCAGGAATCCGCAAACTGGCCAACGAACGTGCAAAAAAGGCAAATCTTCATAATAAAAAATTGAGGGACTGTAAGTTTCACTACAATGATGAAGCTACGGGTAAGGACAAGGATAATATCATTGAAAAGCAAAAAGAGAGTACCATATTCATCACCGAAGGAGACAGTGCCAGTGGTAGCATTACCAAGGCAAGAAATGTAAATACACAGGCGGTATTTAGTTTGCGTGGTAAACCGCTCAACTGTTTTGGACTTACTAAAAAAGTGGTGTATGAAAATGAAGAATTTAATCTTTTACAACATGCATTGAATATTGAAGATGGCTATGAAAGCCTGCGGTACAATAACATTGTATTTGCTACCGATGCGGATGTGGATGGACTGCACATCAGGTTATTGCTGATGACTTTCTTTCTTCAGTTTTTTCCCGACCTGGTAAAAAACGGACATGTTTATATTTTAGAAACGCCGCTTTTTAGGGTACGAAATAATAAAGAAACCATTTACTGTTACGACGAAACAGAAAAGCAACAGGCAATAAAAAAGCTGGGAACAAAACCAGAGATAACCCGGTTTAAAGGACTGGGAGAAATTAGTCCCGGCGAGTTTGCCAGGTTTATTGGTAATGATATGAAGTTGCAACCGGTAATGATGTTGCCCGACACACATATTCAGCAATTGCTTGAATATTACATGGGCAAAAACACACCAAGCAGGCAGGATTTTATCATTGATAATTTGAAGGTTGAATTGGACTTGTCGGAAAATGAAGTGTAATGAAATTTGTAAAGTTTTTCTTGAACGGTTCAAATTTAATTCTGTAAAAAGATGATGGTGGGAAATGATGCCATGAAAAACTGAATGTGAACGGAGCACTTCGTTCCTCAGTGTAAACTCTGCCACTAAAGATGCCGGGATATATCAATGTCGGTAAACAAAAAAATTATTTCTAAAAAGTCTTTAAGACAATCTTTTAAAATAACAAAAAGGAATGAAATATTCCGATTATTAAATATCAATTAAGCGAATGATTCATATAGTTTTTAATGAGGCCGATGTAAAAGTATTGCAGCAAGCTATAGCGTTGGATGAAACACTACAGGGCGAGGTATTACAGATCAAAGATGATTATGCCGTGGGCCCACTTGGTAATATTTATATTGGTGAAGGCATACAGCAACGTAAAGATTGGTGGGTTGAAGTGCTTGCTGGTGGCGACTATGAGGGCAAAGTTGCTTCAGGTGAAGTGGATGATTATAAAACAGCGGCAGAACTGGTTGGAACCATGCGTAGGGATGAATTGGAATTGATCTGGATTTGGGCCGCTCAAAATAAACATGATGTTAGTGGATATTACTGGCTGCTCAATTACATGAAAGAATTCCAGGGAAGAGTTTCAATTTTATACCTCAACAATCTTCCGTTCATCAACGAAAAGGGAAGTATATTTTATCCGCAATGGCTGCATGAAATTCCGGCAAAAGAGTTTTTAAAAGCGAAGAAACTAGCCAGGGAAATTACCTTAAGTGAGTTTGAAGTTGATCCTGATGAATGGACAAAATTGTGTGAAGCTAACAGGGGCGTAAGAATACTGGAAGGCGGCAAAAAACTTGGGCAGGAAGATTATGATTTCTATGATGAAGAGTTGAAAAAATATGTAATGCACGACTGGCAAAAGGCTTCGAAAATAATTCACCAGTTTTTAAGCAAAGCAAAGCACACTACGGGTGATGCTTACCTGCTATGGCGTTTAAAGGTTATGATAGCGCAGGAAACATTTGATGTACAGGGAAAAGTTGGCAATATGAAAGAGTTTGAATTAAAAACAAAAGCATGATTGTAGTATGAATATTAAAGCCATTCATCACATAGCGATTCTTACAGACAATTATGAACTGAGTAAGCAGTTTTATACAGAAGTATTGGGCTTTTCAATTGTGGAAGAAACCTATCGTGCCGAACGTGAATCTTATAAATTGGATCTTTCAATAAATGGTATTTACCAGGTTGAATTATTTTCTTTTCCGGAGTACAGGGAAAGGGCTTCTTTTCCCGAGGCAAAGGGATTAAGGCACCTGGCTTTTTCTGTAGAAAATATTGATATGGCAGTGGCCGAATTAAGAGAAAAGGAAGTAGCCGTGCAGGATATCAGGATAGATGAATTAACAGGTAAAAGATTTTGTTTTTTTTATGATCCCAATGGACAGCCGTTGGAATTTTATGAAATATAGGAGTAAATAATTTATGGCTAAATCGAAACAGAAGGAAGATTACGTACACACGGATAGTGGCATTGGTGGCCAATACAAATCATGGTTTCTCGACTATGCCAGCTATGTAATATTGGAAAGAGCCGTGCCGGCATTGGAAGATGGATTAAAACCTGTACAGCGCCGCATTCTGCACGCCATGAAGGAAATGGATGATGGGCGCTATAATAAAGTTGCCAATATCATCGGGCAGGCCATGCAGTATCATCCCCATGGAGATATGAGTATTGGTGATGCGTTGGTAAACCTGGGACAAAAAGACCTGATGATTGACACCCAGGGTAACTGGGGCGATGTGAGAACCGGTGATGATGCTGCGGCTCCAAGATATATTGAGGCACGCCTGAGTAAATTTGCGCTGGAAGTAGCGTTCAATGCAAAAACGACCGATTGGGCGCTGAGTTATGATGGCCGCAAAAATGAGCCCGTTACACTTCCAATGAAATTTCCATTGTTGCTGGCACAGGGTGCAGAAGGAATTGCCGTTGGGTTGGCAACAAAGATTTTACCACATAATTTTTGTGAACTCATTGAAGCATCCATTAAATATTTACGGGGTAAGAAATATGAAATCTTACCGGATTTTCAAACAGGTGGCACAATGGATGCCTCTAACTATAATGATGGAAAAAGAGGTGGTAAAATAAGGGTAAGGGCCATTATTGATGACATCGATAAAAAGACATTGGTTATAAGAAGCGTTCCTTTTGGTACTACCACCACACAGTTAATGGAGAGCATTGTTAAAGCCAATGACCAGGGTAAAATTAAGGTTAAGAAAGTACTGGATCATACTGCTGCAGACGTGGAAGTTATCATTGAACTGGCTCCTGGAATTTCTGCAGATATTACGATCGATGCCTTGTATGCTTTTACGGACTGCGAGGTAAGCATTTCTCCGAATGCCTGTGTTATTGTAAACAACAAACCGCAATTTCTGGGTGCATCCGAACTATTAAGAATTGCTACGGACAACACAAAAGAGTTATTGAGAAAAGAACTGCAAATCAGGTTAGCTGAGTTGTATGAAAAATGGCACTATACTTCACTTGAAAAAATATTCTTTGAAGAAAAAATATACAAAGAATTAGAGAAGAAACATGAAACCTGGGAAAAAGTGCTGGAAGCAATTGACAAAGCTTTTGTACCGTTCAAAAAATTATTAAAAAGAGAAATAACCAGGGAAGATATTATTAAGCTTACGGAGAAACCTGTACGCCGTATTTATCGCCTGGATATAGATGAATTAAACGCACAGATAAAAGGACTGGAAACCGATATTGACCAGGTAAAATATGACCTTGAACACCTGACAGATTATGCAGTGGCTTACTATGAGAATTTGTTGAAGAAATATGGAAAAGGTAGGGAACGTAAAACTGAAATAAAACAATTTGATACCATACAGGCAAAGTCTGTAGCCATTGCCAACATTAAGCTGTATGCAAATTTTGCAGATGGATTTATTGGTACCGGTCTTAAAAAAGATGAGCAGATTGCAGAGGTTTCTGACCTGGATGATATCATCGCATTTACAAAAGGTGGTATCATGAAAGTGGTTAGGGTTGCCGATAAAGTATTCATCGGTAAAGACATATTGCATGTGGCCGTTTTTCAAAAGAGTGATGAGCGAACTACGTACAATATGATTTACGTGGATGGTAAATCCGGCGTGAGTTACGCCAAGCGATTCAATGTATCGGGCATTACCCGGGATAAAGAATACGATCTTACAAAAGGTGCTGATAAAAGCAAAGTGCATTATTTTACTGCCAATGCAAATGGTGAAGCCGAAGTTGTAAAGATTGTATTGAGTCCCAATTGCAGTGCAAAGAAAAAAGAATTCGATTTTTATTTTGAAGAGCTGGAAATAAAGGGTAGGGGAAGTATTGGCAACCAGGTTACAAAATACCCTATCAAATCGGTTAAGTTTAAAGATGCCGGTAAGTCAACACTGGATGCCAAAAAACTATGGTTTGATAATAAATTTGGCCGGTTAAATACAGAAGTGAAAGGAGATTACTTAGGCAAATTTGATGCGGAAGACAGGTTGGTTGTAATATTTAATGACGGTAATTATGAAATAACTGACCAGGAGTTAACGCAAAGATTTGATGTTGAAAAAGTGATATTGCTTGAAAAATTCAATCCGGAAAAGATCATTACGGCAGTTTACCTTGATAATGAAAAACTGCAGTACAATATCAAGCGTTTTAAAATAGAAACTTCCACTTTACACAGCAAATTCTTTTTCATAAAAGAAGGTAAAGACAACCGGCTTGAAATGGTTAGCACAGATGATGAACCAATTTTAATTGTGCAAACCGGCCGTGGACAACTGGTACGCAGGGCCAAATTTAAGGTAGTAAATATGATTGAAGTAATGGGCTGGAAAGCTGTTGGTGCAAAGCTTACAGAATTTTCAAAGAGTGTTGAAATGGAATGGGAGAAAAAGGTAGATGAAGACAACCCCCAGGGAGATTTATTTGACTAACAATAATTTTTGATAATAGAAAAGGCGGTGTATAAACACCGCCTTTTCTATTACTATCATTTAGCTTAATTGGCTTTGATTACTTCATACCAGATTTCTCCATTCTCCTGCACTACTGGCTTGTATTGTGCGCCATCAACAGTATAATAAGTTTCACCATCAATTGTAACCTCTTCGTATCCACCTGGAATGCTTTCAACGATTGCGCCAACCGGTGGAGATACCACTATATAGTTATCGTCATCTCTGTGATCGTAATAAGTTCCGTTGTAATAGTAGTAAGGATAATCATGCACATAAATGGTGCGATAGCCAATTGGCAATGTATTGAGATAAATTCCGATTGGAGGTGCTATCACTCTAAATGTATTGTTATATGGCCTGTAAAAAACACCATCATAATACCGGTATCCATATCCTCCAAAATTTAAATTAAAATAGAATGAAGGAAGGACGTTAAATACGCTGTTTCTTCTCGGCAGATAACCATAACGCCAGCTTGGATTATATGCATTGTAAACAGAACGCCTGTTATTATTGTAACCCTGGTAGCGATTTCCACGGTTGCCATAATTATCGTAACCACCTCTGTTATTATAATCCGGTCGGTTGAAAGCATTGCCCGGACGATTATAATTAATGTTACCCGAACGGTCTGAATTGTTTCTTACAATTCCGTTGTTTGTCAGGTCATTGTATTGCCTGGTGCCTCTGTCAGGCTGTTGTCTTACATTCCTGTCGAAATTACCCTGGTTTGCCGGATTCCTGTTTATATTATTACGGTCATTGTTAAACGCAGTTGTACGGTCGGTTTGTGTCCTGCGTGTATCCATACTACGTGTATCATTGTTACCCCTGATAGAAGGTTCACGCCTTATGTCGGATTCACGGGTATCCTGGCGAACCTCTGATTGGCCACGGGAATTCCCGGACGAACGGTCACCGCGGAAGTTGCCGTTGCGGTCTCCTCGTCCATTATTTTGAGCCATGGAAGTAAGGCCATAGAAGGTGGAAAAAAACAACAACATCACTGCTGCTTTTTTTGAAAACCATCGGGGTACTTTAAATATATTTGTATCGATTTTCATTTCCGGTTTGTTTAAAATTTGAATATTATCTCTGAGAAATCTCTATTCTTTTGACTGTTTATTTATACAAAAATCTTACCGTATTTTAAGTATTCACATAATTATAACAAAGGCATTTCAGGCTTTTATGAGCAGTTTAGCAAATGAATATTCTGATTCGCCTACTTCAGTTAATTCATTTATACCAAATTGTGTAAATTTATTCTGTTTAAAAATATTGTGTAAAATGATGCCATAAAATATGAACCCGAACAAAGTCCCGATCAAAATACGGGATAGGCTGTTGCCAATAGAAATGCTATAAAATACCAATGCTGGTAAGCCAAAAAATTTCTTCTTAACATTCGTTATAGCATTCAAAAAAATACAGTTAAATCAAGGCTTTGGGGTATTGCAACTGCTTAAAGGATTATATAATTTTATTGAAATATTTAACAAGTAAAAATATAATCATGGCAAATCAAACTTCCTTCACCAGCAAAATGCGGAAATGGCCCATTGTCATTTTCTCTTTATTATCTTTTTTGTTATTAATTTATTCCTGCAACAACAATACGGGTAATAATGATAAAAGCACACCAACCGATAGCACCAGCATTCCAAAGGACACTGTACAAGTAATGCCCGGTAAACCTGATTCGGGTGTGCTTACCGTTGCCGCCATAAATCCGTCAGACGACAAGAACATGACCATCAGCTTTTACGAAAGAGAAACAGGGTACATGCTTTCCAGGAAAGATGAAAAATTTGATGCTTACATGAGCCTGCTAATGTCTGCATTGAAAACAGCTACACCAGTTAAAATAACCGGTGATATAAGAGGAGGTTTGAATACTGTTTCAATACCAACCGATGGGGAACTGAGCATTTATAAAAGGTTGCATGCAAATGATATAAAAGATCTTGCAAAACCAAGATTGATCGATGTGAAAAAGATAGATACCAGTACGTTTAACAGGGTAGAAATTTTAAAATGGCCCATATTTTTTCGCTGCACAAATGTATTGCCCAACTATGCCAAAGCAAAAGAAATTTTTGATACATGTGCTACTCAATCCTGCAACCTTGGTATGCCTACCTCGGTTACTCCCTGTATTCCTTTTCAATATGTAAGGGATGGTTGTTTTGCGAGAGCACATAAAATGAGGTATATCATTGAACAAAGGTTTCATTATTGCAGTGAAAAAGTATTTAGTTATGGCATTAATAATTCAACAACCTTAGCGGTAAGAGCAAATAAATGGGGTGGATGTTGTGTTACCTGGTGGTATCATGTAGCACCGGTGATTAGGGTAAAAGTTCAGTGGGGCAAACGGTCATTAACCTTAGCGTACGTGATAGATCCGGGCATGTTTAATAATCCTGTTTTGTTATCAACCTGGTTAAATGCCCAGGAAGACATATCTTGCCTTGCCGGCGCCGGCGTTGGTTCTTACAGTATTCAACCATCATCTGTTTACTTTCCAAACGGCACAACAGATCCCAATTATGTGCTAACCAATGGTCATCTTGTTTCTTATAATATACCCAACACATGTCCTTAAACAATCTTAATTTCAACAGATCTACTTTAGTTTCTTTTAAAGAAAAACTATTCTTGTGCCTATTATTATACCTTTTAAATTGTTCATTTAGTTTGGCTCAATCTCATTCAAATATAAATAAAGACACTACTGTTTTAAAAGTAACAGTTGCCAATATTTTTGAGAAAGAAAATGAGGATCACATCAATGTGAATTTTTACGAATCATCCCGGGGTTACGTGCTTTATAAAAAAAATAAACGTTATCTAAATTTTATAAAAATGCTTCGGGCATCAAAGGAAAAAAGTTTAATGATTGAAATTTCATTTGTAGAAACGACTGATCATTTGTTAATGATAACTGACATTAAAAAATAATGAAATCGTAATTGACAGGTATGATGCTTTTTAATAAAATTCAACCTCTTTCTACTTGGTCAAATTTTTGTTGTAGATAGAATAAAAAAGAAGTTATGGCGGAAAAGATGTCGTTTCAAGGTATGTTTTGTGTATTAAAGAATTCATTCAATGGTTTTATAGATAATAAGGTTACTAAGCTTAGTGGTGCGTTAGCATATTACACGGTTTTTTCATTGGCTCCGCTCATGATTATTGTTGTATCAGTTACCTCAATATTTTTAGGCAGAGATGCAGTGGAGGGGAAAATCTACGGGCAGTTGGCAGGCTTTGTAGGTCATAACGCAGCCGTACAATTGCAGGAAATGATCAAGAACGTTTCGCTTGAAGGTAAAAGTAAAACAGCCGTAGTAATTGGGGTTATTGCTTTACTGATTGGATCTACTACTGTATTTGCCGAAATACAAGATTCTATCAATGGCATTTGGGGGCTAAAACCAAAACCAAAAAGAGGGTGGCTAAAAATGATTAAGAACAGGGTGCTTTCTTTTTCAGTAATTATCAGCCTGGCTTTTTTATTACTGGTTTCCCTGGGAGTTTCCTCTCTCATCGATGGGTTCAGTGACAGGCTGCAGGATCATTTTCCCCACATAACAGTGGTAGTGTTTTATGTAATTAATTTGGTTATAACTTTTGCTGTTACCACCATTATTTTTGCAGTTATATTTCGTGTGCTCCCGGATGCCGATATTAAATGGAAGGATGTAATGGCAGGTGCCATGACAACAGCATTTCTCTTTATGCTGGGCAAATTGGGGATATCATTCTACATAAGTAAGAGCAGCGTAGGTTCTACTTACGGCGCAGCCGGTTCGTTGGTTATATTATTATTATGGGTATATTATTCCTCGCTGATACTTTACTTTGGTGCGGAGTTTACCAAGGCTTATGCATTAAAGTTTGGTTCAAATATATATCCAAATGATTATGCTGTTACTACCAAAATGATTGAAATTGAAACAGGCGGCGAATCTATTCAAAATAAAGAAAATGCAAAAATAGAAACTAAGGGAAGCGTAGAAGGACACAATATTGAAACCAAAACAAAGGAAAATAAAATGCTATAGTTGAGCATTCCAAAAAGGAAGTTGAAACGGTTAGAAGATATATAAATATTTTTTGGTTACCAACTTGGGTATTCTATGGCATCTGTAGTGGCGTCGCCCTGTCCCGTATTTTAATCGGGATCCGTTCAAATTCATATTTCCATGGCATCCTTTACCACCATATTTTTTTTACAGCTTTAAATCCAGATCGCTTCTGGTTATTTACGGGACCGGATGTGATTGATTATTTTAACTGCATGTTCCCTTGAATTTTCAATGAAGAGACTGTGCGTATCCATACCACCACAAATAACACCTGCTAAAAAGAGGCCTTCTATATTTGTTTCATGTGTGTCTTCATTATAAGATGGTTTCCTGGTTAAATCTGCTGATAGTGAAATGCCGGCATTTTGTAAAAATTTAAGGTCTGGTTGATAACCGGTCATAGCAATTACCCAATCATTTTCAACTGTAACCAATCCATCCGGCGTTTTAATATCCACTTCTTTTTCTCTTATTTCCGAAACAGTTGAATTAAAATATGCTTTGATAGAACCTTCGCTAATCCTGTTTACAATATCCGGACGAACCCAATATTTTACTCTACTGCCAATCTCACCATCTCTTATCACCATCGTTACCGCTGCACCTTTCCGCCAGGTTTCCAAAGCTGCATCCACACCCGAATTGTTGGCACCGGTTACCAACACTTTTTCAAACGCATAAAAATGCGGATCCTTATAATAGTGTGTAACCTTTGGCAGATCTTCTCCCGGAACATTTAATAAGTAAGGAATATCATAAAATCCCGTAGCAATAATTACATTATTGGCGGAATATTTTTTTTTGTTGGAAACAACTTCAAAACCGTTGGCAGTAGTATTGATGGCGGTTACAGTTTCAAAGAGATTTATATTCAATCCCGACGACACCGCCACACGCCTGTAATATTCCAAGGATTCGCTGCGGGTAGGTTTTACATTAATGCTCACAAAAGGAACAGCACCAATTTCCAGCCGCTCAGATGTTGAAAAAAACGTCATGTTTACCGGGTAATTGTATAAAGAGTTTACCAGGCAACCTTTTTCCAGTATCACATAAGTTAAGCCCTTAGCCTTTGCTTCCAGTGCACAGGCAAGCCCAATTGGGCCGCCGCCGATTATAACTACCTCGTAAGATTCCTGCATTCCGGTTTATTTTAAATGATTTACTAACAATCTTCTGCTAGTCGTTAAAGGTTCAACAGCACCTCCATAATTAATTCAGGTATGCATTGTTGTTAGCATTGGTGTATTCAGCCGAGCTAAAGTCTTTTACAATATTGTAAAGTGTATCCCGCTCAACGGGCCTGCGCTTAACCTGTTTAATCAATGTCACTAATTCCTCCGTAGTCATTGCGGGGGTTTGCTCTTCACTGCCGGCCATGCTATAAATTTTTGTCGAATCATCAATGGTGCCGTCAATGTCGTTTACACCAAATGATAAACTCAGTTGAGCATTGTCCCTGCCAAGCATGGGCCAGTAAGCTTTAAGATGTGGGAAATTATCCAGGTAAATTCTGGCAATTGCATACAGGCGCATGTCCTCGGTAATGGTTGATTCCGGTACATAACTCATGTCGTTATTATGGTTACGAAATTTCAACGGTATAAACGTATTGAAGCCATGCGTTTTATCCTGCAACGTACGTAACCTGCTCATGTGATCGATGCGGTCTTCGTATTTTTCAATATGCCCATATAGCATGGTAGCATTACTGTGCATGCCAAGTTCGTGGGCAATTTCATGTATGCGTAACCAGCCTTCTGCATCTACCTTATCTGCCGAAATTTGTTTCCTTATTTCAGGTGCAAATATTTCCGCACCACCACCTGGCAAACTATCCAGGCCTGCTGCATGCAGTCTTTTCATACCTTCTTCGCTGGTTAATTTTGCCTTACGAAACATGTAATCCAACTCAACTGCAGTAAAGGCTTTTACATGAAGGGTAGGGCGGTGCGCCTTAATTTTTTGCATCAATTCAATGAAGTAATCCATATTCATTTTTGGATGAACGCCACCAACAATATGTACTTCTGTGATCGGCTTCCCATCATAAGTTTTTACAATGTCGAGCATCTGATCAATGCTTAATTCCCAGCCTTCTTCTTTTTTAGCGTACAGGCGTGAATAGGAACAAAATTTACAACTAAACACACAGACATTGGTTGGTTCAATATGAAAATTCCGGTTAAAATAGGTTGTGTCTCCATGTAACCTTTCACGGATAAAATTGGCCAGTGAACCGGCAAAACCAAGACTCGCCTTTTCAAAAAGAAGGATGCCTTCTTCATCTGTGATTCTAACTGCGTCTTTTACTTTTTGAGCAATATTTTTAAGATCTGTGTCTTCGGTATTATCTATTAAACTGTCTATTGATATATGCATGTTCTAAATTTTATCAAAGTTACTTCAGGTGTTGCTTTAAAACAAAAGCGGATCCCATTGGTTGGCATCCGCATCAAAATATTGAAAGTTTTATCTAATCTTTAATAATTTTTTCTACTTCTGTCTTATTGGTATAATTCAATTTTAATATGTATATCCCTTTTGCAAGGTTTTTAAGATCTACCATTTCTTCAGTAGTAGCGCCTCCGTTGAATTGTTTTTGCCAAACTAATTGCCCGGCAGCATTAAATACCTGTGCGGCTTTCAAATCTACGGGAGCCAGTAAATGATGAATGCGAAACGATGTGCTAAACGGTACCGGATAAATGAGGTATCCCTGCGATTTTAATCTGGCGGGAAGTATTCTTCCATAAATATTGATATCATCAATATACAGGTTGTTTTGCTTATTACTTTTTGCAACAAAATAAATTTGAAAATCAGGCACGTTTTTAATTAGTGAAGAGATGTCTATTTTTTCATTTTTCCATTGCGTAATTGCAACTGGTTTAAAAGCTATATCAGTTGAATAGTTGGGATCATGAATGGTTTGAAGTTCTTCTCCCCATTTTTTAAAAATGGTTGTTGTTGTAATGCCGCAATCTGTAGTGAACACCAATTCCAATGTATCTAAAGGCAGTACGGTGCTGCCCGGATATTGTTTGCCCTGGCTGTATGCATAATCAAAACTTACAAATGCCGAATCAAATGTGCCCAAAGCAATTCGTGGTGAAACAAACTTATCTAAAGTGTTGGAAGCTGAATAATTAAAATTGTTTATTACCATTGATGCAGCTCCCGTTCTTGCAGCATCGGTTGTTCTGGCCCAGGTAGTACTATTATCAAAATTTTGTATGCCCCAGTTAATTGGTGGAAAAGTAGTTCCTTCAAAACCTTCTTTTACTGCGCCGGTTACCGTAGGTATAATTGAAAAAGCAGATCGGATTGTGTCGTTAGATGTTACTTTATCTGCAACACCATTTGGGTTGGTAGAATAAATTGTAAAAATGTGATTACCTGGTTGCACCGCAATGGCGGGTAAACTTACGGTAATGGGTGCGCTACATTTCGGAAGGTTACCCGTCCAGTTAAAAGTTGCAGAACTTGAACCATCAATATTATAACTAAAAGTTACATTGGTTAAAGTGGTATTTCCCTTGTTAAGTATAACAACGGCAGGTTGTAAATTACCAATACAATATAGCCCGTCGGGATCTTTAACTGCCCTTAATTCTACGTTTGGATCTGGCAAAACATAGCTGTCAAAACTAATGTTATCGAGGTAAAGATTATTACCATAATGGTTGGTACTTTTAAAGCCAATGGTTACTTCAGGGCCTACATTGCACATACCAAGTTTAACTGATTCCGTTCGCCATTGCGTTGCATTTGGTGTGAACCCGGTTGTAACCAATCCGCCACCGTTTGTTGCCAGGTTGCTGCCCGACTTATTGTAACCGGTCGGCTTCCAGGTAGCGCCACAATCATCTGAATAAACAATTTCAAGGGCATCCCAATCTGCGGGATCATCACTGTATTTTGCATAGGCTACATTAAAATTGATAAGCAATGAATCATACCCAGTAGTTAACAATTTAGGAGAAATCAGGTAATCTACCTGCCCGGTATCCGGATATTCAAAACAGTTTAAAAAAGCCGATGCAGTACCCGGATTTGCCGCATTGGTGGTACGTGCCCATGTTACACTGCCATCATCAACATTGTCTATTCGCCAGCCAGTTGGAGGAAAGTTTATTGATTCAAAACTTTGTGCAACCGTTGGAACCGGAATGCCCGCCGGCAATACAGAAAATGAAGCCTGGACACTATCATTTCCCGGGCGCCCATCTGGCTGTCCATTTGGATTCATTGTTTTGATCGTTAATACATGTGTACCCCCAGGCGCATTGACCGGATCAATATTTACATAGGCAAAATCTGCAGGTTGTAAATTTCCCATCCATGATTGCATTCCAATACTTACGCCATCTATTTGGATATCGAAGGTTAAAGAAGTTACCGGTGCATCGCCATCATTAACAATTAAAACCTGTGGACTAAAAGGCGTAAAACAAATACTTGTTGTTGTGCCGCAGGCATATCCGCGGCTATCAGGATTTAAAATTTCTGAAACCCTGATGTCGTTATTAACGATATTACCAGCAACTGGTATCAAGGCATCGGATGTTAACAAAGAAGGCCGGTAAAGATCCAGCGCCGCTTCAGCTCTGCAAGCCTGACCAATCGTAAACATACCATAGCATGGATCGGAAGTGTAGTCCATAAAATTCTGGTACATAAATCCCGGAGCCGAAGGTGAACAGGCATCTGTATGTACACCAGAAAGACAACCATCTGTGGCGCCTGCCTGGTTGGGTGTATCATCTTTACACGCCGTTGGTAACGGTCCATAAGGTGTATCAAAATCAGAACCGGTACAAGCAGTTCCATCATCACCCCAAATATGAAAAAGATAAAAATAATGGCCGGTTTCGTGTACCAGCGTACGGCCAAGATCGTATAAGCCAACAAATGGGCTGCCACAAGGCTGATCGAGTGAACCATAATTAATTGCAACGCCTTGTTCGTTATCCAGTGGTGGGTTAACATTGGGGAAGGTTGCAACGCCCAGTAAACCATCGGTAAAATTCGTTAACCATACATTGTAATATTGTGATCCGTCCCATTGATCCAAACCACCTGCGGCCGTGTGTTTTAATATGGTGTTATAACTTGAAGAAGTTGACGTAAATGTGCGGTTGGTAACCCGTCTTTCTATGCCATTGGTGGTAATGCCGGAAGGTGTTCTTTTTGCCAATGTAAAGCGAATATTACTATGTGCAAGTAAAGCTTTAAATGCAGCCGGTAATTTAGCTGTATCGGGATTAAGCCCTGCGAAATCACGGTTCAATACATCCACCTGTCTTTGAATGGCCGCATCAGATGCAAAGGATTGTAATCCTGCATTTCCCACTACATGAAAAACAATCGGAATTACCATCAAAGCCTGCGTACCAAGTGGACGATTTGCGCTTGAATTTCTTTGCGATTTTTCTTTCAGTTTTATTGCCGCAATTTGCCTGGCTTTTGCCTCAAGTAATGGATCCAGTTTTTTTAATTCTGCATAGTACTCCATGGTACCGCATCTTATTACAGCAGCTTTATTGGTAGCTGGTAATTTTGTTATTTTTTGTGAAAACGATTGTGTTGCAGAAAACAGGACGATCAGCGCCGCCAGCATATTTCGTAGAAAGCAGATTAAATAATAATGACCACATCGATATTGATTCATACTATTAATTTACATTAGTTGCACGTGAAGGTGAAACAAATTTAGTGAATAACAGATGTGCCACGTTCAAAATATAACTTCATATACGTGTTTACTTAACTTTTAGCTTTGAATGTTAATTCAATCTATTTGTTGCTTTCACCATTTAATTTTTAACCAGTTTTTCAATAATGGTGTTATTGGAATAACTCATTTTCAAAATATACAGGCCGGTTGATTTATTGTTAAGATCAACTGACAGCATTCTTTGCATCATTCATTTTGATGGCTTAATAATGGGACGTATTTAAAAATGCCCGATGTACCTTATGTTGAATAATTGTATATCTTCCATTAAAATTATACCACAAAATTATCTTATCCATTAACCTGTTCAAATGAGTGTAAAGTTTAGGCTTATCGTGATGTTTTTTTTCCAGTTCTTTATTTGGGGTTCGTGGTTGATTACGATCGGAGCTTATTGGTTTCAAACCCTTCCTGTTCTGTATCCTGTAATAGATGAAACAACTCATCAAAGTATCTGGACAGGTACTTCCTTTGGTGCACTTTTTTCAACTATGGGATTTGCTTCCCTTTTTATGCCGGCTATTATGGGCATCATTGCTGATAAATGGATCAATGCAGAAAAACTTTATGGCATCTGCCATATTTGTGGCGCCATCGTATTGTTAAGCATTCCAATGGTAAAGGATCCCGTTACCATGTTTTGGGTAATGTTATTAAATATGATGTTTTATATGCCAACGCTGGCCTTGTCAATTGCAGTTGGTTACACAGCTTTAAAAAAACAGGGTGCAGATATCGTTAAATCGTACCCGCCAATAAGGGTGTGGGGTACCGTTGGTTTTATTGTTGCACTTTGGGTGGTAAGCCTGTTGCATTTTGAAACATCTGCAAACCAGTTTTATGTAGCGAGTGCTGCCTCTTTATTTTTGGGGTTATATGCATTTACCTTACCTAAATGTCCTCCACAATTAAAGGATGGTGATAAAAAAACCTTGTCGCAGGCATTGGGCCTCGATTCGTTTTCTTTATTTAAAGACCCGAAAATGGCTATGTTTTTTATTTTCGCCATGTTACTGGGTGCGGCATTGCAATTAACAAATGCTTATGGCGATACCTTCCTGCATGACTTTTCGCAGGTGGTAATTTACAAAGACTCCATTGCTGTAAAATACCCGGCAATCATCATGTCAATCAGCCAGATTTCTGAAACATTGTTCATTTTGGCGATACCATTTTTCTTAAAGAAATTCGGTATTAAGTATGTGATGTTTTTTAGTATGGTTGCATGGGTTTTAAGATTTGGATTGTTTGCTTATGGAAATCCGGGCGGTGGTTTATGGATGATTATTTTGTCTTGTATTGTTTACGGAATGGCGTTCGACTTTTTTAATATTTCCGGTTCTTTATTTGTTGAATCGCAAAGTAGTGCCAAAATAAGGGCAAGCGCACAAGGTTTGTTTATGATGATGACAAACGGCTTTGGTGCTGTATTAGGAAGTATGATCAGTGGAATTGTAATTCAGCAATATTTCACTTATGCAGATAACAGTAAGGACTGGCATGGGATATGGATTAGCTTTTCCATTTATTCGGCAATTGTAGCAGTAGCCTTCTTAGTTTTGTTTAAACACAAACACAACCGGGAGGAGATCGTTCCGCTTGTACATTAAATTTTAAAGATGCATACCCGATAAAAATCATTTTAATCTTGCAAAGGATAAATTTGTGCATTTTTAATTACTCCATAAAGATAAAATGTACAGTCCCGCTTTGAGAGCCGGGATGAGGTACAACTGCCTTTCGTTGCTCAAGGCGTTGCAGCCAACAGGTGCGACGCCATCCGATAGATATCGGATGAAGTTTATTAGAAATACAAAAGCCGGGCTAATAAAACTATATTGAGACAAACTGCATTTCATTTAACATCCGATCGTTATCAGACGTACATCATTCAACATTCAACATTCAACATTCAAAATAATCCTAAATGCCTGGCTTACAAAAAATCCAATTGATGGTTTTTATGCTTTGTTCAATTTACCTGTAAATAAAAAAACTTCATTCTTTAGGAATGAAGTTTTTTTTATTATGATTGATACATTTAATTAAATATGTGCTTCAATCTTTTTTACAAAATTTGCTTTGGGTTGAGCGCCTACCAATTTGTCAACAACAACACCACCTTTTACAAAAAGAATAGCTGGAATGCTGGTGATTCCGTAGTTGGTAGAAATTTGTGGATTGTGATCTACGTTTACCTTTCCAACATTTACTTTGCCGTCATATTCTTTTGAAAGCTCGTCAATAACTGGTCCGATTGCACGGCATGGTCCACACCATTCTGCCCAAAAATCTATTACTGTCAATTTATCTGACTCTAATACTTCTGTTTTAAAGTTTGCGTCTGTGAATTCGTATGCCATAAGTATATTTTTAAAATTTTATTTTAAGTGAATTGCAAAAATACATCCAAAAACTTAAATATGTTGCAATGACATGTTCACAATCGAAATGTCAGTGTTCATAGTTTTTCGTGAAATAAGAAATCCCTGTACAATCTGCTGTGGTTAAACAATAATGATATGAAATATTCAATAAATTAACATTTTTAACTATTTAATGCCTTATAGTTTTACCAGGGATTGAAAAAGATTCAAAGGCAACCAACAATCAAAATAATGTCAAAATAACTTACTATCCTGTCACCACGCTTACATCTACATCTTTATTTTCATTTAAAAAAACAGCCATATCATCATTCATGGTAAATCCCTTCTCCAGGGTGTACATGCCCACTTTGTATTTGTTCCTGGTATCTACTATATTAAACTTAATGGTGGTTTTGCCGGGGTTGTCTTTAATATTTCTGTCGATAAACTCCACAAAATTATTGTTGATAAATTGCGGTTGAATTTCAATAATCACCTGCTTTGTCAATGCCGGCTTAACAGTTTCAAGCAAATGCATTTTCGATAATTTAAACTCGTACTGATCACTGTTGTACCTTGATTTAAATCCACCTTCGAGTAATATGATCAGACCTTTTTCGAGATAATTGGTGTACTTGACATAGTCCTCACTCCAAAGCATAAATTCAGTTTTACCACTGTAATCTTCCACTGAAAGAATTCCAAAATTTTTACCTGTTTTGGTAACCCTATGTTGTGTATCCACCACCAACCCGGCTAACCTGAATTGTCGTGCAGGATTGGCGTGTGTATTAACGGCCAGTTTAAATTCATTGTAATCTGCCAGTGGCGTAATATTATAATGCCTCATTTCAAACTTGAAATTATCCAATGGATGCCCGCTTATATACATGCCTGTTACTTCTTTTTCAAAGTCGAGTTGTTCAGCTAATGGCCATGGTTCGCAGGTTGATAACTTAGGCGGAATTATTTCAGGCATTTGCATGTCTCCAAACAATGTATTGGAAGTACTGGCATTTTGAGATTGGATGATATTACCAAACTTCAAAATTTTATCCAGCCCCTGTACATCGCCGGGAGCCTGGTAAAAATATTGTGCTCTTGTGATGTCCGGAAAACAATCAAATGCGCCGGAATAAATTAAACTTTCCAGCGACTTTTTATTGGCCGCACGTTGGTTAACGCGTTTGGCCAGATCGTACATTGATGAATAAGGTCCGTGTTTTACCCGTTCCTCAACAATCGTTTCAATGGCATTTTCACCAACACCTTTTAAACCCGACATTCCAAAACGGATTTCACCTTTTTTATTTACTGCAAATCCATTTTGAGACTCGTTGATATCCGGGCCCAAAACAGTTAAACCCATTCGCTTACATTCTTCCATAAAGAAAGTAATCTTCTCTGCACTTCCAGCATGATTCAAAACCGCAGCCATGTATTCACTTGGATAATGTGCTTTCAGGTAGGCAGTTTGATAGGCAACAAATGCATAACAGGTAGAGTGAGATTTGTTGAAGGCATATTGCGCAAAAGCTTCCCAATCCGTCCATATCTTTTCCAGTTTATCTGCGGGATGCCCTTTAAGTGTGGCTCCGCTTACAAACTGCTTTTTCATTTTATCAAGAATGGCCAATTGCTTTTTACCCATTGCCTTTCTTAAAATATCCGCATCGCCTTTACTAAAGCCGGCCAGTTTTTGCGAAAGCAACATTACCTGTTCCTGGTAAACCGTAATACCATAAGTATCCTTCAGGTATTCCTCCATTTCAGGCAAATCAAAAATCACTTCTTTTTTACCGGATTTACGATCAATGTATTCAGGTATGTAGGCAATTGGCCCCGGCCTGTATAAGGCATTCATCGCAATAAGATCATCAAATTTATCCGGCTTCAGTTCACGCAGGTATTTTTGCATACCCGGACTTTCAAACTGGAATGTAGCATTGGTATCTCCCTGCTGGTAAAGTTTATAAGTCTTCTCGTCATCAAGGGCTATGTAGTCGATATCAATAGAAACGCCATGGTTTTGTTTGATAAGTGATAGCGCTGTTTTTAAAATACTGAGTGTTTTTAAACCCAGGAAATCCATTTTAATTACGCCGGCTTCTTCAATAGATCCACCTTCAATTTGTGTTAACCATAATTCCGATTCTTTGGACGAGGCTACAGGCAAAAGATCGGTAAGATCCTTAGGTGCAATGATAATTGCCGAGGCATGAATACCGGTATTCCTAACCGATCCTTCCAATATTTCTGCTTCGTGTAAAATGGTACTGTGCAGGTCGTTGCCATTATATATT
Source organism: Ferruginibacter sp. (assembly GCA_046590675.1). Lineage (GTDB taxonomy): Bacteria > Bacteroidota > Bacteroidia > Chitinophagales > Chitinophagaceae > Ferruginibacter. Next base: position 25,676 of record JBKJUP010000028.1, on the reverse strand, counting down.
TCACGAAGTTTTTTTACATTCTCAATATCATCGGGTTGCAATTGTTCTTTTTCCTCGAGCGATTTTACGCCATCTTTGGCTTCCTTCGTAGTATATGGAGCATGCAACAAGCGCTTTAAATTAATACCTGGTTTTTCAGGTACCAACTTCGAAAGTGCACGGCTCTCTGCCAGTGGCAAATCCATTACCCTGGCCACATCTGCAATACTCGATTTTGCAGCCATGGTACCATAAGTTATAATTTGCGCAACCTGGTTCTTGCCATATTTCTGTACTACATAATCTATAACACGCTGCCTGCCTTCATCATCAAAATCCGTGTCAATATCCGGCATGGATTTACGTTCCGGATTTAAAAATCTTTCAAATAGTAAATTGTATTTTATTGGGTCGATATTGGTAATGCCAATACAATAGGCTACCACGCTTCCTGCAGCGGAACCACGGCCCGGTCCAACAAACACGCCCATTTCTTTACCGGCAACAATAAAATCGCTTACAATTAAGAAGTACCCGGCAAAACCCATATCACGAATTACGCCTAATTCAAAATTGATGCGCTCTTCTGTTTCTGGTGTAAAAATTTTATATCGCTCTTTGGCTCCGGTCCATGTAATACTGGATAAATATTCATCCTGCGACTTAAAATTTGATGGTACCACAAAGTGGGGGAGCAGGATGTCTCTTTTAAGATCCAGCAGATCTACTTTATCTACAATTTCATTGGTGTTGTCAATTGCCTCAGGAATGTCTTCAAAAACCTTTGTCATTTCTTCGCCTGTTTTTAAATAAAACTGGTCGTTCGGAAATGCAAAACGTTTATTCTTTGTGGATGCATCATCATCCGAAAATTCATTCATTTTCGGCGTTGACTGCTTTTCGCCGGTATTAATACATAACAAAATATCATGTGCATTCGAATCCTTTTGATCTACATAGTGCGAATCATTGCTGGCAATAATTTTTACATTGTATTTTTTGGCAAATTTTAATAGTACCAGGTTTACTTTATCCTGGTCGGGAATGCCATGGCGTTGTAGTTCTATATAATAATCATCCTGGAAAATATTGAGCCACCATTTAAATTCATTTTCGCCTTCTGCCTCTCCCTTTTGTAAAATGGTTTGTGGAACCAATGCACCCAGGCAACAGGTAGTTGCAATTAATCCTTCATGATATTTATGGATTAACTGTTTGTCGATACGGGGATATTTTGAGTACATACCTTCGATGTAACCGAGCGATGTAAGCTTTACCAGGTTCTTATATCCCTGGTCATTTTTTGCCAATAATATTTGGTGGTGACGTGGATCTCTTTCTTCTTTACTAAAAGTTTTACGGGTTCTATCGGTAGTAATATAAAACTCGCAGCCAACAATTGGTTTTACTTTTAAAGTACCATCCTCATTCTTATGTTTGTAAGCTTCTTTTACAAATTCGAAAGCACCAAACATATTGCCATGATCGCTGATTGCCAGTGCCGGCATTTTTTGTTCGATGGCTTTTGCATATAAGTTTTTGATAGAGGCTGCTCCATCTAATAAAGAAAATTGTGTGTGTACGTGGAGATGTGAAAACTTCATGTGGTCAGTTGTCGTTTATTTTAAAACTAAATCATTTACAGGGCATCGGTATTTGACGCTTTTTAACCACGCAAAGATCGTAAACAATAAAGCTGTGTACTAATTCGTTTTTCCACAGTGTAAAGCGCTGGAAATCATATTTAACCCAAATGGTTGCATTATTAAACTATGAAGCTTAACTTCGCCTCACATTTAAGAAATATTATTTATTAATTGTTTGTATTACAAGGTTCAAAGAAAGGAAAAGATAAAACGGATTGTTTAAAGAATTGAAGATGACCAAATAACACAAGATTAAGTTGTACTTACGTGTAAATCCCAAATTTTACGTATGAAACACTTATTTTTTGTTGCTGTTGCCTTTGGCATAATTCCAGGAACAACAATATCTGTAAAAGCTCAAACCAACGTTGGCATAGAAAGATTTGCCAACAAAAATCAAAAAGCGGCTTCCCCAAAATTTATTGATGATATCGAGTTAAGTCCCGAATCAACTACTGTTTATTTGGATAAGGCCGATGTAAATGAGAATACAGTTAAGTCTGACAATCGCACAGTAACTCCAACAGTGAAAGCTGACCTGAAGAATATTGAGGGTTTTTCTTCATTACAATTTAAGTATGCGCTGCTGATGGATCGTGATGTAGAAGACCTCAATAATGCACAACTATATTCTTTTATTGAAAGCTGGTGGGGTACCCGTTATCTTTATGGCGGATCTACCCGGAGCGGAATTGATTGCAGTGCTTTTACGGGAACATTATTGTCAGATGTATATGGCCTTTCATCGCCACGTACTGCAGAGGAACAATATAATTCATCCGAAAAAATTTCATTAGAAGATCTTCAGGAAGGTGACCTGGTATTTTTTAATATAAGAAGAGGAAGGTCGGTAAGTCATGTAGGGCTTTATCTTGGTAACAGTTACTTTGTACATAGTAGTGTACACGACGGTGTAACGATCAGTAGTTTGTCGGATGGTTATTATAGCCAAAAATTTATCAGCGGCGGAAGACCTGCAAAATAATTATATGCAACACTGTCAAATTATTTGAAAGGAGAATTTATTCTCCTTTTATTATGCCCGCTTTTTTTTGAAGGCTTTTCCATACCGGTAAAATATCAGAAGATAATTTTAACCACATGGTGCCGCTTGCATACAATACAAGAAAACATACGCTCCTTACAACAAGCCACCAAAATCCCTGGTATTGGTTGAATAAATAATAGCAACAAAAAAATGATCCAATCCCCAACACAACCGTGTAGAGAGTTGCCCTTGTAAAAGGCTGCATATTAAATTTCTTTTTAAGATACCAGAATCGAATGGCATTGTAAATAGTAAATGTAAACAGGTTAGCTACCGCCGGGCCCAGAACACCCAGGTAATGCTTGGTTAAAATATAATTGAGTGGCAGCGTGATCAGCAACAAAATAATCCCGGTGAAAAATTCAAATTTCCACAGGGTAGATGTGGCAATGATCTGGCTGTTTACGCCGGTTCCCATATCTACAATTCTCATCAGGCCAATATAAAAGAAAACCCACCTTGCATCTATATAACCATTTTGTAAATGGAAGGTATAAATGCCATCTGCAAAATTTAACCAGATCAACGAGAACATTCCCACAGCAAAAATGAGTTGGTTGATAGACGACTGTTTATAGATCCTGATAATTCTGCTTCTGTCTTTATCTTTCCAGGCCTGCGATAGTGCCGCAATAGAGGAAGAGATGATGCCACGCTGCGGTGCCTGTATGAGGCTGGCCATATTTTGGGCAAGCGAGTAAACTGCTACTGCCGCTAAGCCATCTTCCAATACGGATGCAACTACCAGCGTATCAAAAACTCCGGCAATGGCAAACACCAATGTGCCACCATATACAAATTTTATCAGCGTGAGTATCTTCTTAAAGAATTTTTTTGTTACAATGCTTGGCTTAAATGTCAGGTGGAAATGACCATTTACAACCAGGTATATCAGTAATGTACCGGCAATGCCTAAATAGGTAAATGAATAAATCTTTATAAAGACATCAAAATCGGCAAGAACGCCGGTGAAAGTTAAAATAATCAGGATGGTTGTAAAGAGCCTGAATTGTATCTCACGCAGATAATTAGTGAGCACAGATTTTTTTAATTGCCAGGCAAAACTTTCAAGAACAGAATAAAGTGTTAACCCTAATCCAAAGGGAAATATCCAATAAAAATATTTTACAAATTCGGGGGAGTTGCTGCCAAATTTATAAATGATCAGATCTTTAAAATAAATACCGGCAATGATAACAAAGCAAAAACTTATTAAAGAAACAAGTAAGGCCCATGATAAAATATCAATCTTCTTTTTATCAAGGTTCTCTTTATAGTAGGGATAAAACTTATAGATGTAAGAGGTCATTCCCAGGTTTGCAAATGAAAACATGAGATTGGCAATGGCAATAAAAATACCTGTAAGCCCGTATTGTTCTTTGGTAAAGCCGCCTTCCCTGGTAAATAAATAGGTATTTAAAAAACCAAGCGCAAATCCCAGGTAAACCACGAATGAAGAGATGATGCTTTGCCTTCTGATTTGGCTCATAAACTTGTTTGCGGCTAAATTAATCTACCTTTTTTGCAATGACATAAAAATTTGCATCGACAGCAAAAGTATTTTCAGCACTGGCAGCAGCTTTTAGGGTTTTCCATTCCTCAGTTGGTTTAATCCAACTTGTTCCATTAAAGTTTATTTTTAACGGCATATTAAATCCTTTTACACAATTGGTGTATCGATAACTTAGCTGCCCATCTTCTATTTTATACTCCAGTACAGGCACTTCCGCAGTACGCAGGTACTGATCAAACACTTTGCTGAAATCTATTTTAGCATGTTGAGAAATATAATTTTCTACCTGTTGAGTGGTAACTGTTTTATGATAAAATTCCTTGTTTAAACCCCTTAGTATATTTCTAAAAAGTGCATCATTATTGATTACCTGGCGGATGGTGTGAATCATGTTGCCACCTTTGTAATACATATCACCGCTACCTTCTTTATTTACACCATAAGGCCCTATAATCGGGAAGTTATTTTTTATTCTTGTCCTGGTGCCGGTTACATAAGCTGATGCAGCTTCTTTACCATAATAATATTCTGTAAACAAAGTTTCGCTGTAGTTGGTGAAACTTTCATGAATCCACATATCAGCAATATCTTTTGATGTAATGTTGTTGGCAAACCATTCATGGCCGCTTTCATGTACAATAATAAAATCCCATTTTAGTCCCCAGCCACTGCCACTAAGGTCAGTGCCTTTATAACCATTTGCATATCCATTGCCATAAGCAACTGCACTCTGATGCTCCATTCCTAAATGCGGCGCTTCTACTAATTTGTAACCATCTTCATAAAATGGATAAGGGCCAAACCAATATTCAAAAGCCTTCATCATTCGGGCCGCATCTTTAAATTGTTTGTTGGCTTTATCGAGGTTATAATCCAACACCCAATAATCCATATCCAGGTTTCCCTTTTCACCTTTGTACACTTCAGAAAAATGGACATACTTTCCTATGTAAGGAATGATATTATAATTATTGATAGGATTTGTAACGGCCCAGGTGTAGGTAGCTGTATGATCGTTGTTGAGTATTTTTCCCCGAAACCTGCCATTGCCAACCGCCATCAACGTATCAGGACAAGTGATATGTAAAGCTGCACTGTCTGGTTCATCCGCCTGGTGATCTTTGCAAGGATACCAAACGGATGCACCGAGATGTTGACAGGCAATGGTCACCCATGGATTATTGTTTTGATCTCTCTTCCAGATAAGTCCTCCGTCCCATGGTGGATTTTTTGCAATGCGTGGCCTGCCGTGATAGTAAACTGCAACTGTCGCAAAAGGGTAGTCGCTGTTGGGCACTGAAAATAAACCGGCAGGTATAAAATATGCATTTCCATCTTTGGTAATATCCTGTTCCTTTACTTTTCCGAAATTTTTATTTTGTACCGAAAAAAGTATGCTATCAATTATCATAGGATCCTGTAGATCTATCTGTAATTGTTTACCCCTTTTTAAAACTTTTAAATCAATATTATTATAACCACTGATGGTGCTGTCGGCAATATTGAATTTTACATGAATGTCGTATTTCAACACATCCCACCAGTCTCTTGAACTGCCATAAGTACCCCTTAATGTATCGGCATGTGTGTTTGATTGAGAAAAGGAAACAGCGGTGTTGGCAATAAAGCATACAAAAAATAAAAGCGTGTGTAATTTTTTCATTTACTGTTGATAAGATTGATAATTCGCTAATTTAGTTTTCTTTAGCATCAGTTAAGAACCGTTTAACAAAATATTCTTTTGCAGGATGCATTTATTCGTAATTTTTTTAATACTCAGATGATTTTATTCAACTATTTAAAAGAATATTTTACCATAGTAGTAATTTTTGCAGGCGGTATTTTATTTGCATCCTGTAATACACATCAACATCCTGATAAAACAATTTTTCATTACAATGAACAGACTGGCATCGCTTCACTTGATCCTGCATTTGCAAAAAACCAGTCCATTATGTGGGCCATTCACCAGTTGTATAATACACTGATAGAGGTAGATGACAATATGAATCTGAAAGGATCCCTGGCTAAAAGCTGGGATATCTCCGAGGATAATTTAACTTTTACTTTCCACCTGCGCAGAGACGTTTTTTTTCATGATGATGGTGCATTTAAAAACAACCTTGGCCGCTTGCTAAATGCACATGATGTGGTGTATAGTTTTAAAAGAATTGTAGATAAAAGCACTGCCAGTCCGGGTGCATGGATATTTAATGATAGGGTAGATCCTGAGAATGGATTTACTGCAATTGATGACTCTACTTTTCAACTAAAACTCATCCGGCCATTTCAACCCATACTTGGTATTTTAAGTACGCAGTATTGTTCGATAGTTCCAAAGGAAGCGGTAGAAAAATATGGCAATACATTCCGCAGTCATCCGGTTGGTTCGGGGCCGTTTCAAATAGTTGCATGGGACGAAGGACAGGCCTTGATTTTAAAAAAGAATCCGAAATATTTTGAAAAAGACAGCAGTGGTATTTCGCTGCCATACCTTGATGGAGTAAGTGTTTCATTTTTTGATAGCAAGGCAACAGAGTTCCTGGAATTTCAACAAAACCGTTTAGATTTTATCAATGATATTGAAGCTTCTTTTAAAGATGAAATTCTCACCAAAACCGGGCATTTAAAAAAGCAATGGGAAGGAAAACTGGAACTTCAAAAGTATCCTTATCTAAATATAGAATACCTCGGCATTTTAGTGGATACTACAAATGAACTGGTTAAAAATTCACCGCTTGCTTTGCAAAAAATAAGGCAAGCCATCAACTATGGTTTTGACCGAAAAAAGATGATGCTCTATCTCCGCAATTCTATAGGAACAGCAGCAGAAAATGGATTTGTTCCGGAGGGATTGCCGTCATTTAATAAGGAAGTTGTAAAAGGTTACCAGTATGATTTACAAAAAACAAAAAAGCTATTGGCAGAGGCCGGTTTTCCGAATGGTAAAGATTTGCCCGTTATAAAATTACTTACCATACCTATTTATGCAGACCTTGCCAGTTATATAGCCAATGAATTAAACCAGGCAGGTATTCGCATACAGGTGGAAGCTGTACAAAAGAGTTTATTACTAGAACAAACCTCCAAATCGCAAGCACTGTTTTTTAGAGGAAGCTGGATAGCCGACTACCCCGATGCAGAAAATTTCCTGAGTGTTTTTTATGGTAAAAATCCGGCACCGCCCAATTATACCCGCTTTAAAAATGCAGCTTACGATGCCTTGTATGAGCGTGCCATTGCAGAAAAAAATGATTCAATAAGATATCAATTATACCAGCAAATGGATAAGATTATAATAGCGGCTGCTCCCGTGGTTCCGCTTTGGTACGACATGGCAATACACCTTGTTCACACAAATATTAAAGGGTTTTACCCCAACAGTTTAAACCTGCTTGAACTGAGGAGGGTAAGGAAAGGAAAATAATGGACAAAATTCTTTAACTTACAGAAAAATGTCTATATTTGTTAAAATTAAAGCAATGAAATCTTTAGATAATTCTTCAAAAGTTTACAAACAATACTCCAGCTATATTCAGCAAGAAGAGTTTAATACACTTGCAGAGCCCGAAGCCATTTATGCTACCGCTTTTAATGACATGGTAGAAGTATCCAGTTATGATAAAGATTTTGCCGCAGACCTGCTCGATGTATCTTATAAAACCGTTACCCGCTATCAAAAAGAAAAAAAGAAATTAAGCCCGTTACAAAGTGAATACATTTTAAAAACGATTGTACTTTTTAATAAAGGTAACCAGGTATTTGGCAATAAAGAAAGTTTCAACAGATGGCTCGATAAGCCCGCATTTGGCTTGGGCAACCGCATTCCCCGTGCTTTTATCACTACAGTAAGTGGTATTAATTTTATTATGGATGAGCTTAACCGCATTGCTCACGGAGATCTTGCATAATCAATATCAATGATAGTTTTTAGAATTACTACTGAAAAGTGGAGTAAATCGTTAAGTGCATCTGGTTATGCTGCAAGGTGGAGTACAAGGGGGAATTTTGTTGTTTATACTGCTGAAAGCAGATCGCTGGCCTGTCTCGAAAACCTGGTACACAGAAGTGGGGAAGGCGAAAATGCTTTATACAAGGTGATGGTGATAAATATACCTGACACGCTTACCGTAGAAATTATTGACGTAAGCACCTTAAAAAAGAACTGGCACATATTTGACAATTACGCGTATTGCCAGGCAATCGGAAATAAATGGTTGAACGAAATGAGCACTCCGATATTAAAAGTGCCATCTGTTATCATAAAAAAAGAACACAATTACCTGATTAATCCACATCACCCCGATTTTACAAAAATCAAATTAATATCTACCGAGGATTTTGACTTTGATCAACGGTTTTAATTAATGCTTTTTTAATTTGGCTTTAAATACCTTTTCAAATTTCTCCAATTTTGGCCTGATTACAAACTGGCAATACCCCTGGCTAGTGTTATCATTGTAGTAATTCTGGTGATAGTCTTCAGCAGGATAAAATTTTTGCATCGGCTCAAACGTCATCATACAACTATTCTATTTATTACTGTTTCATTTTACAGTTTTTTTTTATTTATTTCAGGATGTAATGGAGTTTCCGATATGAAAAATAATACCACTTATGCCTTCAGGCTAAAACCCGGACAAGAACTTAAACAGGAAATACAAAACCTGGTTACCGAAAAACAATTAAAGCCGCTTGGATAGCAACCTGTGTCGGCAGTCTGACAAATTACGCCATTCGTTTTGCCAATCAACCTGGGGGAAGCAGTGATAGAGGCCATTTTGAAATTGTAAGTTTAACCGGTACCATATCTGCCAATGGATCACATATTCACATAAGCGTCAGCGATAGCACCGGCAAAATCATTGGCGGGCATTTAATGGATGGTTGCAAAATTTATACTACAGTCGAAATTGTAATTGAAAGCAGCTCCGAATTTGAATTCAAGCAGGAAAAAGATGGCTCAACACCCTGGGAAGAATTACAGGTAAGGCCAGTTAAAAAGCCTTAAACAATTTAATACAATCAATAAATAGCTGTCGGATTTTAGCCGCTTTATTCTATTTTAAATAGCAATGTGTTTTAATATTTATTTGCCAGCTAAAAAATAATGTACACACAAAAGGGCATTTGCCAAAACCATCTTGCCAAATTGTTGTTGTAACTTTCGAATATGAATGCAAGGAGCCTTAGAATAGAAGGGAAAACAAATACCAACCCCAAATTAAATGACCTGACTTTTAAGGATCGACTGGCGGCTTTGCAGAATATCCCGCGATTTTTTAAACTTGTTTGGCAAACAAGTCCCAGGCTAACAATCATCAATGCCATTCTGCGTATCATAAAATCTGCCATTCCACTTATTATTTTATATGTTGGAAAATTAATTATTGATGAAGTGGTTGCGCTAAATGCCGCACACGGAACCTTACTGGCAGATACTTTATGGAAATTGGTAGCGATTGAATTTGCATTGGTAATATTGTCGGATATATTGAGTAGGGGCATTAGTCTTATAGATGCTTTACTCGGCGATCTTTTTTCAAATCATACCTCCGTAAAAATAATGGCGCATGCCGCCACACTTGATCTTGACCAGTTTGAAGATTCCGTATTTTATGACAAACTGGAACGTGCCCGCCAACAAACGGCCAATCGCACCGTGCTGCTGTCGCAGGTTATGAGCCAGGTGCAGGATCTTGTAACGGTAGCTTTTCTATCTGCTGGTTTAATTGCATTTAATCCATGGCTGATATTATTATTGTTGATTGCAGTGGTTCCTTCTTTCCTCGGAGAATCGCATTTTAATGACAGGAGTTATGCACTTTCACGTGGACAAACGCCGGAACGCAGGGAGCTGGATTACATCCGTTATATTGGTGCCAGTGACGAAACAGCCAGGGAAGTTAAAATCTTTCACCTGTCTGGTTTTATCATAGACAGGTTTCGCCAGTTATCAAATAAATTTTACGCAGACAATAAACAGCTTGCCATTAAACGATCGGGCTGGAGTTCTTTTTTTGCAATCATCAGTAGTGTGGGATATTATGGTGCTTATGTATTCATTTTAATTAAAGCGATCAACGGTAGTATCAGTATCGGTAGCCTCACCTTTCTTGCTGGTTCATTTCGCCAAATGCGTTCTATGTTGGAAAGTATTTTAGGCCGGTTTACCAGTATGTCACAGGGAGCCATTTACCTAAATGATTTCTTTGATTTTTTTGACATTAAACCCAAAATTATTGTCGCTAAAAAAGCCCGCCCATTTCCCCGGCCGGTTAAAACCGGGTTTACTTTTGAAAACGTGGGATTTCGATATACCCATGCTGAAAACTGGGCCATCCGGAATTTAAGTTTTACTTTAAGGCCCCAGGAAAAACTGGCATTGGTTGGTGAAAATGGCGCAGGCAAAACCACACTGGTTAAGTTACTTTCACGGTTATACGATCCTACAGAAGGCCGCATTTTACTGGACGGTTACGACCTGAAAGAATATGATCCTGAAGATTTGCATTCGCAGATTGGTGTTATTTTCCAGGATTATATCCGCTACCAAATGTCGGTAGCACAAAATATTGCAATTGGCAATATCGGGGAAAAAGAAAACAGGGATTTGATAAAATCTGCAGCACAAAAAAGCCTTGCAGATATATTGGCAGAAAAGTTACCCGGCAAATATGATCAGCCACTCGGCAGAAGATTTAATGAGGGTGTAGAGCTTTCCGGAGGCGAATGGCAAAAGATTGCATTGGCCAGGGCTTACATGAAAGAAGCCCAATTGTTGATTTTAGATGAGCCTACGGCAGCGCTGGATGCCCGGGCCGAGTATGCCGTTTTTCAACGCTTTGCTGAGTTAACGAAAGGTAAATCTGCCGTACTTATATCGCACCGTTTTTCAACTGTAAGAATGGCCGACCGCATATTGGTACTAGAGAAAGGCGAACTTTTTGAAATTGGCAGCCATGAAGAATTACTGGAAAAAAACGGCCGATATGCAGAACTTTTCCAGCTACAGGCAATGGGTTACAGATAATTATTATTTCCAGCAATTTACTAGCAATTTACTAGCAATTAAATTGCCGAAGGTGATGATCTGCATGTTTGTAAACAAAAAAACCGACTTGCTCCTTTGTCATTTTTCCAAAAAACCAGTGTATGAACTCAGTCGGTGAGTATTGTTTATATGATTCGATCAGTGTCATCCATTTAATTTTTTCAGCCTCTATATCTCCCGTCTTTTCTGTTATCTTAAAATCCGCACCTGTTGGCGAATTTGTTCTAAACGGTGTATCATCTTTGATAAACTATTCAATGCCATTTTTCCAAACAAGCGGCCTAACAGTGTCCGTTTATGTTTGGTTTTTCCCAGGTACATTTCTTCACACAGCGTACAATGTTTTAACATTTGATAAATATTCATTTTGCCCATTGAGGAGTACTATTATCATTGAGTAAATTAATCCGGCTGATTAATTCTTCTCTTGTTGTTTTATCAAATATTGTTTTCATATTGTAATGATCATTTGTGTTAACAAACTTACCTGTATTATTTGATTTAAATGCTGGGCGAAAAAGACAAACATAAGGGTTGATAAGGACAAGTTTTCCGGCTGTCGCGGTGAATCTGCCATATAATTCTTGTATATGTACCACAAATAGTTTCCATTACATTTATCCATAAGCTGGTACTGATTTATATTTGTGTATGTTCGACAGTATTAATAAGCATGTAAACAAACTTACTCCCTTGTCAAATGACGAGTTGGATTATTTCAACTCTTTGCTTGAATTCAAAAAGGTACCTAAAAAAACAATTCTTTTGCATGAAGGTGATGTATGCAATTTTGAAGCTTACATTAACAAGGGTTGTATTCGCAATTATTATATTGATGAAAACGGTTTTGAAGTAATACTGCAATTTGCCATTGAAGATTGGTGGGTAAGTGATATCGCAAGTTTTCATTCACATACACCAAGTAACATGTTTATAGAAACGCTGGAAGATTGTGAATTGCTGATACTGTCTCCCCAAACAAAAGAAGCCCTTTTATCCAGGATTCCAACACCTGAAAGAATGTTTAGGATAATGGTACAAAAAAACCTGGCCGTTCTTCAAAACAGGTTTTTAAATCTATTGCAACTTCTGCGCAGGATAAATACCTCGATTTCCTTCAACGTTATCCCTCAATACCGCAGCGTGTAGCTCAACACTACATTGCATCTTACCTTGGAATATCTGCAGAATTTCTGAGTAAGGTTCGTACAAAGCTGGCGAAAAAATAATTGCTTCGGTTTTGCTTTTCTTGTCTTAGTTCAATGTTCAGGCATTGGGGCAATCGCACCTTTGTGTGGTAAAAAAAAGCAGGATGTATAAAGACAATAATAAAAATCTTTCTGTTTTAAGAAAAGTAAAAAATGGTTGTCTTCATATTTCTTGTCCTGGTTCAATGGCCGGATTTTTTTAAAGCAGCAATTTTGTATTATAACAACAATAAAACAAATTATCATGGAAAGAAAAGATTTTATAAAAAAAGGGTTGATGGGAACTGGTGTATTTGCAACGAATAAACTGGTTGGCGATACGGTGAAAAATGACATTGATGAATTGAAAGAACTGGAGGTAATCGGGCTTAATGAATTACCTGGTGAAGAAGCTACAACTACAGCTAATACGGTTTTACATAAAGCAGCCAGCAGGGGACATGCCAATCATGGTTGGTTGGCGAGTAACCACAGTTTTAGTTTTGCAAATTACTATAATCCTGATCGTATGCACTTTGGTGTATTGCGTGTGTTGAATGATGATGTTGTAGATGCAGGCATGGGCTTTGGCCGTCATCCGCACGACAATATGGAAATTATTTCAATACCGTTGGAAGGCGACCTGGAACATAAGGATAGTATGGGAAATGTAGCTGTGATAAAACATGGCGACATACAGGTAATGAGCGCCGGTACAGGAATTTTTCACAGTGAGTATAACAAGAACACAGACAAGCCGGCCAAGTTTTTACAAATTTGGGTTTTTCCAAAAAAGAAAAATGTAGCGCCAAGATACGACCAGGTGACATTGAATGTAAACGACAGGCACAATAAACTGCAACAAATACTTTCTCCTAATAATGAAGATGAAGGTGTTTGGATTAACCAGGATGCATGGTTTCACCTGGGCACATTTGATAAAAATTTTGCAACCACCTACCAATTGAAAAACCCTGAAAATGGTGTGTATGCCTTTATAATCAAAGGAGATGTAACCATCGAAAATAATGCAATGAATGAAAGGGACGGACTTGGTATATGGAACACGGATAGAATTTCTATAACTGCTAATTCGCAGGATGCAGAAGTATTATTAATGGAAGTGCCGATGAGTATTTAGCACTGCCTCTTAAAAGATTTATTGAGGCTGCTCAAAGATATTAAATTGAAAAATAAAACACATAAACAATAATCATAAAAATTAAAATAGCATAAAATGTCACAAAAAACAAAATGGGCTATAGACCCTACGCACACAGAAATAGGTTTTAAAGTAAAACATATGATGTTTACAAATGTATCCGGAAAAATTACCAAATACGATGCAACGGTAGAAACTGATGGAGACCAATTTACAACAGATAATATTGATTTTAAAGCTGATATTGATTCAATCACTACAGGAAATGCTGATCGTGATGCACACTTACTGAGCCCCGATTTTTTTGATGCGGCACAGTTTCCAGCATTGGAGTTTAAAGCAAGTTCATTTACAAAAAAAGACGAAAGTGATTATGAATTAACAGGCGATTTATCCTTACATGGTGTAACCAAAACTGTAAAACTGCCGGTTGAGTTTGGTGGTCTAATGAAAGATCCGTGGGGTAATTTAAAAGCCGGGTTTACAATTGAAACAAAAATAAACCGCAAAGATTGGGGACTTACCTGGAACGCAGCATTAGATGCCGGTGGCGTACTGGTTAGTGATGAAGTTCGCATTATTGCTGACATACAGTTGGTAAAACAAGCATAATAAAACGGAAATAAACTACGTATTGATCATTGATTAATAATGGGATGGTACATAGTTTATTTCTTTAACCATAAATCATTTTAATTATGAACCATATTAAAAGGGCCATAACAAAATACCCTGTTTTAGATATCATCAAAAACAGGTGGAGCCCAAGAAGTTTTTCAACAAAAGAAATAGATGAAGCATCTATGCAAACCATTCTTGAAGCCGCTACATGGTCATTCAGTTCCAATAATGAACAGCCATGGCGATTTGTTGTGGCGCACAAGGGCACTGATTTGTTCAATTCAATTTATACTACATTATTTCCCGGAAACCAGCCCTGGAATAAAAATACCGCAGCATTTATTCTTTCTTTAAAAAAGAAAAATATTGGGGATACGGATAAACCAAATGCCATTGCATTGCACGATGTAGGCGCAGCCAATATGTTACTTACGCTGCAGGCCAACAGTATAGGCATTTACACACATTTAATCGGTGGCTTTGATAAAAATAAGGCGTCAGAAATACTAAAGCTTGACGAAAGCTTTGAGCCGGTGGTATTGATAGCACTGGGCTACCCGGATGCTGCTGAAAAATTAGATGAGCCTTTCAAATCAAGAGAGATTGAACCGAGGAAAAGAATTGCAGTGGATGAGCTTATTTTGGCAAAAGACTAATAAAAAAAACAAGATGAAAACAGCAATATTGGTAATTGGCAGGCATGAAGAAATTTTACAAACCGTGCTTAGGATACTTGCTAAAAACGAGGACTGGACTGCAAAAGGAGCATTGACCGATGAGGAAGCAATTGAATTATTTAACACAAATAATTTTGATATTGTGCTACTCAGCAGTGGCATTACAGCGGAATGTGAACAAACCTTGCGGATTTATTTTAAAGCACAAAATCCCGGAGTCATTATCATTCAGCACTATGGTGGTGGAAGCGGATTATTGAGTAATGAAATTTTACAGGCACTCGAAGAAAGGAATGTTGAACAAACTGACAGGTAAGCTTTTCTTGTCTTAATTCAATGTTTACTCAAGTAGATTATCCGAATTTTAGGATACAAATTTAGATATATGGAAAATAAAATATTAGGGCTGCATCATATTACAGCCATTGCAGGCAATGCAAAACAAAATTTTGATTTTTATACGAAAGTACTTGGTTTAAGAATGGTGAAAAAAACGGTAAATTTTGATGATCCGGGCACTTATCATTTTTATTTTGGAGATGAGCAAGGTACGCCGGGTTCTATACTTACTTTCTTTCCCTGGGAAGGAATTGGCCAGGGTAAAACCGGAACCGGAATGGTAACAAATATTGCTTACTCAGTGCCACAGGGAAGCCTTGAATTTTGGAGTGATCGTTTTAAACAATTCAATGTGAAACATGGTCTAATCGGTGAAATTTTTGGAGAACAATTTCTTCCTTTTTCGGATCCGGATGGATTGAAAATTAACCTGGTTGTTCCCGGGAAAATTGACACCCGCAAACCATGGGTTACAAATGAGGTTACTGCAAACGAAGCCCCCAAAGGATTTCATGGCATTGTTCTTACATTAAAAAACATTAAAGCCACTGCTGAAGTGTTGACTGACATTTTTGGATACAGGCTATTGAGCCAGGAAGGGAACCGCTATCGGTTTATAACAGACGCCATTGAGAATGCAGCAATTGTTGACCTGGTGGAATCACCAGACGAGCAGGCTGGGATAAACGCAGCAGGTACCAATCATCACGTTGCCTTCAGGGTACAGAACGAAGATATTTTAATGAGCTACCGCGAAAAAATTGCCGGCAAAGGTTTGAGCATTACTCCAAAAATTGACCGTGATTATTTCTTCTCGCTTTATTTCAGGGAGCCAGGTGGTGTATTGTTCGAACTGGCTACAGACAACCCGGGCTTTGCAACAGATGAAAAGCCGGACGAATTGGGAACTGCTTTAAAACTGCCGAAACAGTATGAGGCTTACCGTTCTAAAATTGAAGAAAGATTACCTGCACTCAATTAAATGATTATTTTGTAAAGGATTGATCATTCATTAATAATGTTGAATATGGAAAATGTAACACTTCATTTAAATGAAAAAGGACATGGCGCTTTTATTATAAAAGATGCCGATAAAAAAATAGGGGAGATGGTTGTTGGAGTTGCAGAAAATACACTGACTGTTTATCATACCGAGGTGCAGCCGGAATACGAGGGAAAAGGAGTAGGCAAATTATTGTTAACTGCAATGGTAGCTTACGCAAGAGCGCATTCGTTGCAGGTTATTCCGCTCTGTGTGTATGTGCTTGCCCAGTTTAAAAGGCACCCGGAATTGTATGCAGATATATGGCAGGCAGATTCGGCTCAATAATTTTTCTCCTTCAAATAATCACATCATGGGAAAGTTAATTACGGGGATTCATCATGTTACCGCTATTGCAAGTGATGCTCAAAAGAACATTGATTTTTACGCAGGCATTTTAGGTGTAAGGCTTATTAAGCAGACCGTAAATTTTGATGCATCCGGAGTATATCATTTTTATTATGGCGATGAAGTTGGGCATCCCGGAAGTATCATTACTTTTTTTCCCTACCAGGGTTTAGTGAGCGGCAGGCAGGGAAAAGGTATGCTGAATACAACTACCTTTTCAGTAGCTACTGCCTCACTCGATTATTGGCTGAAACGATTAAAACAGTTCAACATTGATTATAAAAATCCTGTAGAGCGTTTTGCTGGGGAGTTGGTTGTTTATTTTGAAGATGGAGATGGCCTTGGCCTGGAATTAATTTTTAATGACAAGGATGAAAGGCCTGGATTTACGTATGGTCATATACCTCTGGAACATGCTATTAAAGGGTTTTACAATGTGGAGATTTGGGAAGAAGGATATGAACGCACAGCAGGTTTACTTACTGAGCAACTGGATCATGAATTGATTGCCGAAAAAGGAAATCGGTTTCGCTTTGCAGCCACAAATACGCCGGGCAACTATGTTGATATAATATGTTCCCCGGATAGTTTAAAAGGCTTGAGTGGAAGCGGCACGGTGCATCACATTGCATTTAGCACGCCGGATAAAACCACGCAAACCGATGTAAGATTAAAAATTGTAAAACGTATGCTAAACCCCACACCAGTGCTGGACAGGAATTATTTTACATCCATTTATTTCCGTGAACCGGGTGGTGTATTGTTCGAAGTAGCAACTGCAGGACCGGGCTTTGATATCGATGAAAACCTGGATCATTTAGGCGAAGCCTTAAAACTGCCTGCACAATATGAACCGGAGCGAAAACAAATTGAAAGTCATTTGCCACCCATAACGGTGGACATTAAAAAATTTAAATAATTATGCATCAGCAAAAAATAATATACGCAGGTAAAAAATTGAATGAAGCTAAAAAGGCACTGGTAATGATACATGGCAGGGGAGGAAGCGCTGAAGATATCCTGTCATTGTCAAACCATTTTGATATAAAAGATTATGCACTTGCGGCTCCGCAGGCAACCAACAATAGCTGGTATCCTAATTCGTTTCTTGCGCCTCCGGAAGCCAATGAACCATACCTAACATCTGCCCTAAAATTAATTGATAATACCGTGAACGAAATTGTTGATGGCGGCATTGATAAAGAAAATATTTATTTCCTGGGCTTTTCACAGGGCGCATGTTTGTCATTAGAATATGTTACCCGTAATGCTACGAAATACGGTGGCGTAGTGGCTTTCACCGGTGGCTTGATTGGAGATAAAATTTATCCCGAAAATTACAAAGGTGATTTTGCAAATACGCCGGTGTTTATCGGTACATCAAATCCCGATCCTCATGTGCCGGTTGCAAGGGTACATGCCAGCACTAATATTTTAAAAGATATGCACGCAGACGTAACCGAAAAAGTATATGTAAATATGGGACATACCATCAACCAGGATGAAATTGATCTTGCAGAAAAATTGGTTTTTAGCAAATAGGTTACATGGATTTTCATAAAACTATACGTCACTTTCACAAGCTGGTATAAACAAAATTCGCCTTCATTACTGTGGGTATCTACATTATTTACATGCGGCCAGCTAACAGATTGCGGCTATGCGTTCCTCCAAATAATAGTTTAACTGATCACTTTAAAAGTTGAAATTTTAAAGGCAAAAATTGAAGCAATGGTGATTAGTCTGGGTGTAACTTTCACTCAAAATATATTGAAATGGCACAGTATTTGGACTTCCCGCAATGTTATGACTGAGCAACAATTTAAATATGAAATTAAGGCATGTTGTAAGCGGGTTTTGAATGATGTTTTTTGTCCTGAAATTGATGATCGTTATATCGATAATATCAATTTTAAGTACCATGATGAAAGTACGGCCTGGGTAGAATATTTTGGTACAAAGTTTAAGCAGGCAGATAAAAAAACACTGGATATCATTGGTAGGATCATGTACGCCATTTGTAAAAAGCACAAAATAATTTTTCTCAAGTATTTATAAATACGCCCATTTATAAAACGATTACTCTTTCTTTCAACCTTTTTTACTAATATCCTGTATTACCAATAAAATCATCAATGCATTCGATTTTGGGTTCACTAATTTCCTGCCGCTGATTAAAAAAATGCTGGTTTCCTGATCGTTGATATCTATCTCAAATCTCAAGTTCTTGAATTCACTTATTTCAGGCAGTACCGTTTTCAGTTGTTTCTGTAGTTCACCATTGTTCCATTGTCCCTGGTTCAAATCAGTAAAGAATTTCCCCTCTGTATTAATTTCGTTTGTGTTAAATAATTTATAGAAAATATCATTTGCACTTCTGATTCTTAAATTTTTATCAAGCACCAATATGGCCTCATTGACGGAGTTTACAATGGCCTCGGCGAAATAACGTGCCGAAAACAATTGATCTTGCCTGTCTAATAATTCCTGGTTTAAACTGGCCAGCTCCTCATTACTTGCCTGTAATTCTTCTTTAGAGGTTTCCAGTTCTTCATTTACACTTTGCAACTCTTCACTACTACTTAATAATTCTTCGTTGGCACTTTGCAATTCTTCATTAAATATTTCCTGGTCTTCAGTAACGGTTCTAATATCTTCTCGAAGATGGTTTAGTTCTGCCTCCAACTGCTGGATCCGCAAATTGGCCTTATCCTGTTTTAAAGTACCGGACGATATACCTTTTTCAATAGCAGACTCAGCAATGATGTGAATGGCTTTAAATACAAAAAGATAATGTGTTTCTTCAATATTATTGAGTGGAATAATTTCGGCAGAAATCAAATACATTTCTTCATTGATGCTAACAGGAATTTTTTCAGTTGATACCGCGGATTTTGCTTTTTTTGACTTTGCCAATGCATTTCTTAATTCAAAAACCAGCTCATGCCTTGCCATCTTCAGGATGTTAAAATTTGGCTTGCCCTGGGGTTGCATTATTATTAAACTGAGGTCGCCATGAAAGTGGACAATATCCATTTGACTATTTACAATAATCGATGGTGGAGTATATTTTAAAAACAAGATACTTTCTGCAGACTTTAAAAAATCATTCTTTGCTTCGTGCTTTACCAGGTAATTACGCCTGGATGAAAAAACCTCCTCATGCTGCTGTGTTCCAATTATTCGCATAAAACTTCCGGAGCCATTTTTCCTTGAGTAAATTTTATGTTGCTTATCAAAAACAGTAAACAGGTCAGGCGATGTAGATACCGATTCTGATTTACCCAACAATAAAAATCCGTTGGCATTAAGTGCATAATGAAAAGTGGTCAATGCCTTTTTTTGAAAAAGTACATCCATATAAATTAACACATTTCTGCAACTGATTAAATCCATTTTTGCAAAAGGAGGATCTTTCAAAAAGTTATGAACAGCAAAAACACACATCTCACGGATGATATTTCCAACCTGGTAATCATTGCCGGATTTAATAAAAAATTGATGTAGCCGAACTGCGGAAATATGCTTTACATCCTGCTTACTATAAATGCCATTTCTTGCCTTGGCAATAACGTGTTCAGATATATCTGATGCAAAAAGTTGAATCTTTAAACCTGGTAATGTATCTACAAAAAACTCATGCAGACAAATGGCGATAGAATAAGCTTCCTCGCCTGTTGAACAACCGGCCACCCAAATTCTAAGTGTGTCTGAATTCTTTTTATTTTTCAGCAACTGCGGAAAAACCTCACTCGACAATTCTTCATAAGTTTTAGGATCACGAAAAAAGTAGGTTACCGGAATAAGTATATCTTTAAATAGCTCGTCCTGTTCATCTTTATTGGTTCGTAAAAAATTCAGGTATTGGGAAAGATCTTCAGCATTATCTGTGGCAGCCATTCGCCTGGCTATGCGTCGCCTGATGGTTGCCTGCTTGTAATTAGAAAAATCATTTCCTGTTCTTACACGAAGCATTGTTATGATCTGTTTATAAATCTCCTCATCTTTCTTTGACACATTGTTGTCATCACCATCCGCATAATTAACAAGATAGGAGCGCTTTAATTTTAATAATTGTTCCGGGATATTTTCCGGCGATAAAACAAAATCAACCACATCTGCTTTTATGGCGCTTAATGGCATCCCCGGAAAAGCAGCCGTATCCAGATCCTGCGCAATGGTAACACCGCCATGTTCCTTAATGGCTTTCAACCCTTCAGTGCCATCAAATGCTGTTCCTGAAAGAATAACACCAATGGCAAAACTTTTATGAACTTCTGCAATTGATTTAAAGAATATATCAATGGGTAAGTTTGGTTTGTTACCGCCTTCCCTGGGGCTTAATTTTAATACGCCTTCGCTGGCAGTCACAATTTTATTCTCCGGAATAATATAAATATTATCAGGTGCTAAATTTATATCATCAGTAATTTCATGTACGGGAATTTTTGTAACCCTGGAAAGCAATTCTGGCAACATACTCTCATGTGCTGGTGCAAGGTGCTGAATTAAAACATAGGCAATACCAGACTTTTCGGGAATAGCACCGAGCAACCTTTTAAATGCATTTAAACCACCTGCGGAAGCTCCTATACCTACAACAGGAAAGTGATTATTTTGGGCTGAAAAATCCATGTTTATTTAAGTTTAAATCATTCAACAACAAATTACATAATAAATACAAAGCATGTTAGTAATACCTATGAATAATCACATTTGTAAAGTACCAGGTATAAATAAATGGTAAAAAGTATTTTTAAAAAAAGTTGGAACAATAACAGGATCACTGGATCTTATGTAAAAATGTATGATTAAAACGATGATATTTCTGATGAGTAATTTAATGAACAGCTTGTTTTATAAAGTTGTCAATATCTTCCGGCTTACCCTGGAACGGGCCAAATGTTTCAACTTTTAATGCGGCCATTGCAGAGCCATACAAACCACTTGCCTCAGTACTACCACCTTTCGACTTTTTATATAAATAGCCCGCCATATAAGTGTCACCACAGCCGGTGGTATCATTATCCTGCATCGGTTTAAAAACAGGTATTTTACAAAACTGGTTATCCGAATATATAAATGACCCCTCATTTCCGCAGGTAATGATAATTTCTTTAATGCCATAGCCAGACAGGTGTTTAACCGCCTCTTTCATATTGCTGCTGCCGGTTAATATTTCCAATTCAAATTCATTGGTTTTTAAAATAGAAATGTAGGGCATCAGGTTGTCCTTATCTTTCCAGTCCTTGTACAAAACTTTCTTGTCTTTCACATAACGCAGCAACCCTTGTATGTCGAGCGATACAATTCCTTTAGCCGCCAATGATTGAATGAAGCCGGGTGCAAAATCATCGGCCAGCAATGGCCCCAGGTGATAAATTTTTGCGTTGATATCGGGCATAGTTTCAATGCTGAAGGCAGTTGCGGTATTCAAAACATTTTGTTCCCGTTTGTTGGAATCTTCTCCATAAATATTTTCAAAATAAACTGTATTGTCACTGTGCAATCCAATTACTTCAATGTCATCTTTACGCAGTAGTTCAAGAATATTTTGTTCGGCTTCAGCCACTGCCGTAACCAACAAAAATTTGATGTCAAAATTTTTTAGCGCTTTCGAAAAATAATAAGCAGTGCCGCCGGGCATATATTTTACGGCGTGGAGGGTTTGAATTTTATCGAGTGTAATGTGTCCAATTGTGCAAAGGTCAAACATGAAATTATATAAATTTTGAGAGCGTATGTATGGCCATTCTTGTTATAGTCAGGCGTTATTTTTTCCTTTTAGCGGTATAAATATTTGCAGGGTACATCCGTTACCGGGAGACGACATTATTCTTACCGTTCCACCATGTACTTCGGCCCTGCTTTTAATGTTTCGTAATCCAATACCATTCGATTTTTTTGCCATGTTAAATCCTATGCCGTTGTCGTTAATACTAACCTGCAAAATTTTCTTTTTCACCATCAACCGAATGTGTACTTCTGTGGCTTTTGCATACTTACTAATATTATTCAACTGTTCCTGCACAATGCGGTAAACCATTAATTGAATTTTAGAAGAAATGTTGGCACCGCTTAAATCCTGATTTACAAAATTGTATTTAACTTCAGATGAAATACTTGCCAATTCAATCATTTCCCTGATGGCTTCATCCAGCCCCATATCGTCCATTGCAGGAGGAACAAGCGATCTCGATAATTTCCTTATTTCTTCGATTGCCAGTTCAAGATATCCGAAACTCTTCGGTAATAGCACTGCTGCTTTTTCCGGCGATTTCAAAGACAAATCTATGAACATTTTGGTGGTAGCCAGTATCTGATTTATATTGTCATGCAATTCTTTACCTATTTCTTCTTTTTCATTTTCCTGCGATTGTATGGTAGCTTCTGTGATTTTCTGCTGCATCACTATTTTTTCTTTTAGCACTTTCTCTTGCAATACTTTCAATTCTGTGATATCCTGCAAGGCACCAATTATCCTGTAAGGATTACCATCCACTCCATAATAAATAAAGGCCCTGCTGTAAATATATTTATAAGATCCATCCGCACATCTCATCCTATACTCGATCGAGAATTGTGTCGATTTCTGCTCAAGCACTTTAGTTAATTGCTTATCAATATTTGTTTTGTCGGATGGATGCAACTTTGAGTACCACCAGCTTGATTGACTGACTTCTTCATCTCTATAGCCAAATAATTTTTCAATGGCATCTTCCCGGTAAACTACATGATCAGCCACTATATCCCATTCAAATATCACATCGCTGGTTGCCTTCGATATGGCCTCATATTTTTCGATGCTCCACAGTAACTTTTCTTCCACCTTCTTTAAAGTAGTAATGTCTTGTAAAACACCAATCAATCGTTCAGCATTATTATGCTCATTATAAATAATCAATGCCCTTCCTAAAACCAACAGGTAATCTCCTGACCTTGCCAAAAAACGAAACTCATGAGAACATTTTGCATCCTTGTTTTCAATGGCGCTTTTAAATTTCCTGATGAGGCCTTTTATATCATCCTTATGAATTTTTTCATGCCACCAACGCATTGAATCATCGGGCTCGCCTGCGGGATAACCAAAATTGGTTTCTATTGCATGGCTTAGATACAATATTTTTCTATTTACAAGATCCCATTCCCAAATTACATCATTGGCCGCAAGGCTTATTAGGTTATGCCTTTCAAGACTGTTATTCAGGCTTTCCTGTATCTTCTTCCGCTCAATACTGTAAAAAATTGTTTTGGCAAGCATCTTCTCATCAAACTCTCCCTTAATGAGATAATCCTGGGCACCCGACTGAATGGCTTTTAGTGCTACGTCCGAATCGAAAAGGCCTGATAATATTACAATGGGAGCTTTGGGAGCAGCTTTGTTAATCACCTCAAAGGTAACCCCGGCGGTACTATCAGGCAAAAAGAGATCAAGAAAAATAAGGTCTGGCTTTTCTTTTTGGAGCAATGCTACCGCATCCTTTAAAGTAGCCGCTTCAAGTATATTTGAAAGACGGACTTTACTTAATTTAAGGTATTGAGTAATCAACAATAAATCGCCGGGATTATCTTCTATTACCAGTATTTCTAAGGGGGCTGATTCCATGGAATAATTTTATCCGGTATAACAACATCGTTTTATAAATTTCAGTTATTTAATTTGAAATCCAAGTAACAAATTTTACACAAATCATTACTGCGACACTACACACACACGAAATACACTTCAACAATTTAAGCAGTTGCAAATGGCAATTTAAAATTCGCCTAAACCGGTGCTTTAATTTGTCAATCCAAATTTCGTTAAGTGTAAATAGAAAACAGGTAAAACATTTTGTATTAAAATATTGAAAGATTTTTGAGAGAGAATTACTAGTTCAACGAAAAAGATCAATGCTATTTCCAAACCTGGTGAAACTCCTTTTGTTTTTTTGAATGATAACAGTTGATACCGGCTTATTTATCATCACTGCTGTTATTAATAATACCTCTATAAGCGATTGATTTTAGTACTACCGTTTCTTGCAGATGCAGGTATGCCTGGCTGTCATTTCGCTTTCATAAACTAAAATTACCCAGTAAGTACTTTTCCATTCAGTTTTCTATATAATAGCTAAATCCTACCTAAGGCATCGTGAAACCTACCGTTTGCACAGTTAACATTAAAAACAAATAAAAGAATACTACATTTATTTCCTGTTTTAAAAAACTTGTTGCTCATGCTTTGATGACGATCAATATTGAGTTTTCAATTATATTTAAAACATTCAGTAACCCCTCCCAAGCCATAAGACCAGCAAAATAATTCATAAAATAATTTGCACATGTCATTAGAAAACAGCCACCCCCTGGTTAAATTACTTGCGGGCCATTTTGAAAAATTAAAACAAGCCATTCCAGACGCCGTACATGCGCTGCAGAAAAAAATAAAGGAAATTGGTTACGATAATATCAGTCACATTGATGTAAGTAACCTATCAGGAATGGTAGACGTTTCCAACATTGCACAGGGAATACAACAGGCCCTGTCAGAGCCGGTTACAGGCGAAAGTTCAGATGAACGCGTTCATGTATTTGCCAGAACAAGCCCCGTAAAAAGTTCGCAGGTGTCGGGCGGCAACAATCAATTCCTTTCGGGAACGGTTGCAAATACAATCGGTCCTTTTGTCATCAATCAACTTCCACCATTCTGGATAGATTTTATACGCACCCAACGCTCAGTTGCGCTATACATGCAAGGCAATCCGGAAGCTATCATGTATTTTAAAATAAGCGTCAGTATTAGATCGGGGCTGCTGCTTCCTGTTCCTAAACAAACCAGTTACAAAATTGTACCAACATCGGTTTGGATACAGGCCAAATTATTACATGGTTTTGTGCCTGCGGAACTTTATGCAGGCTTGAAAATTTCATCAGGCACCTTAGAGATTACCGGCAATTTTATTACCAACCAAAATGGCATCATTCTTAATGCCGGATCAAATTTTACATGCGACCTGCAACTGGTTCAAAAAGCAATGCCTGCTAATTTACCAGCCGGCCAGTATGGAAAAGACGCAA
>JBKJUP010000025.1:0-157599 GCA_046590675.1 Ferruginibacter sp. | reverse complement strand
CGGTTAAGGTAACCGCATCAGTACCAAGAACACCGTTCAAAGTCCGTGTCAATACAGTTGCACTTGCATTACCATCATATACTTTGTTGTCAGCAGTAAAGTTACCAGTGATCGCCTTTTTATTAACTGTTAATGTTGCAGCCCCATTACTTGTAGCACTTCCACAACTGTTTGTAACAATACATTGGTATTTATTGGTGCTCATTACAACACCAGGTTTGGTTAAAGTTAAGGTACTAGTAGAGGTGCCAGAATAAATACCCCCGTCTGTAATACCCGCAAAAGGAGCTGCGCCAACTTTCTCCTGCCATTGATATGTTAATGTAGCGCTACCTGCAGCGGTAACTGAAAAGTTGGCGTTTGCTCCATATGTGATAGTCTGATTTGATGGTTGCCCAGGAAGACCAATTGTTGGGGCCGTACAGGTTACGATTAGGGTTCCAGCTACGTCAGGGTCGTTATTTCTATTTCCTTGACAACCGCTTCCACCACTTGCTTTAACATTAAACGAATAAGTACCAGCAGTGAGCGATGAGGTATTAATAACCAAGGTTCTTGAAAAACTTGCATTACCTACAATTGGATTAGTTCCAATAAACGATATGCCAGCGCTTGCAGGAAGACCCGAGACAATCAAAGTAATGGGACAATTACTGGAATTCCCGCTCATTGTAACATCTACAGTATAGTTGGCATTGGTCCCTATGGCAACTGTATTGGTTGATGGAGTTAAATCTATTTTATTAGGTTGAGAATCCGTAAACACCGCCTCCGCATGTTTTCCCGAACTCACGCCATCTGCAGTCGCTCGTAAGGTGGAGCCTACGCAATCATCCACGCACACATGCCAGGTAGTTACAAAATTGCCACTGGCATCTGCTGTTACCGTCCAGGGTTGGTGGTCAGCACCGCCGTCTGATGTGCCATCATAATGGAGCACTATAAGAGTTACATTTTCACCGGGCTGGAAGCCAGTTCCGGTCAAAATTGCGGTGGTGCCGGGTGCATAGTCCGGTTTATCGGTTGTAACTGTTGCCTGCCCGAATACGGGGGCAATAGAAAAAGATAACATCAATAAAAGAACAATGGGAAACGCAATAGTAAAAAACTTTTTCATGCAGCTGGTTTTAGTAAAAAATGTAAACATTTAAATACAGTATTAACTATTAAAAATCGGATACATCAAATCGCATACAGGCAGGCCAAATGGTTCATTAAATAATGAATTGACATTTTACCTAAATGGGATTTATAATAAAATTTAGTTGGGGTTATCGCAAAAGCGATCTGGTAATTGGAAGGATACTAAATATTGTAATTGCAATAAGTCGGTAATTAATTATCGGAATTGGATTTTTTAATGTCTATCTTATTTCATAAGGAAGAAACAGATAATAGCAAACGAATGTATAATAAAAATTCAATAAAGAATATAAATTTTTTAACAAAATAATTAAATATGTTTTTGTAAAGAATTTTTACAATCATACTTCATAGTAACTGCCAGGCTAATTTTGTGTTAAACCAAGTTATTACAATCAGTCTTAAAGGCTTAAACAATTGCACGTTTGTATTTGAAAGTAAAATAACTCACCACTTTTATATTTGAGGAAACCGTAAATAAAGCGACTTGTGATGTAAAAAAAGCCACTATTTTTCTGGAATGTATCTTTTCTACCATTTGTTTATTCAAACCATTGCCTGCAAACTGTATATAATTCTTGCTTTGGGTACTTGAGTAAAGTTTGTACGTAGCAATGCATAAGTTTGGAGCGCTGTCCTTTTTTATACACCTGCTGGCTTTGCCTATCTTTGCGCCTTTGCATTAAAACATTACTATGGCAGTTAACCAGGAAAAATACTTAGCAATCATTGATGAATTAAAAGATAAGGCAACATTGGTGGCTGTGTCTAAAACCAAACCCAATGAAGATATTCAGGCATTATACGATTTGGGGCAACGTGATTTTGGAGAAAATTATGTGCAGGAACTGGTGGACAAACAAGCTGCACTAACTAAGGATATCCGCTGGCATTTTATTGGGCATTTGCAAAGCAATAAGGTAAAATACATTGCGCCGTTTGTACACCTTATTCATGGCGTTGACAGCGAAAGTTTGCTAAAAGAAATTAATAAACAAGGGCTCAAAAATAACCGTGTTATTGATTGCTTATTGCAGGTACACATAGCAAAAGAAGAAACAAAGTTTGGCTTTGCGCCTGAAGAATTGAACGAATTAACCAATCTGCAGGAATTTAAAAATGTGCATATTATTGGCCTGATGGGCATGGCGTCATTTAGCGATGATATGAACCTGGTAGCAAGCGAATTTGCTTCACTAAAAAAGGCATACGATGCAGGTGCCCAGTCAACCGACGAACCATTTGATTTTACTACCCTGTCAATGGGTATGAGTGGAGATTATAAACTGGCCATTGAAACTGGCAGCAATATGGTTCGCATAGGCAGCTTATTATTTGGCGCAAGAAATTATACCCATTGATGAGCCAGGAAATTATTATGCTTTGTATTGCTGCATTTGCGGCAGGTTTTATTGATGCAATTGTTGGTGGCGGTGGCCTTATTCAAACGCCGGCAACATTGGTTGTATTATCCCGCTACCCGGTGGCCACCTTATTAGGCACCACAAAAATACCTTCCTTACTGGGCACATCTATTGCCGCTTTCCAATATGCAAGGATGGTTCCGCTACAAAAAAAATTATTGCTGCTGATGTGTACCGTTGCGTTGGCTGCAGCATACACAGGATCTAAAACTGTTTCGCTGGTAAGCAATCAATTTATGAAACCAATCATATTTGGTATGTTGATCATTGTGGCGATTTACACCTATACAAAAAAAGATTTTGGCATTGCCGGCACGAAGGTTCGTTCAAAAAAAAATGAAATTTTATTATCTGCAATTTTTGCATTGATTATTGGCTTTTATGATGGCTTTATAGGGCCGGGAGCCGGGAGTTTTTTAATCTTATTTTTTATCAGCATGCTCGGGTTCGATTTTTTGAAAGCCAGTGCACATGCCAAGTTTGTAAACATGGCAACCAATATTGGCTCCATTATTTTTTTTAGCGGAAGCGGCCATATACTTTACCAGTTTGCCCTTCCGATGGCATTCTGCAATTTTACCGGATCTATTTTAGGAGCCCGGCTCGCCATATTAAAAGGCAATGCATTTATCCGCATATTTTTCCTGGTAGTTGTTATCGGTACCATCATTCGTTTTGGGTACGATATATTTTTAAAACATTAGTTCCACATGGTTACAAGTATTTTGTTAAAGCTTTAACAGATACACTATATTTTGGCATAGTATTCCTTCGTTTAATTTTAAAAAGATAACTTTGGTATGATCTACAATGTAACTATGGAGTCAGCATTTGAAGCAGAAAAAAATAAAAAAGCCTTTGGATATACGGTGGCAATTTGTGCTGCATTGTTGTTGCTTGCATTTTTTATTACCTGGCCCATATTTATTCCAACTCAACCCATCACATCAGACCTGATTGAAATTAATCTTGGCAATAATGAAGAAGGCTGGGGCCAGGAGCAACCTTTGATAAAAGGTGAGATGTCACCAACCCGGGAAAGATCAGCTCCGCAACCTCAAAAAAATGTTGCCGCTAACGACGAACCTTCCCGTGCAATAGAACCCGACGACAATGCAGAAGAAGATGCAGCGCCTGTTACAAAGCCGCTAAAGCCTACTCCTAAAGTAACCAACATTGCAGAAAAACCTGAAACAAAAGCGGTAAAAACAACCAAACCTGCGGCAGTGGTATTACCTCCAGCACCCAAACCACAAAAGCCCAAATTAACTTATAACGGACCGGGTAACGGCAATGGAAATGGCGCAACTGAAGACAATGGATACAAGTACCAGGGTAACAAAGCCGGTGGTACGGGTGATGCCGGTGACCCTACAGGAAATGCAGATAGTTATGGTAATACACCGGGCGGTAAAATCGGTGGGCCAAGAGTAATTGGCAACAGAAAAATTATTAAATACTACGCTTTTACCGGCGACCTGGCTAAAGCAACGGTGTATGCTACAGTAAAAGTTTCTACCGCCGGTACCGGAACATTTATGGGGTTTGGTAAAAATTCTACCACAAGGGCGCAGGCTTATGCTGATGCAATTGTCAAATACTTAAGAAATGTTCAGTTCAATAAATCCACGGCTGAGAGTACCGTAACGGTACAGTTTAATTTTACCATTCAATAATTTTTTTCACGATTTTTTTATCAAGTTTATTGATTACTTCAATTGCTTATTCACGAAGTATTAGCTAAATAAAAATTATCCATTTATGGAATGTATCGGGCGTTTTGGTAAACTGTATATTTGCTGAAATGACCTACCAGCAAACCATTGAACACCTGTACACCCAACTGCCCATGTTTAGCAGGATAGGCGCAATTGCTTACAAGGAAGACCTTCATAATACCATTGCTTTATGCAACGCAATTGGTAACCCACAAAATAAATTCAGGAGTATTCATATTGCCGGTACTAATGGCAAAGGCAGTACCAGCCACATGTTAGCTGCCATTTTCCAACAGGCCGGTTACAAAACAGGCTTGTACACTTCGCCCCATTTAAAAGATTTCAGGGAACGCATTAAGATCAATGGAGAAATGGTGAGTGAAGCTTTTGTGGTAGCATTTGTAGAAAGCACGCTGGCCATTACGGAGGCGGTACAACCTTCTTTTTTTGAATTGACAGTTGCAATGGCATTTGAATACTTTGCCAATGAAAAAGTAGATATCGCCATCATTGAAACAGGCCTTGGTGGCAGGTTGGACAGCACTAATATTATTACGCCTCTCCTATCCGTGATAACCAATATCGGTTACGATCATATAAACATACTGGGAGATACACTTGAGAAAATTTCATTTGAAAAAGCAGGTATTATTAAACCAAAGGTGCCGGTTGTGGTTGGTGAATATCTTGATGTAACAAAACCTGTTTTTCTACAAAAAGGAATTGAAAAAAATGCCCCGGTTTATTTTAGTGAAGATGAATTAACGATACTTGAAGTACATGCAACAAGTGACCAATTATATTGCACCATAAAAAATAATAATACTGATTTAGCAGAAACATATATCCTCGACCTGCCCGGATTGTACCAGGCTAAAAACTTAAGAACTGTACTAAGTGCTTTGACGATACTGCAGGAAAAAGGATTTGACATAAAAGCCCCGGATCAAAAAGAGGCCCTGGCTAATATCAAAAAATTAACCGGCCTGCATGGAAGATGGGAAGTAGTTGCAGAACATCCGTTGATAGTGTTAGATGTGGCACACAATGAAGATGGCATGAAACAAGTGTTGCAACAGGTTCAATCACACAAGGCAACCGTTTCAAATAGTGCCGGCATTCATTTTATAATTGGCATGGTAAAAGATAAAGAAGTAACAAAAGTACTGTCGATGTTGCCTGCAGATGCACATTATTATTTTACAAATGCCCATATTCCACGGGCCTTACCGGCTGTAGAACTGCAGGAAAAAGCAGCTACTTACAATTTAACAGGTTCAGTTTATAACACTGTAATGGAAGCGATTCTTGCAGCAAAAAATGTAAGTACTGGTGATGACCTGATTATAGTTTGTGGCAGCGTATTTTTGGTGGGAGAAGTTGATACTGATTTGTTGTAAGGTGTTGGCATTACGGGCTCTCTATACATCAACCCGGATTGACTGGGCAGAATAATTGAAATATTTTAGTCAAAGTATGGAAGACGCCATGATGTTGAAGCATACTCGGAAAGCCTCGTCTGCCTGTTATCTAAAGTATTTGGTGTCCAATAAGGAGCAACTATTTGCCTGGTCATTACATATTGGCTAGTATGATAAATAGCCTTTTTTGTTTCAAAATTTTTGTTACCACATGCTCTATTCTTGTCATCCTCTAATAAGGTATAATTTCCAATTCTATATACCAAAGATTCTTGAATTGAAACAGGGAAATTATCAACCCACTCTTCTCCAGCATTTTCGGGTAAAATATGCTCAATAGTTGCAGGGCTATCTTCATAGTCTGTATCAGTTTGAGCCAGGTGATTCTCAATTTCAAACAAAATATATCTTACTAATTTTTTGCCTCTTTTTGTACTTATTGCTGTAGTTGAAAAATCGTTTTTAAAATCTTTATCACTAGTATATAACGCCTTTACCTCTTTTGCAATTAAAGATGCTGATGTCAAATCTTTGTTGCTGATTTTTATCGCTGCTTTGTTATAAACGTCCTCTTTTAAATTCGTATGCAACCCTCCAATAATTGTATATCGGAATGTAATCACACTTACAATTCTTAACACCTTTGTAAATTCTTCTGCTGTGAGATTATTATAGGATGCTAATAAAAGAGGTAAAGCCTGCTTTTCCTTAAATAATTCTATTTCTTTAATTCTTTTCTTTTGATCTCTTTGGCCAATCCAAAACGGGTCTGAAGAATTTGACAATGCATTGTATAGTTGTGCATTTCTCTCTAACTCATCTAAAAGTTCAATCACTTTTGGAGATGTTTTTACAACATCTTTCATAGCCCGAAATAAATATTCTTGCCTAATGAGTTTATTTTTCGAAATCCAGTAGTGGCGGAGGAACGCAGGGAAATTATCTAACCCGACGGTGTCTACTATTTTTCGCCATTTTTCTTTCACATGGTCCAAATCTACTTTCGTAGATAAAGAAAATAAGTAGTTTTTCAGTAAATCTGTAACGGTTAAGCTAACTCCTCTTGAGTTCAAAGTCTCAAAAACTGTGTATGCACTGAGTTCATCTTCTACTACAATTTGGATGAACATCATCCTTTCGGCAATTTGCCTGTTTAGAAAGTTTGCCAAATCCTCTCCATTTTCATTGCCTTGAAAATGTGTGGCTATTTTTCCGAGAAAAAAATTATAAGCTTGCCAAAGCAACTTGTCAGAATCGCCCAGCGTTTTTTCATTTAACGGCTGTCTGAAAACCATTAAATGAGTTTGAAAGAAGCTATTATTATTTTCATTTAATTCAAGCTTTGCTGAATAGGTTAATGAACCGGGGTCTTTATCTCCGAGAAACTTTTTGGTGAGTAATGATATCCTTTCAATATTATTATCTCTGTCAATACTTTTGTCTATTAAGGTTTGAATTGTTTTTATAGTGGCTAACACTATTAGGGTCAAAGTTGAAAGCCTTTGTTGCCCATCTATAACGCTGTATTTTTTATCCCCTTTATTTTGCAATACTATTGAACCCATGTAATGGATACTATTGCCATTCAATACCGTCAGAATATCTGCCCATAAGTCTTCCCAATGGTCTTGCTTCCATGAATAATCTCTTTGATATGACGGCACTTTGTAGACTTTACCATTGCCTATAATATCGCTAAGACTTACTGTACTTGTGTCTAGTAAATTATTTACTGCCATAGATTACAAAGATAGCTTATTATTCATTTGAGGTATATTAGGCTATCGCAACGCTTATAAAGCTTTAGGTCCGGGCTTTTTATCACCATATAAATTCCTAAAACAGTTTACGCAATTGTTTCATAATAATGAAAAAACGCTAACCACCTGTTATATTGATGCTCCATTTTCCGCTTACAAGTTATCAAATGTTACAATAACCGGAACGTGGTCACTGTACCTTATCCAAAAGTCGTAATCGCCAATTTCTACCGAGTGAATTTTTTCAGCTAAGTCTGCCGAAACAAAACAATAGTCAAGATGATATGGTTTGTCTTTGTGCCTGTACAAATAATGTGTAGGTTGTTCCTCAGCCCCTTGTATTTGTTTGCGATGCAAATGATAGGTGCTAAAAATACCTTTGTCTTCTAAAAATTTTACAACATTAGAATGATTGCCTTCCCTACGTTTTCTATCCCAAATTGTATTGCTGTTAAAGTCGCCGACAAGCATTGTTTTTGTGTTTGTTAATAACCTATCATAATGATGAACTGCTTTCCAAACCTGTTCGATGTAGTGCCCGTCCCGATCGGTTGGGTTGTTTGCCCAAATTGCAAAAAGGTTAAAGTCAAATTGTCCGCCGGTTACTGCAATTGGGATGATCATTTTTAGATCCTGGTTGTGACTGTCAAGAACCGCAAACCGAAAACTGCTGTATGAAAATATTCCAAGTCCCTTGTTAACATTCTTCCCAAACCATAAAATGTCTGTTGGTTTTGGTGTGCCAACGGTAAATAATAATTTCTCAGGGTGTTCACACTCCGGGACAATCAAAATGTCTGGCTTATGTGTGAGAATGAAATCAGCTTTTTTTCTGAAAGCCATGTTGCAGTTCCATGTTATGATTTTCATTTCCCGAAATTACATTAGAGTGAACCACAACTTCCCTGAGTTAGCGACAGTGTTTCATATTCCAGGTTCTAAAAATTGGATTTCTGCTTCTGCCTGTATGATTCCCTTTTTAAGTCTGTCAATAAAAATAATGATAAACAAAGCAAATAGATTTAAGTTGATTTCAATTCTTTCAACATCTCTGTTAACATTGAACTCCCAGGTTGACATAATCGCAAAGTTAAATTTCATTTCAAATTCACCTGTAAGGTCAACACCTACAGACAGCAACATGCCGGAAACATATTTTAAACCAAAACCTAATATTGCAAAGTTTACAAGCTGCAAATATTGATTAATCAATGAATATTTTAATCCATGTTTATGCTGCCTAACCAGGAGAATTCCGCAAAGGACTGAGTAAGTATATAAACCAAGCGCTACAAGAAATATGAGCATTAAAAGCCCCGTGATTACCGGAGTGTGAGCGATTACCCAAATTGTAATACCCAACCCTAAAACACCGCCTGCAATTTGATAAATTGCCAGCGCTTTTAATTTGTTTTCTTGATTTCGCATCATTAATTGTTTCATAGTATTGATTAGCCCGATATTATGTTAGGGTATTTGGTCCACCTGCCTTGCAACAGGTTTGTTGGTTGTATGCTTTCACCTGATGATTACAGTTTGTGAAAGTTGAATTTCTTCAAGTTTCAAATCTGGATTGGCCAGCAAAAGAGGATTAATAACATTGAACTCTGCACTTCTTCTTCCAATTTTAAAAACAGTTTCCTTGTCCGGTTCGCTTTGAAAATACTGAGTTGTTACTTTTGAAATAATTTGAAAAGACTTTGTCTCACTATATTTTTTTTCAACTTTTCTTTTTTCGTCAATGTATTCGATGTAACTGTCATGCCAATTTGCTGTAAAAAGCAATTGTCTCACAAAGGCAATTGGCATGAATAGCAATATTTCGACAGCCGCAACATATTCAATTCCATTATTTGTAAGATGATTTAAAAACTCTTCGTCAGTATTGAAATCGCTGCTATTCCCAACCAATGAAATGGCCTGTCTTACCTGTCGGTCGAAGTCATGCGGCAACTTAGGTTCAGCACTTAAATTCTCAGCAGAAAAGAGTGATTTTATATTAGTCCACATACAAAACAGGGATTTGACTTTAAAGTTGTCAATACATTTTTTACATTATCACCATCGACACTACTTACCTCCACTTATTCACTCTTCAGCTTCAACTGGCGGTTTTAATGCAAACAATATTTCAGCATCCATTTCCTTTCATAAAAATCACAATGTCAAAAATTAGTCAAACATTCAACATTTATCATTTACCAAAACTATCCCTTACCCAATTTTTGAAAAGCATAGAATAAACAACTTACATGCAGCGCCTGAACAATTTTATTTTCCTCCAACATTGTACGCACTTCTTCCAATGGCACATGTAATACTTCTATTTCTTCAGTTGAATCAAGGCTTTGAGCATCGACTTTTTTGCCGCCTTTTGCAAGGAACAGGTGTGTATAGCCGGATAGTACACCGGGGTTACCAGCCACTTTTCCAACATATTCAATAGATGAAAATTCATGACCTGTTTCTTCTAATAGTTCACGGCCAACTGCTGTGGATGGATCTTCTCCTGCATCAATAAAACCACCGGGCATTTCCAAAATAGTGCTTTCAATCGGGTGACGATATTGTTTTGCCATCAACACATTTCCTTCTTCGGTAATAGCCAGCGCACATACAGAATCAGGTAATTCTA
Organism: Ferruginibacter sp.; assembly: GCA_046590675.1. GTDB lineage: Bacteria > Bacteroidota > Bacteroidia > Chitinophagales > Chitinophagaceae > Ferruginibacter. The sequence continues at coordinate 147,498 of JBKJUP010000025.1, read as the reverse complement.
CCACATAATAGGCATCCACAATTTTACCATCAGGCATTTCACATTTATCTCTGCGTGCAGTAAAATAAGGATGCTCGGATAGATACTCAGACGACAATTTTTTCCAGTTCATTTGGTTGTTTTGAAAATTTTAATAATCAAAAAAGCTGGCTCTTCAACCAGCTTCCTGTACTTCATATCTTTACCATCCCAGTCGTTCCCTTAATGCAGTAACGTGTGCTGTGTGGTGTCGGCCATGCCATGCATACATACCTAACAAATACCACAGCGTCATTTCTTTTTTATGTTCAGGATGAAAAACAGTTCTGTTCCATTCTTCAGTTTTAATGTTTTTCAAAACCTCCACCCATCGTGCATGCATTGCATGTAAAATTGTTAGGGATAAATTAAAAGGCAGATTTGTGGTGTCGCTTAAATTGGCCCATGCCGCTTCATCGTAAGGTTTTATAGCAGGATTGATCTCCGTTAATCCGAGTTTAAACCGGATGTAGGCATTCATGTGACTGTCTGCCACATGATGCACCAATTGCTTCACCGTCCAGCCGTCGGGACGATACGGCGTGTTTACCTGGGCCTCATCAAGATTGAGTATTGCATTTTCTAAATGCTGTGGCAACCAGCTGATGTCGATGATCCATTCTTTTAAACACTTTTCAGAAAATGGCTGCGGCTCATATTGACCGATTGGGTAACGCAAATCTTCCATAACAATAAAAGTTGTGAATTATAATTTGAGGAATGATTGAATTAATTGTTTGGCTGATCTGCAGTTGCAGCAGGTTTTATATTTATCAATTCCATTTCAAACACCAGTGTAGAACCACCGGGGATATCTGCCCCTGCATCTCTTTCGCCGTAAGCCAATTCGCTTGGAATAAATACTTTCCATTTATCGCCAATGTGCATTAACTGCAATATTTCTGTCCAACCCCTGATTACTCCGGCCACCGGAATGGTGAGTGGTTCGCCACGCTCATAAGAATTATCAAACTGTTTACCATTTATCAACGTGCCTTTATAATTCACTACCACCGTATCCTGAATTTTCGGTGTAGGTGAATTAGCATCTCCCTTCATAATTACTTCGTACTGCAAACTATTAGGTAAGGTTTGTACACCGGGTCTTTTTTTATTGGCGGTTAAAAATGCGATTCCTTCACTCCGCACTTTATCATTTTTCTTTGCCACATTTTGTTGCAGCTTTTCCTGGATGCATAAATTTGCCTGCTGATCATTTAAATCCAGCGTTTTTTTGGTGAATACATCTTTCATCGCTTTTTGCATCACTGCATAGCTGATATTATCAATTCCCTGTTGCCTTAAATTATTGGCCACGTTCATGCCCAGCGCATAGCTAAAAGAATCTGTGGAGTTTTTCAACATGCTTACCACCGGTTTTGCCAGGGTTGCTTTGGGCGCTGGTTTGCCTATAGGCTTTTTTGTTTTTGCCTGTGCGTTTACCGCTGTAGCTGTAATCAACGAAATACTAACTGCTAAAAAAAATTGCTTCATTTTTATTGTTTAATTTATAATAATTGAAAAATTATGCTTCCCGCATTTCCTTGCCCGTAAGGTTGATGAATACATCTTCGAGGTTGGCAGACTTAACCTGTTTGGGTCTTTCAAACCCTGTTGCAACCAGGTCGTCGATCATTTTATCCGGCGAAGCCAACGCAATGATTTTACCTTCGTCCATGATGGCTATCCTGTCGCAGAGTTGTTCTGCTTCGTCCATGTAATGCGTAGTGATGATAACGGTTGTTCCATTGTTTCGGATATTTTTTATAAGTTCCCAAAGGTTTCTGCGGGCCTGCGGATCAAGGCCGGTAGTGGGTTCATCGAGAAAAACAATTTTTGGTTTATTGATAAGTGTGGTAGCAATAGAAAAACGTTGCTTCTGGCCACCACTCATATTCTTGTATTTATTTTTTGCTTTGTCAACCAGGTTAACTGTTTGCAACAATTCCATTGCATCTACTTTTTGATTGTACAAGCCGGCAAACAAAGCGATCAGTTCCAGCAGATTTAAACCGGGATAAAAACCTGATGTTTGCAATTGAACCCCAATTATTTTTTTTATATCGCCGGGATCTTTATCAAGGTTAAGCCCATCTACGATTACTTCGCCACTGGTTTTATCCCGAAGGGTTTCAATGATTTCGAGGGTGGTAGATTTGCCGGCTCCATTCGGACCCAATAATCCGAAAATCTCTCCTTCATATACATCAAATGAAATGCCTTTTACTGCCTCAAAACTTCCGTAATTTTTTTTCAGATCCTTTACAGAGATGATTATTTTTTGTGTCATAATTGCTGTTGTCCCTTACCTGCAAATTTAGGCGTTAAAAGTATGGATTGGTTTAACAGCCTTCAAAAGAAAGGACAGATTTCTATATTATTTAACCAAAGCGTTGCTTATTATCTAATCTTATTAATGTTGACATGTTTTACATCAACAATTCCATCATAACATCAGTGGTAACGTAATGTGCATTTGTTAGCGGAATATGCCGAAAACCATATTGTTCATATAAAGCAATGGCGGTTTTTAACTGGCTGTTCGACACTAAGAACATCCGTTTGGCCTTCAATTCCTTCGCCTTTGCCAGGCACTGCTCAATCAATAATTTACTAATGCCTTTACCTCTGAATGCAGGTGATACTGCCATTTTTGCCAATTCATATTCGGCTGGCTTTTCTTTTATCAACGCCGCCGAACCAATGATAACATCGCCGGATTTTGCAAGAAAAATATAACCACCCGGATCAATGATAACCCCTTGCGGATCATCCAGCATTTCCAGATCCGGCGCTTCAGTTAATCCAAACTTATCCAGCCACTCAAGGTTTAGCTGTTTAAAATCATCTGCATATTGCTGTTCAAAATTGATAATTGATACCATGAGCGTAAATTAATAAAGACCAATTAAAATGTTTCAAATATTATTTTCCGTTCATACATGATTCCAGCTCTTCCATCATGAGCTTACTGCCTACATAAAAAGGCGTGCGTTGATGCACATGCTCCGGCATTATATCCAGTATTCGCCGATTGCCGTCCGTTGCTGCGCCGCCTGCCACTTCTACAATAAAGGCAAAGGGATTGCACTCATACATCAGTCTTAATTTGCCACCCGGTTTATCTTTTAAAGCCGGATACATAAATATGCCTCCTTTAATAAGATTGCGGTGAACATCGCTTACCATACTGCCAATATATCGTTCAGTATAAGGGCCACCGTTTCCCTTGTGTTTTTGCTGGCATGCGGTTATATATTTTTTTACGCCTTCTTCGTATTGATAATAATTTCCATGGTTGACCGAATAGATATTTCCCGAAGGTGGGCATTTAATATCGGGATGACTCAATGTCCATTCACCGATAGAAGGATCCAGTGTAAACCCGTTTACTCCCCTGCGGGTTGCATATACAAAAATGGTAGATGAACCATAAATGACATAACCAGCAGCAACCTGCTTTATGCCTGGCTGCAAAAAATCTTCAATAGTTGCGGGTGTACCTACGGGTGTTACCCTTCTGAATATGCTGAAAATGGTTCCGATTGATACATTTACATCAATGTTTGCACTGCCATCTAACGGATCAAACAAACAGACATATTTGCTTTTATTACTTATTTCATCGTCAAATACAAGAATTTCGTCCAGCTCCTCACTGCCAATACCTGCGCAACTGATGCCATGCCTGAGTACACTTACAAAATGGTTATTGGCAAACGCATCCATTTTCTTAACCGTTTCGCCTTGTATATTAATGCTTCCTTCATCTCCAAAAATATCAACCAGGCCGGCCTTGTTTACTTCTACATTTACTCTTTTGGAAGCAAGCCCAATATCTCTTAACAGGCCCGAAAGTTCGCCTGTGGCATGCGGAAAATTTCTTAATTGCTGAATGGTAAATTCATCAAGGGTTTGCACCCGCCTGTTAATAATCATAGTTTCTTTTTTGATTGCAGAATTTAGATTTTAGATTTGCGCTTCAAATGTAACGGGATTACCAAATATGGCAATTCATTTCATATCTATGAAACATGTGTTATTTGAAATTGTATGATAGCTTTTTTAATAATTATTAAACGAATGAAATGAAGGTTTTTAAGTTTGGCGGAGCAAGTATCAATAGCATTGAAAGAATAAAAAATGTAGCAGGCATTATACAATCTTTTAACGGTGAAAAGATATTGATTATTATTTCTGCAATGGGAAAGATTACCAATGCGCTTGAAAATGTGGTTGATTCTTTTTATACCGGCAACAAGGAAGAAGCCCTGATGTTGTTTGAAAAAATAAAGCAAGAACATATCGATGTATTTACCGAACTCACAGGTTTGCCAAAAGAAAGCTACCGCGAAATTGGCCTGAATGATTTATTTACCGAAGTGGAATGGCTACTGCACGATAAGCCGGTAAGGGACTACGATTATTATTACGACCAGATCGTTTGTTGTGGTGAATTACTGAGCACAGCCATTGTTAGCAAATACCTTAACATGGCTGGTATTAACAATGAATGGATTGATGTGAGGGATGTTTTTAGAACCGATGATAATTTCAGAGAAGCCATTATTGATTGGGACTATACACAACAAAGGGTAAAGGATACCGTACTACCGCTTTTTGAAAATACAAACCTGGTAATAACACAGGGATTTATTGGTGCTACTGACGAAAATGAAAGTACCACATTGGGCAGAGAGGGCAGTGATTTTTCGGCAGCGATTTTTGCCAACTTACTGGATGCAACAAATCAAACCATCTGGAAAGATGTGGAGGGTGTGATGAATGCGGATCCAAAGAAATTTGCAGATGCACAATTTATAAGTGCGTTAAGCTACAGGGAGGTCATTGAAATGGCTTATTATGGTGCACAGGTTATCCATCCTAAAACCATTAAGCCACTACAAAACAAAAAAATACCCCTGCATGTAAGGTGTTTTTTAAAGCCTGAATTACCTGGTACAATCATCAGCAGTACTCCTGTTAAAGACCTTCCTCCAATAATTGTATTAAAAGATCAGCAGGTGCTGATGCACCTGAGATCGAAAGACTTTTCGTTTGTTGAGGATTCATTGGTGGCCAAATTGCACGAGCTGTTATCAGAGGTAAAAATAAGGCCCAACCTGTCTCAGAATGGCGCTATTACATTGCTATGTTGCCTGGATGACAAGCCTGAAAAAATTGAAAAACTTGCACTTGCTGCCAGCGAATTTTTTGAAGTGCAGATAGAAAAAAATTGTAAGCTGCTAACAATAAGACATTACACAGAAGCAGCTATTGATCACTTGACAAATGGCAAAGAGAAGGTTTTAAGTCAAAAGACGAAGGAGATCATTCAAATAGTAATCAAAGAAAATGGAGATGGAGTTTGATACAAACAATTTAACCGGCAGGCAATATTGAATCAGCTAAATTTTAATTTATTATGTACTGGCCTTTTTTATTGATAAGGATAACAGGCAATTGTTTTTTTGCTTCAAAATAATCAAATGCGCCTTTTAGGGTAACCGCAAAACTTTTAAGTAGCGGATTTTCTTTACTTGCCTCAGTGAAGTATTCAAAAGATTTTTTTACGTTATACTTGATGGGGAAAACATGCACCGGAATAAAGTCCTGCCCCTGTTCTTTTACCTGCGATGCAATTACATACAGTTCTTCAATGGGTGCATCGCTAATGGCAATGCAGCCGGTAGAAACACAACTGCCGTGTATATAAATTGCATTTCCCGGACGCAAAGAATCGCTTAATAATTTATCGGATGCGTTTGGATAATTTAGTCCAAGTGCCAAATGATAATTGCTGTTTGGATTAAATTCATTGATATAATAAAATCCTTCGGGCACCTGGTAGTCACCTTCCATTCTTTTGGGTCCCATGGTTCCGCTTTGCATACAAACCCTGTACGATTTAAAAAATTTGAATGGGCCTTTTGCGTCTTCCTTTACCCAAATCTCTAACTGGCGATCGTATTTAAAACTGCGCAGGTACAATTGCTGTGGAGGCCATTGCAGTTTTTTTTCTTCAAATTGCTTTTTAAGTGAGTCTTCTACTCTTGAAAACAGATCAGCATTTTTTGAGGTGTGAGGAAAACTGATTATAGAAGTTTGTGCCAGTAATTTTTCCGAAATACAGCATATCAACAGTGCTGCTAACATATATTTAAATAGGTTCCTCATCAATAAAAAAGTAAAATAGGTTTATCAGGTGATTAACGTAAAAATAGGAATTTTATTGAAATTTGATATGTTAAACACCGTGCAAAATCACACCGATCATGCTGCATTATGCACTTTTCAACAAAAAACAACGGAATGTTAATATGTTTATTGATACATATTACATTCCGTTAAAATTATAAGTTGCCCCTGCTATCCTGTTCCTTTTCCAGTGCCTCGAACAATGCTTTAAAATTGCCCTTACCAAAACTGCGGGCTCCTTTTCGTTGAATGATTTCGAAAAATAAAGTTGGCCTGTCCTGCAATGGTTTGCTGAATATCTGCAATAAATAACCTTCATCATCCCGGTCAATTAAAATACCGAGTTTATGAAGCGGATCAAGATCCTCATCAATCTCACCAATTCTTTCTAAAATATTATCATAGTAACTATCCGGAATTGATAAAAATTCAATACCACGCTCCTGTAATTCAGTAACTGTTTTTACGATATCGTCTGTTGCAATGGCAACATGCTGTACACCTTCGCCATCGTAAAATTCAAGGTATTCTTCTACCTGGCTTTTTCTTTTTCCTTCTGCAGGTTCGTTGATCGGAAACTTAACAAAGCCATTACCGTTGCTCATCACTTTGCTCATTAACGCCGAATATTCGGTAGAGATATCATTGTCATCAAACGTAAGAATATTCCGAAAGCCCATTACATCTTCATAAAACCTTACCCAGGGATCCATCTGGTTCCAACCTACATTCCCCACACAATGATCAACATATAATAAACCGGTGCTGGTTGGATTATAGGCTGTTTCCCACTTTCTGAATCCGGGCATAAAAACTCCCTGGTAGTTTTGCCTTTCAACAAACAAGTGAACAGTATCTCCATAAGTGTGAATTCCGCTCAGCACCAATTCTCCCCATTCATCTTTAAGCAGGGTAGGTTCCATATAACTTTTGGCTCCACGGGATACTGTTTCATTCCAGGCTGCAGTGGCATCTGTTACTTTTAAAGCAAGATGTTTTACGCCATCACCATGCTGATAAATGTGGTTGGCTATGGAATCGCCGGATCTTAATGGGGTAGTTAAAACAAAAGTGAGTTTGTTTTGCCGGATTACATAACTCACTTTATCCTTCATACCGGTTTCGGGACCTGCATAGGCGAGTGATTGAAAACCAAAAGCTGTTTTGTAAAAGTGGGCGGCTTGCTTTGCATTGCCTACATAAAATTCTACATAATCGGTGCCTTGTAATGGAAGAAAGTCGTTATGGAGTTCACCGGATTTTTTATCTGTGCTACTTACTGTTAACATAAAATGTTCATTAAAAATTACAAAATGTTGTGGAATAAAAACATTTAGTAAGCCGTATCCATTGCAAGCGCCAACAGCAAAAGGTTGTAGCTGGTGCGCTTGTCGGCAAATATTTTATGAGGATAGTCAGGAAGCATCTTAAAACAAAGGTATTGGTTTTGCACGCAAATTTTGAAGATAAAGAACAGCTTTAACAGGGCTATATTGCTATCAGCAAATACCTGAGTTTCTATTCATCCATTAATTTTCTATTATTCTGAAAAAAACAATTGATTTTTATTTGATGATTTATGTCTTATATTATTTAATTTTTTATAATATTGTTGCAGTAAAATGTAAAACCCCGGGATATGAAAAATATCCACTGCATATTACTTTAAGAAATGAAAACTAATTAAATAGTTCGGTTAAAAAGCGGTGCCATAATACCAGTTATTCTTGCATCAATTTTCTTGAATATTTAATTATCAATAACCAATTCGTATTTTCTTTTAAAGTTCATATATACTGAGATTTTTTTAAGCATAATGATATTGATTAGTTGTGTTGTTGCATCGGTGATGGTATTTTTATTTTTTAAACATGCCCAGGCATCTCTTGCTGCAACCGTGTGTTTTGTGACGGAATAAATTGCACGCTCTACATTGACCATAATGATCTGGGCATACGAAAAGAGACATGCAAAAATGAACAGGTATAATCAATATCCGCAACAGAACTGCCGCCCACAAAGTCGTTGCCGTATTACCAGCAACGACAAAGAAATTCAATTAATTGTTCAAGTACCCATAAAAAATGAAGCTTATGCATCAGACAATTTTACTGGCAGAGGATCACATTTTATTTAGAGATGCACTCGTAAATCTCCTGAATAAGTTTAAAGACTTTAGTGTATTAAAAGTAGCTGCCGATGGCACCGAAGTAATTAAGGAAATAGAAGCTGGCCATGTACCAGACATCGTAATCTTAGACCTCAATATGCCTAAGATGGATGGCTTTGAAACAGCAGGCTGGCTGAATAAACATTATCCCAACATAAAAATCCTGGTACTTACCATGTATGATTCTGAAATTGCATTCGCAAGATTATTGCAGTTTGGTGTAAGAGGATTTTTGAAGAAAGATATAGAACCAGGTGAATTACATAATGCGCTTATTTCGGTGGCCGGGGATGGACATTATTACTCTCACGAAACCACCGGAAAACTTGGCTCCCTGTTTCAAAAAAGTATTCAGAATAATATACCGCTGGAAAAATACTTTTTAAATGAAACTGAAATAAAATTCATCAGGTATGCCTGCTCCGAAATGACCTACAAGGAAATAGCATTAAAAATGGGATTGTCGCCCAGGGTGATTGATAATTACAGGGATGCGCTATTTGATAAACTAAATTTAAAAAGTCGGGTCGGACTGGTTGTTTATGGTGTTAAAAATGGTGTGTTTACTTTTTAATAAAACAGATTTAAAGGAATTAAAAAAAATGCCTGGTTAAAATTAACCGGGCATTTTTTTAGTCCACTACTTCACCTTCTATATCGTAGTCGAAAGCTTTATTAATTTTTACATTTACAAAATCGCCGATGATCAATTTCTTTTTACTTTCAATGATCACCTCATTGTCCACCTCCACACTGTCAAACTCTGTGCGGCCAAGATACCTTCCGGCCTCTTTTTTATCAATCATTACTTTAAAAGTTTTACCAACTTTCTCCTGGTTTTTTTCCAGTGAAATTTCCTGCTGAACTTCCATTATTTCCTGTGCTCTTTCTTCTTTTTCTTCTGCAGAAATGGTATCTGCCAAATCGTGTGCAGTCGTTCCTTCCTCGTGACTGTACGTAAATGTGCCAACCCTATCGAACCGCATTTTTTCTAAGAAGGTTTTCAATTCTTCCACATCATCTCTTGTTTCGCCGGGGAAGCCCGCAATGAGCGTCGTACGCAAACATATACCCGGGATTTTATACCTGATCTCATGAATAAGATCTTCCATTTCTTCACGGGTAATCTGGCGCTTCATTAATTTCAACATATTGTTAGCCGCATGTTGCAAGGGCATATCAAGATAATTGCAAATATTATCCCGGTCTTTTATGGTATCAATAATATCCAGTGGAAATTTTGAAGGATAAGCATAATGAAGGCGTATCCATTCAAGCCCCTTTACATCGGCAAGGGCATGCAGTAGCTTAGGTAGTTCTCTTTTCTTGTAAATATCCAGCCCGTAATAGGTAAGTTCCTGTGCAATCAGCATTACCTCTTTTACACCTCTGTCCACCAGCTTCTTTGCCTCATCCACCAACGATTCAATTGTTCTGCTTACATGCTTACCACGCATTAATGGTATGGCACAAAATGAACAAGTGCGATTACATCCTTCACTGATTTTCATATACGCATAATGCTGGGGCGTGCTCAGCAAACGCTCTCCTATTAACTCTGCTTTATAATCCGCTTCAAACTGCTTTAATATCAATGGCAATTCCATGGTTCCAAAGTAGGCATCCACTTCCGGAATTTCCTGCTCCAGGTTATTTTTGTAGCGCTCACTTAAGCAACCTGTCACATATACTTTATCAATTTTTCCCCTACGCTTCAACTCCACTTGTTGCAAAATTGTATTTACACTTTCTTCCTTGGCTTTTTCGATAAAGCCACAGGTATTTACAATCACAATGTTGTGATCTTTTTTTGCGCTTTCGTGCACAACATCAATCTCGTTGGCTAGTAATTGTCCGCTCAACACCTCACTATCCACCATATTTTTACTACACCCAAGGGTTATGATGTTTACTTTGTCTCTATGTATAGTTTTTGTTTTCATAAAAATTTGCGCAAAGGTAACGAGTTTGGAGTTGGCACTGAGGCTGGCGGATTGAAAAAATGACCACAATTGTGTTAAAACGCACAGCCTTATTCACTCAAATTAATATCAAGCGCCTAAACCATTCATTTTCAAGAGACTTGTGTGTAAGATAGCAATAGCTGTTACAGGACTGTAATTGAAGTAAAAATCTAAAAAAAATCTGGGTGATTTAAAAAAGCAGGCTGGAGCAACAATTCATTCAAATTTAAAACTTTGGATACAATGCCTGAGTTGCTGTTCCAACCTGGGTGTTTTTGTGTAATAAGCAATGGTCATATTGTTTTCAAGGAAAATTTCTCCCACATGATCCCCTCTTTTATTCTTATACAAATACATAGTAGTTCCGTTTAAAATTTCTTTTTCATAAGGAAGAGTGCCTCCTAAGAATTCATCTAACAGCAAATTTCTATGCTCATTAAAAATATCATAATACAGAACAATGCTGTTTACAGAGGAATCATTTTCATCATCAAAACTTATGTAAAAATGATTATTGCCCATGCAAACCGCATACTGGTTCATTTGTACCGGTAGCAGAACAGAGGACGCCCTATCCTTAAACGCAATGTCGAACCTGTATGAATAGCCACAAGTTTTTATGGCCGATGCTATGTTTTGAATCAACCCCTTTTTCACCCGGTGAAAATTATTATCAACAGGTACAAATTCCAGGAAATAGCCAGAGCTGATACACCGGGTGGTATCTTCATTTTTTGAAGACAAATAATTATTTTCTGTTTGTGCCAGCACCATTACAGGAAGTAATAATAATGAAATGTAAAGAGTGATTTTCATATACAGGAGTTAACACGATTGGGTACAATAAATAGCAAAACGGATCTGTAAACAAAATCAATAAAAAAACTGATTATAAGAAGGGAAAACCAACTAAATATTTGAGTTTTTTAACGGAGCCAAATTCAGGTTGTAAAAATCATTCGATGGATGCCAGGAATGCTTCGATGTAACTATAGGAAGTATAAAGAAAAAGGGCAGCCAAAACACAAGTTCTGTTAATAACTGCGTACAAAGACATGGTTGAAATTAAAAGGCAAAAAGAAACCCCTGTTTATTTTTGAAATAAACAGGGGTAAAAAATCAGGGCTAAATTAATTTTATGATTGCCCTTCTCTTGGATCGCCATGCAAATACGCTCCCACTAATTTCTTATACGCATCACTACTTATTTTGCCTACTTTTCCATCAACTTTTAAAATAGCTCCATTTAAATTCAACTGGCGTTGTAATTCTTCTGCCTTGGCTACATATCTTGAAGGTGCGTAGTTAACTTCTTTTCCCAATTCTTTCAGCAAAGCCAACGGATCAACATTTGTGTCTGTAGTAGCCAACTGCCTTTCAAATATGCGCCTCAACATAACCGCAACACCGCATTGTTTTGAAACAGCGGTAGGACTAAATGTTCCATCACTTGTATATTTTCCTTTTGTATAATGATTACTAAAACTCCACAAATAAGGTGAATTGATAGGCACATTGGGCGCTTTTAAATAACGGTAACCATATCCATTATACGCTTCCAGCGAATACAACATACCGGGAATACCCCAGTCCGTCCATTTATTCAGCCCCTGGTATTGTAAAGCATCTTCGGCACTGTCTTCCCATGCAAATGGCGGGTTACCCTGCGCAGGCCTGTTTTTAGGCACCTGTATTGTACGTGCAGTCAATGGATCGCCATTATGCAAATGCTTTGTGAAATTACAGTTGCCTTCCATACAATGGGTAAGGCCAATAAAATACCAGGGAATATTCAGTTTATTTCCAACAGCTTCATACCGGCTTTTTCCCTTTAATATCTGGTCAACATAATTATCAACCGCGGGATAACTGCTGGGAGTAATATGGCAGGTATCAAATAATCTTTGATACTCTGACTGCAACTGTGCATTGTAAATGGGGCGGGGCATAGTACTTTAATTTTTTCAGGTTATTTATATTGATGTAAAAAAATGCGCAAAAAATTAAAACAGTAGAAGGAGGGAAGACAACAGCAATTCTTCAGTAGAAAAGGATTTGAACTACTAACCTAATATATAAATTCCGCAAATGCAAATCGGGTAACTATAATAGAAAAAGTATTTTATTTTCAACATAAACAGCATCGCATTCATTCGCTCATTTTCCTGCTCATCACATTTCATAGCTGTATAAACGATACCGCTATAAAAGTTATTTTGAAAATAATTGACTACTTCAAATTGCTATTTTACCGGAAGATGTAGTACCTCCTGTAAAAAATGTTTGGTTGCATTTTCAACACTTGGAAGATCCTTTGATTTAATGAATGAACCTATTACATGGTTTCCTGTATTGGGCAAGGCCTGTGCCTTTTTAAGTGAATCTGTAGTACCCAATTCAGTAAACATTTCTTTCATTGCGCTTACCTTCACCACCTCGTCCTGATGCTCTTCATCTTTATAATAATACAGCAATAATACAGGTTGCTTTACTTTACTAAAAGTCTTTTCGTTCATGGTAGTTTCGAGCATTTCTTCCAGTTGCACCGTAGCCTCCAGGCGATAAGGCTTGCTCCAGTACTGCTTATAAATGGGTCTGTCATCTTCGGGAACAATATAATTTCCTCCTTTCACCAGCCTTGCTATCTGTAAGCCCCAAGGATTATTTAATATCCAGGCATTGGCATCGTTGATGGCAATATTGGGCGAGTAGAGTACGAGTGCAGCAACATCTTCAGGAAAGGCCGCAGCAAGTTGCAGTGCCTGTGTACCACCGGTACTTGTACCCACCAAAATTACTTTGTCACCAAGTTGCTTACCTATAGCAAGTGCCTCCTTTGCACTCTGCCAATAATTGTCGGCTGTAAGGTTCAGCAACTGCTCTGAGGTATCTATTCCATGTTCAGCCAATCTTGACAGGTACAAATTACATCCAAAGTATTTGGCAATATTCCGATGCACTGGTTCTCCCTCTTCCTGCGAAGCAGAAAACCCATGGAGGTACACAAGAGCATAAGGCGTTTTTTGTTTAACAGAATCATTGGCCCAAACAATTCTTGCTTCGTTATCAGGGCGGAGCTTATGCACTGCTTCATTGCTGGCAATAAAATTTTCTAATACACCAATGGCAGGAATTGATGGTAATTGAGCATTGTACAACGGCTTTGCCGGGTGCGGGCCCATTAAGTAAATGACAACAAGTAGAATAGCCACCACGAGCAAGCCCTTTAACCAACGCATAACAAAAGTTTTTATGAAGCTAAGAATTTCCTTTGAGCAGGACCCTCGTTAAAAATGAGGTTGTAATGATAATTTTAATTTCACACGTTAACGTATCCAGGTTATTCACTTACTTCTCCACTTCTTTTACTTCGTCGTCAAGTTCGCCTGCTTTATTATAAATTGGATTTAATATCCACAGATAAAAATTACTGACCAAAAATCCAATAACACCAATGATCAGAAAGCCAATATACTTTCTAAAATTGGCCCGGATATTTACCAACATTGCCAGGTGTTTTGAAACGAATCCCAGCAGGTAGATAATTAAAAATCCTGCTACCCATGCAACTGTAATATTAAATATGGAGGCTTCCCAAAATTTTATGATACAATAAATCAATGCAATGATTGCAACAATACCCAGCATAATTCCGGCAACCCTTATTTTAGTACTAACATCCATTAATTTAAAAGCTATCTTCTTACCCGCTGCCAATCGCTTTTCAATTTTTACCGCCTGGTTTGGCTGGGTTACATAATCTGCTATGCGTAGAAAACTCCAGTCGGTATCTGTTGTTAAACTATCCTCATTTTTCAATTTACACGATTCATAATTTATTTGCTGGTAGCCACTATACATCAGCGCATACGCTTCGGTGTCATTAAAGGAATCAAGGTCTGTACGTATTTCGGATAACAGTGATTGTACATTCCGAAGTATGCCATATTTTGTAAGGTCCGAATTATTACCTGAGAGATTTGCGTACATAATGGACCTTGGCGGATCTGTGCAAAACTTCCAGCTCACCGGATTTTTTTGCAGATCATTTTTAAGATGTACCGCAATAAGTGTGTTTAACTGCGTAGTGTAATTTCTTTCCTTTATGTCTAAAAATTGTAACTCACGTAACCGCTCCTGCAAAATGCTATCCGCCCTGTAAAAAATGCCGGCACTGCCCGATGTAATATCTGTATTAGTGGGCATTTGACCACTTGCATCGCTGATGATCATATTTTTACATTCCTGTTCTATCAACGCAGCAATTCCCTGGTTATCGTGTAAACCCCCATCAATCAGTTGCAGATCTATTTCAGGATAAAGATCATGCAAAGGCATTGGGTAAAACATAACAGGTACGCATGCAGAAGCTCCTACAGCAAAGCCCAGTTTAAATTTTTTATACCTGTCCGGTGCTTCGGAATAATACATTCTGCGAAGCCTTGGTTTTACATCAATATCTGCCAGTATATTCCCCGGCGGCTCTCCCATCCAGGATGCTGTAAATTGCCAGTTGTGCCCTGTATTAACACTGGTGGCATTTAGTACCAGTTGTGGAATTTTGTTACTACGTTTCCAGTTATCGGTAACAAAAGAAAAGGTCTCTTTTTCCTTTAGTTTAGGATTGATAAAAAGATCGCTCATGTAAATATTTCCACCATTCGCCCGAACGGTTTCTGCCAAATCGGAATTTGGATTTCGTTCCCATATTTGTTGGTATAAATGTCTTTCGTACAATTCGCCCAGGCGATGTGTACGGGAATAGTGCTTATTAAAAATCATTTTAAAATTGCTGACAATATTACTGAAAATACGTACCCGCAAATTCTTCTGAACACCTTTCAAAAATCCAGACTCTACATCTTTTACCAATGCTATGTAATCTTCCCTGGTAATGGAATCGTCTGTTTTAGATTCCAGTAACACTTTCAATTTTAAATAATAATAAGCACCCAGAATAGAACCTCCCGAAACGCAGGAAATCACTTCTATATTTCGTAGCTCATCTTTATCTGCCAGTGATGCCAATACACCAATATGAAATAGCGATGCCCTGAAACCTCCGCCGGAAAGTGCAATCCCCATCTTACCATCTTTCTTTATTACCGCATTTTGTTTATCAATTTCAACAACCCCATCACTTTCCATTCTAAATGCAGCCAGGCAGGTATTGATCTTTTCTTCATCAATCTGGCTCAACATTTTTTGAAACTGCCCGCCCATTTCCGGCTGATCAGTAAACTCGCCACCTGCAAATTTTTTTTGGTACAACTGCAAATAGGCAATGGAAAATATCTGCTGACTAAAGCTCCTGATTTCCCAGGCATTTAGACCTTCCCGTTGAATATATTGCTGAATAAAGCTAAGTGCCGCTTTATAGTTATGCAAACCAAAATACGCCTCGGCAATGGTAGCATACACCCATGCGCTGATTGTTTTTTCCTTTACTACAGGATCCTGGGCAGATGGATTTTCAATATACTGATCCAATATAAAATTTCGTGTAGCAGCGGCTTCCAAAAACAGTGTTTGCATACTTTCACTCAAACCCGTTTGCCGTCCATATTCCTCCATCTGATCTACTGCCATCAACTCACTTATATATGCATAATTGATAGCCGTGTAGCCGTCATCGTTTGCAGCCTGGTTTAAAAATCTGTCTTCTTTATTTAAAAAAGATTTCCAGACTTCAAAGCCTTTTTTATAATAAAAACGGGCAAGCGTTAAATTTTTAAATTGATGATCAAACTGCCATTTCCTTTTGTAGATAGCACCGGCAAGGCCCAGGGTTTCGCATTTTTCCGTTTTAAAAAGATCATCGTTCGTTTTCAGTTCCTGCATTGCCTTTTCAAATTTGAAAGACGATGGCAATGACTGGTCCTTATAAATATACGTGGCCAACTTTTGGAAATCTTTTAGTGGAATCATATCCCCCTTGTCTTCATCCAGTTTCATTTTAGCAAGCAGTACTTCTGTTGCATACGCAAACTGATCGTACTTTTCAAGTTCCTTATACAGGTCCCGCAGTTGATGGCTACTGAGGTTTCGCTCACCTCTTAAAACATTGCGGGCTCTTTTTATTAAATCTAACTTAGAATCGGCTGTAGGATTGCTGTTGGTTGACATCAAAAAAGAAATTTAATTTAGTTAAAGGGAGATGGCTTTCGATTGGAATAAGATTTGGCAAATAGACTTTATAAAGATATCAGATAAATGCCATATATGCGAAAGATATTGACGGAGGTTTTTTAGATAAAATATTATTCTCAAATTCAATATTTTTGCGACGTTGTATTAACCAATATTTACTGGTTAATAAATTTCATCTTCTAAACGTATTGGCAATGACAGGTACGTTTCTATATGATCTTAAACGTTGCGTTAAATTAATATTTAAAAAGTAATTTCACCTTGTTCCTAATAAAATCAGATTTGTATGCATAGCCGGTTGATCAATCAATTTTCTACCATTTTCTTTGGACTCATATTTGCAACTTTGTTTGCCTGTAATATGAAAAAACAAATAAAAGATACGAGCGAGTTGAGGGAACAGCAACTGCATAAAATAGATTCTCTTTTGCAGGATGCGGCTTATGCAACATCAATGGCAGCTACTTTAGACAGCGCCTATTACAAAGGAATAGGGGAAGCTGTTCCACCATTTATTTCGGCTGCGGAAGAAACGGATACTATTGTTGTATCTAAAAAAGAAGACAAAATTGCAACAAACCTGGCTGGTTTTTATGCACTGGAATGTGGTGTGGAATTACTATGTAACCAGTTTAACGAAACGCCGATCATTTGGTTGCAACGCATAGCCGCAGGTACCCTCGACTCTGTATCAAATCTACTGCTTAACCGGTTTGCCAATGCTACCTGGAAGGCAGGCCAACCTTTCAGGGGGATAGAAAGGATTAAACGTTCAAGTTTTATCAGTGCCAGTCATTTAAATAATGAAGAAGTTGCCAAAGATGAGGTACAGATAAAAAATGCCGCCACCAAATTACTTTCTTCCATGCAGGATGTGCTTGAAACTCCGGTTGAAGACCAAATGAAATTTCTGAGAGGGTTGATGCATGACACAGGCTATGCAAAAGATATGGCTGCGTGGATGGATGCCAGCTATTATGCCGGAATGAATGAACAGGCTCCGCCATTTATATCCAAAGAAGAAGACACGGCTACCATCACTAAAAAAGTTAAATCCATTAAAATTGCAACCAGCATTGCCGGTTTTTATGCGTTGGAATGCGGGCTTAATTACCTGGTTACAACAACCGGGAAACTTCCCTCTGAAATTTTACAGGCTATCGTGGATGGTGAATTGGGTGCAGCAAATGAAGAACTATTTGCGAGGTTTGCCAATGCTACCTGGAAAGCAGGGCAGCCTTTCCGGAGCCTATCAAGAATTACCCGGGAAATTTTTACACCATTTTATTTTTTGAGTAAACCTGATCGGCAAAAAGATATGATACAGGTAAAGGCTGCAGCAGAAAAGTTATTAAAAGATTTGTAATTTTTGCGTGTTAACTTTTACAGTTGACAAGAGATGAAATGGTATGCTTCTAATTGCTCCATAAAGATTAAAAGTACAAGAGTGCGACGCCTATGAAGCTTAATTGAAATACAAGTGCAGGGCTAATAAAATCATAATGAGTCGAACTGCATTTCATTTAACATCCGATCGCTATCGGATTAACATTTAAAATAATTAAGAAACCTGGTTCAAAAAAAAGAAACAATGTAGGATTTTATCCTTGTGCAGATAATTTAAAAATGGTGCAAGTGCTTTGCTTTTAATAATCGTTGATAAAGAAGTTTGACAAATATCTGCCAGTTATTTTTTAGTAAAAGATTTATTAACGATGTTGAACAATGGTATATCTATCAATATAGAAACATTGAAAACATCCGTTGATGGCACAGCTATAAATGATGTATTGTCTGAATAAAAAAGTTTGGGTGTTTTACGCCAACCGGCGGCAATTGCCAGTGGAAATCCGCGGATTGGCTCAACCACTAACTGAGCCGATGGAGAAAAAATACTTTCTAACCGAACCTCCTGTTTAAGTGTTGTTGTTGATCCATTCTGTAACCTGTAAGTAGCAATTGAACCAACATCAATTAAAGAAACAAAGGCTGAAAAAACAGGAAAAATTTCTCTTAAACTTCCGGCGCTCAGGCTTATACCTACAGGTGCATAAATGCCTCTGGCATAAAGACCTCCGTTATAATCGAAGCCATATCCAATGTATCCATTGGCAGCAATATTAAATGCTGATTTTTGTTTGATGGAATAACTACCAGCGGGTAAGGCAGCAGCTTCCAGCGCCTGTTGCACTTCGTCGGCAGATGCTGATTTAACAACCGATGCCATAAAATTTCCATACTTTAATATCTTTTCAATTGTTTCAACAGCCGGACCCAGCTTTTTCAACAGTTCCTGAAGCGATGAATTGACATTTGGATTATCGCCTGATTTATTAAATGCCTTTCTTAAAATTATATATGCATTCATCACTGCATTGTTATAATTTTTGGTATATATATTTTTATAAAGTTCGTTGGCATTTCTTGCAATGGCTATATATGGGTCATCCGTACTGTGTTCCTTTATTATATTAGCAACCTTAAAACCATACTCAGTAATATTGATTGCTTTGCTGATATAGGTGTAATAATCATCGGCAGTTGGTTTTCCGATAACCAGTTTTTCTTTAAAATCTTTTATAGTACGGTCAACATCGTTGGCAAGTATTGCAAAGTTTTCAACCCAGCCCGAAAGCACAAAAAGGGTGGTTACATTATTTTCCATGAACTGATCAACTCTTGTATTTCCGAATTGAATATTGCCAAGTTTTGCCCGTTGATAAATTAAGCCAACAAAAATTTTAAGTGTAATCTTATCATTTACCAATGCATTTAAATCACTCAGTTTAATCCATCTGCTGCCACTGGCAGGGTTTACTTCCCTGATACTTTGGGAAAATATATCCACCAGTTTTAACGCATTACCAAGGTTTGAATTTACATCCTGCAGATCGGGCATAAGTGCCAGGCTGTGAATAATGCTATCGGGCCAAATAGCTGCCTCGCCCTGCGATAATTCGCTTACTATTTTAGATGTTCGTACGGCTGCTCTTACTTCAGGCAAATCTTTAAATATTTCTTTATACCGGGGCAGATCAATCAACTGGTTTATACTGATAACAAGGTTTGACAAGTCCTTATTAAAAGCCTCTCTTAAACTTTGAATTAATTCTGCATAACGGTAAGTTTCTATTGTACTAAGAAATTCGATGGTAACGGGAAACAGCGTTCTACATTCCGGATTATTGGGGTCGTCCAGGAATTTTTTCATCCGGTTAAAAAAGGCAACATTCAGTTCCTCCTTTCCTCTTTTAATTAAAAACTGGGCAACACCATCAGCAATATTGGTAACGTTTAATGAGCCTGCAGAAGAAAGCCCTTTTTGAATGGTACCTGAAAACAATCCCTGGGCAGTTTCACTATGATAAAATTCTTTCAGAAAAGGATTTTTTAAAATACTGTCTTCCAGGTCATCTGTAGAAGAGGTTTTTCCAAAATAATACTCAAATAATTCCTTGTTTGCTGGTTCAGCCTTTATTGTCTTAATACTTTCAAGCTGTGACTTTAAATAAAGCGCATCGTAATAAGCAGAACGCTGCCCGAAAGAAATACACACAATGCTGCTAAAGAAAATGGTTAGAATAGAACAGTAATATTTCATTTGGTTGGCTTTAATTTTTAAAAAAATTTAATAACTTTTCTCCACTCAGGCAGGGCAAAGGTTTACCTGCAATTTGTTTGATAACGGAAAGATCTGTAAGCAGTTTTTTTACCTGATTTGGTGTATAGATAAAATTGAGCTTATTTACAATTAATGCTACTACGCCTGCTACAATTGCATTTGACTGACTGGTACCGCTCATGGTTATTAAACTATCATCATCATGTTTGTATGAGGCAATATCAAGGCCATCAACAATTGTAACCAGGTGCTCATTTATAAAAGAAAACAATTTCCCTTCTACGGGTATTGATCCGGTTCCGATTGAATTGTCAAAACAAGCCGGGAATCTTTTACTGCTATCATTATCCTGAAATGCATCACCAATAGAACACAGTACAATTTTATTATTGGCGACTGCAGCATTCACCGCGGCTTCTACCTTATCCTTTATTTCAATATCTCTCATCCGGCCTCCCCAACTTATTGAAATGATATGAATATTTTTGTTGGCATTACACCAATCAATTGCGTCTGCATACCTTATCGCCTCGCTATCTGACAAACTACCCGATTCAGAAAATTTGCAGATATATAAATTACACTCCGGTGCAGCACCAACATATTTCTTATTCATATTCCTTGCGCCAATTAATGCGGCACAATGCGTTCCATGACCAAAACTATCTTGCAGTGATAAGGTTTTGTCGAACAAGTAAAAATCTGTTTTATTAAATACCAAATCACTATTGTTCAAATTAATTCCTGTATCAATTACGCCAACGCCTACCCCTTTTCCTTTTGAAAATTCCCATATATCCGGAATCTTCAGGTTGTTCATCCAGGAAGGGCCTGGCAAAGAAGTGGTTAATGCAACGGATTCGGTTGTAGCCGCTATACCACCACTCCAAACAAACGCCCCATCTACTAACTTATACCAGGTGCTATTTCCTTTATACAATTCTCCCACAACGGCCTCCGCAATATCAACAACATCGCCGGGGCTGAAAAACCTGTTCCCGATATTATTATCTGGCAATACAGCCGGCGACCCTGACCTGATATTAAGAAACCTGGTTACCCTTGCTTTCATTATGCCTCTCTGTTTATGGGTGAAACCACTCCACCCGCAGTTGTGTTTGTACTGTCTGTACCTTGTTTTAAAGATGTGCGGAGCTTCATCATTTTATTAAGCATATCAAACCAGAATGGGGCACCCAAGCTTATTGCGATAGCGGTTATAAGAAACCCAAAAAAATGATGTGACAATAATCTAAAGAAGTACTGCCATTTTTCACCGTGGGTAAACCTGATCAATTCAGTTGCCTGCTGATCTTCTTCTGATAAAGAAACATAATCAACCTGTGGACTATACACTTTTTGTTTGGTAACGCTATCTATTACGATCTTAACTGAGTCGGGTGCCCAACCACCCACTCCTAAAATTGTATTGGCGTCTGCTATATCCTGCTCAAGTCGCTTCTTTACATTATTCAAAGAATCGAGTTTCTCTGATGAAAAAGTAATGTTAGCCGTATCAGGTGGCGTATTGTTTTGACTATAGGCGGCGGCAAGCATTACTATTTTGTCCCTGGCATCTTTATCCGTTGAAAGCTTACTTATGATTGTAAATGTATCAGCATTAAAAAACCAGGCAAGCATAAAACCTAATACAAGCAATACAATCTGTATTTTTCTTTTATACCATTCTGTACATTGCTCCATCGTTCTGTCGAACCAGGCTTCTAACTGAAGCTTAAATTTCACGAGGTCGCCATAAGACTCGTACCAAATACTCAGCACATATTTTGCAGTTTCTTCATCCAGCACAATTTTAGCTTTTTCTTCACCGGTCGATTTCTTATGATCTGCTATGATGCCTTTTAATGCCGCAATAATTCGTTCTTTACTAATTTCTGTTACAGGAATTTCTTTAATGTCACCTTCTTCAGGATCTTCCATTTTGGTATCTCCATCTACATTCAATTTTTTATAGCCAATTTCATTTAGCAGGTTAAGTAAAGTTTTTGAAAAACTAACTGCCTTAAATTGAGAAGGAATTTTAAAAATACCGGTACTACCCAGGTACTTTATTTCGGGATGATTGTAAAAATTAGTTACCCTGGGATTTTGGGGATTTTTCATAAGCTTAAGAGAGTCCCACATCCTGGGCCAAAACCCTTTTGCCTCATTTGACACATCGTTTAGCATTCTATCGATACCTTCTTTAAGATTGCGTGCCCGCAGTCCCAGCTTGGTAGCAATAATCTCAGAAACCACCGTGGCAAATAAACTGTACAGCAGGTACACAAATATTAACCCGATTACTAAATTTAAAGCAACATTATCTAACATGATTATACGGTTTTATATTATCGGAAGTGATGTTAACTTATGGCAGGCTAAAAAATATCAATTTGCCGTGCCTGTTAAAATACAAAATAGGTTCATTTACAGAACCAACCAGGAAACAGAAGTGAGGAGCTTTGGGGGCAATTCGAAGGATGAATTTAAATACTAACTTACTATCAAATTACCACAAATGCAACTACCCGGCTTACAATTTTTAAATAACTAAAAATAGCGGGCTATAAATTGAACGCATATACGAACGGGCAGCTATTTTAACCAAATCATTTTTCGTTTTAATACCAGTTAGCATAAATATTTTATTATAAAATATGCAGCCTGCCTCTTACCGGCAGCGATGTAATTAATTGTCGTAACACCATGCATGGAGGGCAACAAATGAAGTTCTATATCGTGCAAATGATTTCATTTACATACAGGCTTTTCCCTGTATCCTGTTTAGGAAAAACATGGAATAAACAAATTGACTTTGATTCTTCAAAAAAGAAAAATAGCTTTATCGAAATTTTCATTAACTATAAAACCAAAAAAACATGGATTACCTGTTTCAAAAAGCTGACCTTCAAAAACTGATTGATGAAAATCCCGACAAGGATGTAATTGCCATCAGGTGTACGTTTGCGTTCGGCCAAGGTAAAAACGATTTTAAAGCCACCATTACTGCAAGTGCACAAATGAAAGGTGATACGGCCGTAAAAAGCGGAGATCCAACAGGTCCAATCTTTGGCTGCCCTAATCCTCCAGGCTGTGCTTAAAAATATCCCCTACCCCGAAAGCAATGAATATATTTTAATAGCATGATAGAAATTATATTAATCAAGCTGCTTAATTATTTAGACACTATCCCCCTCGTGATATTATTGTTAGTTGCAAAAAACAATAAAACATTGAGGGGGTCTTTTATCCTGTACTATATAATCATCCAGCTAATATTTAATTTAAGCGCAAATATTTTAAACGAATTTGGCTGCAAAAACCTGTACCTGTACCACTTAAACTGCCTCTTTTCATTTTACGCTTTGTCAATATTTTATGCCCATATTTTTAATACTAAAACACTGAACAGGTTAATATCTGCTGTGGCCTTTATTTTTACAGCCATCTTCTTTTTTAATATTTATAAATGGGAAAGTGTGATGGTTTTTAACAGCAATACATTTGGCATTGCAAGCTTTATTTTGTGTGCTTATGCACTGTATTATTATCTACAACTTTACAAAAACCCACATCCGGAAAACCTTGCGAAGTCAAGTAATTTTTGGTTCAACACCGGCATCTTCAGTTATTATACAATTAGCTTTTTTATCTTTTTAACTTACCAAAAATTAACGGAGGAAAAAGCGCCCTTGCTTAGGATAGTGTGGAAGTTGCATAACTTCATCTTCTTAATTATGTGTGTTTACTTTTTTATCGGGATATTATGCAGACGATCACAGGTGAAATAAGAGTTGTATTGGCGATAACATTGTTGCTTTTGCTAATCACAACTTTTGTGATATTTTTTGTTTTCTTTTATCAGAAAAGATATCGCCAACATAGAAAAGAAACCCTGGAATTAGAGGCACGTTTTGCAGAAACCCTTCGCCAATCCCGGTTTGAAATTCAGGAACAAACACTAAAACATATCAGCAGGGAACTCCATGACAACCTCGGTCAAGTAGCCAGCCTTATTAAAATAAATTTAAATACCATTCGTCTTTCTGATATAGCAAAAACAGCCGAAAAAATAGAAAATACAAAAGACCTTACCCGTCAACTGATTGGCGACATCAAATCTTTGTCTGTTAGTTTGGGTAGCGATCGCATATCAAAAATCGGGCTTGCAAAAGCAATCGAAACAGAAGTAGATCATTTGAACAAAACCGGGGAATTCGTTGCCAGTTATACTTTGGAGGGAGCTATGCCCGCTATCCATAATGATAAGGAGGTAATTCTTTATCGCTGTGTTCAGGAAGTATTCAACAACATGATCAAGCATAGCCAGGCTACCAACATTGATATTTTAATCAGCGTTTCTGAAAAATTAATTACTTTAGCCCTGCAAGACAATGGTAAAGGTTTCAACGTGGAAGAAAAAATGAAGGGCACAGGTGCCGGACTTCAAAATCTTATATCACGGGCCTCATTAATCAATGCGAAATTAACTATTCAAAGCACCCCCGAAGCAGGAACAAAGATAACGATCGCACTGCCTTTATAAAAGTAACCTTTATGCCAGGTAAAAAAATAATGCGATTAGCATTAGTAGACGATCATAAGCTTTTTAGAAAAGGGCTTATTAATCTTATTGAAATGGTCTGCGAAGATTGCACCATTATTTTTGAAGCTGATAATGGAATTGATCTTCAAAAAAAACTTACCAGCAATAACGAGCCGGACATCATCTTAATGGATGTAAATATGCCACAAATGGATGGCTTTGCATCGGTACAGTGGCTCAATGAAAATTTTCCGCATATTAAGATTCTTGTGATCAGCATGATCGAGAAAGAAGAAAGCATTGTGCGGATGTTAAAGCTGGGCGTCAAGGGATACCTAAGTAAAGATGTAGAACCCAAGGAACTGGGGGAGGCATTGGAGGCAGTGATGGATAAAGGCTTTTATTACACTGATTTCATTACGGGTAAACTGGTTCATTCAATGCAAAAAGATGCACCAATAGAAAAAATAAAAGCCGAGGCGATCAAGGCGATGAACGAACGGGAAAGGGATTTTCTACAACTTGCCTGCAGCGAATATACCTACAATGAAATAGCGGCGCAAATGCACCTAAGCCCTAAAACCATCGATGGTTACAGAAACGCTTTATTCGATAAACTAAATGTAAAGAGCAGGGTTGGCATGGCCCTTTTCGCTGTAAAACATGGGTTGGTAGAAATATAAATAACTACAAGTAAATTTCCTGCCTGCGGGCCGCTGATATAGTATTTAGCAAAAATCTATTACCTGTAATTGCAGTAATTAAGTTTTTTCAATTGAACCAGGGTACCCTAAAACTTAACATAACGGTAATATTTAAACGATTTAAAGCCCTCAATTTTGTAGCCTGTATCTGTAGCCATGAGTTTGAGCAATCATATATTATCTTCTAAAGATTTTGGTAAAAATTTTCAATGGGGCGTAGCCATAGCTGCTGCGCAAAACGAGGGTGCAGCAGATATGTATGGAAAGGGCCCATCAATCTGGGATGTATTCGCCAAAGGCACCGGAAAAATTAAGGGTGGAGGCAAGCCTTCTGTTGGTTGCGATTTTTATCATAGGTACAAAGATGATCTGTTGTTAGTAAAAGCCCTGGGCTTTACTGTTTTTCGTTTCTCAATTTCATGGGCCCGTATTTTACCGGATGGTACCGGAAAAGTGAATAAAGAAGGCATTAACTTTTATCATCGTGTAATTGAAGAATGTGTTAAACTAGGGCTTACTCCATACATTACTTTATACCATTGGGACCTGCCTTATGAACTTCAAAAAAAAGGTGGCTGGACCAATTATTATATAAACAAATGGTTTAATCGTTTTGTAACAATCTGTGCAGAAGCTTTTGGGGCTCCGGTAAAAAACTGGATCATCATTAATGAACCATTTGGATTTACTTCACTCGGTTATATGATTGGCCGCCATGCCCCGGGCAAAAAAGGACTCAACAATTTTTTACCTGCCATACATCATACAGCACTGGCACAGGCAGAAGGCGCAAGAATTATTCGCCGGTTGGTACCTAAAGCAAACATAGGTACTACATTTTCTTTTTCGCAGGTTGTTGCATATTCCGATAAAAAAGATGATGTTGCGGCTGCCGGCAGGGTTGATATACTCATGAACCGGCTGTTCCTGGAACCTGCGCTGGGCAAAGGTTACCCTGTAGATGATTCCTTTAAATTTTTGGAAACATTGCGCATGCAACAAAAAACATGGAAGTACACGGACCGGTTACATTTTGATTTTGATTTTATTGGAATTCAATATTATTTTCCAGTTGTTATTAAATACAATAAACTGATCCCTTACATTCAGGCGTCGGAGGTAAGTGCCAAAAGCAGAAAGGTGCCATCAACAGCCATGGGCTGGGAAATAAATGCAGAAAGCTTTTACCGCACCATCAAAAGAGTTTGGTTGCATGGCGGTGTAAAAGAGATTTTTATTACTGAAAATGGCGCTGCTTTTAAAGATGAATTAAAACATGGCGTTATCAATGACCAGGCAAGGATCGATTATTTTCATCAACATTTACAAGCCGTGCTAAAAGCTAAAAAAGAAGGGGTAAACATTAAAGGTTATTTTGCCTGGACCCTGATGGATAATTTTGAATGGAGTGAAGGTTACAATGCAAGGTTTGGGTTGGTACATGTTGATTTTAAAACTCAACTCAGAACGATAAAAAATTCAGGCTATTGGTGGAGAGACTTTTTGGGTGGATTAAAATCGACGTAAGCTGACAACGTATCTTCTCAAATTTATTTCTGCAAAATCAATTGAAAGGCTTCAGCTCTGTTGCCGTTCATCGTTTTTACCTCAATGATGTGTTCTTCTAATATTTTGAAATCGTTCAGCAGAGTTGCAATCCATTCTTTTGAATGATGGCGGAATGTTGCGCCTTCCGGCAATGTAAACACGCCGAAATTTACAGGGTCATCATTAAAATTTGTGTACCTGCTTTTTGAGATTTCATTATCCTGTAAATAATAATCACTTATATACAGAATGCCGCCGGGTTTTAATTTGGAACGAAGTAAATTGATCAATGATTGCTGTCCCTTATTTGAAGGAATACAGGTTAACACTGCAAATAAAATAATGCAGTCTGCTGAATTTTCATCCACGGGCAAATCTGTCGGCTCGTTGATGTGCTGTAGTGGCAGTTGCTGATCAACTCCACGTTTTACCAATAAGGATGAAGTGTCGTACCCGGTTATATTGTGGAAACCTCCACCATGCAATAATATATCTACCACTCTTCCATAACCACAACCGAAGTCAACCAGTTTTGCATTTGTGTCAATATATTTTTTCAGCAGTTCCACATTAACCGGGTGGCTGAAAGTTTTATGATCTGCAACTTTATCCCAGTAGGTTTGTTGATTATCGATATCCATAACAGATAAAAATAATGGTTAAGAAATATGAACATCAATGACGGTCAGTCATCATTCGCCGTCTATTAATTTAATCCCTGTTTTTTCTAAAGATATTTTACGCTGACGGTACAGATTACCTGTTGTCATCTTAAAGGTTTTTTTACTCATTCCAAAAAAATCATAAATATCATCCGGGCTGCTTTTATCATAATAAGGCAGGTAGCCGCTATTTTCTCTCAGTAATCTAAGTACTTTTTCAGCCTCATCTTCTACCCTTCCGTATCCGGGTTTTCCGGCAGCAACGTCTATTCTAAACCGGTCGTCTTTATCATTGCTTTCAGGATATATTTTTTTGATAAACCCTTTAAATTTATCTCCCACCTGAATATTACGATATATTTCATTGAAGTGCAACACACCGGTGTGAACATTATTGATGATACATACATAACCAATGTCGGATCGGCGATATACGATCAGGTCAACCACATCCAGTTCTTTAACGGTTATTTCTTCGTTGCTTAAATACGGTTCCAGTTTTTCTGTGGCAGCAATTCGCCCGGTTTGTTCATCAAGGTATATTTTTACCAGGTAATCACCATTGGGACGCATGCCCATTACCTGCTTTGATTTAGGTACAAAAATATCCTTCATCAATCCCATATCGAGAAAAGCGCCCTGTGGTGTTATCGTTACTGCACGCATTTTTACAATATCACCCAGCACACCTTTTGGCTCCTGCGTGGTTGCAATTACTCTATCTTCTCCATCATGATATAGAAACACTTTCAACTCATCGCCGATTGCTGTACCGGTTGGAACAAAACGCTTAGGTAATAAAATACCTTCGGCGCCATCATCCAGGTAAACCCCAAAGTCCACACTACGTATCACTTTCATTAAATTATATTCACCTACACTTGCCATAATACGTTTTTGTAATTGATTTTATATTAAAATGCTGTTCGCTATCAACGCTGATGCTTAAAGTTTATCGCCGAGGTTAAACAACCCATTTACGAATTGATGTTTATCGAAGACCAGCAAATCCTCCGCTTTTTCCCCAACACCTATAAATTTAACCGGTATGCTAAAATGATGTGCAATGGCCAACACAACGCCACCTTTTGCGGTACCATCCAGTTTGGTGATGGTGAGTGCAGTTACATCAGTTGCAGCCGTAAAATGCTTGGCTTGTTCCAATGCATTCTGACCGGTACTGCCATCCAACACCAGCATTACTTCGTGCGGAGCTTCAGGTATCACCTTTTGAATTACCCTTTTTATTTTGGTAAGCTCATCCATTAAATAGGCTTTATTGTGCAGTCGGCCTGCCGTATCTATAATGATAACATCCACATTTTTTGCCACGCCGCTGATGATGGTATCATAGGCTACTGAAGCCGGGTCGCTACCCATTTCTTTCTTTACAATGGGCACACCGGTGCGTTCACTCCAAATCGTTAACTGATCCACTGCCGCGGCCCTGAAGGTATCTGCAGCGCCTAACAAAACAGACTTACCTGCTTTTGAAAAGTTATGCGCCAGTTTGCCAATGGTAGTGGTTTTACCAACACCGTTTACACCAACAACCAGTATTACATGCGGTTTGTGACCAGCCGGTAATTCATAGTTTTCATAACTCAAATCCTGTGGTGCAGTTACCAGCACATTTTCGATTTCACTTTTCAATATGGCGTTCAACTCGCCGGTACCAACATACTTGTCTTTTGCCACCCGCTGTTCAATTCTTTCTATGATTGCAACAGTGGTTTCAATACCCACATCAGCACTTACAAGTGCATCTTCTACATCGTCCAGCACTTCTTCATCCACCGTGCTTTTGCCCGCAATTGCCTTGGTAATTTTATTAAAAAATCCTTCCCGGGTTTTTTGCAGTCCCTGGTCCAGCGTTTCCTGTTGTTCCTTTTTCCCGAAGAGTTTATCGAAAAGTCCCATCTTGAAAATATTATATGAATCTTTAGGTAATTATATTTCAACGCCGTTTGGTCAAGAAGTTTTGTGAGGACACCAACCCCGGCGGTCAGCCTTGGAGGGTGTCTCCACACGCCACCTGAAGTCTGTTAACTAAACGGCATTGAAATATATTTTTATAAATATTTAGCCTTGCAAAGATATTTGATTGATAACATACTTAAATAAAGAAAGCCGTTCCGATTTGAATCAGAACAGCTTTTATATTTTTAATTCAGCTTATTTAGCCAGCTTACTGTGCTAAATGATCTTTAATCTTGTCTTTGTGGATGATAGATTCTTTAAAAGTATATGCACCTGTTTTAGGACTACGTAGGGCACGTATAACTTTTGTCCAGTTTTTAGCCTCTGAAGCCGCTTTCTGGTCCTTGGTTTTAATCGCTGTTTTAGCTGCTTTTGCCATGACTGATTATTTTGAAAAATTATAAAATTTTAAAATCCGAAAACAATTACAAATAACGAATAAGTATGGTAAACTTACCTGTTAGTTTGTTGCTTACTGAATTTATTTGATTTCTTTATGAACAGTAACTTTCTTTAAGATTGGGTTGAATTTCTTCAACTCTAATCTTTCAGGTGTATTCTTCTTGTTCTTTTTGGTGATATAGCGGCTGGTTCCTGGCTTGCCACTTGCTTTATGCTCTGTGCATTCCAAAATCACCTGAACCCTGTTTCCTTTCTTTGCCATTGTCTTGTATTTTTATTTTCAGCATTCTGTACCAGGATTCGCCCAGGCAAAAAATGCAATTGATTGAATGGTTGTGTGCAGCAATTAGATTTTTTCGCCTGCTGCTCTTAATTGTTTTACCACTGAAAACAGACCGTTCTTATTGATTGTCCGGATTGCTTCAGAAGACACTTTCAATGTCACCCACTTATCTTCTTCTGCAAGAAAATAACGCTTGGTTTGCAAATTTGGCAAAAACCTGCGCTTTGTTTTGATATTTGAATGCGATACTTTGTTACCCGTAATTGGCCTTTTACCTGTAACCTGACATACTCTAGCCATAGACTTATTTTTTGGACGGCAAAGGTAACGAAAGAAAATTAATTTCAAGTCTCTTTATTCGATTTTTCTGAATTATTTCTTCACAGCGATTATTAGCTGGTTAATAAACAGAAAATGATTTGCCTTTTTATTGATCATTCAATCGGGAATAACCACTGTTTAGGCGCCTTCACAAACAAAACCCGTACAAATTTAATTACAGTGCTTGCATTCCAACTCCCCATATTTCCAAATCAAAATAATGCCTTCATTTAAGGATTGAAAGCCAGGTTCTGTCTTTTACCGTACCAAACTCTGCCCGTTTGTAATAACAATGCCGCAATAATTAATAATACTCCCAGGTAAAAATGAAAGTTTAGCGTGTTGTTTTCTTTAAAAATTAGGAAGGCCAACACGATTCCGTAAACCGGTTCAAGATTGTAAGTAAGGTTGGCTGTAAAGGGTGAAATCTTTTTTAGTGCATGCAATTGCAAATCAAAACAAAGTACTGTACACAGAGCGGCGAGTATCAATAACCACATCCAGTCGATGGTGGTTGGTAGATAATATGTAGCCGGAAACTGCATTAAATAAAAAGGCACAATAATAGTCAATGCCAATAAACCGCCTCCAAGTTCATATAAGGTAAGGGTGGCTGGTTTATGGTGTTGCAACAACTGCTTGTTAAATATGGGAAAAAGCGAACTGCCGATGGCGGAAATAATTCCGAAAATTATCCCGGTTTTAAACTGGGGGTGAAAGTCGAATATGATGTAAATGCCGCAGATTGAAATAAATCCCAATACCACTTCTAATAACAGCACCCGGGTTTTATTGATCCATGGTTCAAAAAAAGCAGTGAAAAATCCGGAAGCCGATAAGCAAACTACTGCAATGGATACATTTCCATACTTCACACTTCCATAAAAACTAACCCAGTGAATGGCTACAATTAAGCCTACGCCAAATATTTTAAGCGCTTCTTTCATTGAAAGCAGCTCCAGTTGTTTCTTAAAAAATAACATAGCTCCCAGGATAATTACTGTTAACAATAACCGATACCAAACCAATAACCCCTCATTGAGGTTGATCAGCTTTCCTAAGATGGCGGTGAATCCGGCTAAAAAAACAGCTATATGTAATTGAAGAAAGGCTTTTTTCATTTCGCCGGCAAAGATAGGAAGCTCTCTACTGCATTGGGTATTGGTTACAAATATTTATGCGCAGGTAAAATAATAGCTGATGATGGAATGACAAATAAGGTTTTAATGACTAATAAAAATGTTCATACATGCTTTTCAGTAAAAGTCCCGATTGATTGTAACATCGGGATGCCGATAAAATCGGCAAGTGACATAACCATGCTAAGCATGGAACCAAGGCCGGCTCCAAAAAAAATCATAAATAACCATAAACTAACCCCTGCAAACAACAAACTAATTATATTTGCCCCCTTATAACCAAACTACTATATGACTTTTAAGCGTATCAACAACATTACCGGATGGATCATCTGCCTTATTGCATGTTCCGTGTATATCATGACTATGGAAGCTACCGGTAGTTTCTGGGATTGTGGTGAGTTTGCATCGAGTGCATACAAACTGCAGATTCCTCATCCACCAGGTGCACCACTTTTTGTACTGATCGGGCGTTTATTTATGGTGCTTTTTGATCCGCATCACGCAGCTACGGGCATAAACCTGATGAGTGCGCTGTCAAGTGGTTTCACCATTTTATTTTTATTCTGGAGCATTACCCATTTTGCAAAAAAACTGGTTCGTACTGGTAATGATGAGCTGACCAGTCAACAAATGTTTTCGGTAATGGCCGCAGGTGCCGTGGGTGCTTTGGCTTATACATTTTCAGATTCTTTCTGGTATAGTGCTGTTGAGGGCGAGGTTTACGCATTGTCTTCTTTCTTTACGGCCATTGTATTTTGGGCTATGTTGAAATGGGAAGACGCAGTTACGGAAGAACAGAAGAAAGGTATATATGGGCATTTTACCAATGCAGACAGGTGGTTGATATTGATCTTTTACCTGATGGGACTTTCCGTAGGTGTGCATTTATTAAACCTGCTTACCATACCGGCAATGGTAATGATCTACTACTTCAAGCGTTACAAATTTAGTAATTGGGGAATGGTAGCAGCATTCTTTATCGGATGTGCTATTACTGGTTTTATTCAAAAAGCTGTAATACAATGGACCATTAAAGGCGCCGGTAATTTCGACATCATGTTTGTGAATGATTTCGGCCTGCCTTTCTTTAGCGGCTTTACTTTCTTCTTTGTACTAATGGGCGTTTTAATATTTTTTGGATTGCGCCTTGCAGTTAAAAATAACTGGAATTTCCTTCGCCTTGGCTTGTGGAGTTTTGCATTTATGTTGTTAGGATATTCTACCTATTTCACTACGCTTATCCGCTCCAATGCAGATCCCGCAGTTGACATGTTTAATGTAGATAACCCGGTAAACCTGGTAGGCTATTTAGGCAGGGAACAATACGGCGACTGGCCATTATTGAAAGGGCAGGATTGGACGGCCCAACCCAGCGATCAAACAATGGTAGATACCTATATTAAAGGTAAAGGCGCCTATGTAAAGAATGGCCGTAAAATGGAAACGACCTATGATGCCGGAGACATGCATATTTTTCCACGTATGTGGGATCAAAGCAACGACCAGGGCCATGCTGATTATTATGCACGTTTTGCAGGTATAGGTAAAGATCCTAAAACCGGCGAATGGCAGGGTACACCTACCATGGCGGACAATATTAGTTTCTTTATGCAATACCAGGTAGGCTGGATGTATATGCGTTATTTCATGTGGAATTTTGCCGGTAAGCAAAACGATATCCAGGGAATTGATATGGGTAATGTAAGAGATGGTAACTGGAAAACCGGTATATCATTCTGGGACAACCTTCGCCTGGGCGATCAAAAATATATGCCCGATAGTATGAAGCATAACAAAGCCAATAACAGCTTGTTTGCTTTACCATTGATTTTAGGTATCCTTGGTCTTGTATTTCATTATCAAAAAAACAGAAGAGAATTCCTTGTTGTAGGACTCCTCTTCTTCTTTACAGGTATTGCCATTGTACTTTACCTGAATATGGCCGGGCCGCAGCCACGTGAACGTGATTACGCTTTTGTAGGATCGTTTTATGCATTTGCCATCTGGATAGGCCTGGGTGTATTGTACGTAAACGAGTTGTTGGCCAAATTTATGAAAGGCGGTATGGCTAACTATGCCGCTGCAGGCTTGTGCATATTGGCAGTGCCTGTTATTATGGCCAACCAGGAGTGGGATGATCATGACCGTGGTAAAAAAGTGTTGGCAAGAGATCTTGCTATTGATTACCTGGAAAGCTGTGCGCCGAATGCCATCGTAATTTCTTTTGGTGATAATGATACTTATCCATTGTGGTATGCACAGGAAGTGGAAGGCATTCGCAGAGATGTACGTGTAATTAACTCAAGTTTATTGGGCACCGATTGGTACGTAAACCAGTTGCGTTATAAAATAAATGAAAGTGACCCGATGGATCCGATCTGGACAGCAGATCAGATTGAAGGAGCAAAAAGAGACATCGTTTATTATGCACCAAGGCCAGGTATAGATCCAAATCAATACATGGATTTATACACCATGCTTAAGGACTACGCAGGTAGTGATGAACCGGGCAAAATAGAAATGCGTAACGGAGATACGTTGAATATTTTCCCAAGCAAAAAAGTGTTTGTACCGGTTGATGAAAAACTGGTACGCAGTAATGGAACCGTAAATGCGGGTGACAGTGTGTTGAGTGAAATGAAATTTGAAATTCCAAAAAGTGCCTTATTTAAAAATGACGCAGCTATCCTTGCAATTATTGCAAGTAATAAATGGAAACGTCCTATTTATTTCACATCTTCTTACAGAGAACTTGGATTTGCACAATACCTGCGCCAGGATGGGCTTACAAACAGGTTAGTACCGGTTGCAAACAGTGAAGTAAACCAGGATTGGGTATTTGATAAAATGATGAATAAGTTTGTTTTTGGTAATGCCGATGTATCCGGTGTATATTTTGATGAAGAAAACAGGCGTCATTTAAATACCATTAGGCTGGCTTATGCTGAGGCTGCAGGTAACCTTGCTGAGCATGATAAAAAAGACAAGGCAAAGCAGATGCTGGAGAAAGTAGATAAAGGTATGCTGGAAGAAAACTTCCCTTACGGTATGGTTTCCCGTTACCAGCAACACAACTATATTTCATTGCAGTTTTTGGAAGCCTGTTACAAAGCCGGTGATACAACACTTGCAGAAAAAGTTAGCCGCAGCGTTAAAAAAGACCTGGAGCAACAAATGAATTATTATGCTAACCTGGAAGGTAACAAGCAGGATTTCTTTAAAAACGACAATGAGCAATGCGCCAACTTCCTGCGTGGTATTCAGCAAATAGAAGGTGTGTATAAAAACTCACTGACAAAACCTGGTGAAATTCCCGGGCAAATCAATAATGTACCAACTGCCCCGGCACCTGCTGCAAAGGCAACGGACACTAATAAATAATAAATACTAATTACGAAATCAATGTCGTTTACTTAAGCTTTAGTAGTCTTCGATCAACCGCCGACGGGGCTAATAGCCGCTGACGGGGTTAGCTCAACCCCGTCAGCGGTTGCAAACCCTGACGGCGGTTATTCTTTAAGTAAACGACATTAATTACGAAATGAGTAAATCCTTCTGCCAAAAGCAGGAGGATTTATTATTTAACAAAGGCGAACATATTCTGGCCATAAAATGTTTATTAAATTGCAACAGGTGGAAAATATTGACACCGGTCATCAATATCGACAGATCGGGTAGTTAATACAAGAAAGGCCAGGACATATTATGAAAGGATATAACTTCTCCAGGTACGACCCCTCTCAGAACAGTAAATCCCGTTTTGAACAACTGCTGGACATTTTCATGCAAATGCTTACTTATACCAATGGCGACGTTGGCGAGGCTATGCAATGGATGAATGAGTTGGATAAAGATTATAATCTTACCAACGACAAATATGGCATGGGTGATTTTTACGAGGACCTGAAAGAAAAGGGATACATAGACGAGAAAAAAGAAACCGGTGAAAT
The DNA here is from genome assembly GCA_046590675.1 of Ferruginibacter sp. Classification (GTDB taxonomy): domain Bacteria; phylum Bacteroidota; class Bacteroidia; order Chitinophagales; family Chitinophagaceae; genus Ferruginibacter. Next base: position 111,835 of record JBKJUP010000025.1, on the reverse strand, counting down.
TAAAATAACACCGAAAACCGAACAAGGCATTCGCCAGAAAAGCCTTGAAGAGATATTTGGTAAACTTAAGAAAACCAAGCAGGGCAATCACAACACATTTAAACCCGGTGGAGGCGATGAGATTAATCCCGAAACAAGGCCTTTCCAGTTTGGCGATACATTGGAACAGATTGACTTCACTTCATCTATCCGCAATGCACAGATCAATCATGGTGTAGAAAGTTTTAGCCTGCATGAGGATGACCTGGAAATAAGGGAAACTGATTTTAAATCGCAGACTTCAACTGTGTTGATGATTGACATCAGCCACTCGATGATATTGTATGGTGAAGACAGGATAACGCCTGCTAAAAAAGTAGCCATGGCCCTGAGCGAACTGATACAAACCAAGTATCCAAAAGATACGTTGGACATTGTTGTATTTGGCAATGACGCCTGGACCATTGAAGTAAAGGACTTGCCTTATTTACAAGTGGGGCCTTATCATACCAACACCGTTGCAGGCCTGGAACTGGCGATGGACCTGCTGCGTAAAAGAAGAAATCCTAACAAACAAATTTTTATGATAACGGATGGAAAGCCAACCTGCCTTAAAGTAGGTAAGCGTTATTATAAAAATAGTTTTGGGGTAGATAGAAAAATATTGAACCGTTGCATGAGTCTTGCGACACAGTGTAAAAAACTAAAGATCCCAATTACAACCTTTATGATAGCAAGCGATCCTTACCTGCAAAAATTTGTTACAGAATTTACCGAAACAAATAATGGGAAAGCCTTCTTTGCATCGCTTGACAGGCTTGGTGCATTTTTATTTAAAGACTTTGAAAGCGGAAAAAGAAAAACAGTTTATTAGAAAGCATTGCATTCACAAAAAAATATTTATCTGAATTAGAACGATAAAAATTTATCAATTACAACTTATCACCTCAAGAGAGTAAAACAAAAAAATGGACAATCAGAAAATTAAAACGCTTGGAGAATTAAAAAAGAGTGGCTATGTTTCAAGAAGCATCAAGGACGAAATCCGTACCAATCTAATTGCGAAAATTAAAGCTAAAGAAAATACATTTCCGGGCATCCTGGGTTATGAAGACTCCGTAATTCCCGATACAGAAAGAGCATTGTTGTCACGCCATAATATTTTGTTTCTGGGTTTACGTGGACAGGCAAAAACAAGGATGGCCAGGCAAATGACCATGTTGCTGGATGAATATATTCCGATAATTGCGGGCAGCGAAATTAATGACGATCCTTTACAACCTATTTCACGGTATGCCATTGACCTGATAGCAGCGCATGGAGATGAAACGCCTGTTGCATGGCTACATCGCAGCCAGCGCTACGGCGAAAAACTTGCAACACCTGATGTAAGTGTAGCAGATCTTATTGGTGATATTGACCCAATTAAAGCAGCCAACTTAAAACTAAGTTTTGCAGATGAAAGGGTGCTTCATTATGGTATTATTCCAAGAAGTAACCGTAGCATTTTTGTGATCAATGAACTGCCGGATTTACAGGCAAGGATACAGGTTTCTTTATTTAATATTTTGGAAGAAGGTGATCTGCAGATCCGTGGTTTTAAATTACGTTTACCGTTGGATGTTATGTTTGTATTTACTGCCAACCCAGAGGATTATACCAACAGGGGCAGCATAGTAACTCCGTTAAAAGACAGGATAGAAAGCCAGATACTTACACACTATCCAAAATCGGTGGAAACATCGCTGGCAATTACAGAACAGGAAGCAAATATTTATGAAGAGCAGTCAAACAAAGTAAAGATCAGTGACCTTGTAAAGCGTTTGATAGAGCAAGTAAGCTTTGAAGCAAGAGCGAGTGAATTTGTAGATAAGAAAAGTGGTGTGAGTGCAAGGCTTACCATTGCTGCCTACGAAAATGCGATCAGTGCTGCAGAGCGCAGGTGTATCATTAATGATGAAAAGGAAACGCAGGTGTGGATCAGCGACCTGGTTGGTATCATTCCATCTATTACCGGCAAAATTGAATTGGTGTATGAAGGCGAACAGGAAGGCCCTTACCAAGTAGCGTTTAATTTATTAGAAAAAGCAACCCGAACTTTATTTAACCAATATTTCCCCAACCCGGATACACTTAAAAAGAAAAGAAGCAAGGAAGCTTCGGTTGATGACAACCCTTATAAATCTATTACGCGTTGGTTTGACAGCGGTAATCACCTGGATGTATTTTTTGAAACAAAGGATGCTGATAAAGTTCAACTTTTGTATAAGGTTGATGGCTTGCATGCATTGGTAAAAAAATATTTCAAATCTGCCAATGATAAAGAAAATGCGTTGTTGATGGAATTTGTTTTGCATGGCCTGGCCTCCTACTCATTGATCAGCAAAAAAGTGTTGGATGGAAAAATTGAATTCAAGGACCTGATGGGAAGTATGCTGAACTTAGGAGCACAATCTTTTAGTGAAGAAGATTTAAATGACAGTGATTTTAACTAATGGAGTTTTATTAGTTTACTGTTTCAGGAAATATTTGATCAATTTTATCTAACGCCTTAATAATCGCAAGTCAGCAATTGTTAAGGCGTTTTTTATGATACAATATTTACTTCTCTTTCCAGCAATACGCCAAATTTTAACTGTACGCTTTCAAGAATTGCTGTGCTCAGTTCATAAATTTCCTTGCCACTGGCATTGCCATAATTTACCAATACCAATGCCTGCTTTGAATGGCAACCGGCATCTCCTTTCCTATAGCCTTTCCAACCGGCTTGTTCAATCATCCAGCCTGCTGCCAGCTTTATATTGCCATTGGGTAAAGGATATCCAACAATCTCAGGGTAATGCTCTTTTAATGAAGCATATATCGATTCGGGCACTTCAGGATTTTTAAAGAAGCTACCTGCATTTCCAATTACTTTAGGATCGGGGAGTTTGCTGCTGCGGATGTGAATGACTGCCTGGGAAATGGCTTGTATGCTTAGTTCCTTAACGTCCATGGTTTCCAGCTCCTGGGTTATTGCACCATAGGATGTATTGAAGCTGTGCTTTTTATTTAACCGGAATGTTACATTCAAAATCACAAACTGATCTTTATATTTTCTTTTAAAAACACTTTCTCTATAACCAAATTCGCATTCGCTTAAATTAAACTTAACTACTTTTTTATCTGCAATGTGAAAGGCTTCCAGTTCGTAAAACACGTCTTTTATTTCTACGCCATAAGCACCAATGTTTTGCATGGGCGATGCACCGGTATTACCTGGAATCAACGAAAGATTTTCTAAGCCCTGCCAATTGTTTTCAATGGAATGTAGTACAAGGCTATGCCAGTTTACACCGGCACCTGCTTTTAAATAAACATAATTATCATCTTCATTTACCTTTTCAATACCAAGCACATTGTTTTTTAAAACTAACCCATCAAAATTTTTGGTGAATAAAATATTACTGCCCCCACCCAGTACAAGTTTTGACAATTTGCTGTTGATGGAAGGCTTAATTTTTAATTCAAGTAATTCACCCAACTCATCTGTGTTGGTAAACGCACCAAAGTATGCTGCCCCGGCGTTGATGCCAAAGCTGTTGAATTTTTTAAGTGAAAAATTTTCTTCAATTACCATAAACTAATGTAAATAAAATTGATGCTATTTAAATTGCTTATTTAAAATATTTTATCAGGTCTGAAATGTCGCCATTCTATATGCCGATGAAAGGATTGTGACACAACGATGATGCCATGAAAATCTGCTGCTGGTATTCCTAAATAACTCCAACACATTTTAATAAGCATCCACATCAGCAATCATCACTACGCCTTTAAACTGCTTTTGCGTCAACAGTAAATTGAACTGGTTTCTGATTAATTGTTTGTATCGCTGAATCTGTTTCATATCGAGCGGCAACTTAATCAGCAACTCCATCAGGTATTGATTGCGAACCCTGTTTACTACCGGTGCCGCCGGCCCCATAACAAAATTGGGCATATCAAATTTTAAGGCAGTCGTTAATCTTTCTGCCGCTTCATTTACCACTTCCTTTACCTTATGCTTTAAAGTTATTTGAATGATTCGGCTATAAGGCGGGTAAAAAAACTGCTGCCGGTTGATGATTTCAAAATCATACATTTTTTTGTAATCATGCTGCTGTACAAATTTTAATACTGGGTGATTTACCTGCGTAGCTTGTATCAATACTTTGCCCTGTTCATCTTTTCTACCTGCACGGCCACTCACCTGTTCCATTAATTGAAATGCTCTTTCATTGACCCTGAAATCTGCAAAACTCATTAAGCCATCTGCATCTAAAATCCCTACCAGGCTTACCTTTTCAAAATCAAGCCCCTTTACTACCATTTGTGTTCCTACCAACACATCGATGCGTTGTTGCTCAAATTGTTTTATCAGGTTGTCGTGTGCAGTTTTACCTCTCACCGAATCTACATCCATTCGTGCCACTTTTAAATCAGGAAATTCATCCTCCAACATTTCCTCAATTTTTTCTGTACCGAAATTTTTCTCAAGCCAGTTTACAGTGCCGCAAGCAGGGCAATCAATCAGCTTGGGATAGGTGGTGCCACAATAATGGCAATGCAATTTGTTTGAATACTTATGAAGTGTTAATGTTACATCGCAGTTTTTACATTGAGGCAGATAGCCGCAAGTGCCACAAATAAGGTAAGGCGAATAGCCCCTGCGGTTTTGAAATAAAATTACCTGCTTTCCGTTTTCCACTGTTTTTGTAACTGCTTCTTTTAACTGTGGCGATAACATCACTTTACCTTTTTGCGCCACTTGTCTTGTATCAATGATTTCAATTACCGGTAAATGAATGCCACCAAAACGTTCATTCATTTCAACCAGGCCATACTTACCTTTTTGTGCATTGAAATATGTTTCAACAGAAGGCGTTGCACTACCCAATAACACTTTTGCCTTAAACAGGGAAGCGTAGAATACTGCAGTATCCCTTGCATTGTACCTGGGAGCCGGATCCTGCTGTTTATAGGAACTGTCGTGCTCTTCATCCACCACAATGAGCCCGAGGTCCTTAAAGGGCAGGAAGAGTGCGCTTCTTGCACCCAGCACAATCCTTGTTTCACCCTTCTTGATTTTATTCCACAACTCTACCCTTTCATTATTATTGAACCTGGAGTGGTAGATGGCGATATTACCGCCAAAATGAATTTGTAATCTGCGGATCATTTGTGCAGTCAATGCTATCTCCGGTAATAAATATAAAACCTGTTTGCCCTGGTTGTAATAAGATTCAATCAGTTTAATATAAACCTGTGTTTTTCCGCTGCTGGTTATGCCATGCAGTAAACAAACATTTTTATCCTTAAAACTTTCTGTTACCTGGGTGTACGCAATTTGTTGTGCTCCGCTTAATTCAAAATTTACTTCCATCGATTTGGGCATCGACTTAATCCGGTCAACACTGCGTTTTTCGATCAGCAAAATAGCCTTATCTGCAAGCCCTTTTAATTGTGCGGCAGAAGCACCTGATTTTTTTAAGAGCTCAGGTTGAGTAACTTCCCCCACACTCTTCATTAAATGCAAATAACTCAACAACAATTCCATTTGGCGGGGCGCTTTTGTCCAGTTGTTTAATAATTCACTAAGTGCTTTTTCATTATCATAGATTGGATTTAACTGAACGAAGTTTTCCTTTTTACTTTTATACCGTTCACTTAATGATTCCCAAACAATACAAACTTTTTTATCGATTAGTTTTTTTATTACCGGGTACACATGTGTATCGTCCAGCAATTGTTGTACTTCGCTTAAATTAAGTTGTTTCTTAATTAACAATGCTTCGGCTACAACATACTCATCGTTGCTGAGGTCGGTAAAATCTTCGCCATAATCTTCGTTGAATAATAAAATTGTTTCGCTGCTTAATTTAAAATGAGCGGGTAATGCGGCGGCCATTACTTCGCCTTCGCTGCACATATAATATTCACTTACCCATTTCCAAAGCAACAGTTGTTCCGGATATAATACGGGTTCATCATCCAGTACATTCAATATATCTTTTGTTGGATGTGTCGGCACCTGGCTGGTAATTGATTTTACAATACCTGCATATCTTTTGTTTTTTCCCAGTACCACTTCTACCCTACAACCTTGTTTTATTTTATCAATAAACAAGGCAGGAACAGCATAGGTATAAGTTGTAGGCAAAGCAAGTGGAAGAATCACTTCTGCATACGCAGCTACCTTAAGCTCAGTACTTAAACCCTCGTTCGAAAACAGTATTTCATTTTGATCGTTCATTCAACTATTTATCACTTGCATTTAATGAGCTGTTTAAAATATTTGTAGCAGGTGTTTATTGTGTTACTTCACACTCCACAAACAATTACTGCTTCATCTCTTATTTATTTCCTTATAAAATGCGTCTATTATTTAAGTAACAACAACTCTGCCGAAGGACATAGAAATTAACCGGCCAGTCAGCTATTTTCATCTTTGATCCAACTTGCTTTATACCCGATTAATTTTTCTTCCATTATGCTGTATACTTTTTCCTTTAGCATTTTTACGTCATTTGCATTAAGCCCCTCAACACTTATTTCATCAAGATAAATTACCCTTGACTTGCCAGGCGTTAATGAAAACACGCTATTATAATTCAACCGGTCGAAGGTATCTAAAAACAACATGGGCTTGATGGGAGTTTGTGTTTCAATTGCAATTTTAAATGCACCGTCATAAAATTCTTTGAGTGGATGATGTGTCATGTTAAATGTTCCTTCAGGTGCTATCACAACAGAAATGCCTTTACGAATGATGGTACTCATTCTTTTAACACTTGCTGCTCTTTTATCGGCACTGCTTCTATCCACCATCACCACCGCATTTCTGTAAAAAAAACCAAACACAGGAACCTTTGCCATTTCAGCTTTTCCCAATATTCTGAAATGTTGCTTTCGAATGGCCTTCATTAACATTGGAATATCCATGTAAGAGATGTGATTAAAAACAAAAACATATTGCCTGTTAACATCATGTGGCACTTCATATACATTCGTGTGCCGGATGCCCCAAAGCAACAGCATACAATCCGTCCATCGCTGACATATATAATAAATGTAATTACCGCCACGCATTTTCCCAAAGAACGAAGCAATGACAACAAATGGAAAAAGCACCAGCATCACCACTATAAAAAGCGTAAACCCGTACACCGAAAAAATCCACTTTAGCAGAAAATGTAAGTATTTCATATTGAAAAGCGAATATAATGTGTTTATATCTTAGGCAATTAAAGCCGAGTTTTCCCCATCAACCTACTAAATTTGCGTATAAAATTGTAGAAACGGCCATCATTAGCAGTTTTTCGCAAAAATCCCTGTTTTAAATTCTCCAAATTAATCTGAATTCCCTTACCTTTGCCGTCCTAAATTTTGGTTATATGTTAGCAGTAGTAAAAATAGCAGGTCAACAGTTTAAAGTTAAAGCAGGCGATAGCTTGTATGTACCGCACATTGAAGGAAAAAGTGGCGACAAAGTTGAATTCTCTGAGGTTGTTTTCACAGACGACGCAGGTACAATATCAATTGGCGACGCAGTAAAAGCGGTAGTAAAAGCTGAAATTTTAACTGACCTCGTACAAGGAGATAAAGTGATTGCCTTTAAAATGAAAAGGAGAAAAGGCTTCCGGAAAAAGCACGGACATCGTACGCATTATACAAAAATACAAGTGACCGAAATCGCTTAGTATTTGTTGAAATTTTTTGTATAAAAGCTGGTAATAATTTTATTAGCTGTGTATAAAATATCACAACGCATATTAGAAATTACCAACCAATAAAATAGTTTTAAAATGGCACATAAAAAAGGTGAAGGCTCGGTTAAAAACGGCAGAGATTCGCAAAGTAAAAGATTAGGTGTAAAAATTTATGGCGGTCAACCAGCCATTGCTGGAAACATCATTGTTCGTCAACGTGGCACTGTTTATCATCCTGGTAAAAATGTTGGTCTTGGAAAAGACTTTACAATTTTTGCATTAACAGATGGCATCGTTGAATTTAAAAAAGGAAGAGGCGATAAGAGTTTTATTTCAGTGAATGCAGTAGAAGCAACAGCCTGATAAATTAAAGTTTTTTTTGGTGGGTAAAAAAATATTTTTACTTTTAAGTATTATTTACTAACCAATTAAATTTTAAAGAACATGGCAACTGCAAAAAAAGCTGCAAAAAAAGCTGCTCCTGCAAAGAAAGCTGCTCCAGCTAAAAGGCTGCACCGGCAAAAAAAGCTGCTCCAGCTAAGAAGGCTGCTCCAGCAAAAAAAGCTGCTCCAGTTAAAAAAGCGGCTCCTGCAAAAAAAGCAGCAGCACCAGCTAAAAAAGCGGCTCCTGCAAAAAAAGCAGCAGCACCAGCTAAGAAAGCGGCTCCTAAAAAAGCGGCTCCAAAAAAGAAGTAAGCTTTGCTCAATTGAAGCGAAACTAATACTTAAGTCCTGGCTCACGCCGGGACTTTTTAATTATACCCCTCTTATAAATTCTACCATTTCATTTTCAATTTTCAACTGATTATTTTAAAAATTCATTTTACTTTTAAGTATGGACAACAACCAGATTGCAGACTCCTTCTCGCTTTTAGCGAAATTGATGGACATCCATAGTGAGAATAGTTTTAAAGCAAAGTCTTATGCAAGCGCTGCGTTTGCCATCGAAAAATTACCGATGCAATTATGCGATGTTCCGCACGAAAAAATATTCAGCATTAAAGGCATCGGAGAATCTACTGGTAAAAAAGTAATAGAATTATTATTGACTGGTGAATTAAAACAGTTAACAGAAATGATTGAAAAAACTCCTGACGGAGTTATGGAGATGCTCAACATAAAGGGTATAGGACCAAAAAAAATTGCAACGATATGGAAAGAAATGGAGATAGAAAATGTAGGTGAACTATTATATGCCTGCAAAGAAAATCGTTTGAAATTATATAAGGGCTTCGGTGAAAAAACACAGCAGAATGTAATGGATACGATCGAGTTTTATTTTAAGCATAAAGGAAGTTTTCTTTATGCCCAGGTAGAAATCATGGAAGAAGTTGTTAAAAGTTTTTTTAATAAAATATTTTTTGAAAAAAAAATTGCCATTACCGGAGCCTACAAAAGACAACTGGAAATCATCAACGAACTCGATATAGTAATTGATGATGTTACTATCAACATTGAAAAAAAATTAGCCGCCGTTGATGAATTTACTTTGCTTAAAATGAATGAAGATCAGTTATTATATCGTGCTGCTGAAGGAATAAAATTCAACATACACAGTTGTAATAATCATGGTTTTTTAGAGCAGGGATTTCTTAAAGGATGTTCACCTGAATTTGCTGCAGCTTTTATTCAAAAATATCCTGGTTTCAAATTTAGTTTATGTGAAAATGAAGCTGATATTTTTAAGCTTGCAGGTTTAAATTTTATTCCCTCAAGTCAACGTGAAAATGCAGCAGTAATTGACAGGGCGGGTAAAGAAATTTTGCCACCGCTTTTAGAAGTTGCAGACATAAAAGGAATTATTCATAGCCATAGTAACTGGAGTGATGGCGGCAACACGTTGGAAGAGATGGCAAGGGGAGCAATTGCAAAAGGATTTGAATACCTGGTAATCAGTGATCATAGTAAAAGCGCCTTTTACGCAAATGGACTGCAGGCTGACCGAATCAGGGAACAACACCATCAGATTGATGAATTAAATGAGCAACTGGCTCCCTTTAAAATATTTAAAAGTATTGAAAGTGATATTCTGAACGATGGCAGCCTTGATTACCCTAATGAAATACTGGCAACATTCGACCTTGTAATTGCATCGGTACACTCAAACCTAAAGATGACTGAAGAAAAAGCCATGATGAGGCTGTTGAAGGCGATTGAGAACCCTTATACAACTATTCTTGGGCACATGACGGGCAGATTGCTGTTGAGCCGTAAAGGTTACCCTGTAGATCATAAAAAGATCATTGACGCCTGCGCAGCTAACCAGGTAGTGATAGAACTGAATGCACACCCAAGCAGACTTGATATGGACTGGCGGCAAATTGATTATGCCCTGGAAAAAAATGTGCTTATTTCAATAGATCCGGATGCACATAGCATAAACGGCTTTAATGATATAAAGTATGGCGTGTTGGTTGCACAAAAAGCAATGGTAACTCCCGACAAAAATTTAAGCAGCTTTGGATTGAAACAATTGGAAGCTTACTTATCAACCAGGAAACAACTTAAAAATATTTAGTTGGTCTTCAATGGCAATTCTATGAAGAAGGTAGTGCCCTTTCCCAACCGGGTATCGAACCACATATTGCCTTTTGTTTGCTCCACAATACTTTTACACATGGCAAGACCGAGCCCTGTGCCGGATGTTTTTGTAGTAAAGTTGGGTGTAAATATTTTTGATTGTAAGTCGTTGGGAATACCTGAACCATTATCGGTTACCGTTATTAAAACATGATCGGTGGTAAGCGACTCTTCTACAACAATATGTCCCCGCTTATCTTCCGGTATTGCCTGCAATGCATTTTGAATAAGATTGGTAAAGAGCCTGTTGATATGGGTTCTGTCTGCATAAATCATCACAGCGCCATTTACGGGCTTCCATTCCAGCTCAAGATTATCTTCAATTGAATGTAACTGCATCAGCAACTTAAGTGATTCATTGAGGTCGAATGTTTCGTTGCGGGGGTTACCAATATTTGCAAACTGCGAAAATTCGCCTGCTATCTGGCTAAGGTGGTCTATTTGTTCTACCAATGTACGGGCAACACTTTTGGTTAGCTCATATATATTGCCTGTATCGGCATCGATGGCTCTTTGCAGGTACTGCAAACTAAGTTTCATTGGAGTAAGCGGATTTTTAATTTCGTGTGCAACCTGCCTGGCCATTTCTCTCCATGCACCCTCCCGTTCACTTTTTGCCAAAGCTGCCGCACTATCATCAAGCTTGCTTACCATCTTATTGTATTCCTGAACCAACTCCCCTATTTCATCATTCCTGTTCCATTCAATGGCTTCATTCATTTGCCCCAGGTTTACCGCTTTCATTTTATTACTGATGAAAGAGAAAGAACGGGTAATGCGATTGGTAATAAAGAATGCCACGATGCCTGCAATTAAAAAAATAAAGGCATTTAGATTTATGATGGCTACTAAGAAGTTAGAAATCTCCTGGCGCAGTTTTGTTTGCGAAGTAAAATAAGGAATATTCAGAAAAGCATACTCACGGCCGGTTTCATCAATTACCGGCACATAATTACTAAGGTATTTCAATGTGCCAATGGTTTCCTCTTTAAAAAACTGTATTTCTTTTAACCCACTTAAATGATAGTAAGCAATTGGATCCATCCTGCTACTTACAATTCCTTTTTTGTAAGGCAGTGGCAGCGAAGAAGCCCGCAGGTTACCATCAAGATCATATAGGTTAATATCAACGGCATGTATTTCAGATATGCGTGAAATGGTTTGATCCAGCTTTTCACGATAACCTTCATCATACACTTTTATTACATCATCAAAAACAATTAAATCGGTGAGCGAATTGCGAATTTCATTTTGCATTACACGAATCGTACGACTTAATTTTTCACGGTTATTGTTGTGATAACGATCAACAAAAAATAAGATGGTGGCCACACCTACAACAATGAATGATAAAAGGCTGATAAAAATAATGGTACTGTGTACCTGGTTGCGAATGCTCATCTGCCAATAACGCCGCAATTCTTTCCACTTTAATCTTGAACGAATGATAGAGTTTAATAACCAGAAGATAGAAGTAACAAGCAGGAAGGCACAAAATAAATAAGAGAATAACGTGGTGGCTTCAATAAATAAATTATCGGGCTTCGCAATTATAACGGCTTTATCGGGACCGGCTCTGTACCACAGCTCATCATACCCTTTTCTTCTAATGGTTTTAAAATCTGTTTTGGGAAGCTGGTCGTATGTAAGCTGCAATGGAAATGCAAAGTCGTTGTGACTGGTTACCAGTTTCAGGTTATTATAAACAGCATAAGAATATATGTGCGAATTTTCAATTGAATTATTATATCCCTTTAAAAACAATTCGGGATACAATGCATCAACCTTATATCTTTTAGGCGTTGCCAGTATAAAAATAAATCCCAGTGGTTTGCCTGCGGAATCTGAAATAATTCTTTTGCAGAGATAATTAAACTTATCATAGGACACATCGTAGTAAAACAAGTCCGGAACAGATGTTGGTTTACCCTGTGTATTTAAAATAGTAGTAAGCGTATTAAACGTGGTAGAATCCTCGTTGTATAAGGAATTTTCATCCGGATCGAATGTAAATATCTTGGTGTCAAATTTATTCAGGTAACCGGTAAAGTTGTCGCTCAGCAAACTATCCTTTAATAATTTATTGGTTCGGTCATTTTTGAATTCATCAAAAATAGGTGCCAGTGCTTCGCTTCTGAAATCTGTTAAAACTGTATTCATCAGCCTTTCACTGGATGGGTCGGCCTTGGATGCAAGTGTAGTAGCAATACGCATCCGTTCCCTAACTTCTTTGTTGCTGTTTTCCTCAATAATGATAAAGGCAATAGAAAGTGAAAAGAAAAAAAGCCAGAAAATTAACCTCGATGAAATGATTTCTGAAGCAAGTAAAAAGAAGTGCCTGCTGTTAAGCAACAGTAAATAGATGATCAACCATATTAACAGGTAAAGTTCAAAAATGGCGTCAGATGAACCGATCCTAAAGGTTAGTACAAACAAACCGGTAACAGCAATAAACAATACCAGCAGCATGATGTTTTTAGGCAACAGTGGCTGCAACAGGTAAATGATTATCTGGGATAGAAAGAAGTATGCAATGGCAACACAACCCAATACCAAAAAGCCGATTACACTATACCTGTCGAGTGTAAAAAAGTTAATTACATCAAAGGAGATATGACTGTCAGCTACCAATGAGCGAAATATATGCCCACATAAAAAAGTAGTCAATATCAACGCACAAATGCCGGCAAAAACCACCAGCCATTTGGCAGCATTTTTTTTAACTGTGATACCAATTTTCTTTTCCTGTATATAATGCCTTATAAAAAGTATTATCCATAAAGACAATACAGCATTGATCAGCAAATCGCCCAGTGACCTTAGCACCATATTTGATCCGTAAATTGAAGGATCGAATAATTCAAACTGACGGAAGTTGACGGGTATAGGGAAATAATAACTAAGCACCCTTATACCAATTACACTCACCAAAAGAAATGTCACCCCTTTAAAGAAATTTCTTGCTACCAGGAAGGTGGCAACGAATTGTAAAAATATCAACACAAAGAAAATCGCCAACAAGCGCAAAGCGGAAGCAGCTTCGTTATTATGCGATGATAATAGCGCAGGTTTGGGATCTAATGAAAAGAGAAACTGCCCTTCTGCTGATTTTATGGAAACATTTCCTTCTGCCTCATTTATTTCATAACCATGTTCAATATCGTTTCCCATGGCAAACGAATTCCTGAGGTATTCGTTGGTTATTCCATAGTTCCATTTAACAGGAATTAATGCTATCTCGGTGATGTTGTTCCAGGTATTTTTTCGCCAAACATAATAACCGTTCGACAATTTTATAAAACCACTTTTACCCTGCATGATATCCACCGTGCCCATCGGTTCAATTACCTGTGTACTCCAGAACACCAGGTTGTAGGTGCCAAAATTATTTTGGTTGTAAACAAACAGGAAGTACTTTTTATTGGTAATATTTAGCAGTTCATCTTCATCAACCTTGTTTTTGGACAATTTGCTAACCAGGTTTCGGTCTGCAACCAACTTATCAAAATCTTTTTCCTGAGCATTTATGTAAGCCGTAATATTCTTGGCAACAGTGGTGGGCGATGAGTTGCCGGTAAGGTAATTGTCTATGATAAAAGAAATGGTAATGAGCCAGGCGGCAATTACCAATAAGTAACTGTTGCGGGTTAATAAATGTTTAAAAGAATATTCGTTTCGCAAAATTGATTTTAATTAGCTGCCGGGCAGATGGTGTTGGTTTATTTGCATTATGATCGCTTCTTTATTTTATTCCATATATCATCCATTTCCTCTAACGACATTTCTGTAAGCGCTTTTCCTTGTTCCAGGGCCGCCGCCTCCATCTTAGTGAAACGATCAATGAATTTTTTATTGGTACGCTCAAGGGCATTTTCCGCATCTAACTGCAAAAACCTTGCAAAGTTTATCAATGAGAAAAAAACATCTCCTAATTCGTCCTCAATATCATTTTTATTGCCCGATGCAATCGCTTCAAACAACTCCTTCTTTTCTTCCTCAACCTTTTCCCAAACCTGTTCTTTATTCTCCCACTCAAAACCAACCTGTTTGGCTTTTTCCTGCAGGCGCATGGCTTTCACGGTAGCAGGCAATGATTTTGGAACGCCACTTAGTATTGATTTTTTCCCTTCCTTTATTTTCAGTTTTTCCCAGTTGCGTTTTACATCTTCATCGTCATTTACAATCACATCGCCATAAATATGTGGATGCCGGAAAATGAGTTTTTCACATACCCCATTAATCACCTCATCCAATGTAAACTGGTTTTGTTCCGTTCCTATTTTAGCATAAAAAACAATGTGTAGCAATACATCTCCCAACTCCTCTTTTATTCCTTTCCAATCTTTATCTGTGATGGCATCCGTTAGTTCGTAGGTTTCCTCAATGGTAAGCTGTCTTAAAGTTTCAATGGTTTGCTTTTTATCCCAGGGACATTTCTCCCTCAGTTCATCCATAATTTTTACCAGGCGCATAAAAGCGTCGGCACTTGATTGTTGCATATAAATAAATTAAAGTTTCATGAAAGAAAACAAGATAAAGGAAGTAAAAATAACCCCTATCAATACAATTGAAAAAACGGATAACAGCAAAAACTTAGCGATTGTTTTTGCACGTCGTTGCTGGTAAAAATTACGCATAGCCTTATACAAATAAACAACTATTGCCAGTTGAAATAACGTTTTACAATAATCCAGCCATTTCCAATGCAATGCTTCTTTTGCCTGGGCGAACCCAAAAATAAATAGCATGGCCATAAACGTAAAAATAAAAAAGTGTATGCTGAAGATACCATGACTTACATAATAAAAATCTTTTTGACGCCGGTATAACAACTTCAGGAATAAAGCAAA
This sequence comes from Ferruginibacter sp., assembly GCA_046590675.1. Taxonomy (GTDB): domain Bacteria; phylum Bacteroidota; class Bacteroidia; order Chitinophagales; family Chitinophagaceae; genus Ferruginibacter. The sequence goes on along the minus strand of JBKJUP010000025.1, from coordinate 96,697 downwards.
TAACGGCAATGAGATAAAAAGCATTTTCGGAAAATTATGAACAAAATTTGAAAGCAATACCTTTAGAAATTCAGCCAGCCCGTAATGAAACTTTGTATTGATATCTATTTCTTTATAAATTACCTGGCGCTCCAGCCAGTTGTGTTTCTTTACACCACTATCTAAAAGCGAATCATAAGCAGCTTTAGACCTAAATACCTGGCCGGTTAACCAAACGCCGCCTTTATTTTTTACGCTGTCAAAATAGTGTGTCAATTCAGTATGTGAGATAGATATGCCATGATTATTCCGGGCGGTAAACGATTTAAGACTATCGGGCGACATCGCCCTCAAAACTGGCAGCGACTTTCCACCAATGTCGAATTGAATGGAATTATCAATATTAGTATCATTGATATGAAAAAAAGAAAAAAATATGAGGAAGAAAATGGCGGAAGTAAAAATATACATCCGTATAGGATTGAGGTAACTTGCTCTTCTCCCCTTTACATACTCGGAAGATAAAAAGCCCGGCCTGGTAATCAGCCATTTCATAGAGCTAAAAAACTTGCCATCAAAATGTGTTATGTCATTAAAAAAATGCATAACCAAATGCCATGCAGATTCTTTGGGTTCAATATTTTCCTGGCCGCAAATATGGCAAAATGGGCCCTCAAGGGCCGCATTACAATTCAAACAAATTTTTTCCGTTCTTTCTTTAAGATGACTCACTGATGAGATTTTTGTTAAAAATATTTTAAAAAAATATAAATGATATTGGATTAGCCGGCATGGTGATATTTGTAAATTTACCATAGCCTGGTGAATATTTAACAGGCGATACTACAACAAACAGGTAATATTTGTCGCTGCTATTACAAAATAACAATTCAATTCAAATTTTAACCGTTCACTATCTTATTTTTGGCGCATGAAAAAACATTTTAGGGCAAAGCTGTTGATGACCTTTTTAATAGTTACCGGTAGTGCAGGATCGGGCATGGCTCAATATTATTACAAAGACATTGTGAGTAATAAACAGGCAATGGCGGAAAGGGCTGAAATAAAAGCACAAAAAATAAGGACCATTAAGGTGCATAGTTTTGAAGGAGACAAAGAGCCAAGCCCCGGTTTTTTTTGTGAGAAAAAATTATCTAAAGACTTCAGGAAAGTAGAAACCTATACCCGATCCAACATCAGCGGCAAATCATTATTTACGGCCATCTACAATGATAAGGAACAGTTGATACAATCATCCGACAGCTCTGACTTATCGGTAACCACTTCCTTTTACGAATACGATGAAAAAGGAAATGTTTCAGCCATTTCTTCCTACTCGCATTCAAGCGACGATGATTTTTCAACAAGGCTTACTGAATTACACCAATACCTTTATGACGAACAAAACAGGCCCCAAAAAATGCTTCGCATTATGAATAGCAAAGATTCTTCGTTTACAATATTTAGCCTTGATCAACGGGGCAATGTGATCGACGAAAATGATATGGGTAAAAATGGCAAACACTATTACTACTACTACAATGATAAAAACAGGATGACAGACATTGTAAAATTTAATGTGGTAAAGAATAAATTGTTACCCGATTTAATGTTTGAATACAATAGCACAGGCCAGGTTACACAAATGATTACAGTGGAAGAAGGCATACAAAATAATTACTACACCTGGAAATACATTTACAATGATGGGCTTAGAATAATTGAAAAATGCTTTTCAAAAGAAAATGTATTATTAGGTTACTTTGAATATGAATATGATTAATACAATCTTACCGGTTCAACTGCCATAAAAAAATTTGAAAGATTTAATTAAAAAAACCTCCTGTAGAAACAGGAGGTTTTTTTTGTTGTTGTTTGTTTTATAATACCCAAATTATCACTAAAAATGCTGAGTTATTTAATTCTGTTTGCTTCACTTTCCAACCCTGTTTTTCTATCTCTTGAATTTTTAATTTCGTTGCTGCCAAAGCGCCAGCTAAAGTTTACCCTTACTGTGCGGCTTTCCCATTCACCACTTCCTTTAATATAAGTGCCACCAAAATCAGAAGTTGCGGTCCATGGATTGGTATGGAAAATATCGGTTGCTGAAACCTTTACAGTTGCTCTCTTCTGCATAAACTGTTTTTTAATTCCCACATCTACCCCACCTTGCGGCTTTGTTTTCCAGGTGGCTCCCCAAATGCTTGGCCCGCTAAAATAGCTACTTACTTCGGCATCGTAATCTTTACCCAACGTAAAGGTTTGCTGCAGGTAAGCACCATACGATGGAATGTTGATGTTTACTGCATTTGCTCCAATGGCCCCGTCAAACATTTGGTAATTGTACCACAGGTTTGCATATCCGTTCCACCATTTCCTTATCGGCAAAGACGAGCCTACACTAAAGCTGATGATCTGCTGCGTTGCCAGGTTTTTTTGCTGAATAAATGTTGCATTGCCTGTGGTGTCGGTTATTTGAGTTGCATAATCTTTTACATAACTATACCCAACTGTTGAATTAATAATGCCAAGGAAAGTGTGTGTTAATTCTATATTGTCTGTGTATTGCGGTCTTAAGAACGCATTTCCTTTTTCATAAGTAAGTTCATCCAGTTTATTTTCAAATGGATTCAGATCCTGGTAAGTTGGCCTGTCTATTCTTCTGCTATAAGTTAAATTCAGTGAATGCTTTTTATTAACATTCCAGGTAAGTGCTGCACTTGGAAAAAAGTCAAGATAATTCCGCTTAACACGATCATCAGGCTGGGGAATATCATCCGCCCTGCTCAGGATTCCGTCACTGTTGGTTTGCTCTACCCTTAAACCTGTTTGCAGGCTCCACTTTTCGCTTAACTGTTGCTGATAGTTTACATAACCGGCGTTTACATTTTCCTTGTACGTAAAGCTGTTACTCTTTTCCAGGATTTTTACCGGTACACCACTGGCGTTATCGTTAAAAAAGTCGAATGTGTTTTGTGTGGTAACAAAAGATGTTTTGGCACCATAGCCCAATTTTCCTTTTCCCAGTTTTTGTTCAATATCAACTTTTGCAGTGTAAATATCTATATCTGTCGGCGTGTAATTGCGATTGATGATACTGTACAATAAGTTGTTGTTGCCACCATAATAATAGTTTGGCTGATAGCTACGGCCGGTTCCACGAAACAATCCATAGTCAGCATCAAAATTTATTTCCCTGCCGCTTGTATCGATGTAGCGATAGTTTAAATTAAAATTAGCATTGGTGCGATGGCCTGGAACATTATTAAATGCACGCAGGCTTTTTACATATTGACCTGTTGGATGGTAAGATATTTCTGTGCTGCTTGTACTCCTAAATTCATTTTCACCAAAACTGGTTGTTGCCATTACACCAATGGTGTTTTTACTGTTAATAAAATAATCAGCACCCGCTTTTACATTTAGGTTTTTGTTGCCGCTTATGTTAACGCTACGTTGATTGTACAAGGTATCTTGTTGAATGCGGTACAGGTTTAAGATATTCTGGTAGTCACCGATACCTGCGCTGACGTTGCTAAAAATATTTATTTTCTGATCACGATAATTCAGGTTAACTGATCCGTTACCTTTTGGCGTAACGCCCTGTACAAAACCCAGGTTGGCACTACCATTGGTACCAAATTTTTTATTTTTCTTCAGGCGAATGTTTACAATGCCTGCATTACCACTTGCATCATATTTTGCACTCGGATTACTGATCATCTCGATGGCTTCAATGTCGTTGCTGTTGATGCTTTTTAAATAAGCCGCCAGGTCTTTGGTGTCGAGCTGCATCATTTTTCCATCAATATAAACCTTTACGCCAGTCTTACCTTTCATGCTGATGTTGTCATTATTGTCAACCTGTATTCCCGGGCTTTTTTGCAACAACTCCAATGCGTTGCTACCTGTTGCGTTGATACTTGCTTCTACATTAAAAACAGTTTTATCTGCCTTCACTTCGATCATCGGCTTTTTTGAAACCACCGTTACACCTTTTAATTCGGCCACTGCAGGCGATAAGGAAATGTCGTTGTTGTAAACATCCTTCCCGGTTTTAATTTCAAAAACGTCGGAATATTTTTGCTCAAATCCAACCAGCGAATAACTCAATAAGTAGTTGCCCATTTGAGTAACTGCTATTTCGTATTTACCACCTGCATTGCTCAGTGCAACTTTTGCAAGGCTGCTATCTTTTGCATTAAGCAATGATACTGTTACGGCAGACAATGCTTTTTTCCCATTGTCGGTAATATTACCCGACACCCGGGCCTGGGTTTGCGCATTCGCTTTGGTTGATAGCAGCATCATCAATGCAGCCACCACAGTTGTAAAATTTTTCATTATAAGTAATTTGCTTTTTGTTTGTTCTACTACGCAAAGCAAAAACAAATGTTACTGAGAAAATGAGAGATTGGGATGAATTGCAGTTTTTGTTTGATGAATGGGAATAGCTGTCAAATGAATATGTGATGAACGCAATAAATCGCTGATGAACGACTTTCAAAAAAAATCGTATATGATTTTAAGCTTGTAAAAAAAAGAACTTACAACGATTGAATCAACAAATACAAATGAAATAAAGCGCAAGGGATAAAACATTGCATTGGTTTCATGAGCCAGGTTTCTTTAGCTATTTTAAATGTTGAATGATGAATGTTGAATGAAATGCAGTTTGACGCATGATGATTTTATTAGCCCTGCACTTGTATTTCAATTAAGCTTCGGTGGCGTCGCACTGTTCAACTGTAACGCCTTGAGGAACAAAAGGCAGCCTGTTCCGATCTTTTTTCGGGATTGCATTCATCCCGGCTTTCAAAGCAGGATTTTTACTTTGGCAAAAAAGCATTCATTTATTTTTTTAATAAAAAAAGCATTTCAGGTATATTACAATTCAATACATTAGCTATATGATTCCAGTAAAACGTTTATTAATTGGCTTGCTAACATTTGTTGCTCCTTCCCTTTTGCATGCCCAGGAATTTGGAGGCAATCCCAATTCCATCAAATGGAAACAAATTAACAGCGCCACATCAAGGGTAATATTTCCGGTTGGTATGGATAGCCAGGCCAACCGTATCAATAATATCAACCTGCTATTAAGCAAAACAACCGCAGCAACCATTGGTGGCAAGCAACGCAAATGGAATATTTTATTGCTTAATCAAACAACCATACCCAATGCTTATGTTAGACTGGCGCCCGTTATGAGCGAATTGTACATGACGCCCGGCCAGAATAATTTTACAAACGGCAGCCTGCGTTGGGATGACAACCTGATCATTCATGAAAACAGGCACATGCAGCAATTGAGTAATTTTAGCGGCGGCCTTACCAACGTATTTTCTTTTTTCCTGGGGCAGGAAGGCCAGTTACTTGCCAATGGCATTGTAATACCTGATTACTTTTTTGAAGGAGATGCAGTATGGCAGGAAACACTCGTAAGTGCCCAGGGACGTGGCAGAATGCCCAACTTTTACAATGGCATGAAATCACTTTGGCTGGCTGATAAAAAATACTCCTGGATGAAATTACGAAGTGGCTCCTATAAAGATTATACACCCAACTACTATGAGCTCGGATATCAATTAGTAGCGTATGGTTATGAAAAATACGGATTAGATTTTTGGAGAAAAGTAACCACAGATGCGGTTCATTTTAAGGGGCTTTTTTATGCGTTTAACAAAGCCATTGAACGACATTCAGGTGTTACCTACAAACAATTTCAACAAGATGCGTTACTTTATTTTAAAGAGCGTTCGTTGCCGGAAAATGAAAAAGGAAATAATGAATTGGAATTTCAGCAACCAACCGAAAAGAATAATGTGGTTGATTACCTATTTCCTGTTTATGCAGGAAACGACACCATAATTGTAACAAAGAAATCTTACAAAGACCTAAGTAGTTTTTACTTTTTGGTAAACGGGCAGGAGCATAAGCTGCGGATAAAAAACCGGGTGATCGATGATTACTTTAGTTACCGAAATGGAAAAATTGTGTATGCCTCTTATGAATCTGATCCCCGCTGGGGCAACCGGAATTATAGTGTTATTCAACACCTTGATATTACCAACAATCAACAAACCCAGTTAACCTTTCAATCAAAATATTTTTCTCCCGATATTAATGAATCAAGTACAGAAATTATTGCGGTACATGTAAATACCAATGGCACCAATAACCTGCACCGCATCAATGCAATTTCCGGTGCTGTAATAAAAATACTGCCCAATGAAAACAACTACTTTTTTACCCAAACAAAATACATAGATGACATCACGGCCGTTTCGGCAGTTAGAAATGCGGAAGGAAAAATGTGCCTGGTAAAAGTAAATCTTGCGGATGGAGCAACGGAAAGAATTACGCCTTTCTCATTTAATTTAATCGGCAACCCGTTGGTAAAAGGAGACACCATTTATTTTGGAGCGATGAATAAAAATGCAGACAAAATTTTTGCTGTAACTATGAAGGACAAAAAAATATTTCATATCACTAATAATGCAAATGGCATTTACCAACCCGCCGTTAACAAACGTGGTGAAATGTTGTTTACGGCATTTACCGCCGATGGTTACAGGCTGGCCAAATTAAAACCTGCTGAAAACAACTGGCAACAGGCAACCGATGAAGATTTCACCAATACACCTGATCTATACACCAGCACTGCGCTGAGAAAAACCGGTGCCGGCATTTTATACACGCTAACCGATACCATCAACAGGGTAACTAATTTCAAAAAATCATTCCGCTTATTTAATTTTCATAGCTGGCGCCCCGAAGCCAATGATCCGGAATACAGCTATCATATTTACAGCGATAATGTATTGAGCACTTTCAGCAATAGCCTTACTTATACATACAACCGTTCCGACAGAAGCCATAGCCTTGGATTTTACGAGGTTTTCGCCGGATGGTTCCCTGTAATTAGTTTAGGGGGAGAACATCATTTTAATCGCTCCCTGGATACTGCTGTTGGAAAAACTGTTCAATTCAATTCGGCCAAGCTGAACGCTGGCATATATATTCCGCTGAGTTTTGTTGGTGGCAGAACTACAAAAAATTTAACTTTTGGCGGCGGTTATAACCTGGAGCAATTATTTTACCGGGGCATTGGTAAAAACGTTTTTGATAATAAGTCTGTAAAATATACCAATTACTTTCTTTCATTCAGCAATGCAAATCAGCAGGCACTGCAACATATTAATCCACGTTGGGCACAGAGTTTTTCCCTTTCTTACCGCGATGCATTTACATTGATCAATAGTCATAAACTGGTAGCCAACTCCTCTTTCTACTTCCCCGGATTTTCAAAAAATCATAGCACAGTCATCAATGCATCTTATCAAAAAAGAGATTCATTGCCCGATCTTTTTAGCAATACATTTTCTTATTCGAGGGGATACGATGCGTTAAGTACAAGGCAGATGTATAAGTTTGGCGTTAACTATCATTTTACGTTGCTGTATCCCGACTGGGGTATTGGAAACATTGTGTTTTTTCAACGCATACGTGCCAATGCATTTTACGATCATACCATTGCAACTGCGAGGCTAAATGGTATATTGACAGATATAAAAAACAGGAGCACCGGTGGTGAAATTTATTTTGACACCAAAGTTTGGAACGCATTACCAGTGAGCTTCGGTGTACGTTTTTCTCACTTGATGGATATTAATTACCGCAACCCCGCAGTAAAAAACCTATGGGAGTTTATTGTACCCATAGGTTTAATACCGGATTAATTATTTTTTATTCGCCTTATTTATATTCAAACTATAACACCGCTACAAGCGGAGGTTAAACATTTTATTAACGCTTTACCTGGCCACGGATAATGCCTCCGGGGTAAGTGTTACTATGTGCATTCACATAAGTATCTCCTGTTTTTACTGTATTGTATAAAGCATCTGTTAGCGGTGTTTTTACTGCGGTTCCAAAATCCGCCGCAGTGCCGCAAAGATTAATAATTACAGGCCCGTTTACCCCGGCAGCGCCATTGTGTATATGGGCAAACTTTAGGCCATCACCTGCTTCCAGGTTGGTTACTGTTACTTTGGAATACAGTACTTTTTGAGATTTTTCTGAAGTAATCCTTAGCAATGCTATTCCTGCAGCCGTGGTATTAACAGGCGTTGGAAATTCATTTGCGCCACTAAGTATCACATCATCTGCAAACTCAATATCCTCGTTTACCTGGCCCCTTATTAACCCGCCGGGCACTTGTGTGGAATGCACATTAAAGTACAACTGGTTGTCATCATCCTTTAAACTATCCACCAAACTGGTGCGGACATTGGCAACGGTTCCCGTTGCGGTACTTCCTGTAAACACGGGATCAAAACTTAAAATCACAGATCCGTTGGTAACCGGGTTGCCAACGTGTATGTGCGCTGCAACTAAAGCATCAGTGGCAGCAAGTCCGGAAACTGTAATCACATATTTTATTGAATTATCCGATGATAATTGTAACATTACCGAACCCGTTTCTGTTCGGCCCGCAGGGGCGGGATTTTCATATTTTGCAGAGAGCGGAACTGTCCATGTCTTTACAATGGTAACATTTGATGCAGGCGGATCTTTTGTGCAAGCCACCAACAGGATCGTTAAAAAAGAAAATAATAGTGAAGCCCAGGTTATACTTTTCATAATATTAATTTTTTAGTAATAAATATTCAATGTTTATTATTCGTTGAAACGTTTCGGACGTATAAAAGGTTGGCTGTTGCGATTAATTTATTAATTCGGCTTAAAATACAGCATAAAGTAACCCATACTGCATATCGTAAGCGCTGAAATTTTGTGATCCCGATATTGTTGAGCAATTGACAAATGTTAATTCAAAAATCACCTTCCTGAATCCACTGCAACGAGTAGGCACAAACGGTGTTTTTTTATGGCTCGTTCATGTGCATTTTTTCCTGGTTGGTACTTATAATATTTACAGTATGTTTGGTAAATAAATATATTTACTTATAAGGAAAATACATGCTTCAATTAATCAAATATCTGCCGGTTTGTGTACTCATTTTTTTATGCGCATGTAATGGCGACAACCAGGAAATGTCAACACAGGAAGATGCACCCGATAGTACCGGGGTAATAACTGAAGCAGTTGCACCAACCGTTACAGCAACAGACCTTTGCTGGTCGGGCCTGGTTAATAATAAAACACCTGTTGTACTTCATTACTCTATTCACAATAAAACAATTGCCGGTGCAATCATCTACCTGAATACAAAAACAAAAACACCTATAAAAATTTTAGGCTCAGTTGAATCAGACAGTAGCTACCGCCTGTTAGAATTTGAACAGGATGGGAATATTACCGGAATAATTACCGGCAAACCAGGCGGCCAGTTTTTTAAAGGAAGCTGGTTTTCACCTAAAAACCGTAAAGAATTCCCATTGGAATTAACTAAAAAAGATAGCGTCATCGAATCTAAAGAACTTCCCCAGGTAAGCGATGATATATTTGGCAGTTATCATTATCAATACGGCGAGGATGGCCCCCATGGGCAGTTTGAGCTGAATAAAATAAATGATAAGCAAATGGCATTTAGCATATTTTCAGTAACCAGTGCACCCGGACGAAACATGGCTGATGTTCCGCTCGACACGATACCATTTTCAGGAAACAGTTTTGTTTATAAAATACCAGGTTCTGATAGTTGTGAATTTAAGGTTATCATTTACAAAAATTTCTTAAAAGTAGATTATACAAAAGGCCCTTGCACCGGCCAGTTTGGGTGGAACGCAACCATTGATGGTATTTTTTTAAAAGAAAAAAAGTAACCGCTTGTTAGGAGACAGATAAACTGATTCGCATTAATGAATCGTTCACCCTGTAACTTTTTATTTCCCGTAATTTGAATTTTAAATGCTGTTGATTTTTTAAAGTAGCCGTTAATACAAGTAAGCATTCTCCCAATTTAAATACACCTGCTGTAACTATTTTTCAATTAATGCATTGTGCCAGCATATTATTTCCTTAGCGAGGTACGAGGTAAATCCTTCCGATGTTTGAAAGGCTTTATTACTCTTATTCCAGCCCGAATAAAAACGATAAACCAGTGGCTTTCCGGCTACGATTTTTTGCGATATGGCATAACTATCCCGGATATCTGTCAGGGTATCTTTCAAAGTGTTGTACCCTGCAAATGCTGCACCATTCACCACTATTGCTAATCCAAGGTTATCCTTGTTTTCGCGCTGAGGCCCAAATGAATAAAAAGCTTTCATAGAAGCTGTATCAATTTGCCCGGGTATGTTATCATAAAAATTTGCAAAGCCGGCAACCAGCTTTGCGTCTGCAGGAGCGCCGGATATCATCAGTTTTGTTTCATAATAATATTGACCACCCCAGATACTTGTTTCATCCGTAATTACAACGGGCTCACCATTAATTTCCCAATTATATTTTATTCTGAAAATTGCTCTTATGGGCCCGTCTGCTACAACCTGGTATGTTTCACTTTTTACATTAGGTCCGCCGAGGCGTATGAGTGTATCCTTTCCATTGTTATCTTTTGTTGCGATGGCTACAGACCCGGCGCCAAGCGATTTGCCCACATGTAATATATCCATCCCCCAATTTGATAATTCATGATAGCTGGCGTTGTGATTGGCGCCAATCGTATCTAACACCATTCCCGGCACTATCTTGCCAAACACATCCTTACCATTTCTTGTATCGAAATATAACCTGAACGCAACCTTATCATTTTCCCATGAAGGGCCTTCGGTAAGATAAGGCGGCAAAGGCGTTTTTTCAAAATCTATGGGAGGATTACCAGCAGGCATTGAATCCTGCAGTATGATAGAACCGAAACTATCATCCGCATTCTTTTTAATATGGCGAACATGGGCTCTTACTGCAGCTTTTATGCTGGCTGGAGAATCCGAAATTCCTAACAAAAAATCTAATTTTTCTTTGGGTTTAAATGAATAAAGAAATGCCAATTCATCCCATTGACCGTCACCATCCATGTCATCGTACTGTACCAACACAGGCCGGCCAAAGGCGCTCAACATAACAAATTTACCGTTGGCAACTGGCCCTGTTTTTTCTTCAATAGCTGATCGTTTTAATACAACCAACTCGTCCGGCCGTTCCAACGCAGATGGGTTTTCAATAATGATGGAGGCCGTTTTTTCCGCTGAACAGGAAGCAAATAAAAATGCAACTGATCCAAATAATGCCAGCTTAATAAAAAAAGTACTTTTCATTATTAAATATTTATGAAATGGTGTTTTATGACTAAAGATTGACTGTTTAAAATAACCAGTTGGAAAATTAAGTCAAATGCATTTAATGAGGAAGATGTTACAGATAAAAGTTACAAAACAAGAGGAACCGATTTAATCATCTACCCGGTAAATTGTTAAATATAATCATTGCTTTGATTGCTGCCACTTACCTGCAATTCACGTTCAGAAGACAATCTCAATTCTAATTCCTGCACCAATAAACGGCGCTATTCTATCATGTACTGTTAACTGCTTACAATGCACTTTTCCACATTTTTTTGGCATGGCATAGTTGTTGTCTTTTCAAGCAAAATCGAATTTATTAAAGTCAATTTAGTGAACCCCAATTTGAAAATTTATATGGCATAACATTTACTTGTTTCTCTAATTTTTATCAATCAAGTTTAAAATTTCATGTTATGAAAAAGGCAATTGTAACGTTTTCATTAGCTGGCTTAGCTATCCTTGGATTCACGTCCATGAAACAAATCGCAGCATCAACTATTAGCGGTAAAATAACTCCTGCCGACGGTGCAGATGCAGTATGGGCAATCAAAGATGCTGACTCAGTAAAGTCAACCATTAGTACAGAAGGTACTTTTCAGTTAGAAGTAAAACCAGGTACCTGGAAGGTAGTAGTAGCAGCGAAAGCTCCCTATCAAAATGCTGAAGTAAGTGCTGTGGAAGTAACGGAAGAAAAAGACACAGACGTAGGTGAGATTAAGCTTTCACAATAACACTCCTTGAAATACGAACTGGCTATTAGCTGTTGCAGAAATGTAACAGCTATTTTTTTATCAGTAAGAAAGCAACAGCAAATCAACCAGCTTTGCAGACTTTCACAGTCCTAATATGCGGTTGGTGCAACTGTTCATTTATCCGGAAAGTGGCCCCCAAACCGTCCCCCCAAAATAAAAAAGCCTTGAAAGTAAACACTGTCAAGGCTTTTAAAATGTATATGTACTCGGGATGGAACTGAAGGTGGTTTACAAATATTTATCCGAAATTAAACAAATCATTGAATTTAATTTATTTACATATTGATATTTACTTTTATTTATTGGTATTTAACAAAAAAATCCGCCCGTTAATACGCCCGTGACTATATTTATACTATGGATTTCAATATTAAAATGAACCTGGATAACAAAAGTTCTGAGAAAGAAACTCAGATATTCTTTGTGATCCGATATAATAACAAGCGTTTTAAAATTGCTGCAGGAAAAAAAATCCAGCCTGGACACTGGAATGATATCAACCAAAAAGTAAATGCTAAAAATGAAAATGCCAGTAGCATAAATGCCATTTTAAAAAAAAGAAAGGGTGAAATTGAAAAACAATTAGACAATTTAATTTTTGCAAATAAACCGATATCGAAAGAGTCTATTCTTCCGTTTTTGACTTTTGGAAAAATGCAAAAAACTATTGCGACCGCCGGCCTTTTTAAAGCCTATGAATTTTATATTGACAGCATTAAAAACCATCTAAGCGAAAATTTAATAAGGAATCAAACGTCAGTAAAAAAAAATGTGCTTGAATTCTGTACAAAAAACAAATATACGCTCACATTTGAAAGCTGCAATTCAACTTTTTATAATGGTTTTGTTCAATACCTGGTACATGAAAAAAAGAATCAAAATAGTACTATAGATAAAACTACCTCTCTTTTTAAAACCTTTTTGAATTGGGCTACCAGTGAAGGATACAACGAAAACAATGACTTCAAAAAATTCAGATCACCAGCTGCAGGGATAAATGAAATTTTTGCTTTGACAAAAGATGAGTTAAAAAAACTGGAAGATTACCAAACGGGTGAAGCTATGCAAAAGGTAAAGGATCTATTTTTATTTGAATGCTATACCGGTATGAGATACAGCGATATTCAAAATTTGCGTCCGGAAAACATAAAGGATAATAAAATCGAAATTGTTACTTTAAAAACCAAACAAAAATTATTTATACCACTTCATACAAAAGCTCAAAATATTATAACCAGGTACCAGGGCAATGAGTATGCAATGCCCCGGCTAAGTAATCAAAATATGAATGATTATTTAAAGGACTTAGCCGAAAAGGCGAAAATAGATGAAGACTTTATTTATACGGAATATTGCGGAAACAAGCGCATTGAAAAGAAGTGCAAAAAATATGAAATAATCAGTACACACACCGGGCGACATACTTTTATAACAGTAAGTTTATTATTAGGCATTGATCCGGAAACGGTGAAGCGGATCACTGGCCACACCACGTTTAAAACCTTTCAAAAGTATATCCATTACAACGATAAAACCCTCACTGAGCAAATACAAAAATGGAACTAACACACCAGCAAAAAACGTTTGCGCTAAATTATGGCGATGACCAGGTTGAATTTTGGCCATTAAAAGAAGCTGCTAAAAACCACGGTTTAAAAGAAAGTAAGTTAAGGAGACTTGCCATGCAACGGAAAATTAGATATTATCTTTGGGGAAGTCGCAATATGTATTTTTTCATTCCGGAAGAATTGAGTTTTGATTTAAAAAATGTACCAAAACAAACAAGAACCAAAAAAGCTAATAAAATACGATCCCATTTTAAAAGTTCATTCACACGCTTTGATTTTGCAATTCTTTACAACCTCCTCATTGAAGCCAAAATTTTACCAGGCAGCCCCGGAAGCAAAAAACTATTCTGTGATTTCCTTGTAGAAAACGGCATTTTTGGAAATGTTGAAACCACAACAAAAATGTTTTCAGACTACGAAAACACGATACAATCAAAGGAAAAAATAAAGAAAAACTTTACTAATAAATTGAATGAATTACTTTCTTTATTGAATGCATAGAAGTAGTTAATTTATAGTTGATAGAGGTTTGTTTGGGTTTGTTCCTGTAATATCATCTTCAGATTTTATTTTAATACTTACAAAAAAGTATCCCCTTTTTTCTCTCTCTTCTATTTTATAAAATTTATTGTTATTTAAACTTTGCTTAAACATTAAGCAAATGGAAAACAATATAGTTTTAATCCCGGTTCCGCTCTCTCAGTTACAAACAATTATTGAAACTGCTGTTAGAAATGTTTTTGCATCTAACCAGGGTGACACGCCTCCTCTTTTAAATAGTGTCCAGGTAAAAAAACTTTGTAACATTAGCCACCCCACATTGCAGAAATGGAGGGATAACGGAAAGATTCCGTTCACTAAAATTGATAATAAAATACTATATAATAAAGCAGACGTTTTAAATGCTTTGTATGGTTCAAAAAGAGTTCAGTAGCTACGAACAAAAAGCCCCGGCGCCAGGGCTATACCATCACTATTAAAGATAGGCGCCTATCTGAATTTAAATTCATAATTTATGAACGCAGAACAAAATCAAATTGGAGCGGAAAAAATAGAAGCTTCAACAAGAAAAAGAAAACCAGTTGCAAAAGGTGCAACAGTAGGAAACCTGGTTACATCTTTTGAAGTAAAAAGCAAAGGATACCAGGAAACGTTTGAAACTATGGAAGCTGCCAATAAGCAAGCCGACATACTAAAAAAACGTGCTATTAAAAATCAGGAAAGTGTTAATATCAAAATCATTGCCAACAAGCAGGATGATGAGAAACCACATGTTGTAAGAAACATAAAAATCGACGAAAGTTTTTTTAATAGTTAATCAATGAATGGAAATACCAGCCATGTATATTTATACATTGCTGGTACTTTTTCTAAAAAAATAAAATTTATTATTATGCAACAAGATGATGTGTATGAAACGCAAATTGAATACATGGGTTTTTTAAACTATGAAATTGGACGGGTCAGTATTTTGAAAAAAATTGCATTAGCCCCAATGCGAAATGCCTTCCTTCTTTTAGTGAAATTAAATGCGTTCAAATTTGCGGAAAAATTATATAAAACTCTTAATACAAAAGAGGCTGCATTAAAGAGTAAATGGGAAAAATTAGGAGGCAATTTTGGTGCCTTAAAAAAAGTGATTCTAAAAAGAATAGCAAAGAGGAAGCATAGTGGAAAAAGTATTGGACAAATAGACTCTGATGAGCAAATTGGAGTCTTACCATTAGCCGCAGCAATTGCTGCAGCTACACCTATAATAAAGATTTTATCTGAATTTTTAGGCAAAATGAATACAAAGCAAGCTCCGGATGCAGATACAAATTAATTTTTTTGATTTAATATTAATTAGCTATTTTTGAAGTGCCAAACGTTCACATATCATGATTCTCTCTTTAATTTCACATTCAAATATTTCCCCGGTGAATCGGTACACAATCCGATTAACTCTCTATCTCAGGATAGTGGACGTTTGGCACATCGGGGATTTTTCTATTTATGCCAAACGTAAACACCAAAAAATTAACTTCTAAAGCTCATGCAGCTTCACAGGTTAACGTAAAGCCAACGACAAAGGCAAACACTCCATCAGTACAAAACACTCAAGAGAAAGACAGTAATGAGAGCCCTTACTTTCTTGTACCCAGGGTTAAGAAAGTTTATTCAAAAACGCCTATTCAAAAAATACCACTGCGGGTATTAAAAGATTTTTTTGAAAAAAATCTTTTAACCGCTTACCCGTCGGGAAAGATACCAACTTACCAGGAAGCATTTAATGATCTTTCAATGACTATTGCCTTATTGTGGGACAATATGACCACAGAAAATGCAATACAGTCATTTTATCATATTTCTGAAAAAATGCAAATCCTTCAAAGGTTGCAAACACTTTTTGAAGAGTTTGTAAATATGGAAAATTATGTATTAACGGAAAAGTATTTACCTGTTTTTTGCGAAGAACTTTTCCAAAACGGCTTTATAGATGAAAGCATTGAACAACACATTATAGACGTTTGTGAAGCAAATGTTTTAATAATAAATGCTTTAAAATTATCCTGGGGAGATCAGTACACTGATTTGCTAAATCATTTAGAGTACTTCCAAAAATTATATAATTTTTACAATGCCTGCAATGATTATCTTATTTCTAACCCTGAAAATAATTAATCATGGCATACAGTATAATAGTAACTACACCTTATTTTATTTACACAAACAATCATTCAAACTACTTCAAAGCAATGATTGAATTTTCAGAACTTTTACAGCAAAAGAAAAGCCTGAAAACAAAGTTTGAAATTTCTATAAAACCATATTCTCATCAACCGGTAACAATGGCAAAAAGAAATGTTGCGTAATACAACCGCATAGAATTTTAGCCACTCCATTTTATGGAGTGGCTTTCTTTTATCCATAATCAAATATCATCATGTACAAAGTTTCCATTTATAAAAGCATTGCAGATATTACAAGTACAAGCATTGTAAATATTGAGCAGTTTTTTAAATCAATTCAAAACGGAAAGTATAAAAAGCCGGTTGAAGCGATCAGGCTGGCCACTACAAAAAAGGAAAAGAAAGAATTAAAAAATCAGTTGCCAAATATTACTGCCTCCGGAACTTTTTCTAAACGTGTTGATGCCGCTATCATCAATCACTCAGGGTTAAAACAAATTGATATCGACCAGGAAAAAAATTTAGATATCAACCCACAAAAAGCAAAAGCATCATTGACCAAGGATCCTTACACTTTTGCGGCATTTGTAAGCCCCTCAGGTACCGGTTTAAAATTACTGGTACGTATTCAGCCAAAAGAAGATAAAGAGGTTTATAAGCACCTGGAAGCCTACTATAAAGAAAAATACAGCTTGCAAATTGACACCTCCTGCAGCAATGTGAGCCGGGCAATGTTTGTGAGTTATGATAAGGATCTGTATCAAAATCTTGAAAGTAAAATATTTGTGTTGCCCGGTAATGAAAAAAATACACCGGTGGACCAACGCAAGCCAAGATCTGGCAACAATAAAGGGGAAGAGGTTGAATTGCTCATAAAAAAGATTGAGGCCAATAAGACGGATATAACAGGCGGCTATCACCAATGGCTTAAAATCGGTTTTGCCCTGGCAAGTGAATTTAGTTCTGCAGGCGAAGATTATTATCATAGGATAAGCCGGTTTAGTACTGCTTACAATGTTGATGAATGTTCCCGGCAATACAAAGAGTGTTGCAAGCAAAGAAAAGCCGGTATTGGTATCAATACCCTGTTTTCACTGGCTAAAGACTTCAATATTTACGCCCATCAGCCAGGACAAAACCAAATATCAAAAGCTAAGAGCCTACCAGGCGACAAAAAAATGAGTAAGGAATCAAAAGAAACAATAGTTTTTTACAATCCGGTTTTTAAAACAGATGATGAAGGTCAACAAGTATTGAAGGACATAAAAATCAATTACGTAAAATTTATTGAGCTCCTTTACTCGTTTGGGTATAGAAGATTTGATATTGACAAAGATTTCATTTACATACAGCTAAAAGAAAATGTTATCAAAGAAGTTACTGTTTTACAAATTCAGGACTATTTTTTTTATTACCTGGAGGGATTGCCCGAACAACTAAGCAATGGCATTTTAAATAAAAATCTAAAGGAAAAAATTTACAATAATCCCAAAAATTATTTTTGTGACAACAGGTTATCCCTACTTATAAATAAAAAGCCATTTGATTTTAATACTGATACCAAAAGTGAATGTTTCATTTACTATAAAAACGGTTTTGTAAGATGTAATGCCGACGGATGGGAATTGAAGCCATACAACTCTTTAACCGGACATATTTGGCAAAGCCAGATGATAAACAGGGACTTCAAATACTTGTCAATTGAAGATTTGCCAATTGAAAATTTAAGCGTCTACGCTCAATTTTTATTCAATGTATGTAGCAAAGATAAAAGCCGATTTAATTGCCTCTGCAGTCTTATTGGCTATTTACTGCATAGTTACACAGACGTTAAATTAAAAGCAGTTGTATTAACCGACAGTCGCATTAGTGAAGAAGCCAACGGGCGAACGGGGAAAACACTTTTTGGGCAAACATTGAAATATATAAAACGACTTACACAAATTAATGGTAAAGATTTTGATCCAACGAATAGGTATAAATACCAGGAAGCAAATCTTGATACACAAATTGTCTTTCTCAATGATGTAAGAAGCAATTTTAAATTTGAAACATTGTACAATGACATTACAGAAGGAATAACGGTCGAAAAGAAAAATCAGCATCCTTTTACATTGAAAACAAAAATGTGCATTACTACAAACAAAACGATAGCCATCGAGGGCAGTAGTTCTAAAGACAGGTCTATTGAATTTGAGTTCGCAAACCACTACAATGAACTATACAGCCCAGAAAACGAATTTAAACAAAGATTCTTTTCGGATTGGGATATTAATGCCTGGATCCAGTTTGACAATTTTATGATGTTTTGTATTTGTATTTATCTGGGTAACGGGTTAATTGAGCCGCAAAATAAAAATTTAAAAGAAAGGAAATTATTAGATCAAACTCATCCATATTTTATTGACTTTATGAACGAAAAAATAAAGAGTGGTGAGATCCTTGCAGGCGTTGAAATTTGGAAGCAGGAACTACACAATAAATTTTTAGATGAGAACCCGGATTTAAAAGATGATAAGTACAGAAAAAGATTAGAAACTTTTACTAAATGGATAAAATTATTTGCCAAATATTCAAAATATTTTGGCGAAGAAGTTCTTGAACGCAAAAGCAATGAAAAACGCTTTTTTACTTTTTGCCCCAAATAAATCGGGGTATGCCCATTTTATACCTTTTTAAGCGTCCTAAGCGTCCTAAAATATAAAAAGATAATGGTAGTAGTGGTTTCAGCGTAAAAAAAACAGGACGCTCAAAAATATTTAAGTGTCCTATTTTTAAGTTGAGTGTCCTTCGCGTCCTACAAAAGGACGCCGAAATTTAAATAGGCCTTTTTCTGGATGCATGAAAAAT
Source organism: Ferruginibacter sp. (assembly GCA_046590675.1). Taxonomy (GTDB): domain Bacteria; phylum Bacteroidota; class Bacteroidia; order Chitinophagales; family Chitinophagaceae; genus Ferruginibacter. The sequence goes on along the minus strand of JBKJUP010000025.1, from coordinate 77,623 downwards.
AGTAGTGCGGCCTTTGTAATTATTTGAAAACTAACTAATTATAAAAAAAAGGACGACAGGACGCTCGTTTTCCCTATTATAGTCCATACCCATTATTATTTTAATACTTTTTATTACAAATCACTAAAAACAAGATCAAAAAAATGACACAGAAAGAATTATTAAGCAAGGAAAATTTTATTAAAACAATGGAAGAAACCGGCGAAGCAATTTTTACCAAATGGGATAAAAATTTTGACCTGGGACTAATAAAACAAATTGAATTACTTGAGAAAAAAAACAAATGGTTTAACGAATTAAATACCCGAAAATTTGAGGTTTGGAAGTATCACCAACTTAAAAATTTAAGAGACTTTGAAAAAGCTCTTTTCGGATACACTTCATTTATGAAAAAGGGGAAAATGAATTATATTATTGAAGCAATAAATACAGTACCATTACCACAAAAAAAACAAAATCTCAAAAAGCAAGAAGCCTTAAAAAAGGAATTTAAAAAAATAGAAATTTGTCACAAAGAAGTATATAAGCTGTGTGAGAAGAGTTATGAATCTTTGGTATCAAATTGTTTGTTAATCCCAAAACTAAAATTTTTCGATAAAAAATTTCCTGTTAAAGAAAAGGATGAACAACCCGACATTGATGAGTAAGTTTTACAACTTGATTTTTTTACTAATTTTATTTCTCGCTTTTTCCCAATCAATTAATTTTCCTTTCCGGGCCTTAACCAATTGAGCATGTAAAATAATATCTTCAATAAGATCTGCATAATGTTTCGTGCTCAATTTTACATGTGTGGTTTTTCCTTTCTTATTTTTTTTTTTAAAACCTGGTACGTTAATCATATAAATTATTAAGGAATAAATTTACTGCATAAAAAAACTTCATCTTAGACGAAGTTTTTTTACGCAGTGTCTCAAAGAACACATAATAAATTGAAGCCTCTATTCGTATCGTTCCACTATGCAAATTTCACCGGCTACATATTTATCATGGAAAGTTTTATAAGATAAATTTTGCGTTCCCCGCTCATGACTTAATGTAAAATTAAATTCCTCAATATTATGCTCCAGGTAAAGCAAAAGATTTTCAAAACTTATATCCTTCGGTAAATTCTTTCGCATAAAGCAAAACAAAACCAAATTTTCTTTAAAGCTTTTACCAATAACAGTTTCCAAAACCTTTGAATATTCCTGTAATGAAAATTTCATCTGGAGTAATTCCTCCGCTTTTTCATTTTTCCTTTTCCTGTAGGCTTGTTGCTTGCATACACTACTACAGAATATTTGATTTTCATCCCCTTCAAACTGTTTTGCACAGTTTTCACATGATTTAAGTGCCATTTTTAATGATTATTTCAATGATGTAATAAAAAACCAATTGGTTACGCTGTTACGTTGCCGCAAAGTGTTACAGCTACAAATCAATGTAGGTAAGCATTTCAACAAAAACAGGAAAATAATGAAGGGATTGATTATTTACGGTTTGTTACCGTAAATATTGATTTTGTTACGTTAAACTGATGGTGATAATGGTAGTAATGATGGTGATGTGATCCGCTTCAATACCGTAACATGGTATAAAGATACTGTAGTAAAAACAAAAATTGTTACTCTACCAGGCTACCGGAGATTATCCGCCCGTAAATACGCCCGTTAAATGAAACAAAAAAGCCTGAAAGTCAATACAGTATTGATTTTAAGGCTTTTTAGAAGTACTCGGGATGGGAGCAGAACCTTTTATTATCTATTTGGATAAAAACACCAATTACAAGCTAAAACACCTATAAATAAAGGGTTACATCAAATCAGGTTTTTACTCGCTTTTACAACTAAAAACAGTTTTAGTGAAACTTTTAGTGAAACTAGTATATCTTTATTGAAATATTTACCATGCCAAGACAACCACAGGTTCATTTCAGATTAAAACCATTAGGAACGAAAAATAGTAATCAAATTGGAAGAGGGAAAACAAAAGAACTTTCAAAAACTCAAAAAGAAAAAGAGGAGTTTTTAATTTACCTGCAATTTATTTATAATGGACGGAGGCTATATTATTCTTTCGGTCAAACTGTTGAATTAGGAAACTGGAATAAAGGTATGGAGAGGGTTAAAAATAAACAGGCTACGAAATTAGAGGAAGGTAATGGCAAGTTTGAACTAAACCAGTTACTAGATAATCTTAAAAAAGTTTGTGAGAAAACTTATACTGAATCATTAAAAGACGGTATTCCATCTGAAGATGTTTTGAGAAATGCATTAGATCAATTTAGAAATCAGAACCATCATACCAAATCTGCAATTGCAGAGAAACCTAATTTATTCAAACTGATAGATCAGTTCATCAAGGGTGAAATAAAAATAAGTGTTGGTAAAAGAAGGGGCCGGGATAAAGGAGAAAGTTGCCTAAAGAATTACAATACTACCAAAACCCGGTTGCTGGACTTTGAGAAAGCAAAAAAGTATAAAATTGATTTCGATACTATAACAACTGATTTCTTTAACCAATACGTCACCTACTTAACCAAAACAAAAGAACTTAAACCAAATACAATTGCAAAGGATATAGCAACATTGAAGGTTTTCATGAATGAGGCTGTTGAACAAGAACTGACAGATAATTTGCATTTTAAAAAGAAAAGTTTTTCATATAGTGAGGAGGAGACAGATCATGCATATTTGAATGAGGTAGAGTTAAATCAATTGTACAAGTTTGATTTTAGCCATAGTAAGAAACTAGAGCAAGTAAGAGATCTTTTTATTTTTGGTTGTTGGGTTGGTTTGCGTTTTTCGGATTACAGCACAATCAAACCAGAACACTTAAAGCAAATTGATGGTGATTATTATATTGACATGATCACTCAAAAAACCGGGGAGCGTGTAATTATTCCCTGCAATCCGGTTGTACTAGAAATTTTTGAAAAGTATAGTTACAACCAGAATAGACTTCCTAAATCAATAAGCAATCAAAAATTCAATTCCTACATAAAGGAGGTTTGTAAACTGGCTGGAGAGGATAAGGATAATCCTATCAAAAGTATGATAGAGAAAGGCAGGCTAAATTCTAAACCAGATGTGAGGCTATGGGAAGCAATCAGTTCACATACTTGTCGAAGATCCATGATAACTAACTATTACTTGCAGGGATTCCCAACAATTGATTTGATGAAAATTTCAGGACATCGTACTGAATCCAATTTCATGAAATATTTGCGTGTTAGCCAGTTAGATACTGCCAAAAGAATGGCAGCACATAATAAAAAAAATTGGAGTGCTATGATGCTAAGAGTTGCCTAATCCAATACTAACAATTTTAATTAAGTGTAAAATTCTAAATTATAATTGTTAGTATTTACAAAATAAGATGTGATTTGGTATTACCTTTACACTCTATTAAAATCGAAAATTAAGATTGTATTCAATTCAATAAAATGAATACACAGTTTGTTGCTACTTTAACAGTAGAAGAATTAAGAACCATTATCTCAGAAGAAGTTCAAAAGAAAATTTCAGAAAACACTCCCGCTCTCCCGGAAATTTTTCTCTCCCCAAAAGAGACATCATCCCTTTTAGGCATTTCATTACAGACCTTAACCAATTATACCAAGAAGGGGAAGATTAATGATTATCGCATTGAAGGAAGCAGAGCAGTACGATACAAAAAAAGTGAGATAATGTTGGCACTTGTAAGTTTTAAAAAATACAAATCTTGCAGAGCTGCATAGTTAGCTCTATTTACAGGAGCAACTGAACTACACCCCAATCGCATTAACAGACTTCAAATGAAAAAGAAAGTAAAATCAACAAGTGTTGACATTAGGCTTATGTCTATAAAATTAACACCTTCAGGTAAAGTGCTGAATTTTATAAATGGCAAGCCAATAAAGATGAATACTTAGTACAAAAAGAAAAGCCACATTGGGGAATATGGCCAGAAAAACTTTAAGAAATTGCAAATTAGATCGAAATAAATTGGCAGTACAAATATACTGCATATTTTACTATGTCGGTAGATGGAATCAACGCTATTATTGGTATAAACCAATCTCAAGCCATTCATTTAATATTACTTTTCGATTTGAAATATTCACATCGTCTCAGATCCTCCGAAACGAATTTTTTATTCATAGGTGAGATTGATCACTTAATTATTGAAGTAAAATTTAAGCACGATGAGTATACACTAACTTTAAGGGGGAGTTTACATAAAAACTACCATAAAAGTAATTCAGGCGATTTCCTTTACCCGGAACTACAAACCGTTACAAACAGAATCTATGAATTATTTAGGATGGATTCGATAGAAGTATATCCAAATGGCAAAATCAAAGCAATAGACCAATTGAAATTCCTCCTTAATAGAAGTGAAGTTGGTATTAATATTTTAGTAGGAATTGATAATTTACATGATTTTTTAGATATCAATTTGTTACAACACAAGCGAAAGAAATTCACCTGTGATGATGGCCTAGTATTTACTTGCAAGCATGAAAATTATCATTTAAAAATTTATCCTAAAGATGATAACCTCTTACGAATTGAAATAGTGTTGTTTACTAGGGAACTAAAGAAGTATAAAATATTCACTCTGGCAGATCTAACTAAAGAAAAAATTATTCCAATCCTTCAAAGGTTAAAATTAGAATTCTCTGAAATCCAATTTTCAGATGGCATTGATATTTATTCATGCAATGATATCACCGGCAAAGAAGAATTAAAATTATTAAGACATACTAGCGATTGGAGAAATAAGCAGTATTTAATTAACACAAAGGTCGGCACCAAAAAGGAACGCAAAAATTTAAGGCAGCAAATCTGGAGATTAGGAACGGATAGCAAAAAAATACTTGAAACAAAAGGCAAGGGGTATAAAAAAGTACTTGTTGATGCGGTCAATCAGAAAATTGATTCCCTCATTATTTGACGAAAAATATCATTGCCGATTTTGAATTGATTTAAAGCTAAAATGTAGACAAGTCGGCATTGATAAATATCAGATTATTCTACATTTCCATGCCTTTGCATTTGGGATATTTAATTAATTAATTTAAGCAATCAGGAATGGGAAATTATAGTCTGTCTTATTTTAATTAATTAATTATTAATAAACGAAATAGTAAAAAGGAAAGGATTATTAATAACTCTTGAACATTTTATTAATAATATAAATAAATAATATAGTAATTGATTTTTGAATGATAAATCCACTTGATATTCGCTGTATCAATAACAACTAAAACAAAAAAAAATGAAAGCACTAACGTTCAAAAAACAGTTAACAAAAATGAACACTAAGTCATTAATAAATTTAATTGCAAAGGGAGGAATGAAAAAGGAGCAAGCTAACATTGCAGCCAGTTTATTGGAGAGAAGAATTCCGGCAAATAAATAAAATAAAAAGGGATACGGTAAAAAGGCAACCTCAAATGCATCCCGGCAGCAACACAGCCAGAAAGCCTAAGAGTCCAGACCATACAACAGAAGCCTTACAGAGCTTTAAAATCCCTTAAATAAAAAACAATTAAAAAAATCATGAAACCAAACCCGAATACACTTGAAGTAGTAGCACATCATGAAGCTGGCCATGCTGTAATGCAGCATATGTTCAGGCTTTATATTAAAGATATTCACATTAAACATGATGGAAACGGGGTTGTAAATATGCGAAACACCCCTCCATCTTTAGAAATGGACTGTATTCCTCCAGAGATGAGGGAATCATATATGAATCAATTTAATAAACAAATGAAAAGGTATGCGATGGTGTTACTGGCTGGCTATTGTGCGGAATTTAGATTTTTAAAAAGGAGAATGCCTTATGGCATAACTTGTACAACTGATGCACCAGACAATGATTTTAATAAGATCAGGGATGAGATATCCAAAGCCAATGAGATTTTAGGAAATGCTGCTTATGGTGAAATGCATATGTTCTTTTGGGATAAAGCCACAAGAAAGGAAATTAGAAAGCCGCAAGCTTGGGAAGCAATTACGGGATTAGCCAATGCTCTCTTAAAATCAAAAGCTGGCTACCTTTCTGGTGATGCTGTTTACTTGATTCTATCAAAGTATTTAACAACGGACTTGAATGAAAAATACCATCATGGCGTATTTGAGTTATAGAAACGGTAAGTTTAACCGACTGGTTTTTTATTTGCACTAACTCAGATGAAAAATGAAATAAAGACATTATAGCCATGTTAGGCCAATCAGGCTTGAATAAAAGCATAGCAGCAAGGCAATGAGCAGGCAAACAATTTAGTTAACAGTAATGAGCCTTAAAATGGCTTAACCGTTATTGATAGAAATGGTATTTATGAAAATTGCCGGGAAAGAATCTGATGAAAAGTTAAAAGCAAAAACTTGTATGGTTATTAAAGATAAATAACGGCGAACATTGACTAACTTTACAATACTAAAGAGCAAAAGAAATTCAATTCTCAATCCAGATCGTAAATTGCTAAGATAAAATTCTTAGTTCCAAAATCGCTAATTCAATGTTTCCAAAATGGGAAGTAATGATAAGCGTTATTCTACTAAGACAGAAATAGCCTCCTCTTTAAAAATTTCACCAACAACACTTGACCGTCTTAGAAAATCAGGCAGGATCAAATCTATTAAGGTTGGCAGCTTAGTAAGATTTGATCCTAATGATCTTTTCAATACTGAATCGCAGCCTGTTGCCACTGAAAGAATATTGCAGGCTGTTATACCAAACCAGACAAGGAAACCCTCAGATTGCTAATTCAAATTGCTATCAATCGCTTTACAAATTTTAAGAATGGAATTAAAACCAAGATTACGAGATCCAAATTATTGGACTATCAAAACTGATTTCTTAGTACTCAAAAGAGATCAAAAAGAGTACGGCGAAATGTTTTTAAATCACCCAATTTATTCACCATCTAATTACCATATGGAGAAAGCCAGAATTGAAAGCGAATGGCAAAACAACCCGGTAAAAGGTGGATGCCGTTCACTGGAGAGGGATTTGGCAGACCTATTCACAGCCTATAGAAATGTAGAGCTTCGTGAAGTTGAAAAAAGAATGATGGTCAATGCTTCATTTGGTAGGATATTCAGGTACTTTGATGAGATTGTTTCTGATTGGGAAATTGGATATGTCACTGAAGAGCAAATGAAATTACACATGGAAGAGTATCGAAATGTTATTCAAAAAAATAAGGAGCTAAACCTTGACTCCTGGAATAAACAACCAGTCATTGACAGAATAGAGAAAACTATTTCTAAGGTATTGATCCAATGAACAAGTATGCCATCGCTAAACTCATCGCTGTAAATAAATAAATATCATGACAAATTTTTGCGTTAATCCTGACACCATTGCTGAGGCATTTGAAAAAGGAATTATCTCTGAATCAGATTACAACAGTTGGCTTGGTACACAAGGATATAAAAGCCAGTTGAAAAAGTCTTTGGATACTTCTGAAATAACTAAACAAGCATACACTAATGAGCTTTCAAAAGCCAATGGTGTTCACTGGCAGAGGGATTTAAAATCCAATACGTTTAAATTTATTCTTTATGGATCAGACTTTCAACCTATTGATTTACTAACGTCAAGGGAGGTGAGAAAATCTCTGGAGGTTGCACCTATTCAAAGAAAGCAAAACCTAAATTCAAGTCATAGCCGTCAATCAATAAATTCGCCAGTTGATAGCATCTTAAAGGCCGGTAAAGACATGAAAGATTTTACTGAAAAAATGATTCAAAGCATGAGATCGAGAAAATAGGTAATAAAGCAAAAAGCCCTTGAAAAAGGGCTCTTTTACTTAAAACAAATAAAATCTAAATTGATAATAATAAATACAGTGCAAAGATACCACAATTATGCCGCTGTAAAGAACGATAATGTGAGAAAGATTAGCCAAATAAAACTATTAAGAATGAATTTTAGCTTAAAGAAATATACAGACAAATTAAATCCATTTCAAAATTTAGAAATAACTAACGCTGTTATTGAAATGTTGTTAAAGGGAACAAAGCGGTCAGAAATTCTGGTCATGATAGATGAGATTTCACCAGTTAAATTAACTGACTCTGAGATCATACAAATTTATGAAAGTGGAATAAAGTTTTTGGAGAAAAATGTAGAAATGGACATTCTAAAAGTGGCCAAACTTCACGTTATTAATTATGAAGAGATGTACAAATACTTTGATTCAATAGGTAATGTAGAGGGAAAGAATAAGTGCATGAAAGCGAAAGAGAGATTGCTTGGAATACATAAGAACTCATCCTTAAAAATAAGTAAGAGATCAAATATCACTATTACTGCACCTTCAGAATACGATGCAACCAAGTTATCACCGGAAGATAGAAAACGTTTCAATCAGTTAATTGAAAAAGCCAGAGTGTAACTGGAATACTTAGTACAACTTTAGAAATACCATATAATTTATGAAAGAAATTTTCTTTGAAGGATCTATAAACACTGCCACAATCCCTCAATTGAACCTAAATAATTTGGTGACAGGTTGGTATGTAAGGGAGGCAGCAAAAGGGGGTGGCAGCTATCAGCAGAATGTAAATAGCCCGGTAATAAATATCTTGAGTGATTGCACAACCAGTGATAGAAAAATAACTGTCAGCTATGAAACCATTAACCAATCTGGAAGGATGAATTATGAAATTCAAATTGAGGCAATTAATTCCAATTTGGGAAAAGATCGAGGAGTCAACTTGTATCTACTTTGCCCACTCACACACAAAAGGGCGAAGATTCTATACTATTGTTTGAAAAGCCATTTGTTTATTCATCGGACAGCCTTTTCTAAACGTTTAAGATATCCATTTGAATCCTATGGTAAGATTGATAAAGCCTTTGCTTATTCACAGCAAAATCAAAACAAATTATATAAGTGCTTTTTGGAAATGAAGAAAGAAACATACCGGGGAGAACAGACTAAGCTCAACAAGAAAATTGGGAGATTGATTGATAGAAAAATATTACTGGATCGTTTGATCAATGACTGGACTGCAAAGCACTGAATATAAAGTCATCTTTTGAAAAATTAATTAATTAATTAAATCGTAAAAAAATGAAAGCAATCAATGCCTCAAGAACTATATCATTTTACACATTCAAGCCCGGAAATCACAACAGTTGCAGACTTACTTGCAAATGCAGACTCTCCAGCATTTCTTTATAATAAAGATCCAAACGGATTCCTTCAAATAATTGGAGAAGATGGCTTAACAAACAGGCAGAGGATTGAAGCCACATATACATTGCCGGGGGATGCTATATTCAAAGGAGCTAAATTCAGCAGACTCATACTAAAAGTTGGAACACTGCTTTACATTGAATACGAAAAAGTAAACCAGCCATCATTCCTAACTGAAGGAATAGAAGTAGTATCAAACGATGAACCAGCATTTAAGGCCGCAAAATTAGCAGAGCTGGAAGCTGACAAAGGTTACTATCAAATTGATAAGCCTATTCATGGACAATCATTGTCAGGTATAAGTCAGGAAAATTATCCGGATGTATCTGTCTGGATATGGTGTGCAGCTTTATCTCCAAGATCAAATGAAGATAATGAGCTATCAGGAAGTTTTTTTAACCTGTCTCCATTCATAGAAAAATGCACAACCAACATGACAAAGAATGGAGGCAATTTTTCAATCAAGTTACCTCCACTTGTTTGTGAGCTGGATGATCAAAATAGATGGAGTATAAAAAAGACAACCATAGATCAATATACTACAGCTAATGACAGTTCACTTCAGGGAGAGGGGTATGTTGCTCAGTCATCATTATATCATTCAGAAACAGCTCAGGAAAACCCTAACAAAGCATCTGATGATACGCTGGTAAGAAATCAAATGTTTTTCCATAATGCGATTGGCAGCAATGACCTTGTGTTCATTAGATTTGAAACACTGGAAATGGAAAAAGATGTCAGGTATTCGGATGCTCAGGAATATCTGATTAACAAAAACAATCTGGCCAACAGAATTTATGATATGATTGGGTTAGTTGATTCAAATAGCCAGTCTGTAAACCCGGCAAACAATGATGTATCAATAGACATTTCTGGCAGGGATCTTAGTAAACTTTTTATTGAGGACGGTACATACTTTTATGCATTAGAAAATAGCCAAGGTCAATTAAAATTTGCTGGTCAGTCAACTATTAAGAGTTCTTTGATAAGCAGGATTTTTGCAGACAATGGAATGTCATTTATCGGACTTTATCAATTTACAAGTATTGAATATATTTTAAAATTTATTATTCAGCAACTATCAACAATCAAGGTAGTTCCAAGTGATATTTTTACCAGCTACGCTACATCTAAAAAGATAGAAAATGGTGTTGAGAAAGAATATGACTCCAGAACAAAAACATACACTGATTTTGATGTAACGGCAAAGGATAAATTAACTGATAAAAAGTATAAGCAAAAGCTGGCAGCAGGTATCTGGCAGATCATTGATTTGGTAATAGATAAAACTGTAGCCAACAGGAGGCTTGCAGACAGCTCTTTCTCAACAGCCAATGGATCATTGCTTAACTTTATCCGTTCTGCCTGCCAAGAGCCTCTGGTTGAGTTCTACATGGATACCTATGGAGATAAATATCACTTGATTGTTCGCAGACCTCCTTATGATCAGCAGGGATTAATTTCTTTAATTGAAGGGAAAGTAAATACAGAGACTGGTATTCCACTAACACCTCCGGCAATAGTTGATGTAGAAGCAACTGATGTTTTACAAGAAAACTTATCTTTTGATGATAGCCAAGTATATAGCTGGTATCATTTTTTCCCAAGAAATGCAATGATTGGTAATAACCAGGATTATTCGCTATCGTATTTAGGTGCTTTATATTTTCCAGAGTACGCAGATGTCTGGGGCAGCAAACCATTTCAGCAGAGCCATTCATATGTTCCTTATGTGGCTACTAATAATAGTAATGATGCTGGTTTGGGTTTAGATGAAAGACAGGCTGTAGAGGATATGAAATATGTTATTGAGTCAAATCAATATTTGCCATTCACACGGAAAGGAACATTGACACTGAATAGAGATAGAAGGTTGAAAATTGGAAACATCTTGAGATATAAATCTACAGGGGAGATATTCTTCATCGAAGCTGTTCAGCATTCGTTCGTAGTTAATGAAAATATGATTGAAGCAGTTACTTCTGTACGTGTTTCAAGAGGCATGATAGAACAGTTGATCTATGGACAGTATTTAGTTAATGAGAATGGCCAGCCAAGGTTTGTAAGCTATTTTAATATCATTGATACTAGGCTTGTTTATAATAAAGTTGAGGTGACCTTAAATTCTACAAAAAGAGTAAAAAAAGAAACAGTTCCAGTGTTTCCCGGCAATCTTTACATAGGAATTACAGTAAGAGAAAAGGGAGGCAATATTGGTATAGGAAATTTAGATACTTACAATGCATATCCTGAAAATAAAGGCAGGTTTGCAGATTTCATAAATCATATAAATGATGCAGGCTATTGGGTGCAAATAACACCACTGGCAGCTAACAGAACTTATGCTCAGCAAGCTGCATTAAATTTTGCTAATCCGGCAAATGCAGATCCCGGACATTCAAAGCACGAAAGAGGAGCTGCAATTGATATTACATTGATTGATAAAAAAACAATGAGGGTTCATAGTAAGCAAACATCTTTAGCAGCATGGATAGCAACAGGAGTGCCTGACATTGCCAGTAGTTTAGGATTTAGATGGGCTGGGGGTAATGGATCATTTGGAACTTATGTAGATAGAGTTCACTTTGAAATAATAAGCAAAGGAGATCAACTTTCTATTGCGCAACAGGAGGCAGACGAATATGAAGATGTGACTGAACAAACAAAAAAGATGGTGATTGATAAAACCGCTATTTTCCAAAATTTTAAAGTGAACCAATTTGCTTTCAATTTCTTTCGGAAAAAATTGCAGTTCTCTCCAGAATATAGAAATGTAGTTAGCCGAGTTGTTTATGATAATGGAGGTGCTTTATTGAATGATGTAATAGTTCGTTCTGGCAAAAAGAAACAGTAAACACCTGATAGAAAAAAGAGTGGGGCAAACTGTTAAGACAGTACCCCTTTTTAATCCGTACCCTATGAAAACTAGGCACAAGTTAAAATAATTAAATTCAATATACAATAGTCGACTAATAATTTTTAGGGTGAATATAAGCTACCCTTGGCTCCTTCATGGTTTCGTCTAAGTATTGAAAGATTGTATTAATGTTTTTGGTTGCATCAGGATTTGTCACATTGAAATTTGCAGACGTAACCTTCCAAGGCTGTCCTTTGGATAGTAAACGTTTTTCAACATTCAATTCCTGAGATCCGCATTTTAAATGAAATCTTACTACTTGTATAGATTGATGAACTACATTAACATCAAAGACATAGGTTTTACTTAAATGAATGTTCAACTTGAAATTATCTTCCATCAGGCAAAAATATAAAATACTAAATAACTTAGCATTTAATTAATTAATTAATTTTACACCACATCCCATGCCTCACAAAAAAAGGCTGTACCCCAAAGTGTGAAAATATATTTTCATCTTTTTAATGAAATAGTATTGTTTATTCAATAATTATTCACAATTTTAGGGTATTAAATAAACCAAGTTAAATTTGTGAATTATGAAACTCTTAAAAGTCCTTTATTGCCGGGTAAGTACACTAGATCAAAAAACAGATAGACAAAGAGTAACTGAGAAAGATTATAACTTAGTGATTGAAGATAAATGTAGTGGTGCAATCCCCTTCTTTGATAGAGAAGGTGGAAAAGAAATAAAATCAATGCTGGATAAAAAGGTAAATTTTTCCTTATCCGTTTTATCTATTGATAGATTGGGTAGAGATCTGAGGGATATCCTCAATACAATTTATTTTTTCACTGAGAACAAAGTAACGATAACTTTCATTTCACAGGGTTTGGCAACTCTGGATGAGAATGGAAAAGAAAACCCGATAGCAAAAATGATGATCAGTATTTTGGGCATAGTAGGAGAAATGGAAAGATCTCAAATAAAGGAAAGGCAAGCTGAAGGAATCAAGATAGCAAAAATGAAGGGAATCTATAAGGGCAGAGTTTTAGGAAGCCAAGAGGACACCTTATCATTCTTAGGAAAGGATAAAAACAAAAAGGCACTTGAGTATTTAAAGAAGGGGTATAAAGCAGTGGAAATATCTAAGTTGACAGGTGTACATATAAATACTATCACCAAAATAAAAAGAATTGGTTTTCAAGAACTCGTTAATTAATGTACATCGAAGTGTTTTACGAATCCAATTTTGTCAATAATTCTGCTCCTTAAAAGAAGTCATTATCCATGAGATGGATTATTAAATATGTTAGTTGAACCTTACTTTGCTAATCTTATGAATTTCATTTTGAAAAGAATTTTCTTCTTGTATAACTTTTAAAAGGTTCAACTTTATCAATCTAATCTTTGCCGCCTCCATCGAAACTCCGTAGCATTTCACTATTTCCTGAAGCAAATCAAATACCCGTTGTCTATTTGCAGGCTGTCGATCCATAATTAAGCAGGGCTTATATATGGATTCTCTATTGAAATATCGCAATACAAAGTCTGTAAACGAATAGGTTGGTAATAATAGCTCACTCGCAAACATATTCGCTTGAAATTCTATTGATTTACTTGTTTGGGCAGAAATAAAGTCATTGGAAAAATCAGGATCTTCTGTATCAATGAATAGTTCAAAATAATTTTTAAAAAGTCCGTAATGTAAAACCAAGTGACCAATTTCATGGCAGAGTGTAAATCTAAATCTATTAGGTTCCGAAATTAATTCTTGCGTTACAAAAATTTCAAGGGGATCATAAACTATCGACCCTAAAATATTACTTAATTTATTTTGACCGAGTGATTTAGAAAAAACAAAATTTACATCATAATGCATACTCATCAATTCACAAAGGTTTTCTATATTTAGTCGTCTACCGTCATAACACTTATTAATATCTAAAGTTGATATCAAATCCATGATATCAGAATCCTTCACATAGGGATTATCAAAATATTTATCGTTGAGTACATATTTATGGATTAGTCCTGCATCGATTAACATATCCGGCAAACTCTGAAAAGACCAGCCATCATTACAACCAAAAAATGAAGATTTTTTTTCTTTCCCTGTTAAAATACTTTGTATCAATGCCAAATTATTCCCGAGCACAGATTTATCAACTCTATGACTTAACCAACCAATCTCATTATTACCATTAATAATCGCTATTGCAATTTTATTGGATATTGCAAAGTTTATCGCTGCTTTTTGAAATGATGTAGAGCAAATAAAGTACCCCTTTGTGTTATGCTCCCCCACTTGACTAAGTCTTGATCCAAAAGATTCTAAGTGTTTAACTTCAACACTTGATTTATAATTTTTGCATTCAAATAATGTAAGATTGGAATATTTATCAGAACCCGCATGATAAGATTCAATTGCAATGTCAAATTCTATCTCTGAATTTCTCGTTGATGAAAAATATTTCCTTTTCCAGTAAATCTTACTGGTTTTCGGATTATTGGGCAATTGACCTTTTTCTAATAGATCCTTCATTATTTCATAAATCCGCTTTTCTAAAGAATCTCCTTTTTCAATCGAACTGGGTTCTTTCATAAAACTTTATTAAGTAATGCGAATTTAAATAAAAATGATGGGTTCTGAAAAGTAGAGAAATATTGAAAGATAAAACAACTAAATTGTTGTAATTAAATGATATTCCAAAATGATAAATTATTCACCATTTACAAAAGAAGTACCAGAAATAGATGAGCAAGAACTAAAAAGGTTAATTGACAACTCTATTAGTGAAGGATGGTACATCGAATATAAATCTGACTTTCCAAAGAGAGCTGGAGTAATCGAGGGTAATAAAATTGTGAAGGCTATATCGGCCTTTGCGAACACTAAAGGTGGATGGCTACTTTTCGGAGTTGACTCAAATGATAAAAACATAGCTATAAACCTATGCGGCATTGACTTGCAACAATACAATAATATCTCAGATCAAATTTCTCAAATAATTGCTGCTAATATTAACCCAACACCAGTTTATCATTTCAAAATAGTCGAGCTACAATCAGGAAAATCTGTGTTTCTTATTAAAATAGAAGAGAGTCCAACACCGCCATATATTACAAGTCAAGGTATAATTTACCAAAGGGAAAACAATGAAAGTAATCCCATAAAAGATAGATACATAATTGAGAAACTTAAAGAAAAATCAGATAACTATTACGAAGCCATTGACCGATTTTGTTCTTTAGACTATGGGCAAACTGTCGGACAATCAGAATCTAAACTGTCATATTTAGAACTGTATCTATTCCCCCTTCCATATAATAGCTTTCATTTTAAAAAATATTTTACTTCAGATTTTTTCAAAAAAGTAGCACAAATATTTTATCAAAATGTAGACTGCATTTTTCAATATGAAGGTGAAAAAGACATTAGTATTCCTTTGAATTTAGGCTTTAATAGTATTTATAGTTCTCAGAATTCATTGATTATTAGACCACTAACAGATAAGAATTTAGCTTATAAGACAACCACGTGTGAATTATTTATTAATGGAAGTTTAAAGTTATTAATTCCCTTGCCGGAATTCGAGCTTGCCAACGTGCCTGATTATTATCAAAACTCTGAAGTAATAGAGTATTTAAGAGACACTTATTCCCCCAATGAAACTGTTCAGGTAATGAGCAGTTATTATCCTATCAAATCCAGTCAGAAACCAGGTTTAGTTACAAGAAGAAAACAAACAGACTTTGTTGAGCACATTGGAATGATAGATGGAACTGGATTAATCTATAGAATGCTTATTATAATATCTAAATATAGAGCCATTCTTGAAGATGGTAATTTTGATTTTAATACTGAAATTGGATATAGAGCCAAAATAACAAACACTTTCCGAAAATTTGTATTTTTAGATAGTCCAGACTACATCGAAAAACTGAAATTATATAACTTACCAATTGCGCCCAAAAATAGCTTGGAAGTGCCCAGATTTTTAAAAGGGAATTATTACACTATTGACATGAAAAAGCAAAGTTCCTTTCTTACTATAGCTATGGAAATATTAGAAGCAATTGGGTTACCTGATTCTGAAACTATTCCCATTCATGATATTATGAAAGCTGGATTAAAAAGATTTGATGTCAAAATTTGAATTAATGGAAATTGTATCCCTCTCTACACTTTTAATTCGATTATAGTTAGTATCGACACCTAAGAAAAATTGCCAATCGATACTCAAAAATAATATCTGGATTACAATGGCTCCTTGGGCAGGAAATCCTTTGGTGAGCACTCAAATATTTTTGCAAGCTCATTCAAATGGTTTAAATTATATTTTGCCCTGTAGTTTGAACTTTCCACGTTTCCTATAAACCCCTCAGAAACTTCCAAATAATAAGCTAACTGAGCCTGTGACAGCTTCAGTTTGATTCGCTTTTCTTTCACTTTCTCTATTACGAATTGATCAATATCTGAAATTTGAGGTTTATCCATTGCACTTATACAGGTGCAAGTAGATAAAACTGGAAACAACTACCACACATACAGGTGTGAGTGATTACTTTTTGGAGTACTTTCATTCAAAATTGTACATCATGAAAATCACTTTAAAACTAAAAGACGTTCTTAAGATTATTTCACTTACAGTAGTTTTAAATTTCAGCATTTTGCAGGTTTTAGATGCGCAAGTTCAATTTAAAGTTAATGAAGTCGAAGGCTTATTTTCTAACACTATTCCAGAGATTTTTGAAATTATTAAAGTCAAAAATTACGATTATAAAGGCAAGGAGGAAGGATTTTTAAAGTTTATCAAGCATACACTATTGGGAGATTATAAACTCACTCTTTTCTTAAACAAAGCAAATCTTGCTTCCATAGGATACGATGAACTTGCAGCACGAGGAAATATTATTATACAAGATTTAAAAAGTAATGAATTTACTTTTAGTAATAGAAATGTAGGTTATGAATTCGAGGGCTTTTATGTGGGGTGTTTTTATAGATTTGACAATTTGAAAACCGGAATGATGTGTACTGTTTTGAGATCCCCGCAAAATGAGAATGCCCTTTGGATTGCGTTTGGAAAAATTCCCAGCACAGAATTGAAAAAACCTTTAGGTAAAAAAAGCAAATATATTTTTCAGGGTACAAAAAACTTTCATGATAAAATCGATGCATGGAGATATGTAGTTAAAGTTACCGATACCAAAATTGAAGTTGAATTATTCCCCGGCAAAAAGAATAGTGTATATCCCAATAAATTAAAAGCCTACGCTAAGTACACTGGCATGATTAAAAACGGGAAGATTATTATTGATGGCAACAAATCGGTATTTAAATATGAAAGTGGTGCATTGTATGAATTGAACAATGAGGGTGACTGGAACATTTATACTGAATACAATTAAGTATAAAATTAATTATGCCTGTGTAAATTTAAGACACCGATTTTAGCTATCCATACCATAGAATTGCTTTATCATGGTAGCCAACAAATTGCCCGAAGCACTAGTCGCAATTTTTCCAATTCCATTTAGTGATTTCCCGAAAATTTTTAGCAGCCAATTGTTGGCTCTTTCGCCCAATTTTTTATTCTCATAATCAGGTATTTCTGTTTGAATTACTTGATTGAGCTCTTCAACGTCAGATCTATCGACTCCTAATTCTTCCAAGGCAGTATTAAGCTTTTGAACATCTCCCTTTGAGATTGTAATTGTTGCCGACACATCAGCATTGTTACCGGTATTTACTACGTTAGCATCGCCAGTATTTGTTATTTCAGTATGCATATAATTGTTAATTGTTTGATTATTGATCTCCTGATTTTTTTTAAAAGATGCAATTTCAATATTATATCCAAACTTGTCACCTATGTCCATAGTCAATCCCAATAGCTTTGATCTTACACGATTTAATATTTCGATAAAAACGTTCCCATTACCCACCAATGTGGCTCCAAATGCAGTGACTTGATTTTTGTATAATTTAGAGACGGCTGGCTGAATGACTGTCAATAATTGCATGGGCATCCCTTTATGAAATTCATCCTCTATGTTTTTCACCATTCGTTCAATAGTGCCTATTCCATCTCTTATTAAAATGTACTTAAAGCCAATATTATACGGTTCTTCTATCATTGCGACAGGAACTTCAACCTTATAGTTATTATTGAAACGATCATGGACATCAACCATTAACCGACTAATAGTTTTCCTAAATTCAGGCAAGTTGTTATCATTAAATTCGTATCCATTTAATTCATTTGATACAAATTCCAAAAGCTCGTTATTCTTTGTAAGTTTGCTGAAGTAACTCAGTTTCATTAATGAGGAGGTAAGGCTTATTTCTATGTCAATCAAATCATCAATTACTTCTTGTACCAAAAATGTATTTTTTTCAGCCATCGGCAAATATAAATTTTCTTTAATTATTTAATACTCGCTAAACACTTCCAAAAGTGCCAAAAATAAAACGTAGTGAAACTTTTAGTGAAACTTGAAAAAATAAAAAAACCGATAAAATATTGATAAACAATAAATTAACGGTCATTTAAAGTACTCGGGATGGGAATTGAACCCACACTCGCATTACTGCGAACAGGATTTTAAGTCCTGCGTGTCTACCAGTTCCACCACCCGAGTGTAATTGTCGGTAATCATTTACCGCTGGCAGAAAAAAAAAGCAGCTAGCAAAAAGCTATCTGCTTTAAATAATGAGCGGAAGACCGGGCTCGAACCGGCCACCCCGACCTTGGCAAGGTCGTGCTCTACCAAATGAGCTACTTCCGCATTATTCTAAAGAACTAATTTATTTTTTGGAGTGCAAAAATACGGTTTGTATTTACACTACAAAATTTTTTATTTGTATTGAGGATTGTACAAGGTATTTTCCGGAACTTTTACGTCCGGTTTACCTTTGTAGCGATGTCCGTACATGGCCATACAGCCGCCTAATACAAATGCTACAACCAGGAAAATCTGGCAAAACCAAAGAAAACGTGATGAAGACACCCAATTGTGCGTAAAATCTTTATGCCTGGTATCTATTACTTCTACTTCTTGTTCCATAATGTGTTGTTTGCGAGGCAAAAATAAGTAAAGTGCTGCAAAAAAAATTATTTGTTCTTAACAATTTCAGAAAACCTGTTTTTCTTTTTAATAAAATATTGCCATACAATTGATGCCCTATAAACTCCGTTCAGTTTTCCTTTTTTTTCTTTTGGGAAAACAGATTGGCCCCAATCCAACAACAGCCATTTAATAAACATCAGATGCGCTTTAATAATTGTGAAAAAATATTTCCCATCTCCTGCCAATAATCCCTTCCATGCTGCCAGCGCATCCATTAATAATCTAACAGGTATGCGCCAAAGGGCAACCAGCAGTGGCATATTTTTAGCACACATTACCAGGTTGTTCCTGAAATTAAGATAGGTCTTGAAATGACTCTCTTTTTTTAAAGTTCCGCCACCCACATGATATACTACCGACAATGGCTGAACGAAAATTGAATAACCCGCCAATTGCAGCCGCCAGCAAAGATCAATCTCTTCCTGGTGTGCGAAAAAATATTCATCCAATCCACCCGCTTCATGATAACAGGCCGACCTTACAAACATAGCAGCGCCGCTTGCCCAAAAACACGCAGCGGCATCGTCATACTGCCCATTGTCTTCTTCGCAAACATCAAATACCCGACCTCTCGAGAACGGGTAGCCGAAAATATCCATCCATCCACCACAGGCACCCGCATATTCAAATAAATTCCTTTCATCATAACTCCTGATTTTAGGTTGGCAGGCAGCAATTGCTGTATTACTTTCCATCAATTCAATCACAGGCTCAATCCACCCAGGCGTAACTTCCACATCACTGTTCAGCAACAAATAGTAATCGCTCACCACCTGTTTTAATGCGGTATTATATCCTTTTGCAAACCCTTCATTGGTGGGGTTTAGTATAATTTTCACCGTTGGGAAATGTTCCTGCAAAAACAAAACAGAATTATCCGTTGAAGCATTATCTGCCACAATCACCTGTGTATTTTCATAAGTAGAAGCCAATACGAACGGGAGAAATTTTTGTAGAAATGCTTTACCGTTCCAGTTTAAAATAACGATAGAAACCAGGGGAAGTTTTTTGGTACCAGCATTAACAGCCGCTTCAGCATCGTTGGCCTGTCCCGGTTTGATCGGGAGTCGCAATCCATTCATCGTTTGTACTACTATTTAACTTTAATTACATTTTCACAAACATAATCCATTCTTATTTCTCATTTCCTATTTCTTCGTTTACATTTGGTCTAATGATCACACAACTCTTTAACTGGCGTACGGCGCTTGCTTTGGTTGCTATTGCAATTGTAACAGGTACCATATTTTATTCAGGTTATCTCTCTAATAAAATAGCATTGGCCGAAAGGGAAAAAGTCGACATCTGGGTACAATCACTCAAAACAAGGGCACTGGCCACCGAGCAGGTAGCGCTTGACCTTACCAACACCATCACTACCCACAACACTGATATACCCATCATAGAAACGGATGAAAACGACAATCCATCCGGCCAGGGGCTTAACCTCGACACGGTTCTTTTAAAAACCGACACTGGCTATCTCAGGCGAAAGGTAAAAGAATTTAAAAGCCAGAATGAGGCCATCGTTGTAGAGATTAATAAAGAACCGCTCATTGTAAATAAATATTATTTTGGCGACTCCAAATTATTAAAGGAAGTGCAATATTATCCAATCATTCAGTTATTGATTGTGGCCCTGTTTATTGTCATTACACTCATAGCCATTACCACCAGGAACAAGTCAACACAAAACCAGGTTTGGGCCGGGATGGCCAAAGAAGCTGCCCACCAGTTGGGCACACCACTTTCATCATTACAGGGCTGGGTTGAGCTATTAAAGGAATTGCCCGGCAACGAAAAAATTGCATCAGAAATGAGTAAGGATGTTGACCGGCTCAGGCTGGTAAGTGACCGCTTTGGAAAAATAGGCGCCACGCCACAACTCGAAGCTATTGACCTGGTAGCACAAATAGAAAGCATGGTCGCCTATATAAAAAGAAGGTCGCCCGAAAATGTAAGTTT
Organism: Ferruginibacter sp.; assembly: GCA_046590675.1. GTDB lineage: Bacteria > Bacteroidota > Bacteroidia > Chitinophagales > Chitinophagaceae > Ferruginibacter. The sequence continues at coordinate 56,479 of JBKJUP010000025.1, read as the reverse complement.
CAGCATCATCAGCGATGGAGAAAATGAAATTCCGGCAATGATCAATGCGCCGCTTTTTGATTGGGTGATAGAAAATTTATTAAAAAATGCACTCGACTCAATGGAACGTAGTGGCAGCATCCAGGTAAAAATAAAGGACGAAGTTGCACAGGTTATTATTGATGTAACGGATAGCGGTAAAGGCATCAGTAAACAAAACATACCAAAAGTTTTTAAACCAGGCTTTACAACAAAAAAACGAGGATGGGGACTTGGCTTAAGCCTTTCGAAACGCATCATCGAGCAATATCATAAGGGTGAATTATTTGTAAAAAATTCGGAGCCTGGCAAGGGCACAACTTTCAGGATCATATTAAAAAAATAATTTCACCCATATAAAAACATGTACGCCTTGTTCTTTTAAAAATTTTTTACAATTAAAGTTTTTACATTTGCAGTCCTCAAATGTTTTTATGTACTGCTACAGTAAATGTGCAAATGCGGCGATGGCGAAATTGGTAGACGCACTACCTTGAGGTGGTAGCGCTCGAAAGGGCGTGGGAGTTCGAATCTCCTTTGCCGCACAAAAAAACCTTCTCTAACAGGAAGGTTTTTTTTATTTAATTACACTGTTGTTTTCAAAAGGTTATAATCTCAATTATTTATTTAATTATCCGGCATAAAATACCCGCTGTATTGTCCAGTACAAAGCGATCAGTGCAATGATCGTGGATATTGGATATACAATGCCCTTACGATACCAACTTTTATCTCTCAGGGGAATTATCAGGGCGGCAAACATGGCTGTAATAATTGTAACCTGGCCCAACTCAACTCCAATATTAAAGGCAATTACTGAAGTATAAAATTTTCCTGCAGGCAACCCAATTTCATTGAGCGAACTGGCAAAGCCCATTCCATGGATGAGGCCAAAAAGAAATACAACCAATATACGCCACGGCTTTAATTCGGTCAATAATAAATTTTCGAGCGCTACAAAAACAATCGACAAAGCTATAATCGGTTCTACCACAGGCCCGGGCGCCATCACAATATTTTTCATGCTAAGCGCTAAAGTGATAGAATGGGCGACAGTAAAAGCGGTGGCCTGCCATAAGATTGTTTTAATTTTTGTACTAAGTAAACAAAGGCTTACCACAAACAAAATATGGTCAACTCCGTACGGTAGAATATGCGTAAAACCCAACTTTGTATAAAACCAAACAACATCTTTTACCGGTGCATTTTCCAATGCATAATTAATGCTGTGGGCAAACAGTCCCTGGATAAATATTGTACACAATATGACCAGTCCGGCCTTTTTAAAATTTACTCCCTGCTGCATTGTTAAGCTTTACTTTCACCAGCTATTTCCTTCAATGCATTTTCACCACTTACTTTTAAACGCTCCGGAATATTTGGATTGTTTTTTAATGCAGCCTTCAGGTATTGGGTTGCTTTTACTTTATCCCCGGCTTTTTGGTAAATCAATCCTGCCCTGCATAGCAAAACCGGGTTCATACTATTGGTACGGAGTGCAGTCGTTATATATGGCAATGCTTTTTCATTCTCCCCTTTTTCATGGTAAACCCAGGCAAGTGTTTCATTTACATCAATGTTCATCGGACGACGATTGTATTCTGCCAGTGCGTGTTCCAATGCCTTATCATAATCATTGATTTTTAAATATGCATACGCCAGTTCCTTATCCGCATAGTGCCCAAGACTTTCATCATTGTTTGCAGCAACAGCATTTTTATTCATTGCTGCTATCACTTCTTTTGATATCGCATCAGCCTTATCTTTTTGTCCGGCAAGCTGGTACACATCTACCATATCTTCTTTAAAAGAAACATCAGTATTGATAGAATCGGCCTGCGCATAAAAACTCAATGCTTTGTTGTAATCTTTTGTGGACAGTGCTACCCTCGCTAAACCAGCCAATGCGTGTACATAGCCAGGGCGGCTATCTAACGCAACGTTATAGCTCAGTGCCGCATTTTCTAAATCACCCACCTGCTCATATAAATGCCCAAGTTGAATCCGCGACCATTCTGTAGCTTCATCACCAGGTACACCTGCATCAATAGCAAGTTTCATTGCTTCAATGGCTCCGGGGTAATCGCCATGTATTTCACGCAGGTAAGATGCCCTTGCGTAAGAGCGCAGGTCGGGCCTTAGTTCCATCATTTTTTCAGCACTTACTACGGCTGAATCATAATGCCCCATTTCTACATGTCCGTCAACCAGTATGCCGTATAAAAATGCATTGTATTGATTTACCCGCAATGCAGATTCTGCCAAAGCAAGTCCGTCTGCAAAATGATGTTGAGAAAGATAGATCATTGACTTAAGTGTCAATGCCTCAAAATTATTGTATTCCATTGCCAGTACATCATTCACGCATTTCATGGCAGCTTTGTCATAATATGCGTAATTGCCGGTTGCTCTTGCTTCCAGTATAAATAAATTGGCTAAAGAAATCAAGGATTTTTTATCTGTTGGGGTAGCTTTAATTGTCTGTTGCAATTTGGCAACATTCATTTTTATGTTGCTCCACTCCGGAGCCTGGGCCAGCAAACCTGTTCGTTCAAGCAATTGATAAGTTGTGGCTTTTTTTTCTTTTTCTTCTCCCCGGAATTTTATTACTACAAAACTTGCAGCTCCAATAAAAAGGATGATTAAAGCACCGTAAAGTGTGTTCCTTTTCATGTTCATAATTTTAATGTTTTTAATTGTTGTTTAAGGTAGAGGGTCTTTATTTTTTTACCTGAAACCAGGTTGTTATATTGACGATAAGCATTTTTTTAGAAAGATAAGTCCGCAATTTGCGTGCGGACTTATCAGATCTTCTTCAACTGTTATTCATTATCCTTTTACCACACGCAGGCTTTGTTTTACAACGCCATCTTTTGCCACTTTTACAAAATAGATTCCTTTTAAAAGGTTTCCACCATTCCAGCTTTGTGTATAAGTACCGGCTTTCATATTTTTATTTACCAGCATTTTTACTTCATTACCTTTTACATCGTACACAGTAATGGTAACATGTGCATCTTCAGCAAGGCGGTAACGGATTACACTGTTGTCAACAAATGGATTGGGTGAAGCGGTTGCAGTTACTTCAGGAGCACTTAATGCTAATCCTTCGTAAACTCTTCCTGTTGTATTCATATTATCCATTGGTGAAGTTGACTTTTGACCTGTTGCTGTTTCGCAATCACAAATGTGCGTACCTGCCCATGGTGTTTGTACATACGGGAAACTTGTTTTAAAAGTTGTATCGTTTTTCTCAATACCAGTTGTGTAAGATAACACATTTAATAACTGTGGAGTTACAGGGCTTCCGCCAACTGTGTAATCATCGTACCACAAACCAATTGCAGCCAATACCACACCACCTACAGCTTGTAATTCAATTCTTGTAACATCATCTTCCAGTCTTCTTCCATTTGGAAATCCATCCATGTTTGGAATATTCTGAATGCTTGTGTTAGCATAAGCCGGATCCAATAAACCAGTTACAGCAGCTTGTACCAAACCCAATGAACTAAAGTCCTTACTGTCTCTTGGTGTTGGCGGAACTGCCATATTCAAACGAAGCATATCGCCCCCGTTTGGTAAAAAGTTATTGATAAATGGTTTTCCTGCAGCTAAGGGATTACCTGCTGGTTTACCTGTAGCCAATTGATATGGCGCAAGGTTAGGAACACCCGTGTGGAAAATAGGCCAAAGATCTACTGACCTTGGAGAATTTGCTTTTGGCAATAATAAGGTACCAAAAATAGCATCATCCAATGCAGTACCAGCAAGGGCTGCATTACCTTTTAAGCCATACAAACCATTTTGTCCGTTTCCAAAACCAAATGAGCCCAATGAATTCTTTTGAATGCGCAATGGTTTGAATGAAGGAACTGCTCCACCAAATTGTGCATCATCCATGTACAATGCTAACTCAGGATTGTAAAAATAGTCGCCAAAAAAGTTAATGGCTGTTAAATCATCATAGGGAGTCAGGCGATTCCAAACGTCTTTCGAGCTAATTGGAATAACTGCTTCGTTTGTTAAAGGCATACCCAATCTTGAAACCTGTATCCATTTTCCTGAAGTAGAACCCAGTTCGTAACGGTTGTTTGGATTTGGTTTGACTTTACTAAAATCTGCACCTGTAATTTCATTTAAAATACTAATCTTTTGTCTGCTTGCACTTGCCCAAACACCAATTACATAATTGGGATCAAGGATATTTGCAGCAGCACTTACAGGCTTATGTTCTTTTTGCAAAGTAGAAATATCAATTTGCAATGCAATACTTGATACATTCAAACATTTTAATCCATCAACTGATTTGCCAGAAGCACGTGGAGCATCTCCTAAATCGAAAATACCACCAAGATCAACAAAGAAAGGATCATCTGCAGTACCACAAAAAACCTTTTCGCCGGTTGTAGAAGTGGTAACAGCAGCTTGCATAAGGCTGGTATAAGAAGGTGCATTTAAACCAACTGCAGAGGAGATAGAACGATCTCCAATGTTTGGAGGCGGTACTATTCCGTTATTTACAACAGTTGAAAATGTTTTTCCTCCATCCATACTTCTTTCCATCATATAGGTTGTTTTAAGGTTTTGCTTACCTAACCTGATGTTAAAGAAAGTGGAGCCGTCTTCATTTTTCTTTTTAAATGTAAAACGGTAGATAATATCATCGCCATTGGTTGCAATGTTATTATCTATGTGTATTTCATAGCGTATATTTTCTCCAAATGAATAATAATTTGGCCCACCCTGTGGCAACTGACCTGGCACATAGTTGGCGATGATTGTAATCTTATTCGGATTGTCAGGACTTCGGAATGCGTAAACATCTGTGTTGTCGGCTAAAGGGTCATTGGCAATTAATGGAGCCTCTCTGTGCGACGATGCAAACACCGGAGCAGTAATCTGCAAGGCCATTACTGCCGCCATAAATGCAGCATAAATTTTTCTTTTCATAAATTTTTTTTTGAATGGTGATGGTAGAAATACAACACACACAACTATACTAAAAACGGTTATTCATATAGCCTGATGTGTGTACGAATGTGTTTTTAAAACATAAATACTGCTTTTTCCTGTGTTCTTTGGTTGTGGGAAGTGTGGGTTTAGATAGGGATGGATCGATTAATTATCCTGCAGGGATAGCTAAATATCGTTAATCTTCCTAAGTTACGTAAACTTTTGAATGTTGGATTTAACTTTTCTTTATAATTAGTTTAATTGAATATCATTGCACTGAAATACCGACTTTCGAACTATAAGATTCTGTAATTAGTAAAAAGATTACCCATGGCAAACAATATTAAGTGCCCAAACTGCGGACATGTATTTGATGTAGAAAATGTATTGGCAGCGGATATAGAAAAAAAATACCAGCAGCAATACCAGGACCAGTTACAACAGTCACTGGGAAAAATAGAACAGGATAAAAAAAGACTGCAGGACGAACAATTACAATTTGAAGAAAAGAAAAAACGGGAAAATGAAATATTTGCCCAAAAACTTCAACAGGAAAAATTAAAAATAGAAACTGAAGTGCAGGAAACCCTTCGAAAAAGCATTGCATCTGATTTTGAAAATAAAATAAGGCTGCTTGAAGATAACAGTAAAGACAATGAAGAAAAGCTAAAGGAGGCCCGTAAAAAAGAGCTGGCATTTTTACAAAAGGAACAAGTACTGCAAAACAAAGAAGCAGAGCTGGAATTAACAGTACAAAAAAAACTGCAGGAGGAAAGATCCGTCATTTCTGAACAGATCCGTAAGCAGGAGCATGAAAAAAATGAGTTGAAGGAAACTGCCTTTCAATTGAAGTTAAAAGAAATGCAACTGCAGCTTGATGAGCAGAAGAAACTGGCCGACGAAATGAAAAGAAGATCGGAGCAGGGATCGATGCAACGGCAGGGAGAGGTACAGGAATTACTACTGGAAGAGATTTTAAAAGAAAACTTTCCCTTTGATCTGATAGAAGAAGTGGGCAAAGGTGTGGAAGGTGCAGATTGTATGCAGGTGGTACGCAATAATATCGGCGTTGAATGTGGAAGAATGATTTACGAAAGTAAGCGTACTAAAACCTGGAATAATAACTGGCTGGAAAAACTTAAAAATGACAAGCGCAACCGTGGTGCAGATGTAGCAATACTGGTTACACAGGTTTTTCCAAGAGATATGGAACGATTTGGGGAAAGGGAAGGTATTTGGCTTTGTAACTTTAACGAGGTAAACAGCGTAGCCCATTTACTCAGAAACGGTATCCTTAAAATTCACGAAATACAGAAGAGTGAAGAAAATAAGGGAGATAAAATGCAATTGCTATACAACTATCTTACAGGCAATGAATTTAAAGGACAGGTAGAAGCAATTGTGGAAGGATTTATGGCGATGAAAATGGGCATTGCGAAAGAGCGGATTCAGATGGAAAAAATATGGAAGGAAAGAGAAAAGCAACTGGAGAAAGTACTGCTGAATACAAGTGGCATGTACGGTTCCGTAAAAGGAATTGCTGGCACATCGGTCGGTAATATCCCATTGCTGGATGGCACCGATGATGAAGAAGATTTACTGGAAGTTTAAAATTTAAATATGCCCGGCCATTATCCGTTCACCACTGTTTCGTTTCAGCAACCTGTATATAACGACAGCCAGCAAATTGCTGGTTATAGAACGATGCACATTGTTATTACCCGCCACCAAAAAGAAGTGGAAAACCAGATTGAAATAATTGCAGTTCCATTTGCAATTGTTTTATTTATTGCAGTTTGTATCTTATTTATATTTTCTAAAATTAAGGCCAACTCCAAAATCGATGAAATATTATCTGGCATGGAGCGTTTCTCCGGTAGAACCGGCAGTGAATCATAGGTCGTGAATTAATAATATAAAAAAATGCCGCAGGATACAACGATATACTGGGATGGAAATGGGCAAATGCCGGCAGCAATAGATAGTCTGCCACCAGAGCAGCAGCAATTAGTTTTACGGCTAATTCACGATACAAATAATGTCCAGGTATCAAACGAGTTAACCCCCATCTCTATTTTTGCAATTACGCTTATAGTTCTATTTTCTGGCTTTATTATTTACATGAAGCTCAAATCGGGCAACTCACTATTTCAAGCCCCCACTCCCGATACTATTAACCAAACTGCTTCTCCCGTAAGTGAGGGCCCGCAACTGGTTTATTCGGGCAGTAAATTAAAGTTCAGCGATCAGTTATTGGATGAAGTGTTAACTAAAAGATTTCCATATTATCAACATCTTGACGATGCCGACCGGGCAAAATTTGTACAACGCATAAAGAAATTCATCTCCTTAAAAACCTTTGTAATTCATGACAATTGTGGCTATAAAGAAATGCCCATACTTATCAGCGCTACTGCAATTCAAATTAGTTTTGGCCTCGACAAATACCTGCTGCCACATTTCAATGTCTTCAATATTTACCCAAAAGAATTTTTAGGCACTTACCCGTTCTTTCGTTTTTTATTGGGCAATGTATCGGGCAACACCATCAATCTTTCGTGGAAAAATTTTATGGAAGGTTATACATTCCCCAGCGATGGACAAAATGTAGGAATTCATGAACTGGCGCATGCGCTATATTACCAAACCTTTATTGTTGAAAAACACATCGATAAAAAATTTAAAGACACGTTTATCGATTTTGACAATCATGGCAATAAAGTTTACGACCTGGAAAAAAAGGCAGGCAAGGGTTTATATACAAGTTATGCAATGAAAGATTTCCAGGAATTTTGGGCAGAAAGTGTCGAGATTTTCTTCGAGAAGCCCATACAGATGAAAGCCATTTACCCCAACTTATATGCTGCCATCAGCGACTTATTAAACCAGGACCCCGCTACTACTTATTCAGGAAACATTACTTAGCACCCAGGAAATACAATGGTTGTTAAAAAACAAAAAATGAACTGTCAATTTCAAGTCTGCTTCTTTTAAAAATTTGCAATACGCTACTCCTTCAATTCCATTTACAACCAGTTTTTCAATAACAAGATGTTCTTTAAAATTAATTGATCCTTCGCCATACCATTTATAAAGCGACTCCTTAATGCTCCAGGCCGCAGTTAGCAACTGAACCGGCAAACCGGTTGCAAAAGCCGGGCTTATCGTTGCAATGGTAACCTGTTCCTGCGGTGATAGAAATTTATGTTTTACCAGGTCAACTTTTAAAGAAGCCTGTTCTACATCTACCCCTACCCGATGATCTCTGCTAACAATTACCGCAGCATAGTTACCACAATGGGAAATGGAAAAATGAAATGCTTCATTTTCCAGGAAAGGTTTTTTGGTATCAGCTATCCGAACCAGTTCAAATGGAAAATCGGGATATAGTTCTGTTAACATAATTCTACCGGCAAGGTGTTGCAGGCGCTTATGCGGGTGAGTAATCTCCCTTTTTAAACTTACCTTTTGCAGGAAAAATGCTTCTGGTTCAGTGATATGCCAAACACCTAACTTACTTGTAGCGTTGATATTTTGTTGATAAACCAGCGGCATGTAAACGATTCCGGATTTTTGATTGTAGAATTTTGAATGAATATTTGCAGAAATTATGACAACCGGCCGGGTATCAAAATTACGAAGTACCCGGGCATTGCATTCATACTAACATAACTAATCTAAAAATGATCTTAAGCGACACACGTATTTTAGAAGAAATTGAAACTGGTACAATCAAAATAGTGCCTTACGACAGGGAATGCCTTGGAAGTAATAGTTATGATGTACATCTTGGCAAACACCTTGCTACTTACACTAGCCGGGAGCTGGATGCCAAAAAGCATAATACAATAGAACATTTCCAAATTCCTGAAGAAGGCATTGTATTGGAACCCAACGAACTTTACCTGGGTGTTACGGAAGAATATACCGAAACACATTCACATGTACCTTTCCTGGAAGGTAAATCCAGTACCGGACGCTTAGGAATTGATATCCATGCCACAGCAGGCAAGGGCGATGTGGGATTTTGCGGTAACTGGACACTTGAAATATCTGTTAAACAACCCGTGAGAGTATACGCAGGTATGCCCATTGGCCAACTGATTTATTTCCCGGTTGATGGTAAAATTGAAGTAAAATACAATCAAAAGAAAAATGCCAAATACAGTGGCCAGCCAGACAGGCCAGTTGAAAGTATGATGTGGAAGAATAAATTTTAATTGAAAGGCTGTTATACCCTTTAAAAATTAATTGAGTTTCCAGATATAAAAATTAAGCAGGGTGGCAAAACTTACCCAAGCTATATACGGAACCAACAACCAGGCAGCAGCCGATGAGATTTTACTGAAATAATAAATAGTACAAGCAATCATCAACCACATTGCCATAATTTCTACCAATGCCCAGCCGGTTTGCTGTGCGTAAAAGAAAATAAACGACCAGCAAAAATTGAGTGCAAGTTGAACTGCAAAAAAGATAATTGCTTTTCTTTTAATCGCTTTCAGCGTCTCCGATTTCCAAACAAGGTAAAGGGCAACTCCCATCATAATATATAACGCCGTCCAAACGGGTGCAAAAATCCAGTTAGGTGGATTGAAGAAAGGTTTATTAGCCTGTAAATACCAGCCATTTACACCTTTACTGGTAAATAAGCCGGCGGTACCGCCTACAATTAAAGGAATCAATATGGAAATAAACAATTTCATATAACAGCTATTAAAATTTCCTGAAACACCTACATGGACATTAGTAAATACCAAATTAATTGCAAACCATCATTAGGTTACTACCCGCCCAATTAATTTAATTGTTCTTAGAAAATATTACTTACAACTTGCCATATTTTTTATAATAGGCAATCATAAACCCCGTCACTTCATCATAACTCAAAACTCCACTAGGTTGTTCATTACTTTCAAGGTAAACGCCATATAACCAGCGAACTACCGGCTCTGCGGGGTTTTTATGACGGTTGTGAAATGTCTGCCAGGCTTTTATATCTTCTTTTACTTCCGGCACTAATTCATTCACAAATGCTTTTGCTGCTGAAGAATCGGCTTTATAAAGATTTCGCTCCGCATATAGAAAAAGATCAAGGTAAACGGAATAGTGAAAGCCTGTATCCTTCGATGCAACTGCGGCAAGGTATCCAACAAAATTGGCCTCATTTTCTTTGGCATAGCCCAACTGGTGAGCAATTTCATGGCAGGCAGTGTAAGGTTGGGAAAATTTTGGCACCAATGTATTTACCTGTGCCTCACCGGTAAATGGATTGTAATATCCCAGGAAACCAAGATAATTACCCAACCATCCCCACATAGATGGTTTAATTGAGGCATGGTTATAATTTAAAAAAGGATACTGCTTATCCAATGATTCATACGCTAGTAAAGCACGCCTGAACAACTGCTTATTTGCCATTACAGGCTCATTCTTTTTCATCAGCACCGCCTTACTTTCATTTACTTTTTTAATTAAAAGCGTATTTAACATTTTTACATCATCAACAGAATAACTTGCCATGGTTATACCAAGCTGACTTGCAATTCCTTTTCGGTTGTAGTTAATACCCCAAAGCAAGTTAAAAACTATGTAAACCGACAACACCCTTATCAACCCTACTTTACACAGGTAAACAAGGTCAGTTTTAGTAACGCTCCCTTTTATCAATAAACCAATGCCATGAAAAATTTTCCACAGTATCCATATAAGTAAAAGTGCATAAAGCAAATCGCCGAAACTAAAACTCATCCAGGCAAGTACGTATCGCAAACAAACAGATATATTAGGATAAACTCCCGTAGAATAATAATGCTCAACCCATGCAGAATTCATGGAGAAAATCCGGATCAGCACGGCAATAATAACGAGAGAAAAAGCAGTAATCCAGTAAAATCTATGTTTCATTGCACGCAAAAATAATTAAAATGGGCACTTTACCCCTGATGGACGTAAATATTCGATAATTATTATGCAATTTAATACTAAAATTACTACCTTCGCCGTCCTTTAAACCGGAGGTAATGGGAAAAAGAAGGGAATTTGAAATAGCGTTTGTGGGTTTAAAGCCCGGACTTCATGAATTTACTTATGAAGTTGGTGACAATTTTTTTGCTGAAGTTGAAAACCGGGACTTTACCAATTGCACTGCAACCATTAAACTGCAACTTGATAAAAAAAGCAGTTTCATGCTGCTTAAATTTGAGATTGGCGGTAAGGCAGATGTGGTTTGTGACAGGTGTGGTAACACATTGATGATGGAATTGTGGGATGAGTTTAACATGGTGGTAAAGATGGTTGACAATCCTGATGAAATGAATACGCTGGAGGAAGATCCGGATGTTTTTTATATTTCAAAAACAGAAAGTCACCTGCACCTGAATGATTGGATCTTCGAATTTGTAAGTTTAAGCGTTCCGTTTCAAAAAAGTTGCAAGCAAGAAGAATTGGGTGGTCCAAAATGCAACAAAGAAGTGTTGGAAAAGTTGAAGCAAATGGAAGCCAACGAAGCTGCCAGAAATGCCAACACCATCTGGAAGGATCTTGATCAGTTTAAAGCAAGCGATAAAAAATCGAAATAAGTATTTAGAAAATATCAATATTAATAATAACAACTAAAATTTAAAGATATGCCAAATCCGAAACGACGCCATTCGCAGCAGCGCAGCGCAAAGAGAAGGACGCATTATAAAGCAAGCGAAACTACGTTAACCGTTGATAAAACAACCGGAGAAACACATGTACGCCATCGTGCACATGTTAGCGAAGGCAAATTATACTACAAAGGACAAGTGGTTGCTGAAAAGGCGCCCCTGAAGGCATAATATTTTTCAAATGCTGAATTCTAAGTTATAAATTCGATCAACGAATTGATAACTTAGAATTTTTTATTTAATGAATGGACTATGAACATTGCCCTTGACATGATGGGTGGGGATTTTGCACCACTCGAAGCAATAAAAGGTATTTCACTATTTCTTGAAGGGGCAATTGCTGATGTAGAACTAACATTAATAGGCGACCAGCAACTCATAAACGGGTTACTGGCTGAACATGGTATTCCCAATACCAAATTAACCGTGGTACATGCTTCGCAGGTAATTGCAATGCACGAACACCCTACCAAAGCGCTCAAAGAAAAGCAACAATCTTCAATAGCAATAGGATTTCAATTACTGGCCACTGGCAAAACAGATGCATTTATAAGTGCTGGTAATACTGGTGCTATGATGGTTGGAGCCCTTTTCAGCATCAAAGCTATAGAAGGCGTAACACGCCCTACCATTGGAGCCTACATGCCAAGAGAAGATGGAAGCCTGGGCCTGCTGCTCGATGCCGGAATCAATGCCGATTGCAAAGCAGAAAATTTATCACAGTTTGCAACACTGGGGGCTTTGTACGCTGAGCATATTTTAGGAGTAGAAAAACCTAAAGTTGGTTTGGTAAATGTGGGCGAAGAAGAAGGCAAAGGAAATTTACTGGCACAGGCCGCTTATCCCTTGTTGAAAGAAAATAAGCACATCAATTTTATCGGAAATATTGAAGGCCGCGACATTTTGATTAATAAAGCAGATGTGATGGTTTGCGAAGGTTTTACCGGAAATGTAGTTTTAAAATTAGCTGAAAGTGTATATGATTTAGTGAAGCGCCGGGGCATTGAAGACGAACATTTTGATCGGTTTAATTTTGAAGTGTATGGCGGAGTGCCTGTATTGGGTGTTGCCAAACCGGTTATAATAGGGCATGGCATTTCGCATGCGATAGCTTTCAAAAACATGATCTTAATTGCACACCGTATGCTGGAAAAGGACCTGATGCAAAAAATGAAGGATATCTTTAGTGCACAGGCATAAAATTATAATCACTGCTAATCGAATAGTTCTAAAAAGGCCGATCAATGATCAGCCTTTTTTTATAAATACATTTCAAGATGATTATAGCGGCCCGCCGCCAAAGCAAAAACCTGCCTTGATGCCTATATAACTGTTTTTGTAATTACCCAATGAATTATTGTTGTAATCTACAAGTTTAGAAGAGGGAATGATGTTGTATTCCACTCCAAAACGAAAATGCTTTATTTCTGCGCCCAGCCTTACCATTCCTCCAAATTTTGTGTCGGTGTTATTATTATAATAAACATCATAAGCATCCGATATCAGGCCAAAAGCACCAACACCGCCTCCAATAAATGGACGAAAATTGTAGGTGTTGGTAAAATAAAAATCTGTCGTAAATAATGTGGATGATACTGCTTTTGCGTCATCTACTACCGTACCGTAATAGTTTGAATTCGAAAATTTACCCATTAGCACACCTTCAAAACGGGCACCAATGGCCAGTTGATCCATTAAGGAAAACTTTGGTTCCAGCGAAAATATAAAGCCACTGTTATTACCTTCACCCAACGGTGCGGCATAGCCAAAGCTTACATCTCCCTTAAATCTTTTGAAAATTCTTTCGCCATCCTGGGCCTTAGATTGCGTAATAAAAATGGCTGAAATGGCCATGATTAAAAGTAAATGTTTCATGAGTACGTATTAGTTTAGATTACATAACAATAATACATTCCAAATATAAAAAATCCGTTGTAAACAACGGATTTTAAAAATTAGTATCTCAATGAAATCAAAATATGTAGGCTAATCTAACTCCAACAGAACTTATTGAGCTACCTGATCCGGAATAGCCATCAAACTTAAGCGATGCGTCCAGCGCTTTATCAGAATTTGTTTTAAACTCATACCCAACCAATGGAGTATATGCAAAATAAGTTCCCTGCTGGTGGTTAATAATTCCAACCCCTGTTTGTACGCCAACATACACACTACCTGCAATAAAATATTTAATACCCACTTTGATTGGTATAATATTCAATCCTGTGTTTTTCAAACCATTACCTTGCGATTTACCATTGTAGAAAATAACACCTGAAGTGCCTGTGCCATACAATTTTTCCTGTATATAGAATTCTACCTGCCCGGTGGCACCAATTCCAAAAGAGTAACCATCGGCAAAAGTTCCTGTAGCAAAGGATAATTCAGGACCTACACTAAATTTAAACCTGGTATCGTCCTGTGCCATTAACGCAGCAGAACTGGCGCAGGCGATTAGTAGTAATACGAATATTTTTTTCATCTTTATTAGTTTTGATTTTTTTGCAAATTTATGCCAGCGGTTTCTTGCTTCCAAAATATTATATGTTAAGCTTAATTAAAACTCCGGAACAAAATACGCAGGCATTGTTTAACAATTATTAAGCGGTTACAATCGGGGTAAGGTTTTCAAACATGTCATTAGTCATTCTTGAAAGATCATATTCTTCCTTCCACTGCCAATCCTGCCGTGCTACCGAATCATCAATACTTTGTGGCCAGCTATTGGCAATTTGTTGGCGGTAGTCCGGCTTATATGTAATGGTAAAATCGGGGATATGCTTTTTAATTTCTGCAGCAATTTCTTTTGGGGAAAAACTCATCGCAGCAATATTATAAGATGTCCGGATTTTTATTTTTTCTGCTGGCGCCTCCATCAATTCAATGGTAGCCTTAATGGCATCAGGCATATACATCATGGGCAAGTAAGTATCTTCATTTAAAAAACATTCATACTTTTTTTCTTCGAGCCCGTCGTGAAACATTTCAATTGCATAATCTGTTGTACCTCCTCCCGGTGCACTCTTATAGCTGATGAGTCCCGGGTAACGGATGCTCCTAACATCCAGGCCCCAACGCTGAAAGTAGTAATTGCACCAGAATTCGCCGGCATATTTACTAATTCCATATACCGTTATTGGTTCAATAACGGTCTGTTGCGGACAGTTTCTTTTAGGTGAGGTTGGGCCAAACACGGCAATGGAACTCGGCCAATATACTTTGTGAATTTGTTCTTCCTTGGCAATATCCAAAACGTTTAATAAACTCGCCATATTTAAACTCCAGGCAAGGTTAGGATTTTTTTCGCCAGTCGCAGAAAGGATAGCAGCCAGCAAATATATTTGCGTAACATTTTGCCTGATCACCTGTACATGCAACATTTCTTTATTCATCACATCAAGGCTTACATAAGGTCCTGTTCCTTTTAATAATTCATTTTCTTCACGCAAGTCACTCGCCACCACATTAGCGTTGCCATATATTCTCCTCAATGCCAGTGTGAGCTCCACTCCAATCTGACCGGAAGCTCCAATCACCAAAATTTTTTCTTTTATCATGACTATTCATTTTTCGGTGTGTAATATAGAACAAGTTGCTGCTTTATCCCTTTAAATAAATCGCAAAAAGAATAAACTTTTTTTCATACAATTTAAATTATGAGCCGCTAATCCGGAAATAAATCCCTTCAACTCAGTGGGTTAATTTAAAAATTTGTTTCAACAAATAACGTGTCCTGTTGCTCAATATACGCAACCAGTTACAAAGTATAGATTTGATAACAGGTGCAAGCTTATTAGTTTCATTCAACACTAAATAACGGCATTCAGGAATGCACCTGATCAATCTCAATAGCAAATCCCTAAACTACTTTAACTTTAGTTATGCGATGCAGAACCCTTATATTATTATCCCTTTTTTTACTTACAAGGCTTTCTGCGCAACAACATAGCGGATTGGTTTTTCGGCACATAACCCAATCTGATGGCTTGCTACATAACAGTGTTTTATCGATCGCACAGGATAATAAAGGATTTATCTGGCTCCTTACTCCCAATGGTTTGCAGCGCTATGATGGTTCACGTTTTGTAAACTACCACGGCATTGTTAACAGTCCATCCAGTAAGTTTTCAAATGGTGCAGAATTGTATATTGATAAAACCCAAAATATAGCGTGGGTATTGAAAGAACAGGAACTTGAAAAACTGGATATTCAAAAAAACATCTTTACAAAATATGCCCTTGATGAACTTTTTACTTACAACAAATTAACTGCAAGCAGTTACCGGGATCAATACAATCAGCAAATATTACTGAGTGACAATGGAATGTTTTTATATAATGAATCTACACAAAAATTCACTCCATCCCTGGTAAGGATCTGTCCCATCAGCAGCAACAAAAGCAGCTATATTGTTACCGATAGCGTTCATCAGCAGAGCTGGGCAATAGGCGGAGACGGTCTATTACTTTTTGATCACCAGTCTGCAAAAGTGTATTCCAAAAATTTTAACCCGATAAATAACCCCTTGCTAAAACAATTGTCGGTGATGGAAAAACCCAGTCTAAGATTAATTCACCTGGATAACAACAACAATTTTTGGTTGACATCCTGGGCCGGTTATTTACTACGATATGATCAAATAACTCAAAAGTTAACCAGGTACTCGCTGGCCGATATACAAAAAAAACAGCCGGGGAAAAATCCACTTGTGAACACCATTTTGGTAAGCGGTATTTTTGAAGATGATCACCATGTTATCTGGGTCACTACCGAAAATGCAGGCCTGTTAAAATACAATGAAACCAAAAATGATTTTGACTGTTGGGTTGCCGATGAAACCAACCGGCTTGCTATACAATATAATTACAAAATATTTTGCATCTTCCAGGATAGTGAGGAAAACATTTGGTTAGGCACTGATAAAGGCATTAATATTTTTAATCCTTACCGTCAGCATTTTAGTACAATACGCAACGAGAAAAATAACAATGCTTCCATTCCCCTCAATGAAATTAATTGCCTAATTCAAAATAAACAATCAGATATATTGGTTGGCACCTGGGGTGGTGGCCTCACCGTTTTTGATAAGCAATGGAATTTTAAAAGGAGTATCAATTTTAAGGATGAGCCTGACAAAAACCTGGTCTGGTGCTTTCAGCAAAACGATGATGGCAATGTATGGGCGGGCTGTCAGCATGGATATATTCATATTATAAACCCGGCTACAGAAAATATACAAACCATTCATCCGTCGGAGTTGGAAAATTCTACAGTAAGGTGCATGAAAAAAGACAATGCCGGAAACATATTTTTAGGATTGCACAATGGAAAAATAATTAAATGGGATAAGCTTACAAATAAATTTTTTCCATGGAAAAACCCAACACAAGCAATCAACTACCCCCTTTCTTCTATATCAAATATTTATATCGACAAAGCCCAACGGTGCTGGGTAAGTACTGAACAAGGTTTCAAACAATTTGACATTTCTACGGGAGAATTTACACATGCCTGGCTGCCTGATGAGCATGATAAAAGCGCCATTGCCGGTCTTACCTGCCAGGGCATTGAAGCATACAATGACAGCACCTTGCTTATTGGAACCATTTATGGCGGAATGAATATTTTCAATATCAACAGTCAAAAATTTTCGCAGCTTAACACGTCAAATGGATTACCATCCAACTCTATTTATGCAATCAAAAAAGATGAAGCAGGCTTTATATGGTTTACGACAGACTATGATTTGTATAAATTTAAATATGATGATAAAAAATATGATAGGTATAATATTGAGCCGGGAGTAATAAACGCTTCTTTTATATCGCCGGAATTTTATGCCTTGCAGGACAGTACGTGGATAACAAATACTGAAACCGAAATTTTTTGCTTTCAACCAAACAGGAATACTACATACCCGGGCATCAACAAAAAAGTTGAGATTACTGGATTTAAAATATTTGACAGCTCAGTTTTTATCAACTCAATACTGGATGCAAAAAATACCATTCATTTAAATTATAAGCAAAATTTTATTACCATTGAATTTGCCTTACTCAATTTTTTAAACCTTCAGCACACAAAATATTATTACAAACTAACCGGCGTAGATCATGACTGGGTAATATCTGACACTAAAAAATTTGTAAGTTATACCAATCTCCAACCGGGCTCTTACACATTCTCCGTAAAAACAGCAGGTGATACAAACCTTTCCAGTTCAACCGATTTATCAATTATAATTGCTCCCCCTTTTTGGCAAACATTGCTTTTTAAAATCATCGTCATTTTAGCGATTGTTGGAATATTGTATTGGCTCATCATTAAAAGAATAAAAGCCATCCGGCATGAAGCAGAACTAAAACAAAAAATTGCTGAAACAGAAATGATGGCGCTAAGGGCTCAAATGAATCCTCATTTTATTTTCAACTGCCTTAATTCTATCGACAACCTCATTCAGATAAATGATAAAGAAAAGGCAACGCTGTATCTTTCAAAATTTGCCAATCTTATCCGTTCAATTCTTGAAAACTCAAAAAAGAATGTGATTCCTTGCTGGAAGGATATGAAAACCCTGGAATTATATCTTCAATTGGAATCATTACGTTTTGATAATAAATTTTCATACACCATTAATGTAGCCAATGAAATTATAAATGGCGACTATAAAGTACCTCCGCTGATAATTCAGCCATTTGTTGAAAATGCCATTCACCACGGTTTACTCAATAAAATTGATGAGGATAAAAAATTGCAGATCAACGTTTATCAGCAGAACAATCACATCCATTATTCTATAGAAGATAACGGCGTGGGCCGGCAAAAAGCTGCATCATACAAGCAAATGAATAACGCTGTGTATGAATCAATGGGGATGCAAATAACAACTGACAGAATTAAACTTTTTAACCAGCAGAATAACGGATGGGTACAAGTTACAGACCTGCTGGATAAAAACAACCTGGCTGCAGGTACAAAAGTTGAAATCACTCTTTTAAATAAACCTTAATATCACCACACATGCTATCTGCAATAATTATTGATGATGAAGCCAATAGCCGCAATTCGTTAAAACAAAAGCTTGCCAATCATTGTCCGGATTTAACTGTTATTGGCGAATGTGAAAACGGAGAAGAGGCGATAAAAATGTTAGCTGAAAATGAAACCGATATTATTTTTTTGGATGTTGAAATGCCCAGGATGAATGGGTTTACGATGCTGCAAAAACTAACAAAAAAAAACTTTGAAGTAATCTTTATAACAGCTTATGACCATTATGCCATAAAAGCCATCAGGTTTAGTGCATTGGATTACCTGGTAAAACCTGTAGAGGTTGATGAACTTAAAGTGGCGGTAGAAAAAGCAGCGCAAAAGAGAAAACTACCGGCAGAAAATAACCGACTTGAAATGATGTTACAAAATTTACTGTACGATAAAAAGGAAATGCAACGCATTGCCATACCATCTATGGAAGGACTACAATTTGTAGAAATAGGCAATATCTTATACCTGGAAGCCAATAGCAATTATACCTGCTTTTATTTAACCAACAATTCTAAAATTACCGTTACAAAAACTTTAAAAGATTTTGAAGAGTTGTTGCCATCATCTGTTTTTATCCGCATTCATCATTCCTATATCATCAATAAAAATTTGATAGAAAAATATATAAAGGGTGAAGGTGGCCAGGTATTAATGAAAAATGGTGTTATACTGGATGTAGCCCGCAGAAAAAAAGACGAGTTTATGAAAGCCATCGGCCATTAAATATTGATGAGGCAATTGCCTGGTTCGATTATTTTTTTAGAGCAATAATTTCTAAAGAAATAACTTCGCCGGTAATTTAAAAGTATAGCAATGAAAAATTATTTGAAAGCACTTTTTAGCGAACAACAATATGATGAAGACAGCTTTTTTCTGATAGCCGGCCCATGTGTAGTAGAAGACGAAGCACTGGTAATGGAAGTTGCAGAAAAAGTTTCGGGCATTTGCAGAAATCTTGGCATTCCTTATATATTTAAGTCATCCTACCGCAAAGCAAACCGAACAAGCGGATCTTCATTTACAGGTATCGGCGACCTGGAAGCTTTGGCACTTTTAAAGAAAGTTGGCTCTACTTACCATTTACCAACCGTATCAGATATACATGCGCATGAAGAAGCTGCTATGGCAGCACCCTATATTGACGTGCTACAGATCCCAGCTTTTCTTTGCAGGCAAACTGACTTACTGCTTGCTGCAGCCGCTACAGGCAAAATTGTAAATGTAAAAAAAGGACAGTTTGTAAGTGGGCCTTCAATGAAGTTTGCGGTGGAGAAAATACAGCATACAGGCAACGAAAAAGTAATGCTAACAGAAAGGGGTAACAGTTTTGGTTACCAGGATATGGTAGTTGACTACAGGAATATTCCCTGGATGCAAGAACACAATGTACCCGTAATAATGGATTGTACCCACTCACTTCAACAACCCAATCAAAGCAGTGGTGTTACCGGAGGCAATCCCACGTTAATAGAAACCATTGCCAAAGCAGCCATTGCTACGGGAGTCAATGGATTATTCATTGAAACCCATCCTAACCCATCAATCGCCAAAAGTGATGGTGCCAACATGCTGCAACTGGACTTACTGGAATCCCTACTTGAAAAACTGGTTAGAATCAGGAAAGCCATCAAATAATAAATCCCGAATATATCGGGATTCTATTAAGTTGTATAATACAACAACATTAATACTACAAGAGTATCATAAAACTCATAGGCGATAATAAAGCGGGATTATCAATTAATTAACTTCTTGATAACAGGCGCAAAGGTAGTAGTTACAAAACCAGGTACAATACCTACATAAGGTACTTAACTAATCGCAAACGTTATAATTAACAGCAGTGTATAAACAGGTAATTCAATCTATATGTGATTAAACGATTGGGGATTACTGTGGAATATTTAAATAAACTGACTGAGTGTATAATTAAAAATCAATTTGTTATCTGCAGTTAAATTTAGATTTCCAAAATTTGCGGCTGTTTACAAATGATCTTGTGTGCCAGCATGGTTATTTCATGGCATCGACATTTGCGACAGCTGTCCCGTATTTTAATCGGGAGTCCGTTCAAATTCACTTTTTCATGGCATCATTTTCCACTATAATGTTTTCTCAACATTAAATTAAAACAGTCTGAGAAATGGCTAAAATCCTGTAACGATTTCTAAAGATATTTCAGGGGATTTCTGCGGGCATTCAGGATATACCTTTTGATGTTCATCCAAAATGCAAGAAATAAATATATAATTACCGGTGAGCCCATTGTAATAAAGGAAATATAAATAAAGTTCTTTCTAATGGTGGATGTGGCTATACCCAGGCGCTCTCCAATTGCCGTACAAACCCCGAAAACATGCCATTCAATAAAGTACTTGAATTTTTTCATAATGTAATTTACAGTTTATTGACGATTTTCGGCCAACATTTAAATCCCGATTTCATTAAAAGCATGATCGTTTTTTTGTAATTTCGGGAAAATCAATTTATAATTTTGAATTATGAAATATTGCGATGTGGAAATTTCAAACATTAACTCATCCAATATATCATTTCCTGTTGTTGAATTGAACTATTTCCTAATTATCAAATAATAAACATGGCCTTCGACATTGAAATGATCACCAAGGTGTATGCCAAATTTGGAGCCCGCATTGATGCGGCCCGTAAAGTAGTTGGCAAACCACTTACATTAACCGAAAAAATATTATATGCTCATCTTTGGGAGGGAGAAGCTACCAAAGCTTACGAGCGTGGAAAAAGTTATGTTGACTTTGCGCCGGACAGAGTTGCAATGCAGGATGCTACCGCACAAATGGCTCTACTTCAGTTTATGCAAAGTGGCCGTACCAAAGTGGCCGTACCAAGTACAGTACATTGCGATCATTTAATTGAAGCAAAAGTAAACAGCAAAACAGATCTTGACAGAGCCGTGCATGAAAGCAGTGAAGTTTACGACTTTCTGGCTTCGGTAAGTAATAAATATGGCATCGGTTTTTGGAAGCCCGGCGCTGGTATCATTCACCAGGTTGTGTTGGAAAATTACGCCTTCCCCGGTGGTATGATGATAGGTACAGATAGCCACACGGTAAACGCCGGCGGGTTGGGAATGATTGCAATTGGTGTTGGTGGAGCGGATGCCTGCGATGTAATGGCAGGATTAGCATGGGAACTTAAAATGCCCAAACTAATTGGTATTAAATTAACCGGCAAGTTGAATGGCTGGACAGCCCCTAAAGATGTAATATTAAAAGTTGCGGGTATCCTTACCGTTAAAGGAGGAACCGGAGCTGTAGTTGAATATTTTGGTGAAGGAGCCACCAGCATGAGTTGCACAGGTAAGGGCACCATTTGTAATATGGGTGCCGAAATTGGCGCTACTACTTCTACTTTTGGATATGATGTAAGCATGAGCCGTTATTTAAAAGCAACCGGCAGAGCAGCAATTGCAGATGCTGCAGATGCAATCGCCGCACATTTAACAGGCGATGCAGAAGTATATGCAAACCCTGAGGCTTACTTTGACCAGGTGATTGAAATAGACCTGAATACATTAGAGCCACATTTAAATGGCCCCTTTACGCCGGATCTTGCAACGCCCATTTCTCAAATGAAAGCCGCTGCTGCTGCCAACGGATGGCCTACAAAAATTGAAGTTGGATTAATTGGTAGTTGTACCAATTCGTCTTACGAAGATATCAGTCGTGCGGTAAGTCTTGCTCAACAGGTTACGGACAAAGGATTAAAACTTAATTCAGAATTTACCATTACTCCAGGCAGTGAACTGGTACGTTATACCATTGAAAGAGATGGATTTTTAGGCGTTTTTGATAAGATAGGCGCAACTGTTTTTGCCAATGCCTGCGGTCCTTGTATTGGTATGTGGGCAAGGGTTGGCGCTGAAAAAGCAGAGAAAAATACCATCGTACATTCCTTCAACCGGAACTTTGCCAAACGTGCCGATGGCAACCCTAACACATTTGCATTTGTAGGTAGCCCGGAAATTGTAACTGCAATGGCAATAGCAGGCGATCTTTCCTTTAATCCATTAACCGATAGCCTGGTAAATGATAAGGGAGAAATGGTTATGCTTGATCCACCAAGTGGAGACGAATTGCCATTAAGAGGCTTTGATGTGGAAGATGCCGGTTTCCAGGCACCTGCCGAAGACGGAAGTGGTGTTGAGGTATTGGTATCGCCGGTGAGTAAGCGTTTACAACTATTGGATCCATTTGCCGCATGGGAAGGCGTGGACCTTAAGGGCCTTAAATTGTTGATTAAAGCAAAAGGAAAATGTACCACCGATCATATTTCTATGGCAGGCCCCTGGCTTAAATTCCGTGGCCATCTTGATAATATCAGTAATAACATGCTGATAGGTGCCATTAATTATTTCAATGAAAAAACTGATTTGGTAAAAAATCAAATGACAGGCGATTATGGTACCGTACCAGGCACACAAAGAGCTTACAAAGCTGCGGGTGTTGGTACAATTGTAGTTGGAGACGAAAACTATGGCGAAGGTTCTTCAAGAGAACACGCTGCAATGGAACCCCGCCACCTGGGTGTACGTGCTGTGCTGGTTAAATCTTTCGCCAGGATTCATGAAACAAATTTAAAGAAGCAGGGAATGCTCGGTCTTACTTTTGCAAATAAAGAAGACTACGATAAAATTCTGGAAGACGACAGCATCGACATAATTGGTTTAACCAGTTTTATTCCGGGTAAATCATTGCAAATTGTTTTGAACCATGCTGATGGAACGGTGGATACCATTGAAGTAAATCACACTTATAATGAACAACAGATAGAGTGGTTTAAAGCAGGGGCAGCGTTAAACATCATACGCAAAGAATTTGAAGCAACACAATAAACAGTTTTTGTTATTTAAAAAAAGCGAAATTCCTTTTGGGATTTCGCTTTTTTTTTGAAACTATCAATAACCCAATAAAAAAACTTGTTGAAAAATTCAGGACTAAACAACTATTGTGTTGATGCGAAAGCTATAACAAATTGGAATTTTAAAAATGGGGGCGTAGGATAAAAATCCAGCCCCGTTTTAAATCCAATATCCTATGAAAAACCGATGCGAAAATAAGGTTTGGTTACATACAACAAGTTGCCGGGTAGATGAACCATAAGTTAAAGTAGATAAACTTATCAATTCAATAGACCGGTTTTTTCATTGAAAAAAAAATGGCTATTTTTACGAACCTGATGGCAATAGTTTTATCTTACATAGTGGCCGATGATGACCTGATTTATCGGGAGTTAACCCAACAACACCTCGCACTTATTCCCAGTCTTCAATGTATTGCTGTTTGTGAAAATGCTAAAGAGGTGCAGGAGCAGCTCCAGCGAATCATTCCGGATTTATTAATACTCGATGTGGAAATGCCCGGTTTCAGTGGCATCCAGCTTGCCAAAAGCCTTACACAGCTACCAATGATCATCTTCATTTCTTCGCATAGTCAATACGCGGCAGATGCATTTGAAGTGGATGCAGTTGACTACCTTGTTAAACCAGTGGCGCCTGAAAGATTAATGCGTGCCGTTGAAAAAGTAAGAGTACTTGCCGAAATGAAAAATACAATTTCAGCTACTGAAGGATTTAGCGCTGAAACTGAAGACTCGTTTTTTATAAAAGAAAAAAATGCTTTTATTCGCATCAATTATACCAGTGTTTTGTACATTGAATCACTTGGAGATTTTATATCAATTTACCTGGAGAATGGCGATAAAAAAATTGCGCTGGTAAGTATGAAAAACCTCGAACAACAATTACCACCGGCAAAATTTATCCGCATATCACGAAGCCAGATGGTAAATAAACAAAAGATTTCTGCGATTGACCACTCAACTATTCACCTCAATAAAGTGCAATTACACATCGGCAAAACTTACCTCGACCAGGTAATGCAGGCTGTAATTGGCAACTCTGCCATTAAGCGCTTTATATAAACGAAACCGTTATTAATGTTTAGATTAATTGTAGTTTTTATATGCTGCTCCTTTTCCTGGTTAACTTCATTTGCTCAAACAGGTAAAGCTGTTGACAGTTTACTGAGGGCGTTAGACAATGCCCCTACCGATAGCATCCGAATGAATCTTTATAATAAAATTGGAGATTATTATATGGATAACAATGCCGGCAAAGCAATCAACTATCTCGAAAAAGGAAGGGTAATTGCCAATAAAATGGAGCTTCCACTTAAGGCAGCCAACAATAGCTATGGTATTGGCTTCTGTTATCTTATTAAGGGTGACTTTGATAAATCCCTTGAAAATTACCTGGAGGCATTAAGAACATACGAAAAACTGAAAGATAGTTTCAGGCTTAGTAATACCTACATGTCGATAGGCAATGTTTACAGCCAGAATAAAAACTATGCTAAAACCAAACAATACTATGCGCTTGCACAGGATTTGATAGTGGCACAAAAAGATAGCGGGCAACTGGTAAATATTTTAGCCGAAATAGGTATGCTGTATGATCAGCAGCACCAGTATGATAGTGCAATCATCTATCTGAAACAATCAAAGCAATTAGCTGAAATGCTGCATGATAAAGAAATGATGGCAAACGAACTTAGCAATATTGGCCTTACTTATAAGCATCAGCAAAAAACAGCGTTGGCACTGGCTTGCTTTGACAGCGTATTGCAAATTTTTAAAACCATACAGGCGCCGGTAGATAATTTTGCTGCGCTGTATAATAATATAGCCGCAACAAATTCGCAGGTAGGCAACTATGAAAAAGCTAAACAGGCATTTAATCAAAGCATCGCTTTTGCAAAACAGGCTGGTAGTCCATATATAGAAATGGAAAACTACAACAACCTCGCTGATATGTATGAGCGAATGAAAAACTTCGAATTGCAATCACAGTACCTTAAAAAGTTCTACAAAATTAAAGACAGTCTTTTTACTTCAGGTAATAAAAACCAGTTAACACAACTAGAAGCGGACTATCAGGTAGAGAAAAAGAACAGCGAAATAGCACTGAAAGATTTGGCGGCAACCAGGCATATTAACCAGCGAAATATTTTACTGGCGATTGCGCTAATGGCAGCCTTTGTACTAACTACGCTTGCACTGTTATACAATCGCATTAAAGTAAGTAATCGTTTATTAAAAGACAAAAACGATCAGATCAATCAACAAAACGTAGAACTGGAAAATTTAAACCAGGTTAAAGACCGTTTGTTTAGTATCATCAGCCACGATTTAAGAAACCCGTTAATTACACTCCGTACCTATTTATCGCTTGCCGATGACGTTACGCTTTCGTCCGATAAAAAAGATTTGTTTAAACGAAACACCATGCAGGCAGTATCTCAAACCTGCGATATGCTCGATAATTTATTATTATGGGCCAATTTGCAAATTAAATCTTCGAACCCCAACATTACACATATTAATGTAGAAGAATGCATACAAGACGCACTGGATACGGTGAATGGACAGGCGCTGCAAAAGCAGGTTACTTTGGAAACTGAATTGCAGGCAAAAGCAGCAATGGGTGACTACACCATTCTTACAATTGCACTTAGAAACCTATTGACCAATGCGATAAAATTCAGCAATGCAAAGGGCATGGTTCATATAAAAACTTATAGCGAAAATGAGCATGTATTTATTGCTGTAAAAGATGAGGGGATTGGCATGACAAGCGAACAACTGCACCAACTTTCTACAAACACAACCGATAGTACTGCGGGAACATCTGGTGAAAAAGGAAGCGGCCTCGGCGTATTCCTCACAAAGGAATTACTTAATAAGACCGATGCAACTTTAGTGATAGAAAGTGAACCGGAGAATGGAAGCATTTTTACAATAAAAATGCCTGCGATATAAACTGTTTTCTAACATATTTACCTGTAAACTACTGCCGGAGGCCATCAAAATTATCAGCAAAAAAAATTGTAATTTACATAGTAAGCCAACAACTTGTAACCCCTTATGAGTTTGTATATATGTGTAAATGTTAGCAGAATTTATTACTGAATTTTCTGCCTTCATTAAACATATATTAAGCCGAACTATAAATATTTCCGCTTTTAAAATGCTGTTGAAAATACTTACAGTTGCTGCACTGGCAACATTCGAAATCTATGCCGCCATTCCAACAGGTTATGCAATGGGACTATCGCCATGGATCATTTTATTGGCCAGCATTATCGGTGGTGTTACCGGAATATTTATTACCGTATTTTTCGGTGAAAGAATTCGAAGATTTTTCTACAGCAATCAACATAAAGTAAACCGCCCCATTCATCATCCAATACTTCATCATATTTTAAAAAAGTATGGCATTATTGGTTTAGGAGTTTTAGGAACAATTATATTGGGCGCACCCATTACAATTGGTGTAGGAGTAGCAATCAACGCCAACGTTAAAAGACTGCCTGGATGGTGCTGTATTGGAGTAGTGGTGCGTTGCATTATATTTACGCTCATAGGATATTATGGAATTCAGCTTTTTTAATGGCAATATTTCCGTGATGCTTTTTTGAGTTTTTCCTAATTTCACCAATCATTAATATTTCTTTGTATGCTCCCCATAAAAACAGCACTCCTCTCCTATGGCATGTCGGGTAAATTATTTCATGCTCCTTTTATTCAACTACATCCTGGCTTTGAACTGGCAGGCTCCTGGGAAAGAAGTAAAAAGTTAATCGGCGATAGTTATCCTGGTGTAACATCTTACCCTTCGTTGGAAGCTGTACTGGCAGATGAATCTGTACAATTGGTGATTGTAAATACACCTACCGGTACCCATTACAGTTATGCGAAACAGGCATTGCTGGCTGGCAAGCACATTGTTGTTGAAAAAGCATTTACAAGCACAGTGGCGGAAGCCATAGAACTAAAGGAGTTGGCAGCAGAAAAAAATAAAAAAATATCTGTTTTTCAAAACCGTCGTTGGGACAGTGATTTTAAAACAGTAAAAAAAATTATTGATGAAGGATGGTTGGGCGATATTGTGGAAGCCGAAATACATTTCGACCGATATAAAGCCGAACTAAGTCCTAAGCCACACAAGGAAATTGCCGGTCCCGGATCAGGGTTATTAAAAGACCTTGGCCCACATATTATTGACCAGGCTTTAAACTTATTTGGCTATCCCCAGGCATTGTTTGCAGATATAAGAATTACCCGGCCTTCATCTGAGGTTGATGACTGGTTTGATATTTTATTATTTTATCCGGGATTGAGAATGCGTTTAAAAAGTGGCCTGTTTGTAAGGGAAGCATTGCCGGGTTACATTTTTCATGGCACCAAAGGTTCATTCATAAAAAAACGCACCGATATACAGGAAAATGAGTTGCTGGCCGGTAAAATACCCAACACCACTGACTGGGGTACTGAACCCGCAAACGAAAAAGGGCTGCTGCACACAGAAAAAAACGGTAAAATAATCCGTAAAAAAATTAAGTCGCTTCAAGGGAATTATTACGGATATTATGAAGGCGTTTATAAAGCCATTACTGAAGATGCACCGATGCCTGTAACTGCGGAGGAAGGCATACAGGTAATGGAACTCATCGAAGCTGCCATAAAAAGCTGTAAGGAAAAAAAAGTGATTAGTTTTTAAATCAACATTTAATTAAAATTTAATGTTTATATTTAATGTTTAAACATTAAATATCATATATTGCAGATCAAACAAACACATACATTACACTTAAACAAATAATTATGGCAACAAAAAACTGGGTAATAGACCCTACGCACAGCGAAATTCATTTTAAAGTAAAACACCTGATGATAACAAATGTTACCGGAGGTTTTGATATTTTCCAAGCTACTATAAAAACTGAAGACGAAGATTTCATGCGGGCAAAAATTGATTTTACCGCAGATGTTGATTCTGTATCTACCGGAAATGAACAAAGGGATGGACACTTAAAAAGTGCTGATTTTTTTGATGCAGAAAAATATCCAAAAATATCATTTACAGCTACAAATGTGGAAAATGTTGACAATGATGGATCTTATGAATTGTACGGTGATTTGACCATTAAGGATAAAACAAAAAATGTGAAGCTGGATGTAGAGTTTGGTGGCGTTGTAAAAGATCCATACGGTAATATTAAAGCAGGGTTTAGCATCAATGGAAAAATAATGAGAAAAGATTTTGATCTTACCTGGAACGCAATGACAGAGGCAGGTGGAATAGTGGTAAGCGATGATATCAAAATTTCCTGCGAAATACAATTGATTGAACAACAATAAAACATTTAGAACAGTTATAAACAAAAAAGAAACCTGCCTGGTTTCTTTTTTTGTTACTTCGCTTTCTATTGTGCATCAAACCATAAAATGGTTTCATCATTCCAATCACCATTATAATTTATAAAAAGTTCTTCTCCTTTTTCAATTGTCCGAACTGTTTTTACCATGATGGTATCAGCTTCGTAGTCCATAAAATATTCGCAGTTGCTATTATAACTATGGTTGTAAATTGGAATTAAACCAAGGGCCATGCAGCATTTATCCTTATGCTCTCCCCATTCAAAAATATAGTCGTGCAACAATGTTTTGTCCAGGTGAATCCTGTCTTCCTTACTCATAACAACAACAGGCGAAATTTCAATGATAATATTGGCAGCAATGCGTTTTTCTGTAAAAATGCCTTTGCCCATAGTGTTAGTCTGGCCCACGAATAAATAAGGTTTTACCATAACTTTTTATTAGTCGTAAATCAAGTAATTTGCAAGATAGTTATTGTACAGGTATGGGCCATCTTGATTAGAAAGTTGGGTGCATTTAAAATTGTCGCATTGCTTTGCTGCTTGTGGGCGGTGGAGACACCGCCCACGGCTGACTGCCCCGGTTGGTGTCCCCACCAACCGGCGACAATTTTAAATGCACCCAGAAAGTTGGCAGTTCCTGCATTTACAAAAAAAATTAATACATCCAGGATGCAGCATGAAATTGATGAAATATCCATACAGGAACAGTTTGAAGAAGTAATTGCTTCTGAAGATATGCTGCGGATTCAATATTTTCTTAATCACCAGAATATAAGTGACGTAGCTGAGCTGATTTATGAAAACGAGGATTATGAAAGCAGTATTATCAGTCACCTTTCATTGCACAGGGCTGCCAGTGTATTTAAGATCCTTGAACTTACTACCCAGAAAAGAATCGTAAAGGATTTACCGCCACTAAAATCAGCCGAGCTTCTCAATGAACTTCCTGCAGATGACCGTACTTCCTTTTTGAGTGAATTACCAGGCAATGCTGTAAGAGAATTAATAAAATCGCTCGACCCCGAAGAAAGAAAGATCACGCTGTCTTTGCTTGGATATCCCGAAGGCAGCGTAGGCAGGCTAATGACACCTGACTATGTTTACGTATATGAAAATGATACGGTAGAAGGCGTGTTGAACACCATCCGCAAATATGCAAAAAACAGCGAGACAATTGATGTCATTTATGTGATTAATGTGAATGGCGAATTGCTGGACGATATCCGCATAAAAGATTTCATATTAGCCACGCCTGAAACTAAAGTAAATGAATTGATGGATGGCAGGTTCATTGCATTGAGTGCAGAAGATGACCAGGAAGTAGCCAATGAAGCATTTAAAATGAATAACCGTGTAGCCTTGCCGGTAGTAAGCAAAAGCGACAAATTGCTTGGTATTGTAACAATTGATGATGTGCTGTGGGTTGCCAACGAAGAGTTTAGTGAAGACATGCAGAAAATGGGTGGTACGCAGGCTTTGGACGAACCGTACCTGGAAATGCCCTTATTAAAATTGTTTAGCAAAAGAGTTGGCTGGCTCATCATACTTTTTTTGGGTGAAATGTTTACAGCTACCGCCATGGGTTATTTTGAAGATGAAATAAGAAAAGCAGTTGTTTTGGCGCTATTCATTCCATTGATCATTTCAAGTGGAGGTAATACCGGTTCGCAGGCTTCAACATTAATCATCCAGGCGATGGCCGTGGGTGAGCTTACCCTGGCTAACTGGTGGCGGGTAATGCGGCGGGAACTTATACAAGGCATTATGCTGGGAACCGTACTGGGTATCATCGGGTTTACAAGAGTTTATATATGGGCGCATATAATGCCGGATATTTATGGAGAACATTTTATTCGCATCGGACTTACCGTTGGTTTTTCGTTGGTAGGTGTTGTACTGTGGGGTACACTTACAGGCTCTATGTTGCCCCTGATTTTAAAAAGATTGGGTGCTGATCCTGCAGTTAGCTCCGCACCATTTGTAGCCACATTGGTGGATGTAAGTGGACTGGTTATTTATTTTTCTGTGGCCTATTTCTTTTTACAGAATATACTTTTATAAATTTTCAGAAACGCCGGTTATCAATGCATACCTGCAGATTCGGCGGATGCTGCCCCATACTTTGATCTTGTAAGTGTTGCTTTACCTTTCTTAAAACTAAGTAAGAATAAATCATCAAAATCATTTGACGGAATATAATCTTTGGGATAATTATCGATACCCAACTTACGTATCACCAGCGGAATGGTATTACTATGTCCAATAATCAGTATGGCGTCATTTACATCCCGGTGAGTTTTCAATTTATTAATGAGGTCTGTACAGGAAGTATCGCTTCCATAATATACCGTATCTATCCCCTGTTGAATTCGCAGGCTATCTCCTGTATTTTGAGCACGCCTGTATTCGGTAACGTATATGCGCCTTATCTTTTTACCTTCCAGGGCACGCATCAGATCCCCTGCCCTTTTGTTACCAGCACTTGTAAGTAAGGGATCATCTCCTGCCTCCTTTTCTGCATGGCGCACCAGGTACACTTTTGCCTTGCTGCCAAATTCAATCGTTTGGGCATTTGCCGAAAATACCAGGCAGGACAACAACAAAATAAAAATCGATCGCATATAAAATGATTTTTAGCAATGTAAGTTTTGATTGGCTAAAAATGAAGCATATCTAAAGAAAGCCATCTTTTGGCTACATTTTTGTTAAATTGCCGCATTAGAATTTATTGCGGTTACAGCAAAAGGAATACTTCTATATGGGCCGATGTACAGAACTCCCGAAATAATCGGGCCTGTCATTCGACTCCAACGAGGCCCAACTTTAATATTGTTGCCGTTTTACCCCAAAAAAAATAAAGTAATATGTGTGGAATAGTAGGATATACAGGCCCAAGAGAGGCGTACCCAATTGTAATAAAAGGGTTAAAAAGATTAGAGTACCGTGGCTACGACAGTACGGGAGTTGCACTGCTAAATGGCGGGCTAAAAGTTTATAAAAAGAAAGGCCGTGTAGCCGACCTGGAAGAATTTGCAGTTGGGAAAGATCTTCATTCCAATATAGGTATTGGCCATACCCGTTGGGCTACACATGGCGAGCCAAGCGACCGAAACTCACACCCACATACCAGCGCAAGTGGCAAACTTGCCATGATACACAACGGCATTATTGAAAACTATGCCCAGATAAAAAAAGAATTACTTAATAAGGGTTATACGTTTACGAGTGATACAGATACTGAAGTGTTGCTGAATTTCATTGAAGACATCAAAGAAAATAACGACTGCAACCTGGAAGAAGCGGTACGAATTGCGCTAAAAAGAATTTCCGGTGCGTATTGTATTTTATTGATTTCCGAGGAAGATCCTGAAACAATTATTGCCGCCAGGAAAGGAAGCCCGTTGGTTATAGGAGTTGGCAAAGGCGAACATTTTTTAGGCAGCGATGCTTCTCCTATGCTGGAATACACAAAGGAAGTGGTTTATGTAAACGACTACGAACTTGCCATTGTACGGCCAGACGAACTGATATTAAAAAACCTGGGTAATGAAAAAATAACGCCCTTTATCACCAAGCTGGATATGGAACTGGCAGCCATTGAAAAAGGTGGATACGACCATTTTATGCTGAAGGAAATTTTTGAACAGCCAAGTACCATACAGGATTGCTTACGTGGTCGCCTGGACGCTAAAGCAGGTACCATTACCATGAGTGGTGTTCAGATAAATATTGAAGCACTTAAATCTGCACAACGCATTATCATTGTAGCCTGTGGCACAAGCTGGCATGCAGGGTTGGTAGCCGAATACGTAATTGAAGAACTTTGCCGCATACCCGTAGAAGTTGAATATGCTTCTGAATTCCGGTATCGCAACCCGGTAATAAATAAAGGCGATATTATAATAGCCATATCGCAAAGCGGGGAAACTGCCGATACCCTCGTAGCCATTGAAAGAGCTAAAGAACAAGGTGCCGTTATTTTTGGAATTGTAAATGCGGTAGGATCTTCCATTTCAAGAATTAGTGACGGTGGTGCTTATACGCATGCCGGACCAGAAATTGGGGTGGCTTCTACCAAAGCCTTTACCGGCCAGTTGACAGTACTTACCATGATGGCGTTAAAGATTGGCTGGGAGAAAGGAACAATTTCTGAAGAACGTTATCGCCATTTATTAATTGAATTGGCAGATGTTCCGGAAAAAGTAGAAGCTTTACTAAAAAATGCGGACGAGCTAAAAGTCATTGCTGAAAAATATAAAGATGCCAACGATGCCTTGTTCCTGGGCCGTGGGTATAATTTTCCCATTGCGTTGGAAGGCGCATTGAAACTAAAAGAGATCTCGTACATACATGCAGAAGGCTACCCTGCTGCTGAAATGAAACATGGCCCAATTGCACTTGTTACAGAAACATTGCCCGTAATATTTGTAGCAACAAAAGATACTTACCACGAAAAGATTGTAAGCAATATACAGGAGATAAAAGCACGCAAAGGCAAAGTGATAGCCATTATAACAGAAGGTGATGAAGTGATTCCGGGTTTGGCAGACGATGTATTTTTTGTGCCGCCTGCAGATGAATTGATAGCGCCGATACTTACCTGTGTCCCATTGCAATTGTTGTCGTATTACATGGGTATTATCAGGGGTGTGGATGTAGATAAGCCACGCAACCTTGCCAAAAGTGTAACGGTGGAATAACTGAATTAGCATCGAATCTGTCTAACAATAATTTTTTGTTCACCAGCATCAGTAACTCAAGGATCGATATTGGCAGAGTTTACACTGAGGAACGAAGTGCTCCGTTCAAATTCAGTTTTTTATGGCATCATTTTCCACCATATTTTTACAGCGCTAAATTTAGACAGCTTCTTAAAAGTTTAACATAAAATTGTAGCCCTGCCGGCTACAATTTTTATGTTTTCAATATTTAATCACCACTCCGGAAACTATTGATACCCCGTCAATAATTTCAAGGATTTACCCTTAGAGGGGTTCGGGGCCATTATATGAATATAATCATCAAACATCCCGTTAACGAACTTGGCTACAATTTCATTGAAGAAAAATATATTCCTGAACAAAGAGATGAGTACTTTTTGCGTAACCAGCAAAATCCAAGCGGCGAAGAATACCGAAAATTATCGGCCTGGGAAATAGAAGTGCTGGTGCGTAACCGCAATACTTCGGACGACTGGAATAAAATTTTTGTATCTGCAGATTTTAACCCTGACCTGGTAAAAAACTGTAAGTTTTTTGGCCTGATAAGAATCGGTAAACTGGAGCCCTTTTACCTTGAATTTCATAACCTTCGTTTACCTGTAGGGCTTTATAATAGTACCATTATCAGTTGCGACTTTGGCAACAATGTGTGCGTTGACAATGTAAATTATTTAAGCCATTATATAATTGGCAACGAAGTAATGCTTGCCAATGTAAATGAACTGGCTGCCACTCCAAAGGCTAAATTTGGTAATGGTATTCTTTACGAAGGTGAAAAGGAAAGCAGCAGGATTGAAATGGAACTTTGTAACGAAAATGGCGGAAGAAGTGTAATTCCTTTTGATGGAATGTTGGCTGGCGATGCATACATGTGGAGTAAGTACCGCGATAATGATGCGTTAATGAAAAAGTTTATGGAATTTACTGATAACCGCTTTGATACCTTACGTGGACATTATGGACGGGTAGGCGATCGCACAGTTATCAAAAACTGTAAGATCATTAAGGATGTATTGATAGGCACGGATGCATATTTAAAAGGTGCCAATAAATTAAAAAATCTCACTATCAAAAGTGATGAAAACCGTACGTCACAAATTGGTGAGGGCTGCGAAATTGTAAACGGAATTGTGGGATATGGATGCAGGATATTTTATGGCGTTAAAGCAGTGCGTTTTGTAATGGCTTCGCATTCACAACTGAAATATGGCGCCCGGCTTATTAATTCTTTCCTGGGTAACAATTCTACCATTTCCTGTTGTGAGGTATTAAATTCACTGATATTTCCGGCACATGAGCAGCATCATAACAACTCATTTTTATGTGCATCGCTTATAATGGGACAAAGCAACATGGCTGCCGGAGCAACCATTGGCAGTAACCACAACAGCCGTGGGGCAGATGGTGAAATAATTGCAGGCCGTGGTTTTTGGCCAGGCTTATGTGTTAGCTTAAAACACAATTCAAAATTCGCTTCTTTTACAATTATTGCCAAGGGCGATTTTCCAGCTGAGCTCAATATTCCCATACCATTTAGTTTACTGATCAACGATGTATCGCACGACAAACTTGTAGTGATGCCTGCATACTGGTTCCTGTATAATATGTATGCACTGGAACGCAACTCACGCAAGTATGTAACAAGGGACAAGCGCATAACCCGTATTCAGCACATTGAATACGATTACCTGGCACCGGATACCATCAATGAAATTTTTTCTGCATTAAACATTTTGGGTCCGTTGCAACCGGACGAAAATGGTGCTGCTACCATTGAGGGCTGGGAAAATACCAACCGAAAAACTGAAATAATAAAGATTCCACAATCCATTGCTGTTTTTAAAAGATTGTTGCAATACTACGGCACACTTGAAATATTGAATCATATACAACTGAATAAATTCGCTGGCTTTGATGAACTAAAGAAAACCATTTCTGCTAAAATTCAGCGAACTGAGTGGACCAACATTGGTGGACAGTTAATTCCTACACCAGCCGTTGATAAATTTAAGCGGGATGTTGTTTCGGGAAAAGTAAAAAGCTGGGATGAAGTACATGAGTTTTACACTGCCCAAAGCGAATTGTATGTAACAGAAAAGTTAAACCATGCTTACACTTCGTTGCTGGAAATTTTAAACATCACACCCAGGCAGTTTAACGCAGCATTGCTCAAGCAATTATTACAGGAGCTTATTGTAACAAGGGAATGGATGTGCAAAGAAATTTATGAGACAAGGGCAAAAGACTATACCAATCCATTCAGAAAGATGACCTACGAAAATGAAAAAGAAATGACCAGTGTAACTGGCCGGCTGGAAGACAATTCTTTTATCCAGGAACAAACCGGTTTGCTGGACGAGCTAAAAAAGCAGGTGAAATCCGTGATAAGAAAATTAAAATTATAGCAGCCGATCATTATCCCGTTTAAGGTATAAAAACGTGCATTGGATTTTTTATGACCCAGGCAGCGCATTACAATTAAGCTTCATCCGGAATATCGGATTTTGCATTAGCTCAGGACAAAAAGCATCGCTGTAATTTTTTGTAACCATCAACTTTAAAATTAAGGCAGGGCGTCAGTTCCGGGGGTTGGACGTTTTTTAATGCCTATGCTATCCTTAAAGTGCAAACTATCAGATGGAAAGCCCCATTAGTTAGCGTTCTGTAAATTTTGTAACTTCAGGCTAATTTAAAACTGATAACTATGTTATACGGACAAGTTAGTATTGACCAGGACATCATGAGCGGAACTCCCGTGTTTGCAGGCACCCGTGTTCCTATAAAAAATCTATTTGACTACATAGAAGGCGGCGAGGATCTGGCTGAATTCCTGGACGATTTCCCTTCTGTTTCCAAAACTGCTGCTGTTGCAGTGCTGGAAATGGCAAAACGTACATTGACAACAGAAAAAGCCCTCCATGAAAATTTTGCTTGATGAAAGTTTACCTCGAAAACTTAAATACGATTTCGGAACTGCACATGAAGTTTATACTGTACGTGATAAAAATTGGTTAGGACAAAAGAATGGAACATTACTTGAACTTATGATTGATGATGGTTTTGATATTTTAGTCACTGTTGACCGAAATCTTCCATATCAGCAAAACTTGGAGCGATTAGTCATAACGATATTTGTACTTTGTGCAGTTGACAATAGGCGGGAAACACTTGCACGACTTATTCCAAAATTTTTCGATAGACTTGCTGAAGGCAACCTGCAAAACGTAATTGAAATTTCCTAATATTTAACGCCTGCGTGCAAACAAAATAAAAAATATTAAGAACATTAGCCGAAAATCCACACCCAAAAAAACATGCATTTAAAATATTGTGGACACAACCTTATGTATTTATCATACCTGTCAAGCATACGCTGGTGCTCGTGTACCTTTACTTTCATTTGTAAACTTCCATTTTTTTGTAAGCGTTTATCCGGCTGCCAACTCAAAAACGAAAGAGAGTTTTACTTCATCCGGATTCTCAAAAGGAACTTTTACTTTTTATCTTTGTAGAGCAATTAAAAACACAATAGTTTTACCCTTCAACATGTACAGCAAGATTACCCATCATTAAAATAAAACATTGAAGCATCTTCTATCATTCATCGTATTTACCCTACTTGCATGCCAGGTAAAAAGCCAAACCATTTCGCAAATAAAAAAAGAACTGGATACTACCCGGGACCCTATTGGGTATGTAAAATACAAACTGAAAAAAAAGTATAAAATAGATACTGTTACGGTATTAAGTTCAACTTCATTTATGGGATTGGCTGATAGCCTTGCTTATAATGGAAAAGTAGGCAAGGTGTATGGCCCTTATAAAAAAGGTAACTACCTGATTAAAGTATTGGCTAAAGTCCCCAACA
Organism: Ferruginibacter sp.; assembly: GCA_046590675.1. Classification (GTDB taxonomy): domain Bacteria; phylum Bacteroidota; class Bacteroidia; order Chitinophagales; family Chitinophagaceae; genus Ferruginibacter. The sequence continues at coordinate 18,959 of JBKJUP010000025.1, read as the reverse complement.
CATTTTATCATGTAAGCCATATACTAATAGATACGGCCACCTTTAAGCCGGCATTTGCAGATTCGCTTGCTGACAATATGATTAAAAGAATTGAAAGCGACAGTACCAGTTTCAAATCAATGGCCCGCACTTATAGCGCCGACAATGGTTCTTCATCGCTTGGTGGCGACCTCGGCTGGTTTATTCGTGGAGCGATGTTACCTCAATTAGACAAGGCAATTGCATCGCATAAAAAAGGCGATATTTTTAAAGTGTGGACAGCAGCGGGCCTGCATGTTGTAACCATTACAGACAACCCAAAAAAAGACAACGGTTTTGCATTATTGCTCCGTGTGTTTTTGTAAATGAAAAACCCGGCTATTTCCAGGTAAACGATTACGGCTACATGAAAACTTCCGGGTCTTTATAAATGATTATTCTTTTTTAATTGGCATCCTTCCCCGCCTTCAACTTCTCTATCATAGCCATTACACTATTTTTATTGTTATCATCGGGTGCCTGTGACAAAGCATTATTGGCATATTTTAATGCCTGCTTATAATCGCCTGCAGCACTCAACCCCCTTGCCATTCCCATATTGGTTGTAAATACATTGGGAAATTTTTTATAGTTGGCTTTAAATGCTTCCAGGGCTTCGGCTGTTTTTTTGTCTGCCAGTAATTGCCTTGCATAACCATGCACTTCCGTCATGCTACCCATTGTGGATGCCTCTTTCATAATAGCATCGGCCTCCGTATTTTTTCCCATTTTATTTAATATCCTTGCTTTGGTAGATAGCGTAGTAAAGTTTTTCTCACCAATAAAAGGTCCGCTGATGGCATAGTCGGCCCATTGTAATCCTTCTTCCAGGCTGGTATTATTATCCGCAGCCCAACCTGCGGCCTGTGCCCATGCTTTCCAGTCAAATCCTTTTGCTCCCGGTAATTCTTTTCTAAAATAGGCAGCTTGTAAGCTATTCACATCCGATTCAACTTTAAAAGGAAAACTCAGTTTCTCCCATTGCAAAGCAATGTCAGCACTGTTAGCTGTTTGATTGAGAAAAACATATTGCAAAAATTCAACCGATTGATCCAATGATTTTTGTTTGATCGTAACCCTTAGCGCATCATTGTCGGGATTATAAAAATAGCTTCCCCATGCATCATTGTCTTTTGAAAAAACCAGCGTTGATTCATCCTTTCCAACAGCAATAAAAAATCCGTATTTACCAGCGGCCAGTTTTTTACCTTCAATGGTTACATCGGTAGAAAAATCGATGGTAGTATTTTCATTGGCACCTGCACGCCATGGTGATGATTTACTGGTACCAAAGCCAAGGTCGTTAAATCCATAAGCAACCAATCCTCCCCATATTTTACCTTCCCTTCCCTTTACTGCGGGCCTGCTATAGTTGATGGCCACATCTGTAAGCCCTACTCTTTCGCCGGTCATTGCTTTTTTATTTCCACCACTTGGCAAGGTGGTTAGCTGGGCCATGGTTGCGTACTGCAACAGCATACCTGCTACAAGACTTAATACTATTTTTTTCATAAACAATTAATTTTTTAGAAAAATAAAAATACACTCTTCAATATTATAAATGTAAATCATTTGATAGATGGTGAATGTAACTGAATGGTGGCGGTACATACAAAATCTTATAAATCCTTCAATTTCTTTTGAGAGCGAAGCATTTCACCAAAATCCATTTTGTGCGCAAGCGATGATACTGCCAATGCTATTCGTTTGGTACGGGTGGGCTCAGTTTTGGCAGTTTCAATCCATTTGCTGTAGTAATGTTGAAACGACATGGTCATGCTATTAAAATATTCCAGGGCGGTGGGTTCATCGGCCAGGCATTCTAAAAATGCTGCATTAACCTGGTAGGGAACATTGTCTATTGCCAGTTGAACATTTAAGCGGGCACCTTTGCGTTTACCAATTGCCTTGCGTAGCGTAGCATTTATCGGCATTATAAAACTGCCGCCGCCCATTGGTAATAAAGCAATTTGTTTTATGGGATGATCATCTAATTTTCCCTTTACCCTGAAAGATTTTTTATTGCCGGGTTTTAACTGTTGTGCAACATCCTCCGGTACTTCAATATAGGTCCAGCCGGTCTTTTCACCTTGCTTATCAAATCTTAATATCGTGGTAGTATAGCTGATCATTCTAGTGATGGCAAAGTATAAAAAAAATTATATTTATCGGGTTAGATTGGCAGATTCTTTCAAAATGAGTTGTTTAAATTTTTAGATTCTGTTAACGGCTTATTGGTTAATTTTATTGATATGAAATATGTATGCCGCATTATTGGTACCCTGTTATTTTTTGTTGCAAGCCTGGGCTCCTTTGCCCAAACTTCCAATGATAATTTTAAGATCATAGATGAATATGTAAAATCGCTGGGGCCATTAGATACCCTGAACATGGGCACCATTAGTTATATCGTAACAAAAAAATTCCCTGATAATAAAGATAAGGTACGGGCTATTTTTGACTGGATTACTTACAACATCAGCTACGATTTAAAAGCGGGCCGTAACAACGACAATGAAAAAACAAATACTGAAAATGTATTAAAAACCAGGATGGCTACGGCCAAAGGATATGCAGGCCTGTTCCAGGATATGTGCAGTGTTATAAAAATAAGGTGCCTTACCGTTGACGGTTATGCGAAATACAAAACGGAAGACATCAATGAAAAGCCGGATGAGTTCAATCATACCTGGGATGTAGTGCAGTTGGGCCAAAGCCCGGATAGCTGGTATTATGTGGACCCTACCTGGGGCAGTGGCTATACAGATGAAAAAATGAAACTGTTTACAAAGTATTACAATGACGCTTACTTTTTTGCAGACCGTACCATTTTTAACGCCCAGCATTTTCCTGATAATTCGGCATGGCAACTTGGGCCGGGACCAAAAAGTACGGGAAGCTTTTTTTCGCAGCCACTTGTAAAGTCAGCGGCTTATGAATTTGGACTTGGAAAATTTTCACCCGATGATGGAAATATAAAAGCAAAATTAAACAAGGCTTTTAGTTTTTCTTTGATGGTAAATCCGGATGCAGCTATTCAGATTGTATCTATGGAAATGGGCGAAGACAAAAGAAAGAAAACCAAGACAATGGACTATACCTTTAGCCGCGGCACCATTAGTTTTAATTACAAGTTTGAAACAGCAGATGAATTCCCCATTACAATTCTTGTGAATAATAAACCACTGCTCAGCTATCTTGTTGAGGTGAGTGAATAGTTGTGAAATTAGTGGTGTTTTAGATCAGCCGCAATGATAAATTCACTTCATCCAGGAAGCTTTAAATTTAATGCTGTAAAAATATTTTGGTGAGAAATGACGCCATAAGAAACTGAACTTGAACGGTGCACTTCGTTCGTCAGTGTAAACTCTGCCAATGTCGATGCCATGAAATACCAACGCCGATCAACAAAAAAAAATCCTTTCTAAATTGTCTCTAATAAAGTGTGAGAACATTGGAAGATTCCATCACTTAAACTTCCATAATGTAGCTTAAACACTAATGGGTTACCGTATGGCCATTAAAGAATTTTATTTAAAAGTGTCGCTCTCTGATTTAGAGGTGTCACCTTTATGCAAGAGAATTTAACTACAATACAGTAAAAAAAAGGTAACACCTCCGCCGACTTTTTCAAATTCCCCCTTTACAGCAACTCTTTTATTTTACTCTCCAGCTTCTTCACTTCCAGGTCTATCGAAACAATCTTACCGGTTTTATCCAACAGGAAAGAAGTTGGTAGTTGGTTAACGCCGTATTTTTCGGCTACCAATGAGTTCCATCCTGCGAGGTCAATCACTTGTGTGTACGGGATACCATCTTGTGCAATGGCTTTTATCCAGGCAGCTTTTTTACTATCTATTGAAACACCAAATACTTCAAAGCCCGCAGCCTTATATTGCTTATGCAATTTTACTACTGCCGGATTGGTAGCACGGCAGGGTCCGCACCAACTGGCCCAGAAATCAATCAGCACTACTTTTCCCCGCAGCGACGAAAGATTTATCATACTATCTTTTGTATTGGGCAATGAAATTTCAGGAGAAATATCTCCCACATGCAACTGCGCCTGTGCCATTGAAACACTCAGCATAAAAACAACTATGGCAATAATATTTTTCATTTAGTTTAATTGCTGTTTTATAAAATCGTCATAACAAAGCATTTTGTCATTCTTATAATAAACGAAAAAACTTCATGTTGGTTTTGCTATTGTTTTGTGAATTTCCTTAGCCGATGTGGACCTCAACAGGCTTCAAAATAAAGCCTGCTAATTAATAAAGTTCCACGAAATACCAAACCTGATAACCAATCCCGGATATACATAATGCGGAGCGGCAAAATTATTTTTTGTAAAACCAAAGCCGTTTGCAAAATCAAGTGTATTCAGGTTTTCTGCTCTCAGGTAAGCAGTAAATGTTTTTATCCTGAAATGCATAAAGGCGGATATGTCAGGGCGGTTATGTATTGTAAGTGTATCCTGCGGAGTGAATTTACCCATAACCGGCGAATAATTATATGCCTTGTAGGGCGTGTAATAACGGAATTCTAACCCTGTGCTAAGATTTAGGTTTTGGAAAAAGATACCCTCATAAGCAAACCTGTTTCTTGTATAAATAAACGGCATTTTTATAGGAGATGCCCCATCCGTTTGTTGTACGGTAATATCTGAATACCAGTTCCATCTCCTACTTAAACGGGTTTTACGGGAGGCGCTTGCCTGTAATATATTGATTACATTGCCGTACTGTGCCGTATGATAATAATCCTTAAAATAAACGTAGTTCGTTATTAAGTAATTGGCAACAGCCAGGTTGATAAATGGATTTTCTGCAGATGCTTTTATGCTTGTGATATTTTCCTTACTATAGTTACCTGTGTTACCGAAATTAAAAGACGACTTCGGATTATATATGTAAGACGGGCTACGGTTTACATTATTAAAACTGATGGTAACATTGCCCAGTTTTTTATTCAGGTATCGGTTAAGCGAGGCATATATATTATAATCTGCGTTGTTAAATCCGGCGAGGTAAAATTCTCCTTTGGCAATGATATCCCATAGCCTGTTCCTGGTTTTGTTTCGGTACTCACCATGCAGCATAATATTGTACAATGCTGTAGTACCGTCCGAAAAAGTGCCGTTTATATTTTCAATAGTTGCACCTGCTAACAAAAACTGGGCAGCATTTTTAGTATCGGGAAACTGAACCAACGAAAAATCATTTGAAAATACTTTCCACCGATCCATTACTATGAAAGAGTCCACCCTTTTACGCAAAGTGGTATCATACCATTGTTGGTAAATGGCCGAATCTGCCAGTATATCTTTAAACTGGTAACTGTAAGTGCTGTAATTAAGTGTGTGTTGAAATCTAAGTTTTGGGTAAAATAAATACTCCGTCGTTGAATCATTTATTTCTACAGAATCCTTTTTTCCAATATCATAAGTCTGGCGTAAAAAGAAAGTAAATTCTTTATAAATATTTCCGGTGCTAACACTTGATTTAAATGGATTGGGTTCAATACCAACATTTCCTCCGAGATTAACAGGTATAGTAAAACGACGTTTAAAATCAGGATTCGATAGCAAACTATCGTTCCTTATACCACCGTTCTCCGAATTCTTTACAGCATTACCCAATAAGGAAAAAAAGGCAGCATACCGCTTACGCTTACCCTGGTAATTACTAAATATCCGGTAGTTGTTGTGATTGGTATTTTGGGTAACAAAAAATCCGGGTGCAGATATGAGCCGGTATTCAAATCCAAAATTTAAATTGGGCCTTGGGCTTTGGGTATGTAGTATTTTAACCATTTGCTCTTTGCCCGAAGCAAGCTGGTAACCCAACTGGGTAAAAGGTTTGGTGGTTTTGAAAAAACGTGTTTTTTCCAGTGCAAACTTATAGGCATCAAATGCGTGGAAACCTGCATCCCATCCGGGTTTCATAAAGGGCACAAATACCAGCGGATAACCGGCTGCACCGTTATTACCCAGGTATTGTTGATCTGCAGGTTCTGAAAAGTAATTGTAAAAATCATTGATACTGGTATCGAGTTTTACACTACGTATTGAATCGAGATACCTGAAGCTGATAGTAATCGAGTCTTTTGCATCGTCCCTGTGTTCAAAACCCAGGCTATCATTTTTGGATACATTTCCACCCTGGCGATTGCTGTTATTTCCACCTGCATTGGGTATAAGTCTCCTTTGAGCAAAGCTGTATTGCAAAACCGCCAGCATTAAAAAGGTAGCTACAATTTTATACATCAGTTTAGTTGAGCAATAAGTTCTTTAAATATCAACGTAAGTTTTGGACCGGCATTCGTTGCGGCTTCCAGCACTTCCGCATGGGTAATTTTATTCTCTTCTTCCCTGATGCCAATATCTGTAATAACACTCATCGCAAATACTGTTAATCCAATATGTACCGCCGCAATTACTTCCTGCACGGTACTCATTCCCACGGCATCACCGCCTATCGTTCGTAATAATTTATATTCAGCACGTGTTTCAAATGTTGGCCCGGTTACTCCACAATAAACCCCTTCTTTTAATGGAATGTTATGCGCCTGTGCAATCTCTTTGGCTTTTTCAATCAGTCCTTTTTTATAAGGTTCGCTCATGTCGGGGAAACGTGGGCCTAACTCATCTATATTTTTGCCTAATAAAGGGTTAACCGTTAAAAAACTGATGTGGTCTTTTATTACCATTAAATCACCCACCTGGAAATTAGCATTCATTCCCCCGGCGGCATTACTGATCAACAAGGTTTCAATTCCTAAAAACTTCATCACTCTTATGGGAAAAACAACTTCCTCCGGCGAATAACCTTCATAGTAATGAAAACGCCCCGCCATAGCCACCACATTTTTACCGCCCAACTTACCAAAAATTAATTTGCCACTATGTCCCTCGACTGTACTAACCGGAAAATGCGGGATATCGGCGTAAGGTATTTCAATGCTTATTTCCATTTCATCTGTGAAATTTCCAAGCCCGCTTCCGAGCACAATTCCCGCAACGGGGGTAGTGTTGTAAATGCGCTGTATGTAGCTCACAGCTTCGTTAATTTTGGCGATCATCTGCTATTTTACTAATTGATATATTTTAAATTCAGCCCCATTCATATCCTAAAGAATTTACATTCAACAATGCTATAAACGGGTTGATGTGCAAAGAAAGGAAACAATAGTCAAGAGCGGCTTAAAATAATGGTAAAAAAAATGGGAACGCTGTTAAACGTTCCCATTGTATTATTTAAGATGGTGCTATTGTTTGTTGAATTTTTTTACAATGATATCATCGTTCAACTGTATTTTAATTAAATACGTTCCGGCAGCCATTTTATTCATCGACACCGGCAAAATAGTATTACCCTGCGGCAATTTTACAGTAGCGGTGTAAACAATTTTTCCGCTCAAATCGGTGATCGATAGTTGACCTTGCGATGCCTTATCAGCATTGATTGAAACACTTAATTTACTGGTAACCGGGTTAGGGAAAATGTTTACATCTGCAATACCCTCATTCCTGACCCTTCTTGTATCGCTTAGTTTAGATGTATTATCTTTTTCAACCGTGCGCAGGCGGTAATAATTATTACCTCTGGAAGGATGCAAATCTGTGAAGGTATAATTATGTACAATGCTGCTGTTACCCACTGCGGTAACCTGTCCGATGCTTGCAAAACTAACCCCGTTTGTACTGCGTTCCACAATAAAATGATTGGTATTTAATTCCTGTTGTGTACTCCAGTTTAGGATATTAACACCATTGGACCTGCGGGCGGTAAAACCAGCCAGGGTAACCGGAATGGTAGTACCGGAAAGTGTGTTGCCGGCAGAAGCTTCGATTGTAAAATTGCCTTCATCTCTCGTATTATTTGAATAACTAAACACACGCATATAGTAATGTGTATTTGGGGCAAGCAAACTTAAATCCAATACTTCACTTGAATCACCCACAATAGGGGTTGCATCTACACAGGTAACTGGCAAGCCAATAGCAGCACATGAATTAGCTGCGTATACCTGGGCCACAATATCAATAATGCCGTTGGTAACTGTTGGTGCTATAGTAAGTGTACCTGATGGTGTTAGTGCAGATGTTGTAAATTCGAACCACACATCATCATCAGGAGAATTTGAAAACCCACCACAAGGCGTACCCGGTAGAGAGATGGTAGCATCAAAAGTGGTGGAAGTAATTTTATTTGCGGCAGTATTTGTTGCAGTAATTGAAATGGCACCACTGCAAGGATTATTTACCGGTGTAGCAGGTTCCGGCCCGGTAGTAAATGAGCCACGGCTGCAACTTGCTGCAGGTGCAGAAATACCACTTTGTACCGGCACGGTAAACCAGTAGTAGGTTTGTAATGGAAGCAGGTTTGCCAGCGATACTGCAATGGCTGTTGTGTTACCCAGGTTAGTTTCATTTCCGGAAGTAGTGCCCAGGTAAAAATCATAAGAGTCAGCACCTGCAACTGCATTCCAACTAAATCCTGGTGATTGAAGAACATTGGTGGCCCCATTGGCCGGCGTTACCAATGTAGCACAGGGCAATGCCGCAAACGCTCCGGACGCCCATGTGGAATAACTGCCGCCGCAGTTTGTTCTTACATACAGGTAATTGACAGATCCTGAAACAATACCGGTAATACTTGCGGAATTGCCGACAACTGCCGTACCTGATGATGGTGTAACGCCACTGGTATTAATGGCCCATTCATATCCAACCGGTGTACCCAGAGTAGGTGCTACCCAGCCCAAAGTTGCAGTACCGGCAGCATAATTATAATTAGTGGTGGTAATGCCTGTTGGAACACCACAGGATGGCTGCGGTGCAACCGAAATATCATCCAGAAATATATTATTGCCGAATCTTCCTACGGCACTAAAGATGAAATAATTTGAAGCCCCATTGAATGATGGGGGAATGCTGAAAGAATATTGATACCATCCGTCAGGTCCGGATTCAACCGGCGTATAAGAGCGCTTTCTCAGAATCTTTCCTAAAAAACTTGCTCCTACAGCCGATTGGCTGGTATTTACGTAAACACTAACGCTGTCTTGTGCGCTATAAACGTTGTCTCTGTGCATCCAAAAAGAAACTACATGGGGGCCACCGCTGGAAAGATTTACCGCATTGGTAAACAGGTAAGCACCATTGCCTGATTGAAAATCGTAGGATCTGAAACTTGCCATTCCGTTACCGGAATGTGGATTTACATGAAAAGTGTCGATGCCGTTCGGATCGAGATCTCCGCCAAAGGCACCCGCCGTTGCACGTTCCCAAACAGCCTGGGGATCACTTCCAATTGTGTGAACATTATTCCAACCAGTGGGTGGAAATAATGCCCCATCAAAACTTTCAGTTAACTGCGCCTTGATAGAAAATCCAACAAAAATTACAGAAAAAAATAAGAGTAGTTTTTTTGTCATCTGTTTGGTTTAAAAGTTTTTACAATGATAATTGAATAAGGTTACGTTTAAAAAAAATCAACATTTTTTGAAATCAAAATTGGTAACCAGGGTTCTATGATAAGAGATATTATATAAGATGCTCCTGTAAATTTATAGTAATTATTAATACGTACTGAAAATTTGCGTTCCTATTTTGAGTCTTACTTTCTTATCTTCGTAAAAAAAAATTACATCATGAATCTTCACGAATACCAGGCTAAAGAACTACTTAAAAAATTCAACGTGCCGGTGCAGGAAGGCATTGCATGCAATACTGCTACCGAAGCTGAAGAGGCTTACAGGCAAATACATTCTCAATACGGCAGCAAGTTTGCAGTGGTAAAAGCGCAGATACATGCAGGTGGCAGAGGCAAGGGTACAATTATTGGTACGGATCAAAGAGGTGTGGCGGTAGGAAAAAATGCTGAAGCCGTAAAGCAAATAGCACAAACTATTATCGGTGGCACATTGGTTACCATTCAAACGGGCCCTGCCGGTAAACTGGTTAACAAAGTACTGGTAGCACAGGATGTATATTATGATGGGAACTCACCCATTAAGGAATTTTACCTGTCTATTTTACTGGACAGAACAAAAGGACAAAACGTAGTAATGTATAGCACAGAAGGCGGTATGAACATTGAAGATGTGGCACATGATACACCGGATAAAATATTTAAAGAATGGGTTTACCCGGGTGGTGGCTTACAGGCTTTCCAGGCACGCAAAATAGCTTTTAACCTGGGCTTATCTGGTGCAGCATTTAAAAATTGCGTAAAATTTGTAACCGATCTTTACAATGCCTATGTTGGTTTAGATTGCGCCATGCTCGAAATTAATCCCCTCTTCAAAACCAGTGATGATAAAATCATTGCGGTGGATTGCAAAATGAGTGTGGATGATAATGCTATAATGCGCCACCCGGATATTGCGGCTTTGAGAGACGTAAGTGAAGAAGATCCTACAGAAGTAGAAGCAGGCAAATTCAACCTGAACTTTGTGAAATTAGATGGCAACGTAGGTTGTATGGTAAATGGTGCCGGGCTTGCAATGGCAACCATGGATATGATTAAATTAAGCGGTGGTGAGCCTGCTAACTTTTTGGATGTAGGCGGTACTGCAAATGCACAAACTGTTGAAGCTGGTTTCCGTATCATATTAAAAGATCCAAAAGTAAAAGCAATCCTTATCAATATTTTTGGTGGTATTGTACGTTGCGATCGTGTAGCCCAGGGTGTTATTGACGCTTACCAATCAATCGGTAACATTGAAATACCCATTATTGTAAGATTACAGGGAACAAATGCAGACGTTGCAAAAAAATTAATTGACGAAAGCGGACTTAAAGTACAAAGCGCCATTTTATTGAGTGAAGCTGCCACACTGGTTAACAAAGCGGTAGCTTAAATATTTTCTTGGGGGAATGTTTGATTTCTATGTCTGATGTAGGATGGCTGATGGCTGATTTTTTTATGACTGGTTAATGCTATCTGCTATTGAACTTTTCGATTTTTGATTTTTGAAAGTTGATTTTCATCTCAAATTTCAAATCATTTTTGTCCGAACATTCCCCCCACTTTCATCATCGTTGGCCTGTCCCGATTTTTCGGGAGTCGCACACTTTTACTTTTTCAGCAACTGGCAACGACTGTACGTGTAGCAGGTTGGGAGCAAAGCATATTCAAGTCAAAAGTGAAAAGTAAAAAGTCAAAAAAATGCACAGCACAACACACTATTCAATTGCATAATTCAGCAACGCACTGAAAAAAATCAGACATCATACATCATACATCAGCCATCTTCCTCTGTCCTTAGGCTGTTACTTTTTCAACAATAAGCATCAACTTTAATACGGCTGCATTATGCACTTAGGTACAAGTGTGCGACGCAACGATGATGAGTGCAGGATAGATGTTCGGACAATAATAATTCAAAAGTGAAAAGTAAAAAGTAAAAAAGTGCAATTGTCAATTGTATGCCGCAACGCACTGAAAAAAATCAGACATCAGACATCATACATCAAGTGCAATTGTCAATTGTAGGTCGCAACGCACCGAAAAAAATCAGCCATCAGCCATCATACATCAGACATCAAGTACAATTGTCAATTGTAGGCCGCAACGCACCGAAAAAAATCAGACATCAGCCATCATACATCAGACATCTTATTCCGTTTTCAGGCTCTTCACCGGGTTTGCCAGTGCTGCTTTAATGGTTTGCAGGCAGATCATTGTGGCCGTTATTAAACCAAGTACAAACAGGGAAAGTAAAAATGGTTGTGCGGTAATGTTGATGCGATATGTATATGACTGCAGCCATTTACTCATCAGCAGGTAAGCCAGCGGGCATGCCACTGCACCGGCAATTAAAATCACTGACAGGAATTCTTTCAAAAACAGCGACATGATGCCGCCAATGGTAGAGCCCAACACTTTTCGTATGCCGATTTCCTTTGTGCGTTTTTGAACACTCAGCGATACCAGTCCCAACACGCCCAGCAACACAATAATCAATGCCAATATTGTTGCGGTATAGGAAGCCTTTTTTAACTGCAGTTCTGTTTTATAAATTTTGGCCAGCGATTCATCAATGAATTTGTACTCGAATGGAATGCCGGGCATCAGGCTGCTCCATTTTTTTTGCAACGCTTCAATTGAACTGCCTGCATTACCAGGAACTATTTTGAATGAAAAATTACGATACGTATTGGTGAGCCCCACATAAATAAACGTGAGCGGTTGTATGGCATTTTGCATGCTGCCAAAATGAAAGTCTTTGGTGACACCGGCGATGGTAAATATTTGCCCGCCGCCGTTTTGAAATTTCACCTGTTTACCAATTGCCTGTTCCGCATCGTGCCAGCCAAATGCGTTGGCCTGCGTTTCATTTATTACCAGTTGAAAGGTATCCGTAACCGCAGTTCCATCCGTAAAAAATTTACCTGCTTTCATTGGTATGTTATAGGTTGCTGCATAAAACTGGTCGCACATTAATAAGGGCGATGCAATGGATGAAGTAGAGTCTGTGCCAACTTTATACAAAGATGCCGAACCGCCGCTGTTACCATCTGGCACTTCAAATGAAAGCGTAACATTTTGCACCTGCGGCAAAGCTGCAAACTGGCGGCGCATGGCCTCTGTTTTTTGAAAGCCCGCTGGTGTCCAGTCACGGGGTAGCTGAGCCGCTAAAATATAGTCTTTATCAAAACCAAGGTCTTTGCTAAAAAATAATTTAACCTGCGACGAAATAATCAACGCTCCAACAAAAGCAATGGTGGCTGTACCAAACTGAAAAGCCACCAGCGATTTGCGCAGCCACACATTTTCTTTGATAGAAGAAAGTTTGCCCTTTAATGAATCAACAGATTTTAATGAGGATAAAACAAACGCAGGATAAATACCGGCAGCGATGCCTATCAGCAAAATCAGCAGCACCGGGAAAGCCACGAAGTACAAAGGAAAGTCGCTGAGCGCAGGCAATGCTGTACTCAATAAACTATTGAAAAAATTTGTTGACCCCAGGAAAATTATAAATGCAAAAATCATAGAAAAACTAACCAACAAAACAGACTCAATTAAAAACTGTATGATGAGTTGCTTTTTCAATCCGCCCAAAACTTTCCTGATGCCAATTTCTCTCATTCTTGTAGCAGAGCGGCTTACCGACATGTTGATGAAATTGATGATGGCCATCAGCAAAATAAACAACGCAATTGCTGACAGGGCATACAGCATCTTTTTCACCAGGCCATTGTTGGCATCGAGATAATATTTTTTTAATGGAACCAGGTAAGGCTTCATATCGGCCGATATTTGCGCCGGTGCATTTTGCTTCAATAAATATTGCATGGGCTTATCAAGATCGGCAGGTTTTACGCCGGGCTGCAATTGGATGTAGCTTACAATGTATTGATTGGGCCAATCCATATTTCTGCCGAAGTAGGCAAGATTGGCCGAGGAAATATAGAACTGGTTATCATTGTCGTCATTTAAAAAAGTAACAGAATTTTTCGTTGGCTTTTTTAATACCCCGGTAATCATAAACTCATGTTTGGATCCGGAAAAATTTTCGATGGTAAGTGTTTGTCCAACTACATCCGTTTTGCCAAAATATTTCATGGCTTTATCTGCAGCTATCAGCAAGGAATAGGGCCCGTCAAAAGCTGTTGCAGCATTGCCATGCAGCAATTTAAAACCATACATACTTAACATCGTGCTATCGCAAATTTGCAGGCCCTCTCTAAAGCTTTTATCGCCTTTACTTACATTAGAGGTAACCCCATCCCAGCGGTAATAGTTAGCAACAAGATTGGGATACTGCTCCTTTAAAGCCTTTGCCAGCGGGCCTATTGAAGTAAGTTCGAGCCCCATGTTGGGGTTTTTCCATTTGCTTTGTAGTACAAACTGCCTGTCGGCATTTTTCAAATTTGCATTCACCTGCAACTCACCCCACACATAAGCCGCAATCAACAATGTAAAAGCAATACCGGTAGATAAACCAACAATATTTACAGCAGTATAAAATTTATTTTTTACAATATTTCTCCAGGCAATTTTGAAATAGTTCTTAATCACAGGCTTCTATTTTAAATGTTTGATGGCTGATGGCTGATGTATGATGTATGATGTATGATGTATGATGTATGATTTTTTTAAGTTCGAAATATTATACTAAACCTGTTGCACTTTTTACTTTTTACTTTTACTTTTTACTTTTCACTTTTTACTTTTTACTTTTTACTTTTCACTTTTATACACCCTGCCCTACCAGGTCAATTGATTGAATCACTCAGTCCTCAACACATTTGCCGGCTTTGCCAAGGCAGCTTTTGCCGCATGAAACATGGCCGTAGTTGCAGCAGTGGCTGCAATTATAAACGCTGACAAAATAAATGGCAAGGCTGAAAGTCCGGTGTTATATGGAAATACATTCAACCACTGTTTCATAAAATATCCGGCAACCGGAAATGCAATAATTGCAGCTATCAACGCCAGCCATAAATAGTTTTTCGAAATCATGCCAACTACCTGGAATATAGATGCACCCATTACCCTGCGAATACTTATTTCCTTTTGTTTTTGTTGTGTTGTAAAGGCAGTTAAACCCAACAGGCCCAGGCTGGTAATTAGAATAGTAAGGATGGAAAATGCAGCAAATATTTTACCTCTTTTCTGATCGGCTACGTACTGCGAATTAAAATCTTCATCCAAGAATTTATACTCAAATGGCAACTGCGGAAAGTATTTTTTCCAGCTAGCTTCCACCCTCGCAATGGATGCTTTCATATCTCCGGCCGTCATTTTTAATTGTATGATATTGCAATTAGGTGTGTAATACAAAATGAGTGGCTCAATCGGGTTATACAAGGATTTTTGGTTAAAATCTTTTACAACGCCCACTACTTCCAGGAAATTACCCGATGTATCTCCGGGGTATTTCACCCGTTTACCAATGGGATTTTCCCATGCAAAATCCTTTACCATGGCCTCATTTACAAGTATGCTGTGCAAGGTATCTGAAGGGGTTGAAAAGTTCCGTCCCTTTACTATTTCCATACCCAGTGTATGCAAAAAATACTCATCAATATTATAGCATTCAATCCCCTTTTCTTTATAGCCACTGTTACTTTCTACAGAAAATAAATTCAGGTTGCTGTTAGTGCTTCCCGGGTAAGAATAGCCTGTTCCCACAGATGTGATACCAGCCTGGCTGCGTAGTTCATTATTTAATGCAAATATTTTACTACGTTCATCTTCACCTGTATTTACCGTTACGGTCATTACCTGGTCCTTATTAAAACCAAGGTCCTTTTTATGCAGGTATGCAAGTTGTGCATAAACCACCCAGGTACAAATAAGCATCACAATAGAAATAGCAAACTGAAACACCACCAGTGAACGGCGGAGGTTTACGTTGCCCGATGCTTTTGAAAGCGCTCCCTTTAATATACTTACAGGTTTAAACGATGAGAGATAAAATGCAGGATAACTTCCACCAGCCAACCCGGTAAATAATGCAATGCCCAATAAAAGAAAAATATTGGCAGGCTGTATTAAAGTACGCAGTGTAAAAGTTTTACCGGAGATGTCATTAAATAATGATAGCAATAATACAACTAGGATGGCGCTTAGTACTACAGCAACAAAAGCGGTGAGTACCGACTCACTTAAAAATTGCATTACCAGTTGTTTTTTTGATGAGCCTGTCACTTTACGGATGCCAATTTCCTTTGCCCGCCTTGCCGATCTTGCTGTGGTGAGGTTCATATAATTAATGCAGGCTATCAACAACATAAAGAAAGCAACTGCCGAAAATATCCAGATATAGGACATACTTCCCAACTCTTCCGGCTCACCCAATAAAGTTGATTTTAAGTGAATGTCTGTAATTGGCTGTACTCCATATTTAATTTTAATATTGTATTTCCCAAAAATAGGCGCCATGAATTTGTCGTACAGCGGCAATAACTTTTTACCAAATGCAGTTGCATTGGTATTTGGCTTTAGCAGTACATAGGTATAATTATTAAACCCACCCCAATTATCATTGTTATTATTAGCAGGCAATGTTGATAAGGATATCAGCATATCAAAACGTATGTGCGAATTTCCGGGCACATCCTCAATGACTGCTGTTACTTTATATAAATCATTGTTAGCAGTTTGCAGTGCTTTACCAACGGCTGTTGTGCCCTTGCCAAAATATTTAACAGCAAGCGATTTCGATATTACAATGCTGTTTGGTGCAGTCAACGCTGTAGCAGCATTCCCCTCTAATATCCTGTAAGTAAAAATATCAAACACAGTACTGTCGGCGTAGAAAACCTTCTTTTCGTAATGGCGATCATCGCCGCTTTTGAACAGCGTACGCTCTTTTGCAATGAACCGAACAGTTTCTTCCACTTCAGGAAAATCTTTCTTTAATGTAGGGCCCAACGGCAATTGTGTAGATGCCCAATCCATCTTTTTTTCGGGTTCCTGTATATATGAAACTATCCGGAATATGCGGTCAGCGTTTTCATTGTACCGGTCATAATTTAATTCGTCCTTTACATAAAAGATTAGAAAAAGGCTGAAGGTAATACCAATGGTAAGTCCCAGTACATTCAATACACTGTACCAGGTATCCTTTCTAAAATTGCGCAGGGCAATCACTAATAAATTCTTTATCATAATAACAGTAGACTATAGCCGCTTTTATTTTTTATCAAATTATTACAATCCAAAACTATTTTACATTAATGGTTACTTTTCCGTTACCATCTACTTTTACTTTTGCCCCACCGCCGTTGATGCTGCCCACCATTTCATGTTCGGTGGTACTGCCATTAAAATTATTTAGTGAAGATGTTTTTATTTTTGAACCGCTGATGTCCAGGTCGTAACCGTTGTTGCTGGCAAGGTCAAGATCTATGTTGCCACCGGATGTTTTGATGGTAACATACTTGCCAGGGCTTTTTATACTTACCCGTACATTGCCACCACTGGTGCCTGCGGTTAAGTTTCCTGAAATATCCTGCAGGCTTACGTTTCCGCCAGATGTATGAGCACTTAATTCACCAGTTACAAGAGATGCTGCAACATTGCCGCCGCTGGTTGTTGCTTCTGTTTTACCATCCAGGTTTTGCATATCAATATGACCACCTGAAGTTACTAGTTTAATTTTCCCTCTGCAATCGATGGCTTGGATATTGCCTCCACTGGTAGTCAACTCAATTTCATCCGAGGAGTTTTTTACCTGTATGCTACCGCCGGATGTCATGCCTTTGATATTACCTTTTAGTGTGTTCACCATAAGGTTGCCGCCACTGGTTACAAATTTTTGTTTGCCATTTAAATTAGCAAGGCTGATACTACCGCCACTGGTGGTTAGGTCTGTTGATACATCTGCAGGCACAAACAATTTGAAAGAGATAGAGAGTACATGCTTCCTGTCCCATTTTTTCTCTTTATACTTTGCCATGGCTATTACCTTGCCACCGCTTACTTCTACTTTCATTTCATAATACTGGTCAAGCCTTCTTTCTATTTCTTCTTTGGTAAGATCATCGCCTTTTCCGTTCTGCGATTTGATGTACACTTCTATCCTTTGCGCTTCGCCACTGGTATTTTGTACAGAGATACTGCCGCCCGATGTTTTTACTTCAACATCTTTTACCGACTGGCCTTCAAGTGATTTGGTCATGAAAAGTAAGCCGCTTTTATCCTGCGCTGTAGCTGCAAGTGTTATACAGCTAAGAGCGATGATTGCAATTAAATTTTTCATATTTGTTTGATTGTTTTATTAAAGATGATGGTACTAATACTTAAACATCCGGAATGACTTTTTCACGTTATATATTAATCGATCTGAGACACCGTAACTTCACCGATCCGGATGCCCCTGCTGATCTTCGGGTTGCCTTTGTATTTAACTTTTGATTCGCCGAAGGCAGTAATTTTTAGTTCATCACTTACATTTACAGCGAAGTCAGATTCTCCATAAGCCACTATTTTTACATAGCTGCCTTTAATGGCCAGGCTGTTGATACTGCTTTCGCCATAAGCTGTATAAGATTGGGAGTTGATGGTGCCGGCTTTTATTACCAAAGAACTTTCGCCGTAAGAAGTAACGGCCAACTCGTTCAACTCCACGTCTTGAAGAATTACTTTTTCAGTACCATAAATTTTTAGGCGAAACTTGTCACCCTTCAAGGTGCTTTTGCAAACCTGCGTTTCTTCGCCCCTTACCGAAAGTTCATTCAGCATTTTATAAGTAATTACTGCGGTAACCTGTGTGCCCTTGTAGAGTGGCTGCTTGTTATCTTCGTCAGTCCCTTTCTCATTTTTGGTCCACTCTTTGGCGCCTTCGAGATACACCCGCAAGGTTTTGTTGTTGACTTCGATGTGTATTTTTTCTTTGGCTACATTGCTATGCTCTACCATTACAGTTTCGGCATCACCTTCTACAAATGTTACAGCAATATGTGGGCTGATAATTATCTTATCAAATGACTGAACATTGGTTGTTTGTGCAAAACTGGCTGCTGAAAATAATACCAGCAATGAAATCATAAAATTTTTTAAGCGTAACATAATTGTTTGTTTATAGATGAAGAAATGATGAGCTGAATCTGCAGGAATCGGTTGCATGATGTTGGTCTGTAAATGATCGAACACCGTCCGGTTTCACTTATACGTTTGATTGCTCATTATGTTACTTCAATATTTATTTTTTTTTAGTTTGCCCGGTATCTCCTGTTTGAAGTCTCTTAAGATGTATCCATAACAGTTTTGTTGCTTCCACATTTATCATTTAGCATTTAGCATTCAACATAAAATATTCCTCATTTACCATCAAGCATAAAAAAATCAGACATCAGACATCAGACATATCATTACTCTGTCCGCAAACTCTTTACCGGATTGGCAACCGCTGCTTTGATTGCCTGGAAACTTACTGTAAGCATTGCAATAATTACTGCTAAAAAAACGGCGATT
>JBKJUP010000035.1:0-15703 GCA_046590675.1 Ferruginibacter sp. | reverse complement strand
CCCTGTCAGGATTCAAACCTGAAACCTCTTGATCCGTAGTCAAGTGCTCTATTCAATTGAGCTACAGAGCCATTTAAAAACATTCTGCATAAAAGAACTTCAAAACCTTCTGATCCGTAGTCAGATGCTCTATTCAATTGAGCTACGAAGCCTTTTTTTATATTTAATCCTAAAATCTTCCCGACATTTGTCGGGATGCTCTATTCAGCCTGTTTTCCGCTGTATTCAAAGTGATTTTTTGACTAGCGGAGGGCAAAAATAGAGATTAATTTTATTCTACCCAACTCTTTCCTCATTTTTGCCCAATAAATCTATTATGAAAATTCAGTTTCGTTCTGTGGGTAAAGCGCATGAAAGTTATGTAAAAGAAGGAATTACATTATTTACCAAACGTATATCCAACTACTACCCTATCGAATGGATGATTATACCTATGCCCAAAAATGCGGCAAGTATGGATGAAATGACGCTGAAGAAAAAAGAAGGAGAAATTATTTTACAAAACCTACACAAAGAAGACTTATTGGTTTTGCTGGATGAAACCGGTAAAGAATTAACCAGCGAGGGCATTGCCAACTATATACAATTCAGGGCTGATGAGGGCGTGAAAAATATGGTCTTTTTAATTGGTGGGGCTTATGGCGTTAGCGCCGAAGTAATGGCCAGGGCCAATTTTAAATGGAGCCTTTCTCAATTAGTTTTTCCGCATCAATTGGTAAGACTTATCTTAGCCGAGCAGGTTTACCGTGCCTGCAGCATCAACCGCAATGAAAAATATCACCACCAGTAAATAAAGTTTAAATGAGTATTACGATCATTATTATAGCCGTTACCTGCATCGTTTCTTTTATCAGTTTTAGTAATAGCGCCATGATGGATAAATTAATCTTTTATCCGCCTGCAGTTACCGAAAAAAATGAATGGTACCGCTTTTTTAGTTGTGGCCTTTTGCATAAAGACATTCCTCACCTGATGTTTAATATGTATGCGCTTTATATTTTTGGCGAAGGGCAAAATAAAAGTGGTGTGGAATATCAATTCATTGAAATGTTCCAGGGAAGCGGCAGGATACTTTATTTGACTATGTATGTAGCCGCATTGGGTGTATGTCTTATCCCTACCTATATCAAACATAAAAACGATTATTATTACCGCAGTCTGGGTGCCTCGGGAGCCGTATCTGCAGTTGTATTCGCCTCTATTTTATTCAGGCCGTTGGGTTATATGGGGCTCATTTTTATACCGGTATATTTGGTGTCATTTTTATTTGGGCTTATATACCTGGCAGTCACGTACTTTTTAGATAAGTCGGGCAAAGGTAATATCAATCATTCGGCACATTTATGGGGAAGCCTTTTTGGGATGGTGTTTGTATTTCTTTGCTGCCGCTTAATTGCCAACTACCCGATCCTATCCATTTTTATAGATGAAATAAAAGATTTGGGCTTAAGCAATCTCATCCGGACCGGATAAAGATAGCTTCAAAATCTTTTTGGTATTTGCCGAAATTTTAAAACGATCATCTATACGCATACCTGCAATCCAGATAATTTTTTTGTCCATTTCTACCACCCAGGTATTTTCTTTTTGTGTGAGCGAAAGTTTATTGTCTATAAAAAAACGGCTTAACTTTTTCTTCTTTTGCATACCCAGCGGATAAAAATAATCGCCCTGTTTCCACTTGCGCAATAGCAATGGAAATTGAATGGAAGCTGCATCCAACGTGGCAATATTATTGTCCGTAGATAGTTTATAATTGTCGCAGTTGAGTTCCTGCATTTTTATCAGGCCTTTTTCAAATGCTACTTCATAGTCGGTTGCTTCTATTAAAATATTGGCGGCGGCTGTTGTTTGTTTTGGTGAGATGATGAGCCAGTTTCTATTTTTTATAACTCTATACAATGCAGACTCTGTGTACTTGCCAGACTCGCTGCTTAATAATGCAATGACTTCACTGGTTTGATGTGATGTAAATCCATAAGCTTTAATTATTTCAAATACGATGGTTGCCAGTGGCGATGTCTTTAATAGTTTAAGCACAGGTATGTGCACTTCATTTCCTTTAAACTCCAATAATTTTTTAAGATGCTGTTGCACTGATTGCTGGTATAAAATTTCCGTTTCTTTAAAGCGTTGAATATTTTTCAACACATTTGTTGCTGCTTCGGGAAAGCTTTCATTCACTAAAGGAATAATGGTGTTACGAAAATAATTCCGGGTGTAATCATTTTCAAGATTTGTATGGTCTGTTACAAATTGTAATCCGTGTTCATTTACAAACTGCTCCAGCTCACTGCGGCGTGCAAATAACAGCGGACGAATAATTTTTCCCTGCTTTGGCAGGATGCCACGCAAGCCGCTGATACCGGTGCCTCTGAAGAAATTCATGGTGACGGTTTCAATATTATCATCTGCGTGATGTGCAGTTAAAACATAGTTTAAGGCATTTGCTGTGCGAATGGATTCAAACCATTGATATCGCAGGTTCCTGGCGGTTTCTTCAATGGAGGTTTTGCTGATATTTGCCTCAGCTACTGTATCGAAATGTTGAAGGTAAAAGGGAACTTTATATTGTTTGGCAAGCTGTTCCACAAATTTTTCATCCGCATCGCTTGCATTGCCTCTTAAATGAAAATTACAATGCGCAATGGCAAAATCAACATTTGCCTGCTGACACAATGCACACAACACAACTGAATCAACACCTCCACTAACGGCAACTAACAGGCGATCTTTTGGTTGAAAAAGATGTTCGTCTGCGATGAATAATTTTAGCTTTTTTAGTAGATCCATTTTAGGCATTCTGTTGATCCGATCGTTACAAGATGTTGAAGTGATGATTTGTGGATATTGAATTATAATCTTTTTACTTTACGAATTTCTTAATTCAAATTTTGCTTCCTGCCTTCTAAAAATAATTATACATCGCAAATTCATTGATGACCATTGGTATGTCTTTGAACCGAGCGTGGCAACGATGATGCTATGAAATACAATTGCTGGTAAACAAATTAACCTTTCAATTAATCATCCTTTGCGAAAGCTAAATTTTTGATAAAGGACTAAATTTTTATTCCTCTATATCTTCCAATGCACCCATCAACTCACTGTGCGAATGCATATCTTTCGCTCTTTTAGCCTCATCCATGCCTCTTTTATAAATGCGGATGGCTTTATCAAAGTCGCCTACCCGCTCTAATAATTTACCCAAATGGTAGTAAGATCCAACGTATGTTGGTTCCCTTAGCAGCAACTCATTGAAGAGGTTTCTTGCTTCTTCATCTTTGCCAATTTTAATATATTCTAATGCCAGCGCATGTTGCAGGAAACTATCCTTTCCGGATTTTTCCATGTATTCCAATAATTTTTCAATCCTTCCCATTCAATCAATTTTTTTTTGAGTTTTACTCAATTTTAAAAGTACAAATCTTATATTTGCATTTAGTTGCATAAACAACTTTATTTTTTGATACTAAATTTTACTATATGAAAATTCTGGTTTGTATCAGCAAAACCCCCGATACCACAGCAAAAATAGCTTTCACAGATAACAATACGAAATTCGCTTCGGACGGCGTGCAATGGATCATTAACCCATACGATGAATGGTATGCGTTGGTTAGAGCCATTGAATTGAAAGAAGCCGATCCTGCCACGGTCATTCACCTGGTAACTGTTGGCCTTGCCGATACAGACCCTATTATTCGCAAAGCGCTTGCGCTGGGTGGAGAAGAAGCCATTCGTGTAAATGCCGATAGCCAGGACAGCTATTTTATTGCCAGTCAAATTGCAGCCATTGCAAAAGAAGGCAGCTATGATTTGATTTTTACCGGAAAAGAAACGATTGACTACAATGGCTCGTCTATTGGCGGAATGGTGGCAGAATTAATGGAACTGCCTTATGTTTCGCTGGCTATAAAATTTGACCTGGAAGGTACCGATGCAGTAATTGTTCGTGAAATTGAAGGCGGGGAAGAAACCAACAAAGTGCCTCTACCCCTGGTAGTAAGTTGCCAAAAGGGAATGGCCGAACAACGCATACCAAATATGAAAGGTATCATGGGTGCCAGAAGTAAACCACTAAAAGTGGTGGAACCTGCAGCTATTGAACCGCTTACTTCTATCGTAGCATTTGAATTACCGCCTACAAAAGCCGGTGTAAAGTTGGTATCGGCCGATAATCCCGAAGAACTGGTGAGATTGCTGCATGAGGAGGCCAGGGTATTTTAAATCCTATTTTAAATTATTCATTTGATAAATTGATTATAATATGAGTGTATTAATTTTTTTAGACCAGGCCGATGGCCAAATCAGGAAATCTTCACTTGAAGCTGCCTGTTATGGCGTGAAAATAGCTGAACAAACAGGCACTACTGCGGAAGCGGTTGTACTCGGCAGCGTAACTGAAGATTTAGCAGCACTGGGTATATACGGAATAAAAAAAGTGCATACGGTTAGTGATGCATCGCTCGATAACTTTGATGCACAGGTATATACCAAAGTAATTGCCGAAGTGGCAACGGGTGTTGGCGCAACCATCATTGTGTTTTCAAATAACCTGAGCGGCAAAGCTGTTGCCCCGCGGTTAAGTGTAAAATTGAAAGCAGGCCTTGTTTCCGGTGCGGTTGCGCTACCAGATACATCCAATGGTTTTGTAGTGAAGAAAAATGTATTTAGTGGTAAGGCATTTGCGCATGTTTCTATTAATACGCCCATCAAAATAATATCGCTCAACGCCAATGCATTTGCAATAACAAGTACCGAAGGTGTTGCTGAAGTTGCAGCTTTTGCTGCCAATATTGAAGCTGGTAAAGTAACTGTAACCAATGTAGATAAAGTGGTAGGTGAAGTGCCCTTAACAGAAGCTGAAATAGTTATAAGCGGAGGACGTGGATTAAAAGGGCCGGAAAACTGGGCCCTTGTTACAGATCTTGCAAAATTACTGGGTGCTGCTACAGCTTGTAGTCGCCCGGTTGCCGATATTAACTGGCGTCCACATCATGAGCATGTAGGCCAAACCGGTATCGCCATTGCACCCAACCTGTATTTTGCCATTGGTATTTCGGGAGCCATTCAACATTTAGCTGGCGTAAATCGTAGCAAAACCATCGTTGTAATTAATAAGGATCCCGAAGCGCCATTTTTTAAAGCGGCTGATTATGGCATAGTGGGCGATGCTTTTGAAGTAATGCCTAAAATTATTGCTGCTGTTAAAAAGCTTAAAGGGGTAGCCTAAAATTCATATCTATACTTCGCAAGGGGTAAAAACGTGAATAAGAATTTTTGTCCGGGCAGTAAAGCAATGGGCATCACCGTTGCATCGCCCTCTTATACTTATTATCAATGGGCAACTTCAATTGCGTTTTAAATTAAATGACGCCTTTTTTATTTGTTTACAGAACAAAATAAAACATCACTCATTTATCCCTTGCGCAGTATAATTATATTTAAAGCCTTTCAATACCAATTTGAAAGGTTTTGTTTTTATATTTGCAGATCGCTTAAATAATATGCCTTGCTGGCAGCGGATTTAGAATATGAAGAAAATTGAACTGGAAATAGTAGCACTCTCTCACAGTATTACTCAAACACATTCATACGCTGTGGTTTTGGGAGAAATAAATGGATTAAGACGGTTGCCGATTGTTATTGGAGGATTTGAGGCGCAAGCCATTGCGGTTGCTTTGGAACGGATGAACCCGAGCCGCCCACTTACCCACGATTTAATGAAAAACTTCATGATGGCTTTTAATGTAGAATTGCATGAAGTGGTGATCAATGACCTGCAGGAAGGAATTTTTTATAGCAAACTGGTTTGTAGCAGCGAAAATGATACCGTGGAAATAGATTCCAGAACTTCTGATGCATTGGCACTTGCTGTTCGTTTTGGCTGCCCTATTTTCACTTACGATAATATACTTGATAGCGCCGGTATTTTAATGGAAAGCGATGCTAAAAAGAAAACCCTTTCGCCGGTTACCAGCGAAACAGGCGGCAGGGACGATCTGAAAGGAATGTCATTAGACGAACTTGACCACCTGTTGAATGAAGTGCTGGAGCAGGAAGACTATATACGTGCCATCGCAATCCGCGATGAAATAAAGGCAAGGAAGAAATAATTTATTATCCGCCTGAAATGATCATTTTCCCAAATTGTAAAATAAACCTGGGATTAACTATTACCGGCAAAAGAGCAGATGGCTATCATGATATAGCAACTGTTTTTTACCCCGTTCCGGTGAAAGATGCACTCGAAATTATTCCCAATAAAATACCTGGTTTTCCAGCATACAATAACGACAGTAGCTTTGATGTTGATTTAGCTACAACAGGTATAACTGTAGATGGCAGGGCCGGAGACAATCTATGTACAAAGGCATATTTCCTGTTAAAAAAAGATTTTCCTTCTCTACCAACAATTAAGGTTCATTTACATAAAGCAATTCCGCTGGGAGCAGGCCTTGGCGGCGGTTCAGCAGATGGTGCATTTATGCTAATGGCATTGAATAAACAATTTGAACTCGGCTTATCTATCGAACAACTACTTGGTTATGCGTTACAACTTGGCAGCGACTGTCCCTTTTTTATCATAAACAGTCCATGCATTGGCAGTGGAAGAGGTGAAAAACTATTGCCTGTTTTATTGGATCTTTCCCATTATCAACTTGTTTTAGTAAATCCGGGTATTCATATAAATACAGGCTGGGCTTTCTCTCAAATCAATCAATCAGTAACAGCAGCAACCGAAATTCCGCTTCAGCAAATTATTGCTCAGCCCGCCGATACCTGGAAAGATAAGCTGGTGAATGCATTTGAAAAGCCGGTTTTTGAGCAATATCCAGCAATAAAATCCATCAAGGAAAACCTGTATGATATGGGTGCCGTATATGCATCTATGAGCGGCAGTGGTAGCAGCGTTTATGGCTTATTTGATAAAAACAAATCTGTGGGGAATAATTTCCCTGATAAATATCTTTTCAGGAACATATTCCTGTAAGCAGATGTTAATATTTGCCCGAACGAACAAAACTTTTATAAGTGGTATCCCATTTGCAAGCTTTTACAATAAATTACATGTTCACAAAAAAATTCAAATGAAAAAAATAGTTATTGTTTTTACAGCGGTTGTACTGTCAATGACAACGGTGTTTGCCCAAACCTCAAAAACTGTTTTGCCTAAAAACTGGTATTTACAGGATAAAGAAAAAACGGAAATCTATGGAATCAGCCTTGATAAAGCTTATGATTTTGTAAAATCTAAAAACCTGAAAAGTAAGCAGGTTGTAGTGGCTGTTATTGATAGTGGCATAGATACACTTCATGAGGACCTGAAACCAATTTTATGGACCAACTCGAAGGAAATCCCAGGAAATGGTATTGATGATGATAAAAACGGGTATATAGATGATGTGCATGGCTGGAATTTCCTGGGTGGTAAGGATGGCAGAAATGTAAAAAAGGATAGCTATGAAGCAGCTCGTGTTTATAATAAATTGAAAGTTAAATACGGTAGCCTGATACCTGACGAAAGTTCGCTGAGTGATGAAGAAAAGCTGGAAGTGGAAATGTATAAGAAAGCACAGGAAAAGATAGTGGGTGATGTAAACCCCGCTGAATTGGCTTTTATGAAAAAATTATTACCTGGCTTTTTGAAAGGCGACTCGGTGATAGCAAAAGAACTTGGTAAGGAAGAGTACAATTGTACTGACCTGGAAAAGTATAATCCGACAGATGCTGATGCAAAAAAAACAAAAGGGTTCCTGGTACAATTGTGTAAAGGAAATGGCAGCGACGAAATCACCAACAAACAAATTATTGATGAAATAGACGGACAGATCAGAAAAGCTGATGCTGGAAATCATGCACCGGAAGAATATCGCAAAGAGATTGTACAGGATAACGAGGCAGACATCAACGACCGTTACTATGGCAATAATGATATAATGGCTTCTACACCGTTTCATGGCACGCATTGTTCGGGTATCATTGCCGCAGTTAGAAATAACAACAAAGGCATTGAAGGAATAGCAGACAATGTTCGCATTATGATGGTGAGAGCGGTGCCTGACGGCGATGAGCATGATAAAGACATTGCGTTGGCCATACGCTATGCAGTTGACAACGGCGCACAAATAGTTAGTATGAGCTTTGGTAAAGAATTTTCGCCGGAAAAAGAGTGGGTGGATGACGCCGTTAAATATGCTGAAAAGAAAGGCGTTTTATTGGTGCATGCTGCAGGAAATGATTCAAAAAATATAGACAGTACTGACAATTTTCCAACAGCAAATTATAAAGACAACAAAGGAAAAGCTACCAACTGGATAACTGTTGGAGCAAGCGGCGATCCAAAAAACGGTGGTATTACTGCAAAGTTTAGCAACTATGGCAAAGCAGATGTAGATGTATTTGCGCCAGGTGTACAAATCTACTCTACAATACCCGGAGGCAATACTTACGGAAACGCTTCGGGCACAAGTATGGCTTGTCCGGTAGTTGCTGGTACAGCGGCATTTTTATTGGAATATTATCCAAATTTAACTGCACAGCAGCTTAAATATGTTATTGAAAAATCTGCAACAGTTCCTGATGTTGATGTTGATCTTCCGGGTACAGATGAAAAGGTTAAACTAAGCGATATTTCAAAAACGGGTGGTTTATTAAATGCGTACGAAGCAATAAAATTGGCGAGTACGTTGTCAACAGCTAAAACCGCTCCCAAGACTAAATTGCCTAAGTCGAAAATGAAAAAAGCAAAGAGAGGATAATATAATTTAGGAAACATATTTTAGCCGCAGATTTGTTTATTTTTATTAGACAATTCTGCGGCTTTTTATTTTAAATTAAATGTTTATCCATGTCATCAACATCCCCCACAAACGTTCCGGGCTATTTTAAGATTTATACCAGCCAGGTTGCTGAAAAAGATCTTGCATCAGCTTTTAGCAATCAATCACAATTAATTAAAGAATTGCTTCCATCTATCAACGAAGAAAAATCGCTATATGCTTATGCGCCGGGTAAATGGACGCTGAAAGAATTGCTGCAACACCTGATTGATGCCGAAAGAATATTCAGCTACCGGGCGTTATGTTTTGCCCGTAAAGAAGCGGCTGTTTTACCCTCGTTCGATGAAAATGAATATGCCATTCATTCATTGGCCAATAACCGTAGCTGGCAAAGTATCATGGATGAATTTGTTGCTGTACGCCGGGGTACACTTTTCCTGTTTGACAGTTTTAATGAGGATATGCTGGCTACAGTTGGTAAGGCAGGGAGCAATATTTTGTCAGTTGAGGATATTGGATTTATTACAATTGGTCATTTTACACATCATTGTAAAATAATTAAGGAAAGGTATTTGTAAGGCTTTGATAGCTAATAATTATTTCTGATGTCCCACTTAGAAATAAAGGTAAATTATCACAATGCTTTTTGTGTTTCCTATAGAAATATTGGGCGTCATTTTAAACAGTTTTTCATTTCAAGTTGACAAATCCATTTTACACCACATACAAGTAGCATTAGATGCCGACAACTATTTATTGGATACATAGGTTTGACAATTCTGCAAAAATCGGAATTATGGCAAGACCTCGTGGTGACGATTGGCTCGAAGACGAAATAAATCATTTAAAAAATAGCGGAGTTGGCGTTTTAGTTTCATTACTTGAGAGAGATGAAATTTATGAACTTAAACTTGACAATGAAGAACAACTCTGTAGGACAAAGAATATTGCTTACATCAATTTTCCAATTGGTGACCGGGATGTTCCAAAACAAAATGGCGACACAGACAAACTTGTGGATAAACTTGTAAAAAAATTAGACGAAGGGTATTCAGTAGTTGTTCATTGCAGAATGGGAATTGGACGTTCCTCAATAATTGCAGCATCTGTATTATTGAAGTATAAACTTAAAGCAAAAGACTTTATTGAAAACATAAGTTCTATTCGTGGTCTAAATGTGCCAGATACAGATAAACAATTATCCTGGTTGATAGCACGACAAAACAAACAGTAAAATTATTTTTCTTGTGTTCATTTTTGCACATTAAAAGGCTTTCCTCTAGCATTGTTTTTACCATCATTTAATATCATATTTCTTGCGAAAAGATGAAAAACTACCTAAAGAGTTGAATCAAACTAATTTGAATTTAGGTTGACTCAATAAGAAGTTGCGTAATACCCACAAAAAAAGTAAGATTGATTTAATCAATTGTGGAGAATAGCGGGTTCGAACCGCTGACCTTCCCGAATTCCTTCAGAATGCTCTAATAACTGAGCTTGTTTCAAATAATTGTGGAGAATAGCGGGTTCGAACCGCTGACCTCTTGCATGCCATGCAAACGCTCTACCAACTGAGCTAATTCCCCATTTAAAAAGAACTTTCGGGACGCTCTACCAACAGAGCTAATTCCCCAAACGGATTGCAAATATAATGGCATGTGCTCTTGCTTCAAAATCAATTTTAAAGTCATTAAAAAACCCCGGATGTTTTTCCGGGGTTGCTATTATAAATTCTTCATGATTATAATTCTTCTTTTCCTGCAATCCAGTCTTTTACAAGCCTGGTCGATACAGATTTTGGTCTTTCCAGTGAGAAGCCAAGGGCCCTGTCCCAGCATAAACTTGCTAAAACACCCAATGCTCTTGAAACACCAAATAGTACAGTGTAAAATTCGTATTCAACCATTCCGTAATGCACGAGTAAGGCGCCGCTGTGTGCATCCACATTTGGCCATGGGTTCTTAATTTTTGCAATGGAATCTAATATTGGCGGTACGGTTTCATAAATATTCCAAACGGTATTACACAATTTATCTTCGGGCATGTGTTTTTTACCAAATTCCATCTGGGCAGTAAAGCGTGGATCTGTTTTGCGCAATACAGCGTGGCCATAGCCCGGTACAACTTTACCAGATTTAAGTGTATCCTGTACGTAAGATGCTATTTGCTCATTCGACGGTGAATCTGTGCCAATACTTTCCTGCATTTCATAAATCCACTTAATTACTTCCTGGTTGGCCAGTCCATGTAATGGCCCGGCAAGTCCGTTCATACCTGCCGCAAAAGAAAGATATGGATCGCTTAATGCAGACCCTACCAGGTGAGTAGCGTGTGCAGACACATTACCGCCTTCATGATCGGCATGAATGGTCATGTATAAGCGCATCAGTTCTTTAAAGCTTTCATCTTCAAAACCCATCATGTGAGCAAAATTGCCAGCCCAATCCAATAATCCGTTGGGTTGTATCTGGTCGCCCTTTTTATATTTCCTTCTATATATATATGCTGCAACCTGTGGTATGCGGGCAAGTAATGCCAAAGAATCATCAAAAGTAGCTTCCCAATAATCCTTTTTATTCATGCCGGCCGCATATCTTTTTGCAAAACTACTTTCAGTTTGCAAAGCCATAATACCTATTACAAATTGAGTCATTGGATGGGCACTAACCGGAACAGCTTCAATGGTTGCAAAAACATGGCTGGGTACGTGGCTTCTGCGCTGTAGTATGGCAGTTATTTCGTTTACATTGGCTTCATTCGGCAATTCACCTAATAACATCAGGTGAAACAACCCTTCGGGTAAAGGTTCAGATCCCTCGGGAGCTTTGGGTAATTTTTCCTGCAGTTCGGGAATTGTATAGCCTCTAAAACGAATACCGTCTACCGGATCCAGCAACGAAGTTTCCGTTACAAGTCCCGTCATACCCCGCATACCTGTGTAAATTTGTTTTAATGTTATTTCTCCTATTTTTTTGTCTCCATGCTCTTTTAGCATTTCTTTAATCTCAGCCGAAAGGACTTCAGACTTTGCTTTAAAATTACTTTTTAATGAATCCATAAAACTAACAGGTTTTGGTATTAATTATTTGTATTGGGAGTGCGCCATAAGCCATGAAATTACGATGAGACAAACTGTTAAACAAAGTTTTTATAAGAAAACTTTGTTTTTACTATCAATACAAGCGAAATAATTTAATGTCAGTATTTGAGACAGAAAATAAGAAGTTTCCTTTTTAAAGATGTGGAAACATTTGTTTTGAAATATCAAAAGCACACGTGTCAACTAAATTTTTTCCACAAATCATTCGCTAAATTTCATGCTCCCGATTATTCACTGTAAGTTTGCATGACCTCACGGATTTTTTTCTATCAGTTCCAAAGTTTGAAAACCGCTGGTCTTTTTTTGGAAGAATAAATATCAAACCGATTTTTGCCGATTAATGCTGTTCCGTTTTTTTAGCCTTTATCAATGGCTGACTAACGAATAGATTTTTTTTGTTTATTCTAAAGCAATCAGATACTCAACCTTAATAATTATATACAATGACCAAATACATTTTTGTAACCGGCGGTGTTACTTCCTCCTTAGGCAAGGGCATTATTGCAGCATCGCTGGCAAAACTATTACAATCCCGTGGGTTGAAAGTAACCATTCAGAAGTTTGATCCATACATTAATGTGGATCCCGGTACGCTTAACCCCTACGAGCATGGAGAGTGTTTTGTAACCGAAGATGGCGCCGAAACAGATCTGGATCTTGGTCATTACGAACGTTTCCTAAACATTTTTACTTCGCAGGCTAATAATGTAACTACCGGTAGAATTTACCAAACGGTGATTAACCAGGAGCGTGAAGGTGCTTACCTTGGCAAAACAGTTCAGGTAATTCCACATATTACAGATGAAATTAAACGCAGGATGTTGCTGATCGGCAGCACAGGCGAATATGATATTGTTATTACTGAAATTGGTGGCACAATCGGTGATATCGAAAGTCTGCCATTTGTGGAAGCGGTTCGCCAGTTACAGTGGGAGATGGAGGAAGAAGATTGCCTGGTAGTTCATTTAACATTGATTCCCTATTTGAAAGCAGCTAAGGAATTAAAAACAAAGCCCACGCAGCATAGCGTAAAATTAATGAGCGAAAACGGGGTGCATCCTGATATCATCGTTTGCAGAACCGAACGTTCATTGAGCCTGGAACTGAAGAAGAAAATTGCCTTATTCTGTAATGTAAAAACAGAAGCTGTTATAGAAGCAATAGATGCAAACTCAATCTACGAAGTGCCGCTGAAAATGCTGCAGGAAGGGTTGGATGTGATTGTGCTTAAAAAATTACATATTAATGGTTATTCTGCTCCGGAGCTTACCAGGTGGAAAGGATTTTTAGATAAACTGAAGTATCCGTCAGGAAAAGTTACCATTGGACTAATTGGAAAATATATTGAATTACAGGATGCGTATAAATCCATTCTTGAGTCGTTTGTACATGCCGGTGCCATGAACGAGTGTAAGGTGCAGATTCAAAATGTACACAGCGAATTTATTACCGAAGAAAATGTTGCAGAAAAATTAGGCAACCTTGACGGGTTGCTGGTAGCGCCGGGTTTTGGTACAAGGGGAGTAGAAGGAAAAATTATTGCAGTTAAATATGCCCGTGAGAATAAATTGCCATTTTTCGGAATTTGTCTTGGTATGCAGATGGCAGCCATCGAGTTTGCCAGGAATGTGTTGGATTTAAAAGATGCACATTCAACAGAAATGAATGCAGATACATCCAACCCCGTGATTGCATTGATGGAAGAACAGAAAAGTGTAACTACCAAAGGTGGCACAATGCGGTTAGGTGCGTATCCCTGCGAAATTAAAGAAGGCACACTTGCACACAATATTTACGGACATTCGCCTATCAGCGAAAGGCATCGTCATCGCTGGGAGTTTAACAATACTTACCTGGAAAGATTTGAACAGGCAGGCATGATTGCAAGTGGAAAAAACCCGGCAACCAACCTGGTAGAAATTATAGAACTGCAGGATCATCCATTTTTTATTGGGGTTCAATATCATCCGGAGTTAAAAAGTACGGTTGAAAATCCACAACCTATTTTTATGAATTTTATCAAGGCATCTAAAGAGTTTGCCGATAAAAAAATTAATGTAAAAAATGCGGTGTTACAAGGTGAAATGATTTAGCCTATACTGTTGGATTTATCTTTTTAAAAAAGCAGACAAGTTGATTAATAAAAAAAGTGTACAAATTTAACTGTACACTTTTTTTTATGATCATTAAATCAGCGGGTGGTAGAATTTGATGGTAGTAACTGCTAATTTTCCTGTTTGGTTAAAATTTCTTTCTTCATGGTTTCCCAAAGGCCGTCAAAAGTCTGGTGATTTTCATCTTTCCACTTTTTGCTGAATGCCCTCATTTTTTCCGAACGGTCTTCTTTGGTCATTTCAAAAAAAGCTGTGATGGCTTCGTTGTCGTACCTTGCTGCCAGGCTATTATACAGTTCCTTTAATTCCTTTTCCTTGTTAATGTTCGACTGCACAATTTCCTTTTCCATTGCTTCCCTCAGTACAACTTTTTCGTCATAGGTGCCTGCAGGCAACAGGGTTTTTGCTATTACGGGCATCAATTCTATCAGTAATAAAATCATCACCAATAAATAATAGCGGTATTGTAAAGCGCTGTTATTTTTTATCAGGTTATTCAGTGCTTCTATCTGCGTTAAAAAGCCATCGTTAAAGTATGTAGTAAATGCTTCTTCTTCTTTACTGATGTTTTGCTGAATGGATTTCAGATCGTTTTCAATATCATTCAACCTTGGCTGATTTGATGCGACCAGGCTTTTATAATCTTCATCCAGTTTTTGGTATTCGTTTCTTTTGGCAATGGCAATATCCTTTATACCAACTTTTCCGGTTCCTCCACTCCCATCGGTTTCTGCTAAAAAATTATTTCTGGCAGCAGCCACATCGTTATATTTATCATTGTTCTCTTTTTGTATGAGCAATTTTTGATTGGTCAACTCTGCCTTCCTGTTTTTGTACAATGAATCCAGTTCCTGCTTTTTGATCATCTTTTTGTGTTCATTATCCAGGGAAGTCTGCAGGGCAATTTCTTTCTTAAACATATACAATAAAGCAGGCTGAGCCATGAATACACCAATGGTTACAGCAAGTAAACCCCGAAATAACAAGGGCAGCAACTTGTTTTTATTATACTTATTAATACCTTTTATAAGTGCCCGGTCGATGGTTAAAATAATAAATCCCATAAATAATCCAAGTGGAAGCGCCAGCCATGCGCTGCCGGTAACGGTTGAAAAGAAGTAGGTCCAGGCCAGTGTGGCAAATAGCCAGGTAGCTAAAACAGTCATACCAACTATCCGATAGCGATTCCGGTCCACAACGGCATCTGTCAATAATTCTTTTTCAGCAGTAGAAAGCCACCAAAGCAGTTCTGTAAATTTAGACGGTGTGTAGCTTTCCCTTTGGGAAATAGGGATATTCTTATCCATAATAAAAGGATTTTTTTCAGTTTAGATTGGATCAATGGTTGAGTTGAAGCTACACTTGTTGAAGTAATGCAAAATACACTTTGCAATTTATATTGAACGGCAGCGACCTTAAATTATTTTATGGAACCTTTACATTAACAGTTCTTTAAAAAACATCGTTAAACCCTGATTATTGAAACGGGTCTATTCTCGTATCTTTGCGGCTCTCTTTAAAAACGGTTGCTTTATTAAAAAACATCAAATGAAAAAAAATATAGTTGGTTTTGTATTATCGTTGATTTTTATGAGTGCAGCAGTTGCTCAACCTGCCGGAATGGGCAAAAATGATCCTGAAGCTAAAAAAGTATTAGATGGTGTAAGTGCAAAGTTTAAAACCTTTAAAGGTGTGCAAACTAC
>JBKJUP010000052.1:0-79562 GCA_046590675.1 Ferruginibacter sp. | reverse complement strand
CGTTGCATCGCCCTCTTGTACTTATTATCAATGGGCAACTTCAATTGCGTTTTAAATTAAATGACGCCTGTTTTATTTGTTTACAGAACAAAATAAAACATCACTCATTTATCCCTTGCGCAGTATAATTTTAAGCAAGTAAGCAAATGGCTATCATATTTTATGAAATAAAAAACACATGTATTTTTATACGATGACTCTGAAAGTTATGTTGATACGTACGCCGGTATCGATGGCTGTTTTGGGAACCTGGTGTTCCCAAAAATGTTGTGTACTACCCTTCATCAGCAGCAAGCTTCCGTGAGAAAGTATGATCGTTTGCTTTAATTTTTTATTGGAATAATTACGCAATTGAAATTTTCGGCTGGCACCAAAACTTACAGAGCCGATAACAGGGTTGGGCCCTAATTCCTTCTCGTTGTCCCTGTGCCAACCCATGCTGTCCTGCCCGGTCCGATATTGATTTAATAAGGCTGCATTGAATTGCACGCCTGCAACATTTTCGATTTTTTTCTTTATCAATAATAATGTTTCATTCCAGTTATTGGGCTGCATGGATATACCGGAGTAACTATAATTTTTATCAGCGTCACCATAAAAGGCGGTTAACCTCGGTTGCATAATTTCCCTGCCAAATATTTTAATGGGTTCCTGTTTCCAGCATATCTTTTCTCTTAATTCTTTTAAGCAGGTATCGGCCTCATCCATATTAAAAAAGCCCGGATAGAAATATGCCTCACCATCTTCAGGCAACATGTTTTGATTGGTTTCAAATAGCAATTGTTGCATCTGTTTTATTTATAGGATTTATCCAATTCAAATATTGCTTTCGCATACAATGACTACATAGGCGGTAACCTGCATGAACAGCCGCTGCTTCATCCTTAAAGAAAACCCTGTTGGTTTGTTTCATACGCATGCCTGATTTGCAACGCAGGCTTCCATAAATTTTCAGTTTACGGTTGCCGGCAAATTTGATTGCATTGTTTTTGATAAGTGACCTTGTTTTTGCAGGTGTTATTGTTTCATGATATATCATACGATGGCTGAATCATATTCGGCATCTGTTAGCTTATTTGTTTTAGCAGCTTCCCAACCAATCAGCGCAGTTTTGCGATTACTTCCCCAGTGATATTCACCGGAAATTCCTGATGACCTGATAACCCGATGGCACGGAATAAGAAAAGCAACCGGGTTATCGCCGATGGCGGTGCCCACTGCCCTGGACGCTGTAGGCTTATCAATGGCAGCAGCTATATTGCCATAAGTAGATAAGGTTCCCATTGGAATTTTTAACAGGGTTTCCCAAACTTTTAATTGAAAGTCGGTACCCTTTAAATGCAATTTTATTTGTTGCAGTTTAGTCCAGTCTTGTGTAAAAATAAATAAAGCGTTTTGTTGCATCCTGTCAACAACCTGGTTATAAACAGCATTGGGGAATTTTTGTTGCAATGCCTGAAACGCCGGTTCATTTTCATCTGCAAAGGCCATATAACAAATGCCTTTAGTTGTAGCAGCAACCAGTATTTTTCCGAAAGGAGTTTCAGCAAAACTGTAATTGATGGTAAGCTGTTGACCACCATTTTTAAACTCGCCAGGCGTCATTCCTTCAATGTTTATAAACAGGTCATGCAACCTACCAGTGCCTGACAAACCTGTTTCAATTGCGGCATGAAACAGGTTGTTTTGCTTTGCATCTCTTAAAATACTTTTTGCATATTCCACACTTAAATACTGCACAAATTTTTTGGGGCTTACACCAGCCCAATCAATAAACATTCGTTGAAAATGAAAAGGACTCAGGTGAACTTTTGATGCAACTTCATCTAAATCGGGTTGCGATTTAAAATTTGA
Source organism: Ferruginibacter sp. (assembly GCA_046590675.1). Lineage (GTDB taxonomy): Bacteria > Bacteroidota > Bacteroidia > Chitinophagales > Chitinophagaceae > Ferruginibacter. The sequence continues at coordinate 77,708 of JBKJUP010000052.1, read as the reverse complement.
TTTTATAAAATCAATAGCTTCTTCAATGCGGCTATAATTAATGGAACTATTGTCTTTCATGATATACAATTTAAGGTACAAAATTATCTGTCATCAACAGCTCAAACAACCCGAAACTTGCGCATTTACTTTATTGGGAAAAATTAACGTCCCGTAATGGCTATTAGTTAAAATGATTATTCAAAAGTTTAAAAAAATCGCTCTTTGAAATAGAGGTGTGCCCTTTACACAAATCGAGTTCACTACACTACCTAAAAAAGGTTACACCACCTGCAACATTTTTAAACCTGTTTAAATTTAATGTTGTAAAAGATAATGGTGGGAAATGATGCCATGAAAATATGAATTTGAATAGTGCACTTCGTTCCTCAGTGTAAACTCTGCCGATGTTGATGCCATGAAATGCCAATGCCGGTAACCAAAAAAAATCGTTTCTAAATAAATGCGTTGTTGTAGTTGAAAAACAAAATGAGAACAAAATAGTTCGTACTTTCTTTTTATTGACTACCGTACTTTGCATTTATTTCATCCAGCAATAAGCTGGCTTCATTGTCTCCGGCAAGTGTTGCCTCCATTAAGAGTTGAGCGCCCTTTTTGATGTCAAAAACAAAATTACAACCCTGGTAGCCTTTCTGTTTTAAAGCGACTTTATCAGCCGAAAATGAGTACAGCAAGCCCACTGTTCGCTTAGCCAGCACATGGCCCTTAGCTGCGGCCCTTATCAAATAATTGATGGCCTCTTCGCAATTGGCATTACCTGAATTATTGAGTAAGGTAAGATTGCCATATTCATACATTGCCTCCGGGATACCCTCCGCAGCCAATGATTTGAACAATGTTCTTGATTCCTCGATACGGCCGGCCGCCAAAAGATTGCCGGCCTTTTTTAATTGAAAACTTTGATCTTCTGTTAGTGGGATTGTATGCATGGCGCCATTGGCCGACGTCTGTTGCTGCTTTTCCAATATCCTCTTATTGTTGCTGCTGTTTACAAAAAATGCTATCACTGCGGCAATGGAGAGCAAACACAAAACAATTAGCATGATCCGAATTCTTACAGACTTTTTTACCGGTTTAAAATTGCTATCAGCAGCATTACCAAAAGGGCTTTGTTGCAAGCCTGGTTGAAAATTTCCAATGCCGGCAAGTTGCTGCTGTAAGGCTTTATTTTCTTTGATCAGTTTTTCATTCTCCTGCTCCAGTTTAATCACCCTGTCCGCTCCCCATTCTGTATGCCCGGCGGCGAGGATACTATTGCGAACAATGTATTCATGCAGCACAACGCCATTTTTAAAACGGTCGGCGGGATTCTTTTCGAGGCATTTATAAATCATGCTCAGCAACCATTCGGGCACCTGCATTTCTTCTGTTTTTTTTACATCGCTCCATGTAGCAGGCAGGCTTTGCTGCCTTAATGATAACAAATTGGGTGGTGCAGTTTCAAGGTGTGCCACCAGTACCGCATTGCGTGCAGTTTCTCCATTGTCCTTTACCGGAAAAGGTACCGTACCCGACAACAGTTCAAACATAATCACTCCAAAACTATAGACTTCTGTTTCAAAAAAAAGCTGGCCCTCGTGTTGTTCAGGCGCCATAAATTCTACAGCACCAGCCTGGCGTAAACTTGTACGACGTTGCTCGTCTGACATTACAGACAAACCAAAATCGAGTAAAATATAATTACCGTTTTGCGTATTGAATTTTACATTATTACTTTTAATATCCCCATGCTTTACATCTACCCTGTGGCAATGTGCCAAGGCGTTGGATAACTGTTCTGCTACTTTTAAAGCCTCTTTAATGGTGAAGATCATTTCATGGGGTGGCGTCAGTAATTCGCCCAGGTCGGGGCCTTCAATATATTCCATTTCAATAAACGGAAAATTGCCCGATTCGGTAATACCCGAACTAAGAATGGTTACCACATTTGGATTAGCATCTTCATTTACTTTCTTTAATTTTTGTACTTCATTTTGAAATGAAGTGAAATTTTTATCATCGCCACTTTCGCTGTAGATAGGCGTTGGTAATATTTTGATGGCCGTTATAATTTCACCAATGCGCCTGCCCTTATACACAGAGCCCTGGCCGCCGGTTTTAAGGGCACCCATATTTTCCACACCTTCTGTAATTGTAAAAATCCTGGCCATAAATTCGTATGATATTAAGCTGGTAAAAAAGTAAATTCAAGTAATGCTGCGTCGCCCAATATTACCTGGTCACCTTCTTTCAGCCGATGCCCGATTTCAATGGAAAGTAATTTGATGGGCTCGCCTTCCACCGATCTTACTTTTACTTTATTAGCTGGCGGAATTCCACCCTGGTCAGCATATAAAAAAAAAGCACCCGTTTCATCGTCCCATTCTATATGTGCATGTTGCCGGCTGACAGCACGGTTAATTGCATGCTCCGAATCAATGAACGCGATATTGTTTTTTCTAAAAAAACCATCGGCCGTTTGTACGCCGGCTGCTCTGCCAATATTTATTTTTCCGGTACCTGAACTAATTGTGTATTGTTTCTTTTCTGCATCTCCATTCAATACATTGATATATGCACTGGTAGGCTTAAATACGCCCTTACTTTTAAGGGTAGTAATTAAAAGTGACAAGTCTATGTTTTTTGCAGGTATTGCTTCTACAGGTGCTTCTTCATCAAATGAAATTTTCAAGACCCAATCTGAAGGCAATGCAATTGCATAGTCATCGGCAATTTTTTGAATCTCATCATTTTTAAACCGGTCCGGGGTATCATAATATAATGCGGATTCAAACAAATACCTGTCTGCATCGGAACAATTTATAAACAGAAAAATGGTTCTGATATTGGCGCCTTCTCCACCTTCTGCCTTTTGCAACTGCTCCTTTATAAATTGCAGGATTGCATTACGGATTTCCTTTACGTCGCGGGGACGATTTTTAAATAGATCGAACATATTATCTTAATTAGGCTATTCAATTTTCGAAAACCTTCCATTACAAAATCCATCTACTGAAACAATATCTGTTATTCAGCCTTAGCTCATCCAATGCTGATGCTACTTTTAAGACAGCAATACAACATGCACAATAACTAATTCTAGTTTGGCAAGTCAAACATTGCTATGTTTTTTTGTTGACCAGCATCAGTTTTTATGGCAGCATTGTTGTGTCACTTGCCGATCTTATCGGCATCCCGATGTTACTCTTGAATCGGGACTTGTACTGCATCTTTTCATGGCATCTTTTCCCAATTAATAATTTAAACCATTTGTACTTCCAACTTTAATTTTAGACATGTCAAAGTACAACTAATACAATAAACAAACCAAAATTGGCCCGTTCGCTTCGCAGCATCTAATTGACTGGAATTTCGCTTACTTCAACCAATGGTTTTTGAGTTTGCACCTTTTTTATTTCAGGCTTATCGAATCCTTTCAGGTAACCCCGTTGCATTAAAAAAGGAATTACATGTTTACCCGCCAGCTTTACTGCCTCACTGGATCCTTTTGCTTTTTCTACTCTTACACATACAACAATATGACCCGTGTCGTTTATTTTTGGTGCAAAGAAAACATACCATCCATCGTTGATAGATTCTCCCCTGAAAATACGCTCAGGCGTACCAGTTTTACCCGCCACCAATATGCCCAGCCTGTTGATTTTATTGGCACTTTGCTTACGCATAAACCCGGTTAATAATTCAGCAAACCTTGGCTGATTGGCAATATCCTCACCTTTTTTAGTAGCAGTTTCCGTAGCACCTATTTTTAAGACATACCTGTTTTGCATCATGCTGCCATTGTTGGCAATACCCGAAGCAAGCCTGGCGACAGATGCCGGTGTGGCAACCAATTCACCTTGTCCCCATGCCATCCCTGAAATACCAATAGCCCTTGTGCGGCGAATATTATTAACATCGTACCTTTTGCTGCTTTTAAATTCTGTTGACCTCCAGAACTCCATCCATTTATTTTTTTGCACATCATTACCCTGGTCGGCCTGGTAATAATACCCTCCTACTCCATGCAAAAACATACCCGTTTTTATGTACAGGTCAGCCATTTCTTCCTGCAAATGTTTTTCATTGGCAAGGCGTATAAAAAATGAATTGTTTGATTTAACAATGGCTCTTTCAATGCCAATGTATCCGGCTTCATCCGGCTCATCACTTTTAATACGGATCAAATCCCATGGATGAACCAAGATGGGTTTAGATGCCTCCACTTCGCCTAATTTATTAAATGCAGCCATCGCCGTTACCAGTTTTGCTGTAGAACCGGGCTGGGTAGCATGTGTAAATCCAATATCGGAATTCACATTAAAACCGGGCAGTTTGTTCAATTCATTTTCCGACAATGTCAGCAGGTCCCAGTCGTCAACAGGTGGCAATGGATACATTGCAGAAGCCAATACATCACCGGTATTATCTTCCATAATAACTACGGAAATCCGTTTGGTATTAACGCTGTCATCTGATTGTATGGACTGCTGGATACTTGTTTGCAATGCAGCATCCATCGTTAACTGAACATCCCTGTTGCGCTTCTTAAAAGTTTTTACTTCCTGGCTGTTAATGCCTTTTAATAACAGCGACGCCAGTGAACCATAGTCACGTTTGCTCACCGTCATTTCCGTAGCAACTTCCGGTAAAAAGCGATGCTCTTTGTAGTTGCTGGCACTTACCATAAATTTTGCAGTTGGTGTAGGGAAACCACGCAATTCTGCACCATAGGCATACTCTGCAAAAAAGCCATTTGATCCACCATTAAATACGCCTGTATTTTGATCGCCGGTCCAGAAAAACATTTGATCACCAAAGGGATAATACCGATCGGCACGCTTGTATGCAAATGCTGCCAGCCGGTCTTTATCTAAACCCAATGCCAATAAAGAATCCTGTTCTGCTACCAAAAAATTACGATTGCTGGTGGCCAGCAATTTACCCTTTCTATCCAACAGGTTACCTGCCTGTAGCCGGTTCATTAAAATGCTGATGCGTGGGTTGTAACTAAACATACGGGCACCGCTTCTGTCTGCAACCAATGCAGGTTCTACCACCCATTTTTTATTGTTGGCTATATATTTTGAAAAGTTAACTGTTAATAAAACGATACCAACGCATGCAGCTAATAATGCAGGTACGAGATTGCTGTCCTGCCTGCTGGTTATAAACTTCATTTGCGCCGGGCTGCCTTTTAAATGCGAGGCCGATAAAAGGAAACCAGCGGCCAGCATATTGCAAAACAAAGAAGACCCGCCATAACTGAGAAATGGCAATGCTACGCCGGAAAGCGGCAACGCACCGGTAGAGCCACCGGCAATTAATAAAAACTGAACAAAACTTGAAATGCCGATACCGGCGCATAAATAAAAAAGAAAGGGCGCCCCTGTTTGCCGCCCGATAACAATGGACCGATGCAGGTACAACAGGAATAAAATAAATATGCATACAATGCCCGCCCAGCCAAATTCTTCGCCAAATGCGGGCAATATCATATCCGTATGTGCCTCCGGAATTGTTTTAGCAAACCCCTGGCCCGCACCCTGCCCCGTTAGTCCGCCACTGCTCATGGCCCATATACCATTTGCCACCTGGTCGCCACCGAAAACTTCATTGTTCCATGCATTTTGCCAAATCGCTTTTCTTTCTATCAGGCGATTGATTGGCCCGGGAAAAAGTTCTTCCAAAACGGGCACTTTGTCAAGCAACATAAAGCCACTTAATATAACCATCGACATGATCACTGATTCACTCAGGCGTCTTTTTCGGACAAGCATATAGAGCGCCAATATCCCAACTGTGATGGCAGTACCAATCCATACACTTTCAACAACCCAGATGGAAAGAATATAAAGAACAATGGCTGCGGCCATCTCTTTGAAATCGCCCCGGGAGAAAGAAAAAAGTATGATAAATGTAAAGCAACAAACCATTGCAGGGCCAAGATCACCCAATATTAAAAACAATAAAATGGTAACTACGATGGCAGCAACTGCAAAAAAGAAAAATGAAAAACGTTTGGTCCAGGTGGTGTACTCAGCAATAAATTTTTCATTTGCCGCAAAAAAACCAGCAAGGAAAATGACCAATAAAAACTTTACAACCTCACTTGGCTGAAAACCCAACAGGTTTACTTTTACGCCACTGCCTTCGGGGCCGGTTCCAAAAACGAGGGTGAGTGCCAACAGCCCGCTTGCCAGCACAGCCCAAGGCCAGCCATTTTTTGCATATTGATTTTGTTTAAAAACAAACATTCTAAACAAGCCGGAATCGGGGTTAAATTTCCGAAGATTGAAGAGCATTATAATTACCATGGCAATAAGGCCACCTACAAAATAAAACACGGTACTCTTTGCTAAAAACCGATCCCGTAGCGGATCCTGTAAGCTCAATAAAGTAAGTAATGAAAATCCGGTCAATAACATCAGGATCGGTAATATCAATTGATCAGTCCCTGGAAATTTAAAACTCAGGAGGATATGAAGCAATACAAAACAACTTACAAATATTACTGCAATGATGATGATCCACCTGGTTGCTTCTTCCGGTGTACGAACAATGAAGGTCTTTTCCTTTTTAAACGTATTAAAATCCTGCGTTGAAAATAACCGGATGGTATGTGGCGTTTGTATGAAATTAAAAGTTGCGCTTTTGGTTAATTCAACAGTGCCTTTGCTGCGCCCAAACTGGTAACCCGGCTGTAGCGGCAATATTTCAAAGGCTTGCTTTGCTGGTAACCCTTCAAATAAGTAATTGCCCTGGCTATTGGTTCTTGTATAAGCAACCCATGATTCCAGTTGCCTGGTTCCGGCAGTATCTTTTATATAACTTTTACGGATACCTGCATTAAATTCCACCGTTTTTTCAGCATCAGTAATGGTGGAATTGATGCTATCCTGGGGCTTAACCATTCTTAGCCGGATCAGTACATTTGGAACGCCCTGCTCATGATTCGTGATACTTCCCTGTATTTGGTAAGCTCCAAGCCCGGCCGAACTAACAGCCGGTAATTTCATAGGATTATTTCTCTCTTGCTCAAAAAGTAATTCATCATTTTCAGAAAATCCCAGTAATGCCCGTGATAGTTGTACACGCTTTTTAAAAGATGCACCACCTTTTTCAAAAGCTTCATCTGCATTTATAGAATATTTACTTTTATTTAGCTCCCCCACATTATCAATATTGCCCGTACCGGTTGCTTCCTGTTGCCTTACAACACTACTGACCAGGTCAATATCCGCTTTATCCCTAAAATAAAATCCTTTCGAAAGCAAGTCGTGAATGGTTTCGCCGGGCTTGACTTCATTTATATTCATCATTGTACCTTCTGCAATGCGAACCGGTACTTCCTTAAAATCCTTTTTTAAAACATTAAATAATTCATTGAATAATAAACCGAGTACCACGGCAATTGCTAATAAGAAAAATCTTTCTGTGTTTCTTGTTGAAAATTTATTGGGGATGGCACTCATAGTTTTTTTCACTAATTATTTATGCAGGCTATCCTGTTGGTTAAAAATTTTGTCGGATTGTGTACCTGATATAAACGTATTTTGAGGCAACTGTGATTGAAACTGTACCGGTACAAGGCAATGTTGAAACCGTACATTTTTTAAATGCAAGCCTTTGTCCTGTACCAGTATGGCAACGTTAAAACCAGATAAGGTAATGCTATCCAACAGCAGATATTTGCAGGTTGACGACAAAATAAATGCCGGCCCTTTGTAGATGGAATCTGCCATAAGCATTGCCCCGTTGCCTTTAATATGCAATGAATCTTTATTGATGACTATTGAATCTACCACAGTTATTACCTGCCCGGGCGATAACGAAAATATATTGTTAGTAACCCGACCGGAAATACTATCATTTAAATTAAATCCATTTGTAGTTACCGGCGTTTCAGGTGGTGGCATTAATAGTTTTGGTGCTTCAGGTTTATCCAGGCTCTTATAAAAATACCACGCAAATCCGGCGAAGAAAATAATACATAAAAAGATAAGAAAATTACGCAGGCCATTGCCTTTTTTATTGCCCGTTTTTTCCTGCGCATTATCATCATCAATATGAGCCAGTGTAACAAAATCAGATGAATCTTCCAGCTGGATGGCTCCATTATTTTTTACCGGAATAACAGGCTTTGTAGCTTCGTGCCTAACAGGCACTTTATCATTTTTTACAAGCACCACAGTAATATTATCTTTCCCTCCTGCAGCATTGGCTGCATCTACCAACTGCTGTGCACAGGTCTTTAAATCTTTACCACTTTTTAGCACGCCGATAATAGTAGATGAAGCAATCATATCGGTCAATCCGTCACTACATAGAAGGATGCTATCGCCTGGGAGGAAAGGCGATTCCCCGGTATCAAAAAAATCTGAAGCGGGTGGCAAATCCGGCTCGTATCCCAATGCCTTGTTTACTTCATTTCGTTTGGGATGCTGCATGGCTGCTGCTTCTGTGATCCTTCCGCTTTCTTCAAGAAAACCTACAGCAGAATGATCACGGGTAATTTTCACCAAACTATTATCCCTGAAAAGATATAAACGGGTATCACCAACATGTGCATAAGACAATTCATTTTTTTCCAGATCAACAATTACCAACGTAACCACACAAGCCATTTTTTCATTTTTCCGGCTCGTTTCTTTTTCTCTGAATATTCGTTTATTGGCAAGTTCAAGTGACGCAACCATTGCAGGAATCACATCGGTAGCAGCAATTTTTTCTAGCGATTGAATGATGGTATCACGGGTTAATTGCGCTGCTACTTCGCCTCCATCGTAGCCGCCCACTCCATCAATAACGCAGGCAAGTATGCGCTTTTTTTTGAAAGCAGTTTGTGCAATAAAACTGTCTTCATTATTGTCACGTTGTTTGCCGGCGTCTGTTATTCCAAAATAGTTTTCACCCATTGCGCTTATGTGAGTTTTTTATGTCGCGGAAATTCATCACTAATAAAAGCAAACAAATTACCAGCAACACGACAGAGAATATATTATTCATACTGAATCAGGATTTAAAAAGATTGATACCAACAATGCCATTCAACACAATCCTGGAGTTGATTGGCAAATCAGTCCACACAGGGTTAGTGGTTTCACTTTTTGTAATTTCATTTTCATTTACGATCGTTTTTTCGCCAAAAGATGCAATGTAAAAACGATCGCTATTTTTATCAAACCTTATCCGTAAGTGCGGTGTACTTACCCATTCAGACGGTATCCTGAATATATTGGAAGCGTTCTTTTGTTCTTCTATTCCACAAACAGTAATGTCTTCATCTTTCATAAAGTACTCCAGCTTTTTTCCTGCAAATGCCTTATCTGGAATGGTTGTTTCAAACCGCCCAAAAGAGCTGGCTGGTTCTTTACCAATTGCGGCTATATCTGCTATAAGATCTTCCCTGTACGGCACTTCGTAATATCCTTCACTATAAAAATTAAACCCTTTCAATATTTCATGATTTACATCAAGCGTTTGTGCAATACCGGTTTGACGGGGAATATAAGTAACCCGCAGGTTTTCCTCCTCCTTAATATTGATACTGCTTCCGCCTGGCATTAATTTACCAATAAAACCTAAGTCGCCCGGTTTATAATCCGGATGTGATGCAAAACGAAATACCCATTTGTTGGATGAGGGTTCTACCGTCTTTTCTTTTAACCTATACTCTTTCAGTTTGGCATAAAACTGCTTCACCGATTCCTGGACAATTAAACCGAAAATCCCTTTTTTATCGTGCATGAATCCGTTGTAATCTTCCGTATTTAAAGAGATGATATATTCATGATAAAACACCACCCTTTGCCCAAAAGACAAATGAGTAATCGATTCGTCAAATTTGTCCACTAGATATTTAAAAACGATCTCAGGTGTAAGGTTTCTGGCACTAACGGTTTCAGGTGTGGCTTCACTTTTCAAAAACCAATCGTGCAATCCCATGCGTTGCCAAAAGGAAGGTTTATTACTCATAGTTAAAATAACATTTATATTTTTAGTATTGGAACAACAGGCAACTTAGTACAAATTTTATTCGTCTGTTTTAGGTTTCTTTTTGCCGAAAATTTTATCTATCAATTTCCTTAATCCTTTTTTGGGTGGGTCTTCTTCTTTTTCACCCTTTACCACTGCCGGATCCTGTTGCAGTTCCGGTAAAATTTCGGGTATTATCCTGCTCAGGCTATCCTGTGTTGTCATTAAAATAGTTTGGGCGTTTACTACATTCAATGAATTACCATGATAGGCAATTAAATCCGAATCATTATTTGTCCAGGGTTGTTGCGCAGGTTTTGTGACAGAAATTTTTGTACCGAGCACTGTCAGGGCCGCATTATCTGCCATTGTTGAACTATCCCATGATTGACCGCCATTTAATGAATAATAATAGGTAGTTTTTTTAGCATCATAGTAAATATTTTTTTCAGGGAAATAGTAAAACCCATTTTCATCACTGAGCATATTTTGTTTGCAGGCAAACCCTGTTACAATCATAAATACCAATACACAAAAAATAAATAATATGCTAAATTTCATTAATAGTTTTAAGGTTATAACCAACAATCATTCCATTTAAAAACCCATTAATAGCTGGCAATTTTTTTCAAATCATCTACATTCTTTACAGTTTTATCTATTGCATTTGATGGGGAATTATTAGTACTATTTGAGGCTTCCGTTACGGGAAGCAGGTCTTTCTTTTTCAACCAGCCTTTTGATAGTTTATTGCTGTGATTCTTAAATTCAATGTAAACAAAGTCTTGTGTTTCAGTCAATGGTTTTAATAATTCGTCCGACTGAATCATGTATGCTTCCCGCTTAGAAGACTCGATGGGCTGGCTATGGAAATATGCTTTTGGACTGGATATCCGGTAGCCGATATTAACAGGTTCAGCACTTACCTTTACTTTCTTTTGTGGAGCATCGCTTTTTGATATCCAATTAATAAAATGGCGCTTTACGGCGGGTAGCCGGTCTTTGTATTTATAGATTACACCGGAAGCACCAATCAGAAATATAAAAAACAGTAGAGCCCCAACCAGGGGCTTTTTTCGGCGTTTGGCTGCCGCAATTTCCACCGCTGAAACATAAGCTGAATCTTCTACCAGCTTCTGAGATAACGCTTCATTCACCGACAATATTTTATGAGAAATAACACCCGATGGATCCCTGTGCTTTTCATCTTCCTGGTATTTTAAAACCAATATTCGCAGGCGCTCATTTTCTTTTAAAAGTATTTGGGCATTTAATAAATTGATGTCCTTATTGCCTGCAGCCATGGTGCTATGGTGAACGATATACTGGTGCAATTCCATGCCACTCACAAAACGATCTTTCGGTGATTTTTCAAGACATTTATAAATGATATCGAGCAACCACTGCGGCACCTGCATCTCCCTCTCCCTTTTTTCATCAGTCCATTTTTCAGGAAGCATTTTGCTGCGGCCTTCCATTACATCCGGCACCGTTCGCTCCATGTGCGCCAGCATTACCTGGTTGCGGGCAGTTTCAGTTTTATCTTTTAACGGAAAAGGTACAGTACCGGCCAGCAACTCAAAAAGAATAACACCAAAGCTGTAAATGTCTGTTTGAAAAAACATCAGCCCTTCATTTTGCTCCGGAGCCATAAACTCTATTGCACCAACCTGCCTCATACTGCTGCGACGTTGTTCTTCCGACATGATGGCCAATCCAAAATCCAACAAGATATAATTACCGGTGTTGATATTGAACTTTACATTGTTACTTTTAATATCACCATGCTTAACATTTACATGATGGCAATGAGCCAATGCAAATGAAAGCTGATCGGCTACTTTTATTATTTCTTTAATTGAAAAAATGGGATCATTGGGCGCCTTCAACAGGTCTTCCATATCGGGGCCTTCAATAAATTCCATTTCTATATACGGCAGGTTACCAGATTCCGTAAGGCCCGAATTAAGAATTTTTACTACATGAGGATTGGGTTGGAGGTTGACCTTTTTAAGTTTTTCGACCTCATTTTGAAAGTCCATGAAATTTTTATCATCTGTACTTTCAGAATGAATGGGTGTGGGCAATAATTTGACAGCGGTAATAATTTCTCCCATTCGTTTTGCCTTATACACCGAACCTTGCCCGCCGGTTTTTAAGGCGCCCATATTCTCTAACCCCTGTGTGATTGTAAACACTTTACCCATATTAGATGCTCCCTTTTTGAGAACTTACTTAAAGTATTAAACGGCAATCAACTTGCCTTTATAAAAATATACTATTGGACTTTTTCTTCTTGTTAAAATTAAATAATGCCGCCTAATTAGTGTCTTAAATTGGGCGCTCAATTATGATGACGGTATCTTTTAACATTTTATTGGTTAGGCCAATGCAGCGAATTTAGTTTTATAAACACATTTAAAAAATAAAAATCTAAAATTAAATGGCTAAAAATGGAGTTGATGTTCCTCTGTGCCAGCGATGATTAAACTATAAATTTAAAAAATTAAAAAATTGTACACGGGGCTGTTCGAAATTCATATAACCAAGACAGCAATTGATCATCCTTTTTTATTGACAGATAAAACTGCAAATAGCCTTTCCCAATTCGGGGAAAATTAATATATCCCACCATCCTTTAAATAACTCAACAGGTTTCTCAAAAATATCATTAAAGATTTTTAAGTGACTGCATAGAAATTATTTTTTATTCTCCGTTTTTGGCATTTCCATGACGCTCATTTTAAACCGGGTCCGTTCAACTTAAGATTTTAAGGATTCATTTTTCCCCACTTCAATATTTACGGCTATCACTTTTTTATTAAGTAAACAGCTTTATACAATCACGTATGCTTAAGTGTTATAAGAAAAATGTTCACATTTAACAGGTTTAAATACATAAAAATAAAAGTGGACGATTATTTGCAATATGCACAATAGTTATTCATTGAAATAACGCTTGCTTACCAACTTTATAATTAAATAACAGAAAATGAAAACATGTGCTACCCAGTTTGCGGACTTCATCGGGGAATTTGATTTGTTAGAACATGAATCCGGGGTTTGCTTTAATGCAGTTATCAATTTCAATATGCTGAAACAAAATGTAAGCGTAGAAAGTGAAGTTTATATGGAAGCTATTTTTTCAAATGAAATTGATACCATTCATTTGTTGAATCCATTAATTGGTGAGTTTAAAATGCCTGTCCGGTTCAATCAAAGTAACCATCGATTTTTGCATTTAGAAAATATAGGTTTACTTGTAGCAGGTGAGCTTCCGGTATTTGGCAATTTTACCCTCACAATATTTCCACAAACCACTCCCTGCAGCAAACAGGCTATGAGAGAAATAAGTTGCAAAAAATATAATTAGAATAATTACTTTTTGGGAAATGATTTTTCAATCTGGTGACCAAAAAAGTATCCTGCAATTCCACCAATAATAGTGCCCGCAACCAATGACAAGGCGCTACCTGAAGTAATAAAAAAACTCATACCCAGCCCCACGAATGCACAAAATATGATGGCGACTACCAATACCTTGTTAGGCTTTTTATTATTATTTTGATTACTACCGTGATGCTGCTGTGGATGGCGATGATGCCTTGTTTTAGATTGTGGCATTTTTTTGATGAATCTACGATTAATTTAATTTTTAAACCCCTTTAATTTTTAATGTGCAGTTTACTTATGAAATAGTTTTCTTATAAGCCCCATGCATCTACTTATAAAATTTTGGCAGGAACATGCCTGCCTTTTTTTTATAATCCATATACGCTGGGAATTTTTTTATCAGCAGGGTTTCTTCATAACGTGCCTTTAACATAAACAACACCAGCAACAATAAAAAAATTAATAGCCTGCTGATATTTTCGGTGTATAAACCAAGGCCTGAGGTCATCATTAAAATACCTGTATAAATCGGGTGGCGCATATACTTAAATGGCCCGTTGGTTATTAAAACAGCCTGCTGACGGGGTGATGGGAAAGGTGAAATATTTTTATTCAACGAAACCATTGCTGCAATGATTATCAATAATCCTGCAATGGCTATTACGAGGCCCGTGTATTGTAACCATGTATCAATGGCGAAATCAATTGCAGGTATGCGAAACAGCAATAATATAAATAACAGCAATTGAATGCCCACATAAATTATATCCTTTTTTGAAACCATCTGTTGTACGTTCGTCGTTGGGTTTGGCCGTTAGTAGAGCGTTGCATTTTTAATGCTATTCATGTCAAAACATTTCATTGTAATTTCAATTTCTTCAAATGTCTTTGTACTTCTCTTTCTACCTGTTCAAAATCCGGCAAATCTTTTATTTGTTCACTCATTGAATTTTTCCAGCGTGCTTTGTACTGTGGCAGGCGTTCAGCTAATTTTTTTTGAAAGTCAGCATGATTTAGTTTTTTACCGGCACATTTCTTTTCAAATTCCTTCATGTGAAAAGCTGCGTCCATTCCATGTTGTTCTAATAAAAACCAGATGTCGTAAAAATCCCTTGCCTGCATCCGTTGCATCACCGTCCGCATTTTTTCAATCAATATTTCTTCCAAAGAATAACACAAAAGCAGGTGTTCTTTTATGTCGGAATAGCCAACAATAACATCTTTCAGAACGGGGGCATATTCCAGTTGCTCACTTTTTGAAATATCTACTTTTACTTTTTTGTTGCTGCCGATGCCACCTAACGGGCCTGTGTAGCTGATGTAAAAGTTAATCCCACCATCTTCATGTTCGTTTTTATCAATAATAGCCAAGGGAATATTAGCCTCCTCCTTCACGTATTCAAATATCTCATTGAACCAATCAAATATTTGTTCATTAATAATTTCATTGTTGAGCAAAGTAAAGTCGAGGTCTTCGGAAAAGCGATAATCTTCGAAATAGATTTTCTTTAAAACAGTTCCGCCTTTGAAAACAATAATCTTTGAAAGCTGTTCGTGATGAGCAGTACCTTTTAAAATCCAGGAAAGAATATAGTCTTTTTCAATCTGCTGGTCACGAACACCAATTTCCCTGGCTTTTTGTTGTATCTCTACTGGTTTAATCATGTGTACATAGCAGATTTAATGGTTTCTGTTTCTACATTTTGCTGAATGCTCCATTTGCTTATTAGTTTTCCGGTCGTTTGCAGTTCTGTATCTAGCAAGACATAGGAAGCTGTTTTTAAGTTTTGAAGTTGCTCAACAATTTCATTGTTTATTTCAAGAATATCTAAAAGAAATCCAAGGCGTTTTATCACAGCTTGCGAATTGAATTTCTTTGCGTACTCAAGTAGTTGATTGAATTTTATATTATGTTTTGAAGCATCAATTGCCTTCGCTATTTCAACAATGCCACCTGCGTAATCTGGTTTAAAAAGACAATCAATAAATGTTTTCTCCAGGTCAGAACAAAGCACTTTATTAAAACTGTCTATCCAAATTTTTTTAGCACCAAAAAAATGTTTTTCGTTGTGATAAATAAATTGAAACGCAATATTCCTAATGGTAATTTCTGATGGTCTGAGTTGTTTGGAAACAACTATTTGCTCTTTTAAAGAAGGCTGGGTAATGAGGTTATGAATTTGCAAGGCCGAATAATAACCAATATAATGTTCTGAATCTTTTACAATATGTTCAGCAACCAGGTGCCAATCGGGCATAAATGTCTCAGCATCTTGCTCGTAAGGAATGATGTAATAAATGCCTTCTCTTAACCGCATTAAAAGTCCACGCCTTGTCATATCACTTAGCAATTCTCTTACAGTACTGCCTTTTGAATCCGGTAATGCTTCCAATGCTTCTGTATAGCCAAAACAAACCTGGTTCTGTCCGTTGAAATATACCAGCAATTCATTTGATCGTGTAGAGATATATTTATTCTTCATAGTTAAATTGTCAGGTTTATCCTGACTAATGTGATACGAAAGGTAGGCAATTTGTAATAAAAAACGATTAAATCACTGTTATAGTTTAATTATGTGAGTAAACCTGATTATAAGATATGAAACATAAACGGATGATAAATCTGAAAACAAATTGGCTATCTCGCTGGAAAGTTGGTTGTTAAGGAATAGGATTTTTTGAAGTTGGCAAATTCATAAGACTTCCGTTTACTGGGTGGAATTCCATTTTATTGGTCGTCTTGATTTTTAAATGTGAAGGGTTGTCTTAGGTTTAAAATTGGAGTACAGATTCTTTTTGTTCCATTAAATATTGGTTTACATTTTTTCAACGCTTTTATAGCTTCTTCGTCACAGCCAAAACCAATTCCTTTTTCGATTCGAATATTTACAAGTCTGCAATTGCTATCGATGTCAAACAAAACTACTACAGTCTCAGATATATTATTGTCTTGTGCCTCACGAGGATAAGATAATGTAGATTGACAATTACACCCCTCCTTGTCGTGTCCCTGGAAACTTTGTCCTGGGCATACCCATTTAGATAAAATAAACAAAGAAATAAGAGTGCCTTGGTTTTAATTAAAATGCTAAACATCAAATTCGTATTTGTTGATCGATTTGATGCTATAAAACCTTATTTCCATATTCATATTTAACATAGTTTCATTGGCATTTTTAGCAACAATCCCTTTATCCGTTATAATTATTGAGATTCACTCTAAAACTTAAAACACATTGCAGATAGCTTTCTCTTTTCGTGAATAAAGCGGTGATTTAAAAATGTTCAAATTTACACCATTGCCGGGTGGCTGCCGGATAGCAGTGAAAAGCCCGGAACGAAGCCATGGCCATGTGATTGGGCGTGAGGACTTGAAACGGATAGCCGGAACCAATGTTGAGCATAAGCTGATGCTAACAGCCCCTTAAAAATAAAGCCTGTTGAACAAAGCCTTTTTATTTAATGCTAATTGGTTTATTTTGCGCTTTAACTACTGATTTATTACGAATAAACTTGCCATGAAAAAATTTTGCATCTTACTGGTAACCCTTTGTGTTACTTTTTCAGCTACTGCGCAAAACATTGCTCCATCAATAAAAAGAATTGACCCTACAAACTGGTGGATAGGTATGAAAAATCCCAATTTGCAACTGCTGGTGTATGGACCGGATGCAGGTAAACTTTCTTATACAATCAACTATGCAGGTGTACAACTGGCGAGGGTGAATAAAGTTGAAAATGCAAATTATGCTTTCCTGGACCTGGTAATTAGCCCTGCTGCAAAAGCTGGTACACTGAAGGTAGTTGGCACATTGGGAAAGCAAAAGATTACACGATCCTACGAATTAAAAGCAAGGACCGCTACACCAAAAGGAACCGGTGTTACTTCGGCCGATCTTATATATTTAGTAATGCCTGACCGCTTTGCGAATGGCAATATGGGCAACGATAAATTTAGCTGGATGGCCGACTCATCTGCAGACGCGGACAACCCGTACTTACGCCATGGTGGCGACTTCGAGGGCATTGTAAACCACCTTGATTATTTACAGCAACTGGGTGTAACTGCATTGTGGCTTACGCCTGTTATTGAAAATGACGAATCCCTGAAAAAAGAAGGGCCGGACCGGATGCAGTCTGGTTATCATGGTTATCATTTTACAGATCATTACCAGGTGGAGCGCCGCTTTGGTGGCAACGAAGGTTATGTGCAATTTGCAAAAATTGTACACGCAAAGGGAATGAAACTGATACAGGATGCGGTGTATAACCACATCAGCGATGATCATTGGATGTACAAGGACCAACCTACCAAAGATTGGTTTAATAACTGGGCTGAGTACACGAATAGCTCACATAAAGAACAACCGCTGATGGATCCGCATAGTTCAGCGATTGACCGGAAGGTTTTACTGGATGGCTGGTTTACAAAATTTTTACCCGACCTGAATCAACGCAATCCATTTTTGGCCAACTACCTTATTCAGCATGCTATCTGGAGTACAGAAATGTTTAGCCTGGATGCCTGGCGTATTGATACGTACAAATACAATGATGAGGCATTCATGAACAGGTGCAACAAGGCATTGCTAACTGAATATCCGCATATACATTTGTTTGGTGAATCAGTCGCAAGTACGCCATTTGGACTGTCGTACTTTGTGCGTAATAATGTAAATTTTCCTTTTAAAAGTAACCTGCCGGGCACGTTGGATTTTCCGCTCAACTATGCTATCAATTCAGCCATTAACCAGGATTTTGGTTGGGATGACGGCGTAAGTAAATTATACCAAACCCTTGCGCAGGACGCCTTGTTTGCAGACCCGATGAAACTGGTTACATCGCTGGATAATCATGATATGGACAGGTTTTTATCAGTGGTTGGCGATAACTACGATAATTATAAACTGGGCGTTACCTGGTTGCTTACTACCAGGGGTATCCCAAGTTGGTACTATGGTACAGAAATACTGATGAAGAATTTTAAAGACCCGAATGATGAAGCTGTGCGCCGGAATTTTCCCGGTGGTTTTGCAGACGGGCAGCCCAATAAATTTATTGCATCGGGCCGAAATGAAAAAGAAAATGATGCTTTCAATTATGTAAGTAAGCTGGCGAATTACCGAAAAAATACGCCTGCACTACATTCCGGAAAGCTAATGCAATATTATCCTGAAGAGGGCGTATATGTTTATTTCCGGTACGATGCAACCAAAACCATCATGGTTATTTCCAACACAATGAACAAAGAGATGACGGTAAAAACCAGCCGCTTTAGTGAGCGTATGCAAGGATTTAAACAAGCTAAAAATATAGAAACAGGTGAAATGATCAATAATATTTCATCGCTTACAATGCCCGCCAGGACTGTGTGGGTGCTGGAGTTAGGTAAATAGTTTTTCCTGAAAAATGAAATAGCCATCTTAGCGGTTAATCGCAACGGTGGCTATTTTTTATTCAATAATGAAAATATGACCTGGCAAAATTTCAAGGCTTTTTATTGTAGTTGAAACTTTTCCCTATACGCGGTTGGTGTCATACCGACCGTATTTCGAAATACTTTCCTGAATGCTTTGGGATCATTGTAACCCGAATCAAAAATTACTTCATTCATTTGTTTCCTGGTTTGCAAAAGCAATTTTTTAGCAGCTTCAATGCGGGTTTGTTGTAAGTATTTGATTGGCGTAATACCGGTAACCTGTTTAAATCGCCGCACCATATTTCTACGGCTGGCAGGTATGTCTTTTATCATTTCTTCGATGGTGGCAGTATCGTGATAACTGCTTTCTATTTTTAGTTGTGCAGATGCTACCAGCTCATCGTTGTGATCTTTTGAAGGCTTGAAAGTGCTGAAATAAGATTGCCTGTTCCGATCCATATCAATGGCAAAAACCTTGGCTACACGTACAGCCATTTCTTTACCGCAATACTTTTGTACCAATCTTAACAGCAAATGAAAAGTAGAAGTAGCACCGCCACTTGTAAACAGTTTTCCATCTTCAGTAACGGTCTTGTCTGGCCGCAGTATCACTTCCGGAAAAGCGATGCCGAAAGCGTCTGAAGCGTCTACATGTGTAGTGGCAATTTTGCCATTCAATAACCCGGAGGCTCCCAATAAAAAAGCACCTGTGCAGAAACTACCTACGCTGGCTCCTTTCGCATATTGCATTTTTAACCATGGAATGAATGCGCTGTTTTTTTGAACGGTTTGTTTAATATCACTTATGGTAAATGATGGTATTAAAATAAGGTTTGGACTGGTTGCAGATTGGATGGATTGCAATTGATAACCGAAATAATTATTGCCGGTATTTTGTACCTTTTCGGGCAAATGCAACAACACAAGATCGAATGGTGGTGTGCGGCCTGCTTCTTTTTCCAACCTATTTACCGTATCAAAAACATCGAGTATTGCAGCTATACTTAAGAGCTTATAATCTTGTACTAAAAGAATTCCTATCTGAGTCATCCGGCTAATATTTAGATTGTAAACTTAAGGAATATTTTGTCTTAAATAATCCTTTTAATCACTTTCCAAAACCAGTTAAAATTCTGCAGATCTTTGTATAACTCCCTTTCATTCAATCAATGTTATCAATTTAATAACGTGGCGCAATTAGCCCATATAAAGTCGCTTTTACACCCTACTAAACTCATTTAATGGTAATACTTTTGATATTCAAATAGTACCTTATCAAAAAAATTAAATGTCCCGCAATATTTAATAACCGTAACTATAAAAGCATGATAGAAGTTTTTATCACCAATGTTATACAAGTATCACATGCGTCCATGCTGGTGGAAAAAATACATCAACAATTTACTGGCTGCAAAGCCAATTTCGACTTACATGATTGCGATAATATTTTAAGAGTATGTAGTAAAAGTGGACCGGTACCTGTTACCTCCATCATTGATTTGCTAAAGGAAAATGGATTTGAAGCAAGTGTATTGCCAGATATTAAACCGGTTGAAAAACCCCGGCTTATGCAAAAGATGAATCTATAAATTTTATAAAAAAAACAACCAATGGAATACGATCAATTAACAACAGCTATCAATGAAACCTTTACTGAGTTGGTACAACTCATACAAAAATTTGATGCAGAACATTTTAATGAACAACCCTTTGAAGGCAGTTGGACAGCCGGCCAACTAGTATCGCATCTGGAAATGTCAGGGATAGGATTTACACAGGCATTGCACGGCCCTGCAAAAGAAACAGATAGAAATCCGGCTGAACTGGTGGAAAAATTTAAGACTCTTTTTTTAGATTTTACTACAAAAATGAATTCGCCTGGTTTCATCGTTCCTGAAGAAAAAAATTATGACATTGAATCTTTATCGAGTTCTATAAAAAATATTCACGAGACAATTGTGAACGGTATCAATCAATTGGATTTATCAAAAACAAGTACCACCTTTTCTTTGCCGATGCTTGGGGAATTAACCAGGCTTGAAATGATTTATTTTGTTCTTTATCATACGCAAAGGCATATTCACCAATTAAAAAATATACAAGAGGCGCTGGTAAAAAAACCTGCCGGTTTATCTTAAAAGTGAATCATCTTACTTGCAGCAATCTTTCTTTCGAACAAAAATTGCCTTAAATATTTTCCAGAAAAATTGCGCTATAGATTTTACCGAAGTCATTGTACTACCAATAAAAATTCAATAATGTTTTTTTTGAATAGCCAGCTCAGTTTACTTAGTTAAAAGTCTGTTCTTTATAATTAGCTGAATGGAAGGATTGTTTTTTTTGTAAATATTAATCTTTCATTGAACTAACCCACTCCTTTGCATCTACCAATTCACTCAAGGTAAAACCTTTGGATTGCCCCGGAAGCAGGAAGGTAAAGGCATCTGAAAAATTTTCCACTATTTTTTCATTGGTAACAATGGCAATCCGGTTCCAATGCGTGTAGTGTTTAAGTCCCAGCGCAACATCATCTAACCACGCTCCCAATGTAAAATTACTGACAGTAGTTTCGAGCAATAAAAGATAATTGATTTTGCCGGTTCGTTTTACCAGTGCGTCTAATGCTGGCTTCAGCACTTCATCAAAATCCTGTTTTGTTACAGCGCCTGTTGCCCTGACACCCACTACATGAGGAGGTAAATCGCTTATTATTGATAGCATAACCTTAGTTTTTTATGATCAAAACAACATTCATTCCAAAAAACATGTACAAAAACCGATTGATTTACCAATACTGAAAATTATTTCAAATATATTTATAAATACATTTCCGATAGTTAGGAGAGAATCTTTTTACACTATTATGATAGGTTAAAGCTATTGAAAAAAGTAAACAATTACTATTTAAACATTACCAACGAATGCGTAGCTGATATTTAAAAAACTGCCAGCAATAAACCAGCTACCAATGCAGCAAATGCTGTGTTAATAAAATTTACAGTATCATTTTTAATAAGCTGTTTTCTTTCGAGTGTTGCACCTAATATTGAATCAGCAATGTTACCGGCAGCACCTGCAATTACAATCCAAACGGCATGGATGGTAAACCCAAAACCAAGGCTATAAGTTAAAGCAATTATAACAGCTCCCAGCAAACCCAGCAGGGTGCCTTCATTGCTTACAACACCATTTTCTCCACGCTGATCGGTTTTAAAACTTAACACATTATAAAACTTTTTGCCATACAGTGTGCCCAGTTCTGAAGATATAGTATCCGCAGTTGCAGCAGCAAGCGCAGCGCCCATCATACATTGAAACCATGCGGCACAACCGGGAATTTTCCAGGCAAGCAAACCCAGTATGCCTGGCACAGCTCCATTCGCCATTACCTGGCCGGCATTTCTTTTGCCACACTGTTTTTCAGCAGCTCCCAAAGCTTCTTTAGCAATAATTTTGAAAGAGGTAACCCAGGAACCGATTATAAAAAACAAGCCAAGCAGCACGATGCCAGTAAAGCCAGCTCCGGCAAATATGCACCACGCAATTACCCCACCGGTTATGGCACCTGCAAGGGATAGTTTCTTCAACTTTACACTAAAATAAACGGTAATAAAAAGCAGTAAAACAAAGGCTAAAAAACTTGGTGACATATCAATCCTACATAAAACATTTACTGAGAAAATATTAAGATAAAATACCCCGCCAATAAACCTGCCAGAATTTACAACAGCACCAATTGATTGTATAAACGATCCAGCGTGGCGTTGGGATCTTTAGTAAAACCCGGGTGTACTTTTGAAGATTGTACTACCGTGCTGCGGGTAGCCGTAAGCCACCTGAAACGGGAAGCGGCATCCAGTTGCCCAATTGGGCCTGCATCTTTGCCACCATTGCAAATTCGCTCGATGGCTTGCAGGTTTTCCGCCACCGCATTTATATCCAATACAGCACAAAACGAGCTTAAACGCTGGAGGTTAAGCTCATAACGCATTTGCAAAAATTTTAATTTTGCACAATACAATACCACGCCGGCATTCAGAAATTCCTCTCTTTCTACCCGCGGCACGATGCGTATTACTGCATATTCAAATAAGAGATTCTCGTGCATGTTGTGCTTCTTTTACAAATATTTGCGAATGGACAAATCGTGTTTCTAAAAAATCAATGTACACCTGGCGCAGTTCTTCAACGGTTCCAATTGTATTGTCCAATGCCAGCCACTCATCCGGAACCAGGCCCACGATCATGCGTATTTGTTCATTGTTTAATTTTGTATGGAAGTCCTTGTCCACAGCTTCCAGTTCACCTGCCTGTGCAAGCAATACATGATCTTTTATTAACACAAACGGACGGATGGCCTGCTCCTTCCAGTTTTGCCAGTTGTGATGAAAATATAAAGCTGCTCCATGATCGATTAACCAAAGCTCCTTGTGCCAGTACAGCATATTTGTATTGCGTGCTGTACGATCCATATTGGCCAACAAGCAGTCTAACCAAACAATCTGCGAGGCAAGTAATGGATCAATGGTTGTTACCGTTGGATCAAAACTGATAGAGCCTGATAAATAATGCAGTGCCAGGTTTTGGCCAACACTGCTTTTGAGCAAATCCTGTATTTCTTCATCAGGTTCTGTTCTTCCAAAAGCTTCATCTATGTTGGCAAAAACGATTTCGGGTACACGCAATCCAAGAAGCCTTGCTATTTCTCCTCCAATCAATTCAGCAATCAACGCCTTTACCCCCTGCCCTGCGCCACGAAATTTCAATACATATAAAAATCCATCATCAGCTTCTACAATGGCGGGCAAGGAACCTCCCTCACGCAATGGTGTTACATACCTTGTTACATGCACATTTCTTAGCAGCAATTTTTCATCCGTCATCATCTGAATTTGATTTTTTTTATCAGCTACTACATTCAAATAACCTGAACTTAGGTTAAACACCCCTACGCATAATAATCTTTGCAAATAATGATCAAACTTAAAAAACAATTGTCATTATGGGGAGATAAATAAATGCAGCTATGGGCACATACTAACAGTAAACTGCGATACTATTTTAAATAATCAGATTTGTGTAGCAGTTATTTGAGGTGTATTTGAAATCTGATCGCTATCGGATGTCGCAAGAGGTGTAACCTTCTTTACGGTTTTTAATTAAATTTCTTTGTATAAAGATGACACCTCTAATTCGAAGAGTGACATTTTTTAATGACCCATTATTTGTTGCCCTTCACTTTCATTGGCATCATAAAAACGGACTCAGATGCCGTTATAAATAAAATATCCCCATCGCTGCCACCAAAGCAAATATTAGCGGTCCATTTTGCGGGTATTTCTATATGTTGCAACAGGATACCGGCAGCCGTATAAATTGTTACTCCTTTTCCGGCCAGGTAAAGATTGCCGGTATTGTCCATCGTCATTCCATCGGCAAGATCCTGCACAAATAATTTACGATCATCAAGACTGCCATGGGCGCCGATGCTATATTTATAAATTTTTCCTGCACCAATATCGGATACAAAAATATTTTTTCCATCGGGTGTACCTACAATTCCATTTGGTTTTTTAAAATCATCCGCTACCACAATGGCCTCTTGACTGTTTTTTGCCAGGTAGTAAACCTTCTGGCCGCCCAACGTTGAATCCGGTCTTTTTCTTTCCCAATAATCTCTTTGATAATATGGATCGGTAAAATACACGCCTCCCTTTTTGTCTATCCAGCAATCGTTTGGACCGTTCAACTGGTGCCCCTTAAAATCATTCACCAACACGGTTATTTTACCTTCAGGATTTATGGATAACAATTGATTTTTTTCATCGGAGCAAGTAATTAAATTACCGGCTGCATCAAAATACATTCCGTTGGCCCTGCCTGCATTTTCAGCAAACAACGATAACTTGCCATTGGTACCAAATTTCCAGATTTTATTATTGGGCTGATCTGTAAAATAAATATTACCTGCCTTGTCGGCCGCAGGCCCTTCGGTAAAACTAAACTGATCGGATATCAAAATGGGTTCAGCCAGCAAAGACAAACTTGTATCAGTATCCTGCGCAGTTGCCTTTACCGAAATAACTAACAGGAGCAGCCAAATTTTTTGTTGAAACAAGGTTACTATTATTTGAAGGCATTTTTTCATACAGCACATTTTTTTTTCCGGAAAGATAACACATCATTCAATTACAGGTTCGTAAACCCTTTTAATTTTCATATTGGATGCAGGCGAAACAATGAGTGGAAATTTTTCGATGACAACATTGCTGCTCTCCAAACCAAAACCTCTCTCTTCCGATAAACTTATTTCTTTCAGCCAAAAATGTAATTTCATTACCAGTTTTTCACCCAGCGGCAGTTCATTATCCTGGCTAAGAAATTTTTCCATCACCACAAATTGAAAATCGCCGATCATATTATTTCGCATCTGGCTTTCGTAGCGGCTAGTGATATTTACCTCTTTATTTGCTACCAAATCTTCTACCACTTTCCTAAACATCAGGTTAAGCCGAGGAGCAACTCTAAATCCAAGCCTGAATTCTACACGAATGATTTCATTGGGCATAATATGCGTTACCGAATACTCACTGGTGTAAGGATCATTTAGTGTATCAACATGTATAAACCAATAAATATCTGCCCTTTTTGGCTTTTGATTTAAGATAGAATACATGATCTTATGCTCTATCTCTTTTGGATTGTCGGCACTTGTAAGGTAAACCAGGTGTGTTGCATACTTTGGTATGGAAACATCATTGCTTAGTTCATTTACCTGGTGGATGTAATCATCCATCCGCACAAATTCTATATAACGGTTCTTTATTTTTCTTGCCCTAAACCACACATACATGATCAAAAACAGGCCACCGCCCACCATTAATGTAACAAATCCACCATGTGGAAATTTATCGAGATTGGCAATCAAAAAAGCCATTTCAATGGTGAGATATACCGCAAGAAAAAGATAGATCCAGGCAGAAGCTGTACGATGCAAAACCAGGTAATTTGCAAAAAGCAATGTGGTGGCAATCATGCACATGGTGATGGCAAGCCCATAGGCGGCTTCCATATTAGTGGCTTTTTGAAAGTATAAAACGATGCCGCAACAGCCAACAAAAAGCAGTGTGTTGATGCCCGGCACAAATAATTGCCCACGGGCTTCTGATGGGTATTTAATCTGCATTTTTGGCCATAGATTGAGCCGGATGGCCTCACTGATCAACGTGAACGAACCACTGATGAGGGCCTGACTTGCAATAATGGCCGCAACCGTTGCAATCACAATTCCAATAAAAATGAACCAGCCCGGCATGATGCCATAAAATGGATTGAAGCCTTTTACGATCAAATTTTCAGAAATAATTTTCCCATGATAGTTGGCTTGTAGCCATGCACCCTGGCCGAGGTAATTTATAATCAGGCAGGATTTTACAAATATCCAGGAAGTACGAATGTTATTTTTTCCACAGTGACCCAGGTCGGAGTAAAGTGCTTCTGCCCCGGTTGTACACAGAAATACGGCTCCTAAAATCCAAAAACCTTTTGGATAATTTATTAACAGGTTGATGGCATAATAAGGATTGAATGCTTTGAATATTGACATATCATCCAGTATATGTACAGCGCCCAAAACGCCCAACATAAGAAACCAAATGGTCATAACAGGGCCGAAGAATTTGCCAATAGAAGCTGTTCCAAATTGTTGTACAAAAAACAGCAAAGAGATAATAACCAGTACAATCTTCACGATGCTTGCGTCTGTAATATCACTTAGTACCGGGATGTTTCGCAATCCTTCAATAGCTGATGTAACCGAGATGGGCGGTGTAATCATACCGTCTGCCAGCAGTGCGGCACCACCAATCATAGCTGCAATTACAAGCCATCTTCGCCGTCGCCGCACCAATGCAAAAAGAGAAAATATACCTCCTTCGCCATTGTTATCTGCACGCAGGGTAAGCACTACATATTTAATGGTGGTTTGTAAAGTCAGCGTCCAGATTATACAGGACAGACCACCCAATATCAGCATTTCCGTAACGGCTTTGTCTTTAATGATTGCGTTTAAAACGTAAAGTGGTGAGGTACCGATGTCGCCGTAGATGATACCCAGTGCGATTAGTAACCCTGCAGCAGTTACTTTGTTAGAATGTAACTTCAAAGTTGAAATTCGTATTTATTGTGATGCTGATTGAATGTCGGTTCTGCGCTACCTGCATCTGATTTTCTCCTGCCTGATTGTTTACCTATAACTGGAAATATGTAAGATGAGTATATACGCAAACGATTAGCAAAATTAGCTGTATAAGCAACAACTAAATGAAAATATTGAAAATAGTTTCTAATATTTTAAATATATGCTTTAAGAACTTTTTTTTCAGGAGCCGGGCAAAAAACTAAAAAAGGATTCAATAAAATGAATCCTTTTTTACTGTATCAGTTTCAACAACTGTTCATGTTGTACGCTTTCGACTACTGTTATTATGACTTTAATCTTTGCACAAATGCATCTAAGATAATTTCTGTAAGTGCATCATGTTTTACTACTCTTAATTTGGTAGGATACCAACCTGATTTTTGTACTTTGGCTGGTTGCGGAATGGCTCTTTCAAAGTTGTTATTGTTCTTTAAAAAATCAAGTGTAATCATAGGTTCGTAAAAAGTTACTTTACCATCATATGAACCATAGATGAATGTTTGTGAAAATATTTGGCCATTAAGTTCACCTGAAGTAGCATCAATCCAATGACATCCCATTTGTGGTACACCTCCGCCCGGATTAAAATAGGTTGAAGGAAAGTAGTCAGCAGCAGGCCAGTTCAAAAATTTGCTACTGTCAACTTCATATGGGGGAATTGCTGCAACTTCTGCAGGACTTGTTAAATAGTAATGAAAATCAAAATGTGGCAAACCATAAATTACGTCTGGCTCATGACCGTTTGGATTCCAACCCATGCCTACATGATCAAATGGAGTGTTTGCTTTTGGATGAAATTTCAAAATCCAGTTATTGCCCATATCACTATGATCATGGTTACCTGTTGTATGACCGTCAGCTATACCAGACGGTAAACTATTCAGCGCATCATCAGTAATAAAGATACTAAGATGCATGGGATTTCCAGTCGGGCTGATTTGAACGGAGGTCCAGGCCCGACCATTGTATACCTGTACAACCGGCCCCTTAAATGTTCCACCAATTTGATTATCCGATTCTTTTTTGCAGGATGTCAATATAGTCGCTGCCGCAAGGGATAAAAAGAAAAACTTTTTCATAATTGTAAATTGTTTTGTTTGATTAATTATTAGTAGATCGCAAAGATGCAAATTGGTGGGGGGCCAAAAAATGATCTGCTGAATGAATTGCGCAAGCGTTTACATGAACTGTTTAAAGATAGGGATAAAAATTACAAATCGAAATACTTATAAATTCAATGCTCTTAAATAAATAGTAGAGAGAACCAGGGGTTATATGGAACCGGCAAATTATACCAGTTTTAATAACGCAAAAAAAGTATCCGGAAAACTCTTACATTTTCCGGATATCAATCATTAGATTTTAAACAAACAAAAAACTAATTCCCAAATTATGCTACCCGTTTACAAGGCCGCTTCTCTTTAACAGGCGCCTGTTTTCACGATAATGCATAAACTTATATACCAACGCATACATAACAGGTAATATCAACAATGTGAGAATGGTTGAAGTTACCAGCCCGCCAATAACAACCCTGGCCAATGGCTTTTGTGTTTCACTGCCAATACCTGTTGCAATGGCTGCGGGCAACAAACCGATGGCAGCCATCAGTGCGGTCATAACTACGGGGCGTACACGACTTATTACACCTTCCATTATGGCCTTATCGAGGTACAAACCTGCTGCAAGATTTTTTCTAAAAACACTGATAAGAATAACCCCGTTTTGAATACATACGCCAAATAAAGCGATGAAGCCAATACCTGCACTGATGCTAAAATTCATACCCGTAATTTCCAGGGCCAGAATACCGCCAATGAGTGCAAATGGAACATTCAAAATGGTTAACACCGCATCTTTTACATTACCAAAAGTGATGAATAATATCAAGAAGATTACCAGTAAACAAAGCGGTACCACCCTTGTCAAAGTAGCATTGGCCCTTTGCTGATTTTCAAACTCGCCGTTCCAGGTTGTTTTGTAGCCCAATGGTAAATGAACAGCAGCATTTACTTTGCTTTGCGCTTCTGCAATGGTGCTTCCAAGGTCACGTTCCCTAACCGAAAACTTTACAGCGATGTACCTTGTATTGTTATCACGATAAATAAATGCAGGGCCGGTAAGGGTTTCCATGGTGGATATTTCTTTCAGCGGAATTTTAGCACCATCATCTGTTGGAACCATAATTTGCTCGATCGCTTCCTGGGTGCTCCTGTATTCTTTCTGATAACGTACCCTTATATCAAACTTACGTTCGCCTTCATACAATTCGCTGGCTGCTTTTCCACCGATGGCCATTTCAATGGCGGCATTTGCATCTGCCGTATTTACACCATAGAGTGCCATTTTTTGCTGATCCAGTTGAATGCGGAATTCCGGTTGGCCAAGGTTTTTAAGAATACCAAGGTCTTCAATACCACGTACACCTTCCAGGTTGTGCAATACCTGTTTACTCAGGCTGTCAAGTGTTTCAAAGTCGGGGCCAAATATTTTCACGGCCAGTGCTGCATTCACACCTGCCACTGCTTCTTCCACATTATCACGGATGGGCTGGGAATAATTCAACACAAGCCCCGGAATGATATTCAGCTTTTTATCCATTTCGTCAATCAACTGATCTTCAGTAATGCCCCGGTTCCAATCCTTTTTTGTTTTAAGGTCCACCTGTATCTGCACATTAAAAAACCCTTTGGGATCTGTACCGTCATTGGTTCTGCCAATCTGCGATAACACCTGTTTTACTTCAGGAAAAGAACTGATTGCAGCAATCATTTTCTGCGATACGCTATCCGCTTCATTAAGTGATACGCTCATCGGTAACTCTGCTTCTACCCACAAGGCGCCTTCATTTAATTCAGGTAAGAACTCAGACCCCAAAAACTTTGCAGATAAAAAACAAAGCACCATGATGGAAAATGCAATGACCACACTTTTCTTTTGATTGCGGTAAACAACGGCCAACATTTTGCCAACACCTTTTTCAAAAAAGATAACAATGGGATTGTGTTTTTCACGAACATTTTTTCTTAATAAAATGCTGGATAAAGCAGGCACCAAAGTAAGGGTAAATAATAAAGCCCCCAGCAACGCAAAGCCCAATGTATAAGCCAGCGGAGAAAACATTTTACCTTCTACCTTTTGAAAAGCAAAGATGGGTACCAGGCAGGTAAGTATAATTATTTTGGAGAAAAAGATGGCTTTGCCCATTTCGGTTCCGGTAGATTTAAACAAGCCAAGCTTGGCCAACTTGTTGAATTTTTCCATGCCCACTTCCTTTGCCTTGTGATCCAATGCAACAAATAAACCTTCTACCATTACCACGGCGCCATCGATGATGATACCAAAATCAATGGCACCCATGGAGAGTAAATTTGCACTCATGCCTTTTAAACGCATCATCATAAATGCAAATAGTAAGGATAGCGGAATGATGATGGCCACCGTTAAAGTGGTTCGCCAATCGGCCATAAACAGCAACACGATTACTGTAACCAACACAATGCCTTCAAACAAATTGTGCAGCACGGTTTCCTGTGCAAAATCCATCAGGTTGGTACGATCGTAAAATGTATCAATCTTAACATCCTTTGGTAAAATATTTTCATTAAGATCCTTTACTTTTTCCCTTACCCTGTCCAGCACTTCACTGGGGTTTTCTCCTTTACGCATTACGATGATCCCTTCAATAACATCCGGCTGATCCATATCCCTTGAAACTTTTCCCAGCCTTGGCTTTCCGCTCTCCACTACATCAGCAATATTGCCCACCAATAATGGCACACCATTTCTTTTATCAATGAAAATATTTTTGATGTCATCCACATTCTTCAGCACGCCTATGCCCCGTACAATATAACTCTGGCCATTGCGTTCAATCACATCACCACCAACATTGATATTACTTTTTGCAATAGCATTGTAAACGTCTAAAGACGATAGGTTATATTTTGTCAGAAATTCGGGGTTAACACTTACTTCAAATATTTTTTCCTCTCCACCAAAACTGTTTACGTCTGCAACACCGGGCACACTTTTAAAAGCACGATCCAATACCCAGTTTTGGATGGTAGTGAGTTCACGAATGTTTTTGGTATTACTTTTTAATGTGTAACGAAAAATCTCCCCGGTTGGCCCATAAGGTGGTTGCACATCGGGCTTTACGCCATCTGGTAAATCTGCACTGCCCAGCCGGCTGAGTACCTGTTGCCTTGCAAAAGCATCGTCTACATCATCATCGAAAATGATGCGGATATAAGACAGTCCAAATGCTGAAGTACTTCTGAGGTTTGCTTTTTTCTGCACACTGTTTAGTGAAACCTCCAGCGGTATGGTCACAAATTTCTCTACCTCTTCGGCACTGCGGCCCGCCCATTGTGCAATGATTACAATCTGTGTATTGGTTACATCCGGAAAGGTTTCAACCGGTGTATTTTTATAACTGATAAAGCCAAGCACAGCCAGTATTGCCGTCATAAAAAAAACCAGGTACCGGTGACGAAGACTGAAGTGAATAATGCGCTTAATAAATTTATTCATGTTGTGAGTTGTAGTTGGTTATTTTGTGGCCTCTTTTTGCAGTTCATAGATCATAGTTCATGGTTGATGGTTCATGGGAATACAAGTTCATGGTTCATGGTTCATGGTTCATGGTTCATGGAAATACAAAATGCATATTCTTTTATGTTGCACAGTGGTAGGTGGTATAAGTTCATGGTTCATTGTTCATGGTTGATGGAAATACAAAATGCATATTCCTTTATGTTGCACATTGGTATGTGGTACAAGTGTGCGACGCAACGATGATGAGTTATGTACAAATGCCTGGCTAAAAAAAATTAATTGCTATTGTTAACTCTTCCACACTTCAGCTTACGGTCGTTACTGTGAATTTTTACTTTTTAATTTTGAATTTTGAATTATAAATGCTCACCCATGAACAATGAACCAAAAGCTATTTATCCATTAGCTTCCTGTAAACCAATATTTGATTTTGAGTGATTACTTTCTGGCCTTCTGTTACACCGCTGCTGAGAAACGTCCATTTTGCATTGGTCTTCATCATCTGAACTTCCTGCACTTTTACGTCGTTGTTATTGTTATAAATCACCACGTAATTTTTTCCATTTTCGCTGATGATTGCGGAAGCCGGTACCGCCAATTCCTTTTTGTTTTCACTGTTCGTGATGATGACATTTGCAAACATTTCGGGCTTTAATGCGCCGCCTTTATTGGGCAATACAATTTTAACTTTCATCACCTTTGTAACCGGATCAAGTGTTTCATTTACGTTGTCAACTTTTCCTTCAAACACACTATCGGGGTACGCAATGGTGGTGACTGCTGCAGCATAACCCTTTTTTACTTTTGCTACATCTGTCTCAAACACATTGGCCCAAATCCACACATCGCTGATATCACCAATGGTAAACAGGTTGCTGTTGTTATCGTTGCGGATAAAATTGCCGGGGTTTATAAGCTTTTCAACTACATAACCACTGCGTGGTGACGTAACCGTATATATACCGCTGGCATTTGTTTTGCCGCCGCCATTGATTTGAATTTGCTCCTTTAATTTATTTTCGTTTGACAAGGCTTTGTTGTAATTCTCCTTTGCCTCCAGGTATTCTCTTTCGCTGGATATTCCATTTTTATACAAATGTTCGGCATTGTCCATACTGCGTTTTGCAATGCTGGCATCGTTTCCGGCTACAGATAAATCGGCATAATTTCCGGCAATGTCGGCGCTCTTAATGGTTGCAAGTGTTTGCCCTGCCTTTACATAATCGCCGATGCTTACATTTACATTGAGCACCTGGCCACTGCTGAAGGGATACACTTTTATAACCTTGTTTTCATCAAAACTCACTTCGCCACTTAAACGCACTTCATCATCCACACTGCGCATTTTTACCGTATCTATTTTTAGCAACTCCATGGTGCTATCGCTAATAAGTGCCTGTGCTAGCGGTTTGGATTCTGTAGCATCCGTATGATTGCAGGAATACAACAATGCCATCATTGCAATTCCACATAAAAAAAGAGGTAGTTTATTTTTCATTTTTACTAATATTAAAGCCCGATAATGTTTTGGTTGATGGTGTAGTTTAGTTCCGCCGCATCGTTGCGCTGGTTGGTAATTAATTGCCATTGCTTAATGCGGGTGTCTTTATATGCTTCAAAAAAATCGATGAATTCTATGAGGCTTACCTGGCGCTGGCGATAACTGCTGATCATATTTTTCATTAAAACTTCGTAGTTATCCTGTAGCTGTATGTTTTCGTTGCTCAGCATTGCGGTGGCATTTTGTAATTTTTGCCAGGCCGTAAACACTTCTTTGCTTACCTCATTCTGTACCTGCTGTATCACTGTGCCACTTTGTTTATAGGCAATTTCGGCTGCATTGATATTACCTTTATTTTTATTAAATATTGGCAACGGAATGGAGAGCGCCAAACCATAATAATTAGGCTGATAACTGTTTAAGCGATCATACTCCACCCCTACTGTCAGGTCGGGCTTTGCCAATGCTTTTTGATAACTGATATTGTGTTGCTGAAATGTGGCTTGCGATTTTGCCAGCATAAAATCGGGGCGCAATTGCAAAGCCGAATCCTGCAATATGCCGATGCTAAGGTTGTTAATTTGACTGGCAGATAATGTGGTGCCGGCATCTGCAACTACCCACACGCTGTCATTTAACTGCAGCATAGAACTGATTTCTTTTTGCAGATCAAATTGCTGACTCAGGTTATCGCTGTAATCGTTTTGTAGTGAAAATAATAAGGCCCTGATGCGTACATTTTCTTTCTGAGAAATATCGCCCAGCTTTAGCATTTCATCCATCCCTTTTGCCAGGGCATGCAGGTTTTGCATTTCGCTTTGAAGCACAGCGGCGGTATTACTGAGTTGGGAAAGATTATTTAAATCTGTGGTGAGTACAAATTTGAGGTTGCGCAGCACATCATTGAATTGTGCTTCGGCGCTTAGCACATTGTCTTCTGCAAGCTGTGTTTGCTTTTTAATTTTGCCGGCGGTGCGGATCAGTTGTTGCACCTGTATGTAAACCTGGCCATACTGTACGCCATTAACAGTGGTATGCCTGAAGAACTTTCCGTCATAAATATTCTGATCGGTTGAAAGCGTTGGGTTGTCCCAAACTTTTGCCTGCTGCACCAAGGCTTTATTAATATCTACGTTGTATTGATTGGCAAGCAGGGTCAGGTTTTTCTGCAGAAAAATTGCTTCAGCCTTTGGAACGGTAAGCATTAAAGTATCTGTTGCAGTTTTTTGTGCAAAACTGCATGCAGGAAAACACGTAACAAATATCAGCGGTAAGGGATTGAATAAAAATCTAAAAAACCTATGTGGCATGTCTTGTATATTATTGAGCACAAAATTGCTGCTGTAAACAGAGGTGAAAATGCTCCACTCGTTGAACGGGCAAAACCTGTCGTTAAAAACAAAAAGATGGTTTAACGGATAAATACAAAGCGGCTCTACGTGAGCCGCCTTATATTTTCTACAAAGAGCGCAAATGACTTTTATTTATTAAGATTACCTAAATTTCAGGTGATGATATTGTTGATCAGAAAATATATTTGACGCCAAACTGTCCCTGAAACCTGCTGTTTAGCGGATCAACCGTGTAATAGTGATTGTCCAATCCTTTTGGAGATATAAAGTTAAATGTGGGAACATAACCTGAGGATGGTTTACCTGGTGCTACACCGTTTGCATCTTTGGTAAAAGTTAACAGATTAACCGTATAGTTATTTACGTTTGTCACAAAATATACATGCCCCCAATCGTTGTTGATAAGATTAAGTACGTTAAACATATCAAAGCTAAACTGCACTGATTCTGCATTATTCTTTCCAAACTTAAATTCATGCATCAGTTTAAAATCAAGTTCGTGATTCCATGGTGTGTGTAAGCCATTTCTTTCTGAATATTCACCCCGGCGTTTACTTAGATATTTATCATTTGAAATAAGTTTATCAAGATCGCTCCACTGTTGTGCTGCGGTATATGTTTGACCATTAACGGTGTAATCTGCCAGCCTAATATTGTTTTGATCTTTGGGAATATAAGGCAGATTAGCATTTGCTGAATTACCGAAGGGATTACCACCGGCTGTATACACCACCGAATAAGGACTTCCGGATTGGCCAGCGTAAAAGAAGTTGAGTGATGTTACATTTTGTTTATTCCATTGCATAGCCCCACCCAAGGTGGCCACAATTCGGTGGCGGAGGTCAAAATTTGAATTAGCCAGTTGTGGACTGTTTGGTACGATGGCAGGATTCACCTCAAAGTTTGATTGAAATGAATTACGGATGCCATTGCTTACATCTTTACTAACACCATACGTATAGGCTACACTCCAGTTATAATTAAATGGATGATCGGCCATTGGGTTACCCATGGTACTTTTGCTTAACTGTGCTGTAAGGTTGTATCGGTAACCCTGTGTTGTATTGCTTAACAGGTATACGTTTGAATACTGGCTGTTAAGTTTGCCACCAACGTAAACAGGTGATTGTACCGGCCCGGATGTAAAATATTGAACACTGTCCTTTATATTGATCTGTTGAAATTTTACATCATAAATCGTTTTGGTATACAAGGCATCTAATGTTAATTTATAACCGTTGCCAAATTTAAAATCTACAGCAAGATTTGAACGCCATACTTCAGGTAGTTTAAAATGATTGTCAATAACATCTACTTCTCTTGTACTTACAGCATTGGCGCTTGCCAATGCATGAGCATTGATGGTATCCCGCAGATTTAACGGATTGATGGCAACTGGAATAACTGTATTACCTCCCACTGTGTTGGCAGCCGATGGTTTGAAATCAATATTATTATAAACACCACCTGATAAAGTTTCTGCATAACCTAACCATGCAAACGGCATCCTGCCTGCGAATATGCCGGTACCACCGCGAACTACAATACTTTGATCTCCCCTTACATTCCAGTTAAAGCCCAACCTTGGCGACACAGTTGGTGTACCCAGCCATTTATTGGTAAAATTGCTGAACGAAGTATTGCTGTACGTTGGATTGGAGGTATTATTTTTTGCTGTTGCAAAATCTTTATCCACTGCTATCTGGTGGCCCAAAAAAGGATAATCAACCCGGATACCTGGTGTTATCTTAAATCTTTTTGACAAAGACATTTCATCCTGGGTGTATGCACTCATCAGGTTTACATGATAGGGATCAGGCGGGTTGTTAAACAAGTCTTCCCTGGTGTTGGGATATTTGGCGCTGGTAGAATAAGCCCCCCTTATGCGGCTTGGCTTATCTGCAAGAAAGTTGGCAAGGTTTGAATATTCCCAACGGCCATTCCATGAATTTACAAAACCATAAGTAAGGTTGTAAAACTCATTATGCGTACCAAAGGTGAATTTATGAATGCCCTTGGTAAATGTAAGGTTATCGCTCAATTCAATGGTCTGTTGCTTCATATTATAGATGGAAGCTTCACGCCAGGTGCCTACCCATGCTGCGCCTCCGCCAATGTCCATAAACGGAGATAGGGTGCCGGGAAAATCCCTGTATTCATGCACGTTCACATAACTGGCGTTGAATTGATTATTGAGGTTATTAGAAATCTTTGTTTTAAGTTCTGCAGTAACGTTAATGTTCTTTGTATGTTGAGTAAAGTCTGTTGAGCCAAACTGGAAATTGGTAGAAGTTCTTTCCAGGTTATTTCCCCAGCCATTTGTATAAATGCCTCTTACCGTCAATGTATTTTTTGAGTTAAGGTTAAAATCCATCCTGGCAAATAACTTATCGCTATTGGTGAAAATTTTATAGGCATCAAGGTATTCACCTGCATCATAGTTATAGGTAGCTTTTAATTTATTGTAAATGCTGGCAGCATCAGCCACGCTGATTGCTGCACCGGGATCGCCTGCATTGTAAAACGTTGGCTCCTGCCGACGCGTTTGTTCAAAATTTACAATAAAGAAGGCCTTGTCTTTTGCAATCGGACCGCTCAATGTTGCGCCGTATTGATAGTCATGAAAATCAGAGCCGATTTTCGTTTTCAAACCATCAGCGCTTTTACCCGTGATGGCCTGGTTTCTTCCAAAACCATATATTGAGCCATGGAAATTATTAGTGCCGCTTTTAGTGACAGCGTTTACTGAACCGCCGGTGAAATTTCCAAGCTTGACGTCGTAAGGTGATAATTGTACCTGCACTTCCTGTATCACATCAAGGCTATATGGATTGGTACGTGTGCCGCCACCTGCAGCGCCTGATTGACCGCCACCACTTACACCGCCAAAAGAATTACTAAACCCTATTGCATCATTATTGATAGCTCCATCCACAGTTAGGTTATTGTAACGAAAGTTGGTGCCGGCAAAAGAGTTGTTGTTTGACTGCGGAGTAAGCCTGGTAAAATCTGTAATACTTCGTCCAATAGAAGGTAGTGTGCTTAATTGCAGCTTGCCTACAGACAAACCACCAGTCTGGCGACGTGAACTGCCCATAACCACTACTTCTTTAAGATTTTGATCATTCGTTTTTAGCTGTACAGATAGTTCAGGATTAGAACCAAGGCCCAGGTTTACATTTTCAAATTTTTGTGTTGTGTATCCTACAAATGTAACCTCGATTATATAAGGACCACCGGGTTTAAGATTAGGCACCGCAAACAGTCCCTGCTTATTACTTTGAGAACCCGTTCGAAAGCCGGTAGGTACATGCAAAATTGAAATACTGGCGCCCGGTATTGGTGCACCCTTGCTGTCACTTATGCTACCACTTAAAGTGGAAGTAGTTTCCTGTGCAAAACTTACAGCTACCATTTGTAGCATCATCGCAATTATGGCGATGAGATTTTGAGTATATTTTCTCATATGTTGATTTTGAGGCAAAACTCAAATGGACATATTATGGCAATGTTATGCAAAGCCAAACAGGCACTATGTGTAGACAAAACGGCAAAATCAATGGGTGAAAGGCACAAAAAAAAACTGCTTTAAAAGCAGTCGTGATAAAAAAATAATTAATACCGATCAATTACCATTTACAAGTAAAGCCACTAAACTCGTCCATCCTGTTTGATGAGAAGCGCCCAATCCCTGGGTGGTATCGCCATGATAATATTCATAAAAAAGTACCAGGTCTTTATTGCCGGGTTGATTGTAGAAATCATTTGCCGGGCCATGGATGAGCCGGTCGCCAGACTCCTGCTTCATAAAAGGCGTAACCATTCTTTGCGCCAGTTTATGTGCTATATCGCAAAGATTAAAAGCTGTATCGGTGCCGGAAGGGAAAGGCATTTCCAATTCGTTGCCATAAAATTCGCCTAACTGTTGCAATGTTTGTATGAGTAGGTAATTCAATGGCATCCATACCGGCCCACGCCAGTTGCTGTTGCCGCCAAACATAGCATCGCAGCTTTCACCCGGCTGATAAGCAATGGAATAATTTGTATGATCAAAATGCAAATTAAACGGATGTGCTTCATGATATTTTGATAAAGCCCTGATGCCGGATGGTGACAAAAACTCTTCTTCATCTAACATAACCGTAACCAGTTTTTTCAAACGTTCTTTATGAATAAGTGAAACAAGTATGTCGCCATTATCCCGAACCTGTTCAAATGGCAGAAACCTTTTATGTTGTACCTGGTAATGTTTAACGTAATTCATCCGCTTTTTAAAATCGGGCAATTTTTCCAACGCTTCGCTGGTAATAACAGCGGCATCAAACAACACACTTAAGCCAACCATGGAACGTACTTTTAATGGAATATCGGTACCTTCTGCAGTATGCAATACATCATAAAAAAAGTTATCTTCTGCATCCCACAAAGTCTCATTGAGCGATGCTGCAATCAAAACAAAGTGTTCGTAAAACTTGGTTACGGCATCTTCATAGCTATTGTCTGTCTGCGCAATTTCAATGGCAATTTCCATCATGTTTAAGGCATACATGCCCATCCATGCTGTGGCGTCAACCTGCTCAAGTGTGGCACCCTGTGGCAGGCTATTTCTATCTATCACGCCAATATTATCCAATCCTAAAAAACCTCCTGTAAAAATATTGTTGCCGTTGGCATCTTCCCGGTTGGCCCACCAGGTAAAGTTCAACATCAGTTTTTGAAAAATTCTTTTTAGAAAATGCAGGTCCTCGTTACCATGTATTTTTTCATCAATGCGGTAAATGTGTAATGCAGCCCAAGCCTGTATGGGTGGATTTACATCGCTGAAACTCCATTCGTAGGCAGGTATTTCACCGGAAGGCTTCATATACCATTCCCTGCATAAAAGTACCAGTTGATTTTTTGCAAACACCGGATCAACCATCGCTAACGGAATGCATTGAAAGCAAAGATCCCAGGCAGCAAACCAGGGGTACTCCCACTTGTCGGGCATCGATAATACATCTGCTATTTTTACTTGCTCCCAGCTTGCATTTCGTCCGTTGAATCTTTCTGTGGGCGGTGCAACCAGGTGCGGATCTCCCTTTAGCCAGCGTTCAATGTCGTACTGGTAAAACTGTTTACTCCACAGTAATCCTGCAAAAGCCTGCCGCTGTATATTGGCCTGATCGGGTGAAGCATTTGCAGGTAGCAATTTTTTATAAAATTCATCTGCCTCCTGTTTATTGTTTGCGAAAACGTCTTTAAAACTTTTGTCGAATGGATCCGACAGTTCGGTTTTAGATAACCGCAATGAAATATGTTGTGCGCCATTTGCCTCCACATTTAACCGATATACCGGTGAAAATTTTGTGCCCTTCTTATTATTCTGAAGACTGGTATGTAGATCGCTGTTGTGATTTACAATGGATTCGTGAAAAGCATCTTTTACAAATTCGGAATGATTGGCAGCACCAAATAATTTTTCATTATTGGTTTCATTTTCTGTCATCAATACTTCACCGGTAGTTGCGTAATAAAAATTAAATGCGCCCAATCTTTCATGGGTAGCCTTTACTACACCGGCATGTTTCAACGGTGATAAAACTTCCAGCACAGGTTTTTGTTGTGTATCGCCAAACAGCCAGCGGTTACGAAACCAAAGCGTTGGCAGCACCATTATTTCGGCGGCTTCCTTGCTCCTGTTGGCCACTTCTATGTCAATACAAATGTCATCGGAATCAACTTTGGCATAAGTGACTTTTACGTCAAAATATTTATTGTCGTTGAAGATGCCGGTATCCAGCAATTCAAATTCGGGGTCTGATTTTGACCGTTTTTTATTTTCATCGAGCAACCATTCGTAGGGGAACGCAGCCATCGGGTATTTATACAAATATTGCATATAACCGTGTGTGGGCGTATTATCGAGGTAATAATATAATTCCTTTACATCTTCTCCGTGATTGCCTTCGGTGTTGGTTAATCCAAATAAACGTTCTTTTAAAATGGGATCTTTTCCGTTCCACAGCGCAATGGCAAAACAACAATTCTGATGCATATCGCTTATGCCGGCAATGCCATCTTCGCCCCACCTGTATGCCCTGCTCCTGGATTGTTCATGTGTAAAATAATCCCATGCATCGCCATCGGCACTGTAATCCTCTCTTACTGTTCCCCACTGCCGTTCGCTTAAGTACGGGCCCCACTGTTCCAACGGCACTATCTTTTTGGAGTTGGCAATTAATCGTTTTTCTTCTGCCGAAATATTTTTTTTCTGATGCATTTTTATTGAATTGAAATTACATTAAACCAAACAGTTGAACCGTTTAACCAACCTAAGTGATGACCATTTCCCCTTAAAATATTTGGTGGAAAATGATGCCATTAAAATATAAATTTGAACAGTGCACTTCGTTCCTCAGTGTAAACTCTGCCGATGTCGATGCCATGAAAAACCAATGCCTGTGAACAAAAAATCATTGCTAAACATTTGATAAGTGTTTACGATTAACGATCACCTGACTCAAATTACAAACATTATCCGCCCGTTGCAAATCCTTCAAAAACCGTCATACCACCATCAATAAAAATACTTGCTCCTGTTATGTAATCGCTGTCGTCACTTGCAAGAAACACCGCCAGTTTACCAATATCCTGCGTCACGCCAATCCTGTTGTAGGGAACCAGTTTCATTAAACTATCATAAGCCTCCGGAGTTTCCCACGCAGACTGGTTAATGGGTGTTTTGATGGCACCGGGACAAATACTATTTACCCTGATTTTGTCAGCGCCATATTCCTGCGCCAGGGTTTGCATCAACATTTTTATGCCACCTTTACTGGTGGCATAGTTGGCGTGGCCGCCCCATGGAATCAATTCATGCACACTACTCATGCAAATAATTTTACCGCAGGCCGCCGATCTTTCCGGCACAACTCCCCGCTTTAAAAATTCACGAATGGCTTCTCTTGCACATAAAAACTGGCCGGTAAGATTTACATCAATCACCTTTTGCCATTGCGCCAATGTCATTTCGTGAAATTTTGAATCCCGTTGCAATCCTGCATTGTTTACCAGGATATCTACGGTGCCAAATTGCTGAACGGCCTGTTGAAACATGCTGATAACTTCCTCCTCTTTACTAACATCGGCCTGTATGGCAACGGCAACCCCACCTGCAGACTTTATCTGATCTGCAACTGCATTTGCAGACTCAGGATTTACTACATAGTTTACCACAACGTTTGCACCAGCCGCACCCAATGCAATTGCCACACCTTCTCCTATGCCTGAATTGGCACCTGTTACAAGTGCCGTTTGTCCTTTTAATTTGCTATCTGCCATGTGATTTATTTATAAGTTATATGCTGCTGCTGGTTGGTATAAAACAAAAATTTCTCCCAATTTTTAAGATGAGAGAAATTAAGTGGTTGTTGCAGGTTAATTTTCTTATTGCCGGCTGATATAAACCTGCTAATTATACATCCGCCTCATCTTACTAGCTTTTTTTCTTTTTATTTTCTTTATAACGTAAATCCGGCGTACCATCTTTTTTTACTACCGGTGCTGCGGCTGCTTTGTTTGCCGTAAAACGCTTATCAGGCGTTCCGTCTTTTTTAAGCGGCGCTGCGGCTGCCTTTGCTGCAGGCTTGGCTGTTGTTGCTACTGTAGCCACTTTGGCTTCCTGTTTTTTCTCAGTAACTTTCTTTACTGTCTCCATTTTTACCTTTTCTTTCTTTACTGTAGGTGCAGTTGTTTGTGCAATACCGGCAAAACTAAAACCTACTAAAGCAAGAGCTGCAATCATTAATTTTTTCATACTGTTTTTTTTAATTTTTAGAATTTTAAATTAGCTTTTTTTGTTGCTGTTGTAAACATACAAACACATTCTGCACTTAAAAAAGATTGTCGCTGAAAAGGCAAAAAATGTCGGCAGGCCGGAAAATAGAAAAGGTACATCAACTATGAGACAGTTTATTGGTGAATAAATTCTACAAGTTATTCGGATAAATAAAAAATATCGCCTTTGAATTAGATTGGTCAACTTCATAAAATATATTCAACTACAATATTGTAGAAAAGGTGACAACTCTTGTGGCATCCGATAGCGATCGGTTTTAAAATGCATCAGGCTATTAGGGTGAATTTAAAATTGTCGCATCATTTTGACCTCACCCCCAGCCCCTCTCCAAGGGAGAGGGGAGCTTTAGACCCTAATATTTAGATGGATTTCTATTTACGGAACTATTTTTATTGCGACAATTTAAAATGCATCCCGCTCTTATCGAAATTTTACAATAACCCTTAAATTTATACTATGAAGTATTACACATTGACATTATCGATTTTGCTGATTGTACTGGCTGCCTGCAATCACAGCATTAACAGTGATCAACATCCTACAGCTAAGGTTGATAGTATGGCAAATAATGCCACAGCATTTTACCGGCCCGGATTAGGAGAATTTATGTCGGGCATACAGGTACATCATGCAAAGCTTTGGTTTGCGGGTAAAAACCTAAACTGGCAACTGGCCGATTTTGAAATGAATGAGATAAAAGAGGCGCTGGAGAATATCAATCAATTTTGTGCAGATAGAATTGAGACCAAATCAATCGGGATGATTGATGCACCAATGGATAGCATTGGCAAAGCCATTGAAGAAAAAGACAGGGTGAAATTTGAAAGTAGTTATAACCTGTTAACCAGTACCTGCAACAGTTGCCACCGGGCCACCAATCATGGATACAATGTTATAAAAACACCCGACACTCCGCCATACAGTAACCAGGATTTTAAGCTTCAATAAACCAACCGTTGTATTGCATTTATTACAAAGAATATAACCGGTAATTTGTATTATAAAGTTGCGTAGAAATGATTGGCCTCCTGCAGGGAAGCATTGCAAAACGATTGTAGTGCATCAAAACTATTTCGGAAAGATGTTTCATTGAGTTCATCATATTCCAGGTTATCGAGGTATGGCCTCAGCAGCTCATTGAGGCCCATTACAGAAATGGTTGTCTTCATATTGTGTACCAACTGCCGCAGGCTATCCATGTCCTTATGTCGCCATGCTGTTTCTATGTCCTGCAAATCGCCGGGAATGGTTTCTATAAATTGTTGCGTAACCGTTTTTTCATAATCCATATTGCCTCCACTTACCTCACGCATGTAACTAAGATCAATGGTATGGTATGCCGTGCTATTATGTTGTTTTGCTAAAACCGGCATTTCATTTATACCGGAAAAGCGGCTGATTAAATAATGTAACTGTAGTTCGATGATGGGTTTGGAAATGTATTCGTTCATACCGTAACTCAAACATTTTTTTCTTTCACCTTCCAGTGCATGTGCCGTCATTGCAATGATGGGTATGTTTAATTGCAGGACATTCCTGATCTGTTGTGTTGCCGTGTAGCCGTCCATTTCAGGCATCTGGATATCCATCAATACCAGGTTGTATGTATGTTTGGCAAGCAGGTTAATTGCCTCTTTACCGTTGTTTGCAATATCAAAACGCAGCCCCCAGTTATTGAAAATATGTTTCAGTAAACTTTGGTTAATCAGGTTGTCTTCAACAACAAGCACATTCAGCTTTTCAAAACTTTGTTCATTCATCAAAACTGTATCGGAACCAGCCTTTTCATTGGTTTGCTGATCGCAGATTTTGTAAGGTATCATGATGTGAAATGCAGTACCAACCCCAGGTTCAGAATCCAGTTTAATACTTCCGTTTTGCAACCTTACCAGGTCAAATACGATTGAAAGCCCAAGGCCGGTGCCGCCGTA
This sequence comes from Ferruginibacter sp., assembly GCA_046590675.1. Taxonomy (GTDB): domain Bacteria; phylum Bacteroidota; class Bacteroidia; order Chitinophagales; family Chitinophagaceae; genus Ferruginibacter. The sequence goes on along the minus strand of JBKJUP010000052.1, from coordinate 33,555 downwards.
TTTTCGGGTAACAGAATCTTCTGCCTGCTGAAACCTTTCGAATATATGATGGAGCTGACTGGTTTCGATACCTATGCCGGTGTCCGTAACTGTTATGCCTGTTTTTAATAAGCCATTTAAATTTTCTTCACAGGAAATTTTAACTTTTATACTTCCGTTGCTGGTGAATTTTAGCGCATTGCCCACCAGGTTTATCAATACCTGCGAAAGCCTGTTGGCATCGCCTTCCAGCATATCCGGTACGTCATTGTCTATATCTACAAATAGCTGTAATTTTTTCTCTGCAACCTTTTCTTTAAACATCGACATGATTGGCTCTACCAAACCACGGATGCTAAAAGGCGCAACTTCAATGCGCATCATGCCTGCTTCAATTTTAGACAGGTCGAGGATGTCATTCACGATATTGAGTAAATTCTCGCCGGATTTATGAATGACCTGCACATGTTCCCTTACTTCCGTATCCAATGATTTTTTTTGTACCAGGTTGGTAAATCCAAGAATGGCATTAAGTGGTGTCCGTATTTCGTGGCTCATATTTGCCAGGAACTTTTCTTTTACCCTTGCAGCTTCTCTTACCCTTTTTTCTGATTCATTTAACCGGGCAATTAAAGCCTGCTGCAGCCTTACTTTATAAGCGACGTATCCAAATGTAAATACGGACGCAACGGTTGCCATCAATGCCATGATGGTACCCCAGGTTTTAGCTTTGCGGCCATTATTATCCGCTTCCTGTATAAGGTTGGTAACGGCCTGCTGGTGCAAATCATCAATCTTGGCAGCCATTAATTTGATAGAATCGGTGAGGTGTTTTCCATATTTTTTATTGATGAATAATTCCGCAGAAATTTTACCATTTACCGACAAGGTATCCAGCACTGCTTTATTCAATATCACTTTGGAATTTACCAGGCTGTTCAGTTGCAGGATCAATGGCGCAATTACCTGGTCATTTTGCAGGGTATCCAGCTTTTGCATTGAAAGGCGGATATTGGCTACCTCCTGGTTTATAAAATCTTTGCTAACAGGCTTTCCTTCTATAACGGCGCTCTTCACCTTATTTTCCAGGGTGATGATGCCGGTCTGTAATTGCTGTATGTTGTTCTTAATATTTAATTCTTCCAGCAGGTCCTCATTGCCATCTATCAATTGGTTAATGCTTCGGTTGGAATTGAACTGCAGAAATACAATTACAAGGATTGCACTTAGAAACGTAACCAGTAATATGTACCTAAAATAACGGGTCATGAATGAATATAAATTAAAGACAAGTTATACCGATTATACCAGTATTTAATCCAAGTGGTTATTAAAAATTGTCGCATCATTTTGACCTCACCCCTACCCCCTCCAAAAGCGAGGGGAGCTTTAGAGCCTAATATTTTTATGGGTTTCCATATACTGAACTATTTTTTACTACCACAATTTTAAATATTACTAATCCACAGCCATTTGCTATGCCGACAAAAACCGGCATAGTACCATTTAATATTTCAATACAGTCCGTTGAACTACCAATGAAATAAAGATGGTGCTACAATAATTCATATTTTATTGATTACCGGGCTCCGATTTCATGAATTTAAAAAAAATGGTAATCATTGCTACCAGGTCCACCAACAGCGCAACTATCATAAATAGTAAAATGATGATGTTGATATGCTGATCCATAAAGCCCAGCAGTATATAGGACAGTACTATCAATACGACGGTAAGTACAAGAAATAATATGATCTGCCTGATTTTCATGAATGCTACTGCTAAAATTAAAGTCGGGCAGTCAATTGCAGGCGGCTCAAAAGTTAAACAGGGTAAAATGATCGGTAACAAAGTAAAAACAGTCGGCGATAATAAACCTAACTGTTTAAAGGATATAATAATTGGCCGGTCAAATTTTTGGGATAAAACTGACCGTTTAGAGGTGTCACCTTTGTACAAATAACAAATAACTATGATAGCGTTAAAAAAAGGTAACACATCCCTGGCCTTTTATTATGCCGGTTTATTGCATGCCTTTATGAATGGCATATTCAACACCCCGCAATTCGGCCAAGCCCTTCAACCTTCCAATGGCTGAATAACCGGGATAAGTTTTTTTAGCAAGATCATCAAGCATCTGGTGGCCATGATCGGGCCGCATTGGGATGGAAATGTTTCTTCTTTGTTGAATGATCAATACTTCTTTGATGAGTTCGTACATATCGGCGTCGCCGGACAAATGTGCGGCCTCATAAAAATTACCGGCACTGTCACGCTTTGTATTTCTGAGGTGAAGAAAGTGTATATGATCGCCAAAACGCTTTAGCATTTTTACCAGGTCATTATCGGGCCTTGCGCCAAAAGAACCGGTGCAAAAGCACAACCCATTTGCCGGGGAAGGCACTGCGTTAATGATGTCCGCAGCATCCTGTTCGGTACTTACAATCCTTGGCAGGCCAAGCACTGCATAAGGTGGATCATCAGGATGTATCGCCATTTTTAAACCGTACTGTTCTGCTACCGGCACTACTTCATTTAAAAAATAAAATAAATGCTGCCTGAGTTTATCTGCATCGATGGCTGCATAAGTTTCTAATGCTGCCAGCACCTGCTCCGGAGTGAAAGCCTCCTTGCTGCCGGGTAATCCCAACATGGCATTGCTGAAGATTCGCTGCTCTTCTTCGGGAGACATGGATGCATATTTTATTGTTGCATCTTCTATCTCCTCATCGGTATAATCATTTTTAGCACCGGGCCTTTTCAACATAAAAAGATCGAATGCTATAAAAGACAGTCTTTCAAAATATAATGCTTTGCTGCCATCGGGTAATGTGTGTGCAATATCTGTACGCAACCAATCCATCACAGGCATAAAATTATAAGTGACCACTTTTAAGCCACAGGCTGCAACATTTTTTAAACTTTGTTTGTAATTTTCGATGTGCAACAGGTAATCGTTGTGTTGCTTTTTTATGTCCTCACTTACCGGAAGACTTTCAATTACTGTCCAGGTCATACCGGCAGCCTCAATCATTTTTTTTCGTTCGTTGATGGCTTCAATGGTCCACAAGTCGCCAACCGGAACCTGGTGCAGCGCAGTAACCACACCTTCGCATCCCGCCTGCCTTATCGCTGATAAACTTACGGGATCGTTTGGCCCAAACCACCGCATTGTCTGATGCATTAACATAATACTGATTTTTTATAAAGATCTTTTTTAATTGGATGGTATCAGAAGCTGTTTAAAATTTTATAGCGGCAAAAAATATAGTGGAAAATGATGCCATAAAAATATGAATTTGAACGGGGCACTTCGTTCCTCAGTGTAAACTCTGCCAATGTCGATGCCATGAAATACCAATGCTGGTTAACAAAAAAAAATGATTTCAAAATACTCCAGGCATTGCACTATTTATTTGCCTGGTATGCTTTTATATATTTTGCAACTGTTATCATTGGAGCAATCCAAATATCCTTTTCTTGTTGCTTCAAATACGATAAAAATTCCCGATGATCTGCCAGGGAAACATTTAATGAATTGCCACCGCCAACACCATGAAATAAAATTACCAGCAGGCTGTTGTTTTCCCTGGCTTTGTTTACCCATTCAATCATTTCCGCTGCCGTGTTGTTATTCACTACAAAGCAATCTACATCCTGCAATTTTACTTCATTGATAGGATGGAGTTGGTTCCTGGTTGATCTTGCGGCAATAAAAGCAGGCGTTACCAAATTGATAAATGGCGTATCGTTGATCATCATATCGCCACAGGTAAAAGCAAAGGTTCTTTCCTTTTTTCCATCCAGCGCTTCCAGGAAAACATTGGTCATTTTTTATTTCATCAACCATCCGTGCAACGGTGTACCTGCTCATATCATAGTTGGAATTAACCCATTCCCTGCCGGGCAAATTACCCACACATGGATGATACAAAGTATGATTGCCCAACTCGTGCCCGCTTGCCGCTACCTGTCTCCATTCATTGATGTGTTGGGCGCAACCCTCAGCACTTGCAGTGATATAAAAACTTGCTTTAAGATGCAGCGAATCCAACAGCGGAACAGCGTTTTGTAAATGTTGCACAATGGCATCATCGTAGGTAAGCACTACTGCACATTTTTTACCATTCCAGGGCAATTTTTGTTGAGCAAATGCATTTGCAAAAACACAGGCCCACATAAAAAACAACAATAATTTTTTCATACCAACATTTTATTTACTGATCGGTTCTAAAGGGTGATGCAGGCAATCCTTCTTTGTTAAATAAATTAGCGCCATCCGGGTTATCGGCCCATGCATAGCGAACATACATGGGTGCTTCAACAGACGCACCCCATACAACTACCTGGTCACCTTCAATAATTGCATTGGCCCATACAAATTTTTTATCGGCGCCTGCAATGGCAAATTGTGAAAGTGGTTCGCCATCATTGGATACCAGTCCGCTCCCAATATTTGTAAACTGCAGCATTATTTTATTTCCTGCAATTTTATTTGATTGATAAAGCGGGCCAGAGGATACAATGTTTTCTCCATAAGCAATTTTTTCAGCAGACAAAGCCAACCTGTCGCCCACATCTTTTTTATCGTCGGGATGAATATCGTTCCACTCACCCAGATCTATTGCAACGGCCATGCCTGTATTTGGTACGGCGAGTGCTTTCATTTGAGCCTCTCTTAAAACAGCCCATGCACTTTCGGATGGCGTGTATTGTACATCCTGGAAATTGGGCAACTGAACATTTAAAAAAGGGATATCACCAAGCTGCCATTTATTGCGCCAGTCATTGATCAAGGCCGGTAATAGTTTTCCGTATTCCGATGCATTGCCAACATTGCTTTCACCCTGGTACCATACCATTCCTTTGATTGTAAAGTTGATAAGTGGTGCTATCATTGCGTTGTATAAAGCGGTTGGTTGATTTTGAATGTTAATGGAAGGCACATAATTACCCGTGGATAAAAATACATCTCCAACCTTATATTGCCAGTAGCCCTTCAGATCTATTTGCTGATTGTTAGCTGAAACATAATAAGGCTTGTCGGGTACAAAACCACCTTTGCCGGATTGGTTGGTAACCCTTACCACAAAAATGTTTTTACCTGCTTTTAACATCCCGGCGGGCAACTGGTACCTGCGTTGCGGATACTGGTAACCGGTACTACCTGCACGCTGGCCATTTACATACAATTCATCCGCATCTACAATGCGGCCCAGGAAAACTTTTGCAGCAACACCTGTCATGGAAGCAGGCACATCCAGTTCGCGGCGATACCAAACAACGCCATCCAGGTTTTTAATTCCCTGGTCTTCCCAATAGCCCGGAATATTTATTTGATGCCAGTTTTTAGGAACGTAATTGTTTTCGTACCATTTAACAGTAGCTGTTAGTCCTTTATCTGTTTCGGGTTTTGCTCTTTGAGCAGCCATGGCGGCAGCAGACTTTCTGTTGGTTGTATTTACGTAAGCGGTGTCTTTATTTTTTTCGATGATCTTTAGTATTGATGGAAAGATTTTAAAGCCTTCCTCGCTGGTCCATGCTTCAATCGGTGTACCGCCAACGCTGGCATTAATTAAGCCGATTGGTACATGATATTTTTCATACAATTTTTTTGCAAAGAAATAGGCCACTGCAGAAAAATCCATCACATTCTGTGGGTTGGCTTGTTTCCATTCACCGCCAGATAAATCATTTTGTGCACCATTTACATTGGGATTTGATGGAACAAGGAATTGTCTTATTTCTGAATTTTCAGCGTTGGCTATGGCTGCTTCATACCGGATGCTATGGAGTTTCAACTGGTGCTGCATATTGCTTTGGCCTGAACACAGCCAAACATCTCCTATTAAAATATTTTTAAGGGTAAGATGATTGCTGGCATCAATCTTCATTAGATATGGGCCACCATATTTTTGTGCAGGCATGGTGATCATCCATTGTCTGTTGGCACCTGTACTTGCTGTAAATTTCTTTCTATTAAAATGTACCGTCACTTTTTCACCGGCCGATGCCCAGCCCCAGATTTTTATTTTTGCATCCCGTTGCAGCACCATGCCATCGCTTACCAGTTTAGGTAGCCGCACCTGCGCCTGTGAAACAAAAACGAATAATAACAACGATATAAATCCAAGAAAAATAGATTTCATAATAGCAACATGAATTTTAAAATGTGTTTTAAAATAAGCTTTATAATCAGGTATCAAAACAAATTTTTTATTTAAAATTTATTGAGCGGTTATTTCCTGTACAACGGCCTTTAAACCATTGGAGGATGCATGCACTTTTATGATCCCCGTCTTTCCTTTTTGTGAACGAACAATTACCAGCACATATCCAAAATAGGCTGCTCTTTCTTTTGATGCAAAGGATACAAGGCTGGCAGGATCTCCGTTGTCGGTTGCCACAATTTCACCGGGGCCTTCAATGCTAAAAATTATTTTATTGTTTGATTCCGGCACTGTTAATTGATTGGCATCTGCTACGTTTATCGTTATAAATGAAAGGTCTTCGCCATCTGCACTTATTTGCTTTCTATCGGCACTGGCCATCAACTGAGCAGCAGCTCCGGTAGTTTGTATGGTTTGTGCTGCCCATCGCTTTCCATTTTTGTAAGTAACTACTTTTAATTCACCGGGTTCATATTTTACATCATCCCAGCGTAACCTGTATTCATAGTGTGCTTTTTTCTTTTTACCAAGTGATCGTCCGTTTAAGAAAAGTTCCGCTTCATCGCCGGATGTGAACACATGTACAGGCGTTATTTCACCAACTCTGCCGGGCCAGTTCCAAGACGGTAAAATATGTACCATTGGCAAATCCGGCCGCCACCTTGCCTGGTACAGGTAAAAACGATCTTTCTTAAATCCTGCCAGGTCGATGATACCGGAGTAAGAACTGCGGGCTGAGTAGTATGGTGTGGGTTCACCTAAATAATCCCAGCCAGACCAAACAAATTCACCGGCCACGTAAGGGTGCTGATCCTGCGAGGTAAAAACTTTATCCGGCGAAGCGCCAAACTGAGCCGTGTACAACTCATAGGCACTTACATAATTTTTTTTAGGATCTCCACCGGTACTATCACTAACGGGTGCACTAATCCCATTATACACCGGGAAAATATAAGACCCCCTTGTGCTGAGTGCAGAAGCTGTTTCGCTGCTAACAATTAATTTATTGGGGAACTTTTTTTGAAAGGCCGGATAAAGCGGTGATGTTCTGATACCCTTCAATTGTGCATAAGCAGGCGCATCCCGTATGCCCTCGCCCTGGTAATTTAAACTTAAAATATCCATCACATCGGGAAAAGGCATATTCGGTTTTGCATAATTCATTGATGCCGTTGCAGGCCTTGTATCGTCTTCTTCCTGTACAATATTATACAGTTTTTTTGCCACGGCTGCACCCGCTGTATCTGTGTATTGTTCTCCTACTTCATTTCCAAAACTCCAGGCAATGATGGACGGGTGATTTTTATCTCTTCTGATAAATGCTCTTGTGTCAGGCTCGTACCAATCAGGAAATATTAAATGAAAATCGAGTGGTGTTTTACCTCTTTCCCAACAATCAAAAATTTCATCAATCACTAAAAAGCCCATGCGGTCTGTAAGATCAAGCAATTCGGGTGCAGGCGGGTTGTGTGAAAGGCGAATGGCATTGCAGCCCATCTCTTTTAGAATTTCCAATTGCCTTTCTGCTGCTCTTACATTAAATGCAGCACCTAAGGCCCCAAGATCGTGGTGTTGATTTACCCCTTGGATATGCACCGGCACACGATTGACCAGTAAACCTTTAATGGGGTCAAATTTTAAGGATCGTATTCCAAAACGGGTTTCATATTCGTCCGTTATTTTACCATTTACAAATAAGCGTGTAAGCGCTACATATAGGTTTGAATTCAGGGCTGGAGCCGGCTGCCATAAATGAGGATTATTCAGTATTACCGTATTTTCAACTTTACCCTTTTTTCCTGCAGCAACCTTTGCCTTTAATCCAGGAAAAGCAGCCAATTTTTTTCCTGTTATTTTAAGCTGATCATTCAATGCATACAGTTCAGTAACAACCTCAATGTTTTGATCCTTGTTTGATTTATTTTCAATATCAACCGCCAGGTTAATGCTGGCCGAAGAAGCACTTACATTTTTCGTGCTTACGAATGTGCCCCATTGAGCAACATGCAGCGGGTTTACTTTTACAAGCCATACGTTTCGGTAAATACCGGCACCCGGATACCATCGGGATGAGTTAGGCGGGTTATCCAACCTGATGGCCAATTGATTATCACCACCGGTATTGATATAAGGTGTAAGATCAAGCCGAAATGAATTATAACCATAGGGCCAGCCTCCCACCAATTTCCCATTCAGCCACACGATTGCATACGACATGGCGCCGTCTATATCCAGGTAAATTGATTTACCCATATCTGCTGAAGAAATGTCCAGCTTTCTGCGATACCAGGCCACGCCCTGGATTGGCAGCCGTCCCATGCCACCGCCAACTACTGCATTGTCACCTTCATAAAATGGCCCCTTAATGGCCCAGTCGTGTGGCAGATTTACCTGCTCCCAATTGTTATCATCAAAATTATTTTGTACAAAAGCAAAATCAGTTCCGGGGTTACCATCAGGACGTTGATGATGTTTTGACTCATCCTTAATAAAGTTATTGGCAGTGGGTAATATCCATTTCTTTAATACCTGTTCTGAAGAAGTGGCCAGCACAGCTTCGCCTGGTTTCGTGTCTGCTACCACGTTATCATTCCTATTGGTAACAACGGGGCGCTCATCATAATTCAGGTTATCAGGTTCCCCGGTATAGCGCATAAATTTCCAGCCTTCATTGATGCTGATGCGTTCCCTGGCTGGCGACCCTGCCTGTTTCTGATACCCAGAATTGGAAACTGATTTCGAGCTGTTGCAGTTCAATAACAGCAATGAGCTCAACAGTAAAAATATACAGATGAAAGCTCGTGAATAAGGAATAACCATATTGTCTAAATAATATTTCATGCATCTAAATATTATCAATTACCAGTAACGTTTATTCTTTTTAATTCAGGTGAATAATTTCACTCACTGAACCTGGCAAATTTTACCACAGTTGCTGTCAAAAAGTTATTGATAATTATTTGATTTAACCCAACAAAAAATGCATTGCTCTACCTGTTTCAACGACAGCTAAAATCTAACATTTTATTAAATATATTTATCCAGGTGAAAATAGGTTAAAAACAGAGAGGTGAATAAATCACCTCTCTTTGTACTGATTGCTTTGCTCTAATTTATGTTTTTCATTAAAAGTTTAAAAAATTGTACTCAGTACCCCGGGTTTTGATAGGCGGCTTTTTCAGCATCAGTCATTTCCATCCGATCAAGCTGACTTTGCGGAATAGGACGCAGGTAGAGATGCGCATCGATTGTACGAGTAACTACAACAGGCGTGTGATTTCCATAATTGGATCCGCAAATACTGTAGGTACCGGCGAGATCAGTCCATTTTTGCGTACGCACCAGATCGAACCAACGGCCTCCTTCGGCATAAAATTCACGGGAACGTTCAGCAAGGATGTAGTTAATATCAATTGTTGTTGGTGTAGCATCTGTCATCGCAACACTATTATCTTGCACTTTGGCAGTATTGCCATTATTATCCCAGCGCCATTTTCCGGCACGTGCACGCAATACATTTACAAGATCCCTGGCCGTTTTACCAGCCTGGGGTATTGCTCCCTTCACCGCTGCTTCTGCGGCCACTAAGTAGAGTTCTGAGAATTTAGCAATTGGGAAAGGGCGGGTACTTGCAGCATTGGGTTGCCCCAATCCGCTTCCATTATCTGTACGATAAACTCCAAGCTTCCAAAATCCCGGATATACGATCCTGCTTATTCCGCCAGGTGCTATCACGAAGTCAGCCCTACCTGGCAATACACCTGCACCGACATTTGCGTTGGAATTTGCATAAACAACAGCCGGATCATCGTTATCAAGGAACGTTAATATTGCACCGCCCGGAGCAACTGACATTCCGTTTGCATTAACGAGTGTTGGAGAGTTGTTGCCCGCTTTATTCCAGTTACCACGATATACAGTTGTGAACGTAGCATCATACCGGGAATCATTGGTTTTATCAGCAAAGGTATTTTTGATCACCTCAATGGTTGGGCACATACGTATCCATGGGCGACCAAGGTGTTGTTCAGCTTCACGCTGAACAGAATTAACACCAGAACTTTTGATATTTGTATAATTCCAGGTCATCATCCATCCTGCAAAATTATCAGGAGCACCGCCACCGCCGTAAGTAAGACTGGAAACATTATATTTTTCACTTGTTTCTGTATGATCTGCATATAAAAGCATTTCCTTATTACGGTCATTTTGCCCCAGGTTTACGTCATAATATGTTCCCATTAAAGCAAATGGACCGGGATTGTCAATTGCTGCAGTTGATACATCGTAAGCTTGTTGGTAATACCATTGTGCATTGTGCCCGTCCGGGTCGGTACGGCCACTGGCAGGATAAGTAGGAATGCTTTGCGGATTTTCGAGCCACCAGCCATAGGTCAGGTATGCTTTTGCCAAAATTAATCGTGCGGCTGTTTTGGTAAGACCTCCTTTTACACGCCCTGTTGCGGGTAAATCAGTTACCGCTAGCAGCAGATCAGGAAATATGGCTTTGGTATATACTTCGGGCACTGTGTTGCGGACAGAAGTTCTCACGGCGGACGTATTAAATTTCAGCTCTCCTGCTCCTAAGTCCAGGGGCACACCGCCGAATGTTTGTACCAGCAAAAAATAGTCGAATGCCCTAAAAAACCTGGCTTCGGCGATTAATGCATTTGAAATACCAACTGCGCTTGCATTTTCAATAACACCGTTGGCAGTATTGATATTGGGGAAGGCTTCGCCCCACAATGCGTCGGTGCGGCTGCTAGTGGGCGTAACAGAGCCAGCGCCGGAGTTATCCATATCTTTAAAATTACCATCCGCACTCTGGGCGTAGGTTGCTTCATCTGTACCGGTTACGCCGGTGTTATAGTAATACGCATTTCCGAACAGGTTACGCAATTCACTGTACATAGCAGTTAATCCGCCATTTACACCTGCTTCGGTTTTAAAATATTCAGGTGTAAAAATACTTCGTGGAGTTTCATCTAAAACCTTAGAGCAGCCTGCGAAGAAAACCACTAACAGTGCCGGTATCATGATGTTTTTTACTCGTATATGTTTCATATTGCTATAATTTTAAAATGTTAAGTTAACACCCACTATGAAGTTGCGGGTAGCTGGTGTGTTGGTACCGATTGTAAGAATACGCCTCATGCTATATGATAATGGAACAGCCGCATTTTCATTACCGTATGAGTTGGTTTCAGGATCCATACGGGATTCTTTGTAGTAAGGAGAAAACATTACCAATGCGTTTTGTATGGTAAAATACGTCCGCATTTTAACGTCATTACTTTTAATCAAATGTTGGCTAAGGTCATATCCAAGAGTGATGGTCCTGATCTTCAGGTATGATGCATCAAAATAACCCAATGTGCTGCCATATTTTGGATTGTCACCACTTGTTATACCGCCGGGTTTCGGGTATTTGGCATCTGTATTATCCGGTGCCCAATAATCGATTTTTACATTATTCCGGCGTCCACTCATCAGGTTCAGGTATCCGCCTGATCCGTAAAGTGAACTGAGAAGAATACCACCACTTTTAAAAGCGCCTACCACACCCAGGTCAAATCCTTTGTAGGACACATGGGTGTTGAATCCCCCTTGAAATTTGGAATCGACATCCATCACCTGGCGGTCGGCTGCTCCGATGGCCCTTGTTGGTTTGCCATCAATACCCATGCCACCTGTATATTCCACCTTAATCATACCTACATTTCCCCCTGGTTCCAGGATGCTCAGGTTTGGATCCCCATCCTGCCATAATCCAGTCTTTTTGTAATCGAAAAGGGCATTAATATTATGGCCCACAAACCAGCCATTGCCTTCATCTTTAGGCTGTCCGGAGGAAAGTGCTACCAGCTTGTTTTTATTTGAATAAAAGTTAACACCTGCATCCCAGGTCCAGCCATTTTGATTGTCCACTATGGTTCCGTTAAGACTTAGCTCAATACCCTTGTTTTGGGTTTGTCCCACATTTTGGGTAACACTACCTACCCCAGATGTTGGAGGAAGTCCGACACCCAGCAGCAGGTCTTTGGTTTTGGTTACATAATATTCAACGGTACCGGATAACCGATTTTTCAGTATTGTGAAGTCTAGTCCGTAGTTCAGGGTTTGGGAGTATTCCCAGCCTAAATCAGGGTTGGGTAGTTGGGATACATAATAGCCGGTAGTGTAATTTGCAGCACCAAAATTATAATAGCGTGTGCTTATACGTCCAAGCGTTTGGTAGGCACCAACAGCCTGGTTGGAGGTTTGTCCATAACCTACACGCAATTTAAGTTTATTGATTGAGGTAACATTCCTCATAAACGATTCGTTGGTTATATTCCATCCTGCAGATACCGCAGGATAAGTATGCCACTTATGTCCTGGTGCCAGCACTGAAGATGCATCAGAACGAAGAGTAGCAGACACCATGTAACGATTGTCATAAGAATACATTACACGCCCCATGTAAGAATTCAGACCGGTTTGGCTGTAGTTTCCATCGTTGATTTTTATTTCACCGGTAGCCTGGCCAAGGTTGTAAAACTGGAAAGCATCAGCAGGTATATCTTTTGCAGACATAGAAGAACTGTTGTATGTGTTTTGCTCGGAAGAGTAAAGGGCTACCACATTTAAGGTATGTTTTTGTGCAAATGTGCGATCGTATGTCAGCAGGTTTTCAATTGTCCAGTGATAGGTCTGTGAATTGCTGACACCGGCTGTAGATGAAGTGGTGGCGTTGGTACTACCAATACCTACGCCTGTGTAGTTACCATTGTTGCCCTGAATGAAATCCAGGCCAAGATTTGCCCGATATTTAAGTCCCTGAATGCCTGGAATTTTTACTTCAGTATAAATGGAGTTGTAGGTGGCATATCCCCTTGTTTCATTCAGCCATTGATCACTTAAATTATTCACTACGCTTTTAGTAAACACGAAATTTTCATCCAAAGGCATTTTTATTGTTCTTTTCAAAGTGCCATCGGAATTGTATGGATTGGCAATTGGTGAATTACTTAGTATAGAGCCAACTCCCACCTGATTGCCCTGGCTAATGTTGTAATTATTGTTGGTGGTAAATCCTACTTTAAAATATTTTCCAATCTGCTGATCAATTGACCCACGCATGGAGTAGCGCTTATACTGCTGAGTAGGAATTAAACTTTGATTCAGGTAATATCCTGCCCCAAAGTTATAACTACCTGTTTCGTTGCCACCGGAAACACCAATATCATGGCTGGTAACTGCACCATTTCTGTAAAAAAGGTCTTGCCAGTCCGTATTTACATCATCTGCTTCATCCACACCATTTGTATATTGACCGGCTGCTTTACGAAGAGCAACAAATTCAGGGCCGTTCATCATCGGATATTTTGCAAAAAGCTTTTGTGCACCGTAATAAGCATTGTATGAAACCTTTGCTTTTCCTCCTGTTTGTCCACGGTTAGTAGTTAACAGGATTACACCATTGGCACCCCTTGAACCATAAATGGCTGTAGCGGAGGCGTCTTTTAAAATGTCAATACTTTTGATATCATTTGGATTGATATCTCCAATAGATCCCGAAAAAGGAATACCGTCAAGTACTATTAAAGGGGCATTACTCGCAGTTAGAGAACGCTGGCCGCGGATAAGGATTTGCATAGTTGCACCGGGCTTGCTGGAAGTTTGCGAAATGTCCACGCCGGCAACACGTCCCTGAATAGCCTGGCTTACATTGGGTGCAGGTACTTCACGCACCATATCACCACTGATAGATGCCACTGATCCCGTTACCGCCTCTTTTCGTTGAGTACCATAACCCACTACAATTACTTCACTCAAACTTTTATCATTCGAAACCAGTGAAACATTTATTGTGCTTCTTCCGGCTACTTTTATTTCCTGGGTAGCCAAATCGAGTGCAGAAATAATAAGCCTGCCATTTGACGGCACGCTTAACTGGTAGTTACCATTCTCATCTGTTGTAGTTCCGGTTGTAGATCCTTTTACCAAAACGCTGGCGCTTTGTACAGGAATACCGGCATCTTTAATAACCCTACCCTTTACCGCTATATTTTGCGCAACCGTTATTTGTGAAAACATTATTAATTGCAGCATTACTAAAACACAGAGCAGTGCTGGCTTTTTGATGAACCTGCTCATGTTAAGTAGCTTTTTTAAACTGGCTGTTTTTTTCATGATGTTAATTTTGGCAATTGAAGTGATTAGAAAATAATAATAGAAAGCATACCGGCATTTGCCATCAATATGTACTTACACAGCACACATTATTTGCGTAACCGGAAACGAACAATCCTTAGTTAATCTTTTTGTTTAAAGCAATTATAAAATAGGTCCATGAAAAAAATACATTACCAACCTGTAAAAAATCGGAGTCGTTAAACAGGTGTATAGTGAAGTCTTTTTCATATAGCAATTAGCAATTAAGCACCCCGGGTTATTAAAAAAAACATTGTAAACGCTGTTTTGTAAAACAAATATAAAAACAATTTTATTACAATTGCAACCGATTGCAATTTTTTTTTCAAAAAATGCTGCTTTTATTTGCATAAACTATAAAATGGCCATCGAAAAGGAAATAACGATCTACGACATTGCGAGGCATCTTAATATTTCTGCAGCAACGGTGAGCCGGGGTTTAAAGAATAATCCGAACATTAATAAAAACACCCGGAAAAAAATTGCTGACATGGCCCTGGAGCTGGGATATCGGTCAAATACGTTCGCCAGTAGTTTAAGAAGTAAGAAAACACACACATTGGGTGTAATAGTGCCCCGGTTGAATAGCCATTTTGTTTCCACTGTACTGGCGGGCATGGAAAGCGTTGCCAACAAGGAAGGTTATAATCTTATTATCAGCCAATCGCTCGAAAATGAAGCCAAGGAAGTGGCCAATGCCCATACCATGTTTAATAAAAGAGTAGATGGATTGCTGGTTTCGCTGGCTTATGATTCACAGAATATTGATCACTTCCAACCATTTTTTGATAAAAATATCCCATTGGTTTTCTTTGACAGAACCTATCCGCATGACGATAGCACCAGTGTGATTATAGACAATTATAATGCTGCTTATGAAATCACCAAACATTTGCTGGATCAAGGATGTAAGAGAATCATGCATATTGCAGGCAATACATTAAGAAACGTTTATGCCGAACGGTTAAGAGGCTACAAATCTGCCTTGAATGACTATGGCCTTCCCTTCAATGACGATTACCTGCACATCAGTAACCTAAGTGAAGAATCCGGTACAGAAGCCGCAGAGTATATACTAAACATGGATCCCGCCACAAGGCCCGACGCTGTATTTTCTGCCAATGATACGGCAGCCGTGCATTGCATGATCCGTTTAAAAGCCGCCGGAATAAAGATACCTGCGGATATTGCTTTTGCAGGATTTAACAACGACCCCATCAGCAACGTGATAGAACCCAATCTTACCACCGTAAATTACTCCGGCTCTACTATTGGAGAAACGGCAGTAATGAGCCTGATCAATCAAATAAAAGGCGTATTGAACTCAAAAGCTACCAATACAATCATTTTAAGGGCCGAAGTAATCATTCGTGACTCTTCCCTAAAAAAGAATTCTCCGTAATTAATTTTTTTTTGCGACTTTTATGTAACCGATTGCACATGATGTCAAAAAAAGAAGTAACCATCTACGATATTGCGATTAAATTGTCAGTATCATCTGCTACGGTAAGTCGTGGGTTACAAGACAATCCTTCCATTAATATTAAGACCCGTAAACGTATTCAGGATGCAGCACGGGAGCTAGGCTACCGGCACAATACATTTGCCAGTAGCCTTCGAAAACAAAAGACCAGTACAATTGGAATTATAGTACATGAATTGAATAGTAACTTCATGACTTCGGTACTTGCCGGAATTGAAAAAATTACCACAGCAGCAGGCTATGACCTCATCATTGCACATTCATCAGAAAGCTTTGAAAAAGAAGCGGCCAATGCCAATAACCTGTTTCATAAAAGAGTAGATGGATTGATTGCATCATTGGCATTTAATACAAAAGGACTGGATCACTATAAACAATTTGAAGAAAAAAATATACCCGTCATTTTCTTTGACAGGGTAGAAGAAAATAGTGATCGTTCAAAAGTAATTATTGATAATTACAAGTGTGGTTACCAGGCTACTCAACATTTGATAGAACAGGGATGCAAACGAATTGTGTTGGTAACGGCCAGCCTTAACCGAAATGTATATGCCCTGCGCCATGATGGATATAAAGATGCGTTGTTTGACAATAACATATATTACGATCAGAACCTGGTGTTGATAAAAGATTTAAGTGAAGCTTGTGGTGTAGAAGCAGCCATGGAAATATTAATGATGAAGCCGTTGCCGGATGAAGCGTTTATTACGAATGATTTTTCTGCAGCAGTTTGTATGCAAACTTTGAAAGAAAATAACATTAGCATTCCCGGCGACATTGCCATATTAGGTTTTAATAATGATGCCATCAGCAAGATCGTTGAACCCAAAATGAGTACCATTAATTATCCTGGTATAGATATGGGAGAAATTGCTGCCAGCAGCCTGGTGAATCACCTTAAAGGAATTTCAAACATAAAAAACACACATACAATTGTGGTGCGTTCCGAACTGATCATAAGGGCATCATCGTTAAAAAAACAACCCGATCTTAAACCAGTAATTTTTTAATATGAAAAGAGCATTCATCTTGTTAATATTATTTATTACAGCGCTTACAACCAGTGCTGAAGATGGATATGAATGCTGGCTCAGGTATCAGCCAATTCAAAATAATGCCCTGCTGGCTACTTACAAAGAGGTAATTTCTACATTACAGATTAATGGAAATTCGCCAACTATCATGGCTGCAAAAGCTGAACTCATTTCGGGGCTCAGCAAATTATTTGGGAGCAATATATACCAGGGAGCAGCAGCAAAATCCGGCACTTTATTATTGTCCAATGCCAGCTTATTAGGTAACATAAAAGTAGATGCTGCAGCATTAAAAAAAGCCGGTGAAGAAGGTTATGTGTTGACAACTAAAATGGTGAATGGTAAAAAATATACCATCATTACAGGCAATACAGATATCGGCGTATTGTATGGTGCATTCAGTTTTTTACGCATGATACAAACTCAAACGGATGTCAGTAATCTGAACCTGGTATCTGCACCCGCTTTAAAATTGAGGTTACTCAATCACTGGGATAACCTTAACCGTTCCGTAGAACGTGGATATGCGGGCCAGTCAATCTGGAACTGGCATACCCTACCCGATTATATTGATCAACGTTATATAGACTATGCAAGGCTCAATGCATCCATTGGTATTAACGGCACCGTATTAACCAATGTAAATGCCAACGCCACGGCGCTTACGCTCCCTTATCTTAAAAAAGTGGCAGCGCTTGCCGATGTGTTTCGTCCTTATGGAATAAAAGTTTATTTAACCGCAAGGTTTAGTTCACCCATTGAAATTGGTGGTTTAAAAACAGCCGACCCCTTAGATGCAACTGTAATACAGTGGTGGAAAAATAAAGCTGCGGAAATTTATTCGCTGATACCCGATTTTGGGGGATTTTTAATAAAGGCTAACAGTGAGGGGCAGCCGGGGCCACAGAACTATGGCAGAACACACGCCGATGGTGCTAATATGTTTGCGGATGCAGTTGCTCCCTACCATGGAATTGTTATGTGGCGTGCATTTATTTACAGCAATGAACTTCCCGATGACCGGCACAAACAGGCCTACAATGAGTTTGTACCGTTAGATGGAAAATTTAGGCCCAATGTAATGTTGCAGGTAAAAAATGGAGCAATTGATTTTATGCCACGGGAACCTTTTCACCCACTGTTTGGCGCCATGCCCAAAACGCCGCTGATGATGGAGTTCCAGGTAACACAGGAATATACCGGGCAAGCGACACAGCTCGTTTACCTGGCACCGTTATTTAAAGAATGCCTGGAGAGTGATACCTACAGCAACGGCAAAGGAAGTACTGTTGCAAAAATATTGGATGGCAGTATTAACCATCACGAGCTTAGCGGCATGGCTGGCGTATCAAATATTGGCAGCGATATTAACTGGACAGGACATCCATTTGCACAGGCCAATTGGTATGCCCTGGGAAGACTAAGTTGGGACCACACTCTTTCATCCGATAAGATTGCCGCCGAATGGCTGCGGATGACTTTTAGTAATAACGCAAATTTTGTAATGCCTGTAAAACAAATGATGTTAGCCTCAAGGGAAACGATGGTAAATTATATGAACCCGCTAGGATTGCATCACATTATGGCAACAGGGCATCATTACGGTCCGGGGCCATGGGTAAATAATTTATCAAGAGCCGACTGGAACCCGGTATATTATCATAAAGCAGATGCGGCCGGTATTGGTTTTGACAGAACCGCTTCCGGCAGTAATGCGTTATCGCAATACAATCCCGGAGCTGCTAAAATGTGGGCAGATAGTGCAACCTGCGATGAACGCTTTCTTTTATGGTTTCATCATGTATCCTGGAATCATCAGATGAAAAGCGGCAGAACATTATGGGAAGAACTCTGTTACAAATATTACACCGGTACTGCAGCAGTAAAACAAATGGAGGCAACCTGGCTGAAACAAAAAAGTAACGTAGATCTGCAAAGATTTAAACAGGTAGAAATGCTGCTTCAGATACAGGAAAAAGAAGCAAACTGGTGGCGAAATGCCTGCCTGCTTTATTTTCAAACTTATTCTAAAATGAATATACCATCGGGCTACGAGCAACCCGATCATACACTGGAATATTATGAACAGTTAAAATTTCCATTGGCTCCGGGAAATTAAAACCAATACACTATTATGGAAAATAAGGGAATGGAAACAAGCAGCAAAAAAGTAGCAATCATTACGGGAGGTGGCTCTGGCCTTGGCTTTGCCATTGCAGAAAAGTTTACACAAAATGGCATTGACACCATCATTGTAGGAAGAGATGAAAGCAAGTTGCTTACAGCAAAAGAGCAATTAGGTGAGCATTGTTTTACCATGGTAGCAGACCTCAGCAACCTGGCTTCGATACCGGTGTTGATTGAAAATGTTATAGGCCAGTTTGGACAGATTGATATATTGGTGAACAATGCCGGCATCAATATGAAAAAAGATTTTACGGAAGTTACGGATGAGGAATTTCAGTCAGTCATCTCCACCAATCTTTGCGCAGTATTTGCAATTAGCCGCGAAGTGGTAAAACAAATGTTGGTAAAAGGTTCGGGGAACATTATCAACATAAGTTCTATGGCAGCACAATATGGCCTTCCAAAAGTGATCGCCTATAGTGCCAGTAAAACAGCCATCGATGGTATGACCAGGGCTATGGCGGTAGAACTATCACCAAAGGGCATACGCGTTAATGCCATCGCTCCGGGATTTATTTATTCGGCCATGACAGATAAAGCATTAAACAGCGACCCTGAAAGAAAAGCAAAAGTTTTTGGCAGAACCCCCATGGGGCACATGGGACAGCCGGAAGATATCGGTGAAGCGGCCTTGTTCCTTGCCGGTGAAGGTGCTAAATATATCACCGGTGTAGTACTACCTGTAGATGGTGGTAACAGCATCGGGTTTTAATTATCTGCATAAAATACTGCGTACCCGGTAAACGAATGGTGTTTTATGACAGTTAAATTTGTCACTTTTCTTTTTATTACTAAATACGATTGATCAACATTAAATACCAGGTTTTGATAAAATACTTAGGCTATATTTTCTTATTATTGTCAGCACTTATTTCTCCCTGTACTACCAGTGCGCAAGCCATTATTTCTCCAACCAACTTGCCGGGAAGTTTTGATATTGCCGGCGCTGCTATATACGTGGATGTGAATGACGCAGCACTGATAAAAAAATCGGCGGAGCTTTTACAACAGGATATGGCAATGGTTACAGGTCATCAACCCTTAGTGTTGAATGCCGAAAGTCAATTACCAGAAACCATTATTATTGTTGGAAGCCTGGAACATTCGGCCATCATAAAAAAATTAATTCAACAGAAAAAAATTAACGCTGCAGCGATAAAATCCAGTTGGGAAGGTTACCAGGTTCAGGCAATCAGGAATCCATTTAAAGGTGTTAGAAATGCTCTGGTGATTACCGGTAGTGACCGGAGAGGTGCTGCTTTTGGCGTATTTGAACTTTCAAAACAATTGGGTGTATCGCCCTGGTATTGGTGGGCAGATGTACCGGTGATTAAGCAATCAAATCTGTATGTTCATTCAAACTGTTTTGTAACCGATGCACCAAAAGTAAAATACCGCGGCATTTTTATCAACGACGAAGCCCCCGCATTAAGCAATTGGAGCAAAGAAAAATTTGGTTGGTTTAACCACAGCTTTTATGCAAAAGTGTTTGAATTAATGCTTCGCTTAAAATCAAATTATATATGGCCGGCCATGTGGGGCAATGCATTTTACGATGACGATTCGCTGAACATAAAAACTGCAGATGAATACGGCATTGTGATAGGCACCAGTCACCACGAACCCTTAATGCGGGCACATGATGAATGGAGAAGATACGGACAAGGAAAATGGAACTATGATAGCAATGAGGTAGGGTTAAAAAGTTTTTGGCGCAAGGGCATGGAAAGAGCCACCAATGAAAAGATTGTAAGCATTGGCATGCGGGGCGATGGCGATGAACCAATGAGCCGGGAAACTGCAACTGCATTACTGGAAAAAATTGTGAAAGACCAACGGATCATCATCAACGAGGTAACGGGTAAGCCTGCAACTGCTACACCGCAGTTGTGGGCCCTATACAAAGAAGTACAGGATTATTACGACAAAGGAATGCGTGTACCCGATGATGTTACGTTGTTATTGTGTGATGATAACTGGGGCAATATCCGTAAGCTGCCTAAATTGAATGAGCAACCAAGGGCCGGTGGTTATGGCATTTACTATCACTTTGATTATGTCGGTGGGCCACGAAATTATAAATGGATCAACACCAATCCTATTGCAAGAGTGTGGGAACAAATGCACCTTGCCTGGGAATACAAAGCCCGCCAGATATGGATTGTAAATGTAGGCGACATTAAGCCATTGGAGTTCCCAATTTCCTTCTTCCTCGATTATGCCTGGAACCCTGAGAAGATTGGAGCAGGTGATTTACAAAAATATACGGAGCAATGGGCGGCGGCACAATTTGGAAAAGAATATGCTAAAGGAATTGCTGAGGTCATTTCTACCTATAGTAAATACAATGGCAGGAGAAAACCTGAGTTGCTGGATGCAAAAACATACAGCCTGGAAAATTACAACGAATTTGAAAAAGTACAGGCTGATTACAAAGCCCTGGTGTTGACAGCAGGTAATATAAACGAACACCTGGAACCTGAGTATCATGATGCTTTCTTTCAATTGGTACAATACCCGGTGATGGCCTGTGCCAACCTGAATGAAATGTATTATAACGTGGCATTGAACATGCAGGCTTATAAAAAAAGGTACGCCATTGCAAATGATTATGCCGATAATGTAAAGAATCTTTTTATTGAGGATTCATTGCTTACAACGCGTTATCATCAGTTTAATAATGGCAAGTGGAACCATATTATGGACCAGACTCATATCGGTTATACCTACTGGCAGCAACCCGAACATCAACGAATGCCAGCAGTTTTATATGTTTCGACAGATTCAGCAGTAAATGAAAAAGGACCCTTCGCAAGAGATATACCAACTGCTAAAAAATTAATTCCTGCAAACAGTAAAGGGAATATTTTTTATGAAGAAGACAATTATGTGTCAATCGAAGCAGATCATTTTACATATTCCATTAACAGCGACGGAATCAAATGGACAGTGTTGCCTGACCTTGGTAAAACAGGCAATGCCATAACAAGTTTTCCTGTTACTTCTGCAAACCAAGTACCCGCTTCCGGATCGCCCAATCTTCAATATGAAATTTATACTTTTGATGAAGGAACATTTACCATCAATGCCTGCTTCTCCCCTACATTAAATTTTAATAACACGGCAACCGGATTGCAATACGGGATATCGGTTGATGATGAAGCACCACAAATAATTAGTATCAACAAAGAAGATAACAATGTAGGTACCTGGAACAACTGGGTAGCAAACAATATCATTATAAAAAATACCACTCATTTTATCGCCAACCCCGGTAAACACATCATCAAATACTGGCTGGTAAATCCTGGTGTGGTATTACAAAAAATAGTGGCACATTTTGGTGATCTAAAGATGAGTTACCTTGGGCCTCCGGAAACAAAAATTAATTGATTTTTTAAATAACCGTTTAACATGCCAACAATGAAAAAAGTTTTTTTATCTGCAGCCACATTTGCTGCCTTAGTTATCACAGGTTGCAACGATGCACCCACCAGTAAAGAAACCCCTGTAACAGACAGCTTAGCAGTTACCCAGGAAGTTAAGAAGCAGCCCATATCGCAACCGCTGGTTTCAAATATTTACACTGCAGATCCATCTGCACATGTTTTTAACGGACGCATTTATATTTATCCATCGCATGATACGGCTACGGGTACTCCCGAAAATGACAACGGTGATCATTTCAATATGATGGACTACCACATTCTTTCTATGGATTCAATTGGCGGGCCGGTAACCGATCATGGCGTTGCCTTACACATCAAAGACATTCCATGGGCAGGCAGGCAGCTTTGGGCACCTGATGCAGCATTTGCCAACAATATGTATTACCTGTATTTTCCGGTAAAAGATAAAAAAGATATTTTCCGTATTGGCGTAGCCACCAGTACAAAACCCGAAGGCCCGTTTGTAGCTGAGAAAACACCCATCAAAGGAAGTTACAGCATTGACCCGGCTGTATTTAAAGATGATGACGGTAGCTTCTACATGTATTTTGGCGGCATCTGGGGTGGCCAGTTACAAAAATGGAACAACAATACTTATGATTCAACCGGCAAACTTCGCCAACCGGATGAATTGGCCATTGCTCCAAGGGTTGCAAAAATGAGCAAGGATATGAAAAGCTTTTCTGAACCTGTAAAAGAAATAAAAATAGTTGATAAGAAAGGTGACCTATTCAAAGAAAAAGATAATGACAAACGTTTCTTTGAAGCTTCGTGGATGCATAAATACAGGGGCAAATATTACTTCACCTACTCTACCGGCGACACGCATTACATCAACTACGCAACCGGCGACAGCCCTTATGGCCCATTCACTTACCAGGGTGTTGTATTAAACCCGGTTGATGGATGGACCAATCATCAGTCCATTATTGAAATAGGTGATAAATGGTATATTTTCTATCATGATATTCAGTTGAGTGGCAAAACACATTTACGCAATGTAAAAGTTACTGAAATGAAATACAACGCCGACGGAACCATTCAACCCATCGAAGCGTACAAGTGATAAAT
Organism: Ferruginibacter sp.; assembly: GCA_046590675.1. Taxonomy (GTDB): domain Bacteria; phylum Bacteroidota; class Bacteroidia; order Chitinophagales; family Chitinophagaceae; genus Ferruginibacter. The sequence goes on along the minus strand of JBKJUP010000052.1, from coordinate 9,986 downwards.
GTAGAGTTTAGTTAAGGCAAAAAGGCATAACATTTTTATTGATACTTCACAATTCCTATTCATTCATTAACTCATTGCATTAAGCATATAAATCTTAAAAATGACACATACAAAATCGTACGCAGCATTTAACGCAAAAGATCCCTTAGGCCAATTTGAATTTGACAGAAGAACATTACGGCCAGGCGATGTCCAGATCGAAATTTTATTTTGCGGTGTTTGCCACAGTGATTTGCACCAGGTACGAAACGAATGGAACAACGCCATTTATCCCATGGTTCCGGGACACGAAATTGTGGGCCATGTTACTGCCGTTGGGACAGATGTAAAAAAGTTTAAAGTGGGCGATACCGGTGCAGTAGGTGTAATGATCGATTCCTGCCGGACCTGCAAAAATTGTGAAAAGCAAATGGAACAATATTGTGTGGAGGGAATGACCGGCACTTACAATACATTGGAACGTGATGGCATTTCGGTGGCACAGGGCGGCTATTCGTCGCAGATAGTAACCGATGAAAGATGGGTGTATCATGTAGATAAAAAACTCGACCTGGCTGCAGTAGCACCATTGTTGTGTGCAGGCATTACCACCTACTCGCCACTGAAATTTGCAGAGGTTAAAGAAGGCACCAAAGTTGGCGTAATAGGCCTTGGTGGCCTTGGCCACATGGGTGTAAAATTCGCCGCTTCCTTTGGTGCAGAAGTCACCTTAATCAGCACCTCTCCTTCCAAAGAAAAAGATGCGCAAAGATTAGGTGCAAAAAACTTCCTGTTATCAACGGATGATGAACAAATGAAAAAATATGACAGCTATTTTGATGTAATATTAAATACCATTTCTGCCAATCACGATTATGAAAAATACCTTAACCTGCTTGGGCTTGAAGGAAAAATGATGGTGGTAGGTTTACCTTCAGAAGCTCCAAAAACAAATCCTTTTTCCCTGATCACCAATCGCAGAACCATTACGGGATCAATGATTGGCGGTACAACAGAAACCCAGGAAATGCTGGACTACTGTGCAGAAAAAAATATTGTGGCAGATGTAGAAGTAATTCCCATGCAACAAATTAATGAAGCCTACCAGCGCATGGTTAAAAATGATGTCCGCTACAGGTTTGTTATTGACATGAAGAGTTTGTAAATGACATTACAGGGGATACATTCATCAATAAATATTGATGGGTGTATCACTTGCAATTGTCTAATCATAAGATTGACTTTGCCAAAAAAGCTTGTTACACTTCGCTTTTGATTAGTGTGATACAGAATGATTGATTTAATATTTCGATGGTTACATCTTCCTGGAAAGGAATATGGCGGCCTATAATATTTCCTGCCTATCAATTTAACGAATATGAATAAGATTGCCTTGCTGCTTTGCCTATTTGCTGTTTCAATTTGTAAAGCTCAAACAGATGTTACAAGCCTTCCGTTTAACAACTACAAACTTACATTTGAAACAAGGGTGAACGACCTGGTAGGCCGACTTACCCTGGAAGAAAAAGTAGCGCAGATGTTGAATGCCGCACCAGCCATCCCACGCTTAGGCATAGCCGCTTACGACTGGTGGAACGAAGTATTGCATGGAGTAGCAAGAACACCGTTTCCGGTTACAGTTTATCCCCAGGCCATTGGAATGGCAGCAACCTGGGACACCAATTCACTGGCCCGTATGGCAGATTATTCCGCCCTGGAAGGCCGGGCCATTTATAATAAAGCATTGGAGCAAGGCAGAACAAATGAAAGATATCTTGGCCTTACCTACTGGACACCCAACATTAATATATTTCGTGATCCACGCTGGGGCCGTGGACAGGAAACCTATGGTGAAGACCCGTTTCTTACAGCTATGCTGGCAAAGGCATTTGTACACGGCTTGCAAGGCGATGATCCTAAATATTTAAAAGCCGCAGCATGTGCCAAACACTTTGCTGTACACAGTGGCCCCGAGCCAAGCAGGCATGTTGATAATTTTGATCCATCTACTTACGACTTGTGGGACACCTATCTTCCTGCCTTTAAAGAATTAATTGTAAACGCAAAAGTAGCAGGCGTAATGTGTGCATACAATGCAGTAAATACACAACCCTGTTGTGGCAACGACCTGTTGATGAACGATATTCTCCGCAACCAGTGGAAGTTCAACGGGTATGTAACTTCTGATTGCTGGGCCATTGATGACTTTTATAAATACCATAAAACACATCCGGATGCAACTACTTCGGCGGTAGATGCGGTGATGCATGGGACAGATCTTGAATGTGGCCAAACAGTTTACAAAACATTGGTTGATGCGGTGAAAAATGGATTGATGACCGAACAACAACTGGACATTTCTATCCGCCGTTTATTCATGATCCGTTTTAGGTTGGGCATGTTTGATCCGGTTGCCATGGTAAAATATGCACAAACGCCTTCATCTGTTTTAGGAAGTGCTGAACATAAAGCGCATTCATTAAAAATGGCCAGGCAATCCGTTGTGTTGTTAAAGAACGATCACAATAGTTTGCCCCTTAGCAAACATTTGAAAAAAATAGTGGTACTTGGCCCCAATGCCGATAACCGCATTGCTGTGTTAGGAAACTATAATGGCACGCCATCGGAAATTGTTACCGCATTGCAAGGCATAAAAAATAAACTGGGCAACAACACCGAAGTGGTATATGAAAAAGCAATCAATTTTACCAACGACACATTGCTTGCTTATGCAGATGTCAGCAATCAATATAGCTATGACGGTAAACAGGGTTTTAAAGCAGAATATTTTGATAATAAAGACTTGCAGGGAGAGCCGGCTGTTACAAGAACAGAAAATAAACTCGACAATTTTTGGCAGGAAGGCCAGGGCGTAACAGGAAATATCAGGGCCAATAATTTTTCTGCACGATACACCACAAATTTTACGGCTACAAAAGATGGAGACATCACGTTCGAAATAGAAGCAGATGATGGGTATAGAATTTTGGTAGATGGAAAGGAAGTTCTAAATGCGTGGCTTCGTAACCGCTGGGGAGCAAGAACCTTTAAACTTGCAACAAAAAAAGATGCCACTTATAAACTTGTAGTAGAATATTGGCAGGGCGAAGGCAAGGCAAATGTAAAACTGAGTGCCGGAGATTTTAAACAAACCAATTTTACGGACTTATTCAACCGCATCAAAGACGCAGATGCCATTGTATATGTGGGCGGTATTTCGCCACAACTGGAAGGCGAAGAAATGAAAGTAGACTTCCCCGGTTTTAATGGTGGTGACCGAACATCAATATTATTACCCGCTATTCAAACTGAGTTGCTAAAGCAATTGCAATCAACCGGCAAACCTGTTGTATTTGTGATGATGACCGGTAGTGCCCTTGCTACTCCCTGGGAATCTGCCAACATACCTGCCATTGTAAATGCATGGTATGGTGGTGAATCTGCAGGAACTGCAATTGCGGATGTTTTATTTGGTGACTACAATCCCGCCGGAAGATTACCGGTTACCTTTTATAAATCAGACAATGATCTGCCGGGCTTTAGCGATTACTCCATGAAAAACAGAACATACCGCTATTTCAAAGGTGAAGCCATGTATCCATTTGGTTATGGATTGAGTTATACCAATTTTAAATACAGCCAGTTCAACTTGCCAACTAAAGCAATAGCAGGCAGCAAAATTTTATTAAGAGCAACGGTTACCAATATAGGGAAAACAGCCGGTGAAGAAGTGGTGCAGGTGTATGTGGCCAACCAGGATCAATCCATTCATTCCCCCATAAAAGCATTGAAGGGTTTTCAAAGAATTACATTGAAAGCAGGCGAAAGTAAACTCGTTCAGTTTACATTAACCGGTGATGATTTATCGGTGGTAGATAACAATGGAAAATTACAGCCACTTAAAGGAAAAGTTGCCATCAGCATTGGAGGCGGACAACCTGCTGTGCCAAATAAAACAAGCAGTAATGTGTTGGTAAAAGAAATTACCATTCAGTAAAAATTAAATAGCTAAACAAAACGCATGAAAAAATTACTGGTTTATTTTGTAACAATATTTTGCACCGTGAATGTTATGGCCCAATATCCGCCTGTACTTATTCCCGGATCGCAAACGAGAAAGATAACTTCCACCATCGTACACCAGCAATATGAATTGCAGATATTGCTACCGGCAGGCTACGACAAAAGCACCAAAAAATACCCGGTTGTTTACCTGATGGATTCGCAGTGGGATTTCCCTTTGCTAAAGTCCCTGTACGGTGAATATTATTTTGATGGCTTTATTCCTGAAATGATCATTGTAGGCGTTACATGGGGCGGCGTAAATCCTAACCCTGATAGTTTGCGTGCCAGAGATTATACGCCAACCAATGAAAAGAGATTGATACAAAGTGGCGGCGCCGACAAATTTCTTGATTTTATGAAAGAAGAACTTTTTCCTTTTGTAGAAAATAATTACAAGGCATCAGGCGAAAACCGGTCATTGATGGGTTGTTCCCTGGGTGGATTATTTACCGTGTACACCATGCTTACCCACACGGATATGTTTACCGGTTATGCAGCAGCCAGCCCGGCAGTGGGCTGGGATGACACCGTGCTTTACCAGTATGAAAAAACATTTGCCGCAAAAAAAACAGTGCAGCCTACACGGCTTTACCTCACTGTTGGAGATGTGGAAAGAAGCCGCCCTGTTTTTGAAAAATTTGCAGCACGTTTAATCAATGGTAAATATCCAAACGTTAGCATACGTTCGAAGGTATTGGAAAACACCGGGCACTCCGGCACAAAAAGCGAAACCTACGCAAGGGGCCTGCAATATATTTTTGAAAAACAAAAGCTAACATTAGATGCTGCAATCATTGATAAATATACCGGTGTTTACCAGTTCCCGGATGGCAATACGGTGGAGTTAAAAAAAGAAAACAATCAACTGGTTTGTTATTTTTCACCAACCTATAAGTACGATTTGTTTGCGGCAAGTGACGCGGAATTTTATTCCAATACAGAATTTTTCAACCTCTATTTTAAGAAAACCGACAACCAGGTAAATGGGTTTGAGCTGGAACATTATGGCGGTAACCAATTTGCAACAAAAAAATAAGCAGGTATGATACGGAATATTTCATCCCGCTAAAATCAACGCCGCAAATTACATCATACCCGATCACGGGTAGCAATGGGCTTATCATTCCTGCACCATTCACTCCATGAACCAACATAGAGCGTTGGGATCGCCAAACCTGCATAAGCCATTGCAAGCATTGTATGGCAGGCAGTAACGCCGGAACCGCAATGCACAATAATATGCGTGGGTGTTTTATCACCCAAAACTGTTGCATATTTTTCGTGTAATATTTCCGGCGATAAGAAAAAACCATCCGCATCCAGGTTTTCTGTAAACGGTATATTGACAGCCCCGGGAATGTGCCCGGCAATAATATCAATCGGTTCGTAGTCACCATTGTAACACTCTTCAGACCGAACATCAATTACAATAAAACCCTCACTGCCTGCTGCTTTTTCCACAGCCTCCATATCAGTTAACGGCAATAGCCATTCAACAGTTCCATAAGGCTCACTAACGCCCGGTTTAACCTCACCTGAACTTACAGGAAAACCTGCATCAACTGCTGCTTTAAGGCCACCATCTACAACCTGTACTTTTTTATGACCAACCGATTTAAGCATCCACCAAAACCTGGCGGCCGCATTGGCAGCGTTTTTATCATCATATACAATTACATAGCTGGAAGGTGTAATGCCCAGCTTAGTTAATACCGTCGAAAACTGCGCTGCATCAGGAAGCGGGTGCCTGCCACCATTAGAAACATCTGCTTTTATATCAGCAAGATCTGTATCCATATCAACAAACAAAGCAGCTTCCAAATGACTGGCCAAATAATCGGCCCTGGCATTTTTTACGCCACTGCGGGCATCAACAATGATGAGTTCCCGGCTTTGTGCCAAATGAATTAGATCGGATGGATTTATGATAGGCATTATTTCCTGTTTCATATCAACCTTATTTTAGTAAAAATAAATATTATCAATAAAAAACAATTCGGTGCAAAAGGTATTTTCATTTTTAAATCCCTGGTGTTTTAGTTGAAACAAACGATCAGGATTCCAACTGAATGGCAGCAATTGCTTCAAACTCTTCATTAAATTTTGTGCTTAGTCTTTCAAAGATTGCAAGGTACTTTTTATAAATAGCATGATGCTGTTTATTGGGTGTAAAGGTCTCTGCAAGTTCTACACTTTTTGCCGCAGCATCCAGGTTTTTATAAATGCCCATGTCGGTTGCAGTCAGTAAAAAAGTACCCTGGCTTACGCTGTTTACATTTTTATTGATACCAACCGGCTTGTTAAAAATATCTGCAATTAACTGAGAACAAAAAGGGATGGTGGCAAAACTTCCATTAACAGAAAGACTGTTAATACTGCGGTGTTCTTCCAGTGTTTTACCAATACTATATATTTCAAAAAGAATGCCTTCAATGGTTGCTCTTACAAAATGTTTTTGGGTATGATTAATGGTTAAGCCAAAATAAGAACCTCTTGCATTTGCGTTCCAGATGGGTGCACGCTCTCCTAAGAGGTAGGGCAAAAATAACAAACCATCTGCCCCCGCCGGAATTTTTGTTGCATCATTGATCAGTTCATCCATACAGTTTTCTATATCGTATGCATACTTAAAATCACCAAACTGTTTGGCATACCATTCAAAAATATTTCCACCGTTATTGGTTGGCCCGCCGGATACATAATAATCTTTTGTAAGAATGTAATTGAAAAAACGTTCCTTATCATCCTGCAACACTTTTTTTCCTACAACCCGCATTGCACCACTGTCTTCAATGGTGATGGTAGCCTTGCCCTCGCTCCATACGCCTGCTCCTAATGTAGCCACACAACCATCGCTGGAGCCAACCATTATTTTAATACCCGACGACAAGCCCAGGGAAGTCTGGTACTCCTTACGCAACTTGCCCGGCGAATGAAATACAGAAACCAACTCAGGCAATTTGCCCGGCGTAATGCCTGCATAATCCAATGCATCTGCATCCCAGTTAAGTTTATGAATATTAAACAAGCCGGTAGCCGAAGCAAGGCTGTTGTCGATTACATATTCACCCGTTAATTGTTGAATGATATAAGTTTTTACAGAAAGAAATTTATAGGTTTTTTTAAACAACTCCTTTGCGTGATTTTTAAGCCAGGTAATTTTTATTAATGGCGACATGGGATGAATGGGCGTGCCGGTTGCTTTGTAAATCGTTCTTCCAAGTGCATTGCTCTTTAAATCTTTTGCTTCCAGCTTGCCCCGGTTATCGGCCCATATAATGGCATTGCCAAGGGGTACACCATTTTTATCAATCGGCAATACGCTGTGCATGGAAGAACTAAAACAAATGGTAACCACCTGGTACTTTTCTGCATGCACCTTATCATTCAAAAAGTTCTTCAAAATATACAGCATGGTAATAAACATTTGTTCCGGATCCTGCTCGCTGTAATCGGGCAAGGGATGAAAAGTAGGATAAGCACCTTTGGCGTAACCAATCAGGTCGCCACCTAAATCAAATGCAAAAATCCTTACAGCATTTGTACCCAATTCAATTGTGATTACACAATCTTTACGGCGTGAAGTAATCTTACTCATGTGAAATATTTTTTTTTCTGAAATCACTGGGCGTATAACCCGTTAGTTTTTTAAATGTGGTAGCAAAATGCTGCGATGAATAAAAGCCTGTATTCAATGCAATTTCTGTTACAGGCTCGGTGCTACGTTTTAATAATTTTATGGCCTCGGAAATACGGATGTTAATAAGATAGTTGAGCGGCGAGAACCCCGAATAATTTTTAGTTTTTTCCGTAAAAGCCGTTGTCCCCAATCCGACCAACCCGGCCATTTCTTCCACGGTCCATTGATGCGACAGATTTTCCCTGAGTGCGGTTTCAAGGTTCATAAAAGTTTTAGGAAAATCACGATTGGCACTATTGTGTATCGTTAGTTTGCGTGCAATCAAAATAAATAATTCATCCAGCAACTGATTGGTTCTGGTAGTAAATCCTATTTGCTGGTTAAACAATTCGTTTTGTATCTCAAAAAGAATTCTGCCTGCTTCTTTTACCTGCGACATTACCGGCGTATTACATAACCTGATAATTTTATCGATGGCAAGTATTTCATTTTTTTGAAGGCTACTCCATTTCCCAAACATGATCTTTTCAGGCTGCGGCAGTTTATTTACTTCAATATAAATCCAACATAACGTACCAATATCCAACACGCCTTTTTGCCCGCCAAACTTCTGCCCTGGCTGAATTAACACCAAATCGCCGGGGTATAAAATATGATGCTGTTCGTTAATATCCCATTCAAATTTTCCGTCTAAAATATAGTAGATACGAATGCAATCGGTGGTTGATTCATTGAGTGAATTAAGTTGAATGTTGTGATTTTTTTTTGTGGCAAATTCAATAATATGGCCAAACGGGTGCAACTCTTTTGAATAATCCTTATGTAGTAAAAATTGTTGCATGCAATCATCAATGATTTTTCTAAAGTACAGTTATTATGGATATGAATGCTACTGTTGTTGGATTATTCCCAACATAGACTCCCCAAAATTTGTGTAAAAATCATCGGTGTTTATTAATGGAAGTTTTTAAGTTTTTAAAGATGCAATTTGTGCCACGTTAAGAAAACACAATTTCTTTCTGATCAATAACATCATTAACCAAACACTTGCTATTATGAAAAAACATGTGCATCCGGCAGCAATGCCAGCATTTAGAAAACTGCTATTTACATTTCCGTTACTCTTGTTTTTTTCCTATCAATCCATTTCGCAGAATGTAAGCGGCAAGGTAACGAATGAAGAAGGTAAAAGCCTTAGCGGAGTTTCAGTAATCGTAAAGGGAACCAAAGCCGGAACTGCAACCAATGAATCCGGGGAGTACAAGGTACCTGCTGCTGCAAATGCAGTATTGATATTTAGTTCTATTGGGTTTATAAAACAGGAAGTGAAAGTTGCTGGCCGCAGTACAGTCGACCTTGTATTGACATCAGATAACAGTAATCTGAATGAAGTTGTTGTAACCGCACTGGGCATCAGCAAACAGGCAAGGGGCCTGGGTTACGCCACCTCAAACATAAAGGCTGAAGAGCTTACCGTTAACAGAACATCCAACCCCATAAATGCGCTACAGGGTAAAGTTGCAGGCGTTAATATATCAAGCCTTGGTACAGGGCCGGGTGGTTCATCCAAAATCCGCATCAGGGGCCAATCGTCTATTTCAGGCCAAAACAACCCATTGATTGTAATCAACGGTGTACCTGTTGATAATACTAATTTTAACGATAATGCCATTTCTGTAAAAGGTGGCGGTGTGTATGCAGATGGCGGTGATGGGTTGTCAAGTATCAACCCGGATGATATTGAAAATATGACCATCCTGAAAGGGGCTGCTGCTGCTGCTTTGTATGGCTCAAGAGCAAAAGACGGCGTAATAATGATTACCACAAAAACAAAGGGTAAGGGAAAAGGAATAGGACTTGCCTATAATTTAAATTATACCAATGAAAACCCACTGGATTATACTGATTATCAAAAAGTATATGGACAGGGCGAAAATGGCGTAAGGCCAACTACACCAAATCCTACATCAGGTCAATGGTCGTTTGGCGAAAAAATAATGCCTGGTATGACTCAGACATTGTTCAATACTACCGGCATTCCTTATGTAGCACAAGGCAGCAGGATAAAAGAGTTTTACAGGCATGGCCAAAATATGTCAAATACCGTTACAGTAAGTACCGGTAATGAGAAAGGTGGATTTCATCTTTCTTTAACCAATTCGGATAACAAAGGCATTGTACCCAATAATAAGTTTAATCGCAAAGGAATCAATCTTGGGTATAGTTATAATTTAACGGACAGGTTAAGTGTTTCAGGAAATATGAATTATACCAATGAAAAAAATACCAATCCTCCAAACAT
>JBKJUP010000097.1:0-75442 GCA_046590675.1 Ferruginibacter sp. | reverse complement strand
GCACCAATAACACCGTAGCAATTTCCCTTAACAAAACTGATGTTTACTTCATCGAACAAAACCCGCTTACCATAGGCAAGGGTCACATTATTTACACTTATCATAATTTTAAAATGGGCGCAAAGGTAATCAATAATGAATAATTTGCCATGTTAATTGAATGATAGATGGTATCTTTTGTCCGGGCTTTGGTAGTAATGGCAGCATCCTTGCATCGCCCTCTTGTACCAAATACCAATATTGAACAAATTAAATTCAACCATTTCCTTCCATCCCGGTGCATTGTCTAATAGTTTCATCTTTTTTAATGCATTAAAAATACTTTCATAGCCCGCTAATATCCGGCACAACAACTAATGCCTATTTCATTATTTTTGCAGCATGTCAATAGTAAGCAGCGTTCAAAAAAGTGTAACGGCAAGTTTAACCCAACTGTATAACCAAGCCTTTACCGAAAAAGATTTCCAGGTAAGCCAAACCAAACCCGAATTCACGGGAGATTATACGGTGGTAATGTTTTCGCTGGTAAAAGCACTTCGTTTATCGCCGGATGCCATCGGCAATCAATTGGGTGAAAAACTCATCACCGATTTTCCCAGCTTATATACAGGTTATAATATCATTAAAGGATTTTTAAACTTAAGCGTAGCCGACGATTATTGGATATCGCTGTTGCAGCAAAATTTTGAACAACCCAACTACGGGCAACAATTGCCGAATGGTAAAAAAGTGATGGTGGAATATGCTTCGCCCAATACCAACAAACCCCTGCATTTGGGGCATTTAAGAAATATCTTTTTAGGCTGGAGTGTTGCCGAAATTTACAAAGCAAATGGCTACGAAGTTGTAAAAAGCTGCATTGTAAACGACCGCGGTATTCATATTTGCAAAAGTATGCTGGCATGGCAGAAATATGCCAACGGCGCCACGCCGCAATCAACCGGCACAAAAGGCGATCATTTTGTAGGCGATTATTATGTAAAATTTGAAGAAGATGTAAAAGCAGAAAGTCAAATACTGATCAATAAAATAAAACTCGCCGATTTGTGCGACTTCACCGGGCCGGACCTGGAAAAGCTGGAATTATTGATGGTTGCATTAACCAAACTGGATGAAGTAAAAGACGAAGAAAAAATAACCAAGCTACATGCAGAAATAAGGGAAGTAGCCCGTGCCAACACAAGTGTAATGGCTGCAGCCAAACAAATGCTGCTGGACTGGGAAGCCGGAAAACCCGAGGTAATTGAACTCTGGAAAACAATGAACGGCTGGGTGTATGAAGGTTTTGATGTTACCTACAAAACCATTGGTGCCGATTTTGATAAAACCTATTACGAAAGCAATACCTACCTGCTGGGAAAAGATATTGTACAACAGGGCCTCGAAAAAAAGGTGTTCTCTAAAAAAGAAGATGGCAGCATTTGGATTGATCTTACTGCTGAAGGCCTGGATGAAAAAATTGTGCAACGTAAAGATGGTACGTCTGTATATATAACGCAGGACATTGGCCTTGCACTTCAAAAATATGAGCAGTATAAAATTGACGAAAGCATTTACGTAATTGGTAATGAGCAGAATTACCACATGAAAGTGCTGCGGCTTATTTGCGAAAAACTGGGCATGCCCAATGCAGAAAATATTTACCATTTGAGTTACGGTATGGTGGAACTGACCACCGGCAAAATGAAAAGCCGTGAAGGCACTGTGGTAGATGCAGATGATATTGTAGAGGAGATGATTTCTACTTCTCAAAAGCATACCGAAGAATTAGGTAAGGTAAAAGACTTCACGGAGGATGAACTTAAAGACCTCTACAAGACTATCGGCCTTGGTGCTATGAAGTTTTACCTGCTTCGGGTTGACCCTAAAAAAACAATGGTTTTTAACCCGGAAGAAAGCATCGACTTTCACGGGTTTACCGGGCCGTTTGTACAATATACGCATGCCCGTATCCGGAGCATATTGCGGAAGGAAGCTACCACCGAACAGCAAGCGCTACCTGCCAGCCCATTGCTAAAACTTGAAAAAAATGTACTGGTAGTATTGGAGCAATATCCTACAACATTGGAGCAGGCATGCACTGATCATGATCCTTCACTACTGGCCAATTATTTATTCAGCCTGGCCAAAACCTTTAACTCATTTTATACCGAGCATTCCATTGGCAATGCAGAAACACCGGAAAAGAAACAACTGCGTTTACGGTTAGCCGGCATGACAGCCAACACGCTAAAAAACGGAATGCAGTTGTTGGGGATTGGGGTGCCGGAACGGATGTAGAGGACAAGACAAGCCCCTGTTCCCTCAAGGGGAACCTGGATTGCTGCTTTATTCACTATAGGTAAGTGTAATTGAATTGTTGACCTGGTGCTGGTGGTTTAGACTTCTACTGCGGCTTTGCCTTTTTACTTTTTTGCCGGTTTATTATCTGTGTAATTTTGTTGTTCAATTTTTGAAAGCAACTTAACTCTTCCGGCTGTAAATTCTTTGTCGTAATTGTAGGTTTCTATTGTGCTGTCGGTTATCAGGTAATTTTCGTAGTTCTGAAAAATGATGCCTGCTACGGTGTCTTTTTTTACTGCTTTTCTCATCCTTGGGCCGCCATTGGAATAGGATAAAAAATCCATCGAATGATCGCTTTGGCCAAACCAGAAACAGAACTCATCCAGGTGATCTTTTCCTCCCCCGTCTGCATTAAATGAAACGGCTACCTTATCATATTTTTTATTTTCTATAGTGGCTTCTCCTACATATTTCAGATTTACAGCGGGTTCTGAAAGCTTATAGGGCAGCAACATAAAATAGGCTATCGCATTTATTCCCTCTTTGTATTTATTAAAATCTTTTTCAGTCAGCTCCTGCTTTTCTCCATTCTTTTCCCGGGTAAATCCGCTGTTGGTTAATACATCGTGCCATACATTATTCATTGAATCTGTTGTGGTTCTTTCATACAAAAACTTACCGTCTTCCTGCACCAGGTGTACCCTGAATTGCCGGAAGTCGAACGACAGATCCATATCATCATAATGTTTTCCACCGAATGTTTCAATACCCGCCTTTACAATGGCTGCGGCCTTTTCGTCAACCACCTTTTTATTGTTGCAGGATACAACAGTAAATAAAAGGGCAAGGATTAATAATTGTTTTACCATATAGCGCAAGTTCTGTTTTATTTTTAAAATACAAATGGGTGGTGGGGAATTTTAACCTTGTTGATATTTTGGGCGGTTTGCTCTTCAGAAAATCTATAGAGTTAAAATCTTTTTTCTAAATGTAGAAATCTTTAATCAGGGCGTGTTAATTATTTAATTGTATCTCTTCGGCGGCTATTGGCAAAAATGCTTTTGGTGTTATCTGTTGCGGTAATACGCTTATATTTGGTGTATTGACGTAATAGGAATGATAATCATTGCGGCGATACAAACGTTGGCCGCTATTTTTAACAGTACTCTCATAAACTAATTGACAAATGAAAAACGACTTTCTAATTGGATTGATCTTGACTGGTTTGATGGTGAATTGTTCACCGAAATCCATACCTACAAATTCTAAAGCTGAAAAAATTGGAGAAACAGTCGACGTTCATGACAAAAATATTGATTGGGAAGCATACGATGCGAGTTCTGTATCGGCCATTACAAGTATAAATTTTCAAAACTTGCAAGGACGCTGGAATGCATATAAGGGTGTTTACCGTTTTGGTGAGCATATAAATGGAATGGAATTGAATAAGCCTGCAATTGTTGAAATTAACCAGGACACATACAGAAGAAATTTAAGTAGTAAGTTTGAGAAATTCACTCTTAAAGACAATCTTATAATTTCCGTAGATAATGTAACAGATACTGGAGTAATTAATAAAATAACTGCAAACGAGCTAACGATTTCATGGAAAGACAAATCAAATTACACAAGGTATTATTATAAAAAGTAAAAGTTGTATTCGGTTGCTAACGAAAACAGCGGCCAACAATTGCAAAATACAGGGCTGGACATTGGAACTTTTACAGCAGCAATATGGCAGCAGTGGTTTGGGGCTGGACTCTTCCTAATAAACTTTGCCTTAATTTCATAATCCTCATCTAAAAAGCATTACCGCTGGGCAGTACCAGCAATGAATTCCCTGTACTATCGCAAATGCAAAACGTTGGCTGCTATACTTCCGGACACACCAAACTAAATTGATACAAACTATAATGCGGACGGTTTTATTATTGGTATTTTTTCTGGCTATATCCACAATTTCTTTGGGACAGAAAACTATTGACACAACTGAATTATATAACGGGACTTTAACTCACAAGAAAATCGAATTTGACGCATCCAGCAAAATTCAGACAGAAAAATATTATCACACTAATGGAAAAGTTCAGACAGAATACTTCTATACTAATGGTAGACAAACTCGTTGGATTGCATACGACTTAAATGGAAACCAAACAGCAGAATGGAATGACCCTGAAGTTGGTTATGCGGAAAACAGAAAATTAAGAAATATTGTATTTTCAATAACTATTTTATGTATTGGCGGACTTGTTGTAGCTGGCAGCAGATTAAATTATGCTAAGACCTACTATTCGGTTTTGTGCTTGTCTGTGTTTTATCCATTTGTGATCTTCTTGACAGAACGAAGAATAGTTGGCAATGAAGCGAACAAGGTTTTTCCATTAATTGTTGCCTCGACATTATTTATACTGCCGAGCTTACTATTTTTCCTTTCGGTTCTCAATTTTTTTAAGAAAGGCAAAATACCTTTAGTGACTTCAATTTTTGCTATCTTAATAAGTATAGGGTTTATATTATTTTTCATAGTGACAATGTTAGTTTCAGGTGCAGGAATGTTATCATAAAAATAGTTGACGAAAATAGTACAGCAGCCAACAAAATTTTTAGACAACCCTCTTCCAGGCAACGTCTCCCGCCGAGCAATGAGCAAAGCTGGGGACCTTGTGCCAACGAATAAGGTTGCGCCAAATTAGCTATCTTTATTTATGCCCGTAGAAAGAACCACACCATTTAGCAGCGGAAGGTTCTTTATAACTTTTTAATGTGACAGCAGGGCATTTAACCGGTTATTAATTTTATGATATGGAGGATTTGACCTTTAACAGGCCGGGATATTATCTGCTAAAGGCGCAACGTCCTGCCACCACACAAAGCTGGGAGAGAGACGTTGCTTTGAAGCAGGTATTGCTTTTTCTTTAATTGAATCGAACGAAAACATGATAACAGGTGTTTTATTTCATCTTCATCTAAGTCAATAAATTTTTCAATATGTTGCCGAAGTGAAGTGTGCATGTATAAAAATGTGTAGGCAAATGTCATAAGAATAAAGTTCAAAAGTTTCAAATTTGGTCAACAGACTTTCATATTGTATTCCCGGAAGTTTGCGCACCCGCCACAGATTTATAAATTTCTAGTCAACCAATGCTCAAAAGCCTTCATGTATTCAAAGAAAATCCCGGCTCAAAAGCCGGGACAGTAATCTGAAAAAAAATTACAAAACGATCCTCCTAAAAATCTCTACTGCACTTTAACACTCCCACCAGTTGAATCAACATTATTGCCACCTGCAGGAGGCACTGTAAACTGGGTAAGCCTTTTACCATTATTCGATAATTCAAGGCTCGCAATTTCTTTATTGGCTGGTAATAAAATTTCAAATTTTATAGTACTCTTTATACTGGTGTTGGGATTTTTTCCATCACATGCCCTTAATAAACCAGGGTTTACAAAACTATAGCTACCGATAATTCTGTCATTCGCATCTTTAAACTTTACCACAAATGGTTTACTGGTATCATTGGTAAGATAAGGTGCTCTGCCTGGCCTTATGGCTACATTGCCCGGTACCATTGTAAACTGATTATTGGCAAAACTTACACTGATGGCGTAATGCGAATTTGCTGCATCATTGATATACGCAGGGTTGAATGTTCCAACCTGGGAGTCTATTTTAGCAAGTGTACTATCAAGTGCCGGATCATTTTTTTGTTGTGCTTTATTTCCATTACATGAGCAAAGGAGTAAAAGCGAAAGAACTATAATAGCAGAAGTGTATTTCATGATTGTAGATTAAATGTTTTATAAAAATATATTTATCAATTGCCTGCCGAGCGTTGCAGGATAGAATATAGAATCCTGTCACGACAGGGCCGTTCGTAGGGATGTATATTTGTGCCGGAACTTTCCATTACACAAGTAGAAGGACAGAGTTTGTACCATCCACTGGTGCCCATTTGATGAGCATCGCTCATTTGCATTCCTCTTCCTGCAGCATCTGCCCGGCAACCGGCTAAGCTGCTCCAGTTATTTGGAAGTGTAGCTTCCTGCCAATGGCTGCCCCCACCATATTCATCGGCAAGGTCGTAAAAGTTATGGCCACTTTCATGCAACAAGGTTCCTTTTACATAGTGCTCGGCAGAAAACAAGTGTTTATCCGGTTCTGCAAAATCCCTGATATCCCGGTCATGTAAAATTACTTTTCCCTGGGCAAAACTTAGCTGATCCCAGTTGGAAGGTACTTCATGGTCACGGGTTTCGGTATCATAATCATGTGCATGGCCTGTAAATGGATTAATGAAAAAGTTATAGCTTCTTCTAAACCTCCTGACATAATCTTCCCGGTGAAACACTTCATCAATATCAACCTTTACTGCATTGTAAAAAGTGTTGATAGCCGGTATGTCACGGTCGGGAATAAACACTAGGTTCATCACCCTGTTAACATCACCTACCACATATACAGGTGCAGGTTGATTTGGAACGGGATAGGGTCTTGTTGCAAAACTGATGGTGTGCGTATAATGTTTATCGTTGCCCGTTACATCAAAACGGTAAGTTACCAGCCTGTTGGTAGCATAGCCGCCTGTTTTTGTAAAATTGAGTGGAAAAGAAGGATTGTTCCATGTTTGCAGCAGTACTTCAGGCGATGTAGCCGTTACAGTGCCCGAAGCATTAATCGTTTCAACAGTTTCATGCAGTTGCACCTGTGATACATCGCCGGTGATTCTGCTAAGAGTATAGGTAACTGCTTCTGCATTACCGGGATAAATTGGCGCATGTATTGCAAATGTTTCAGGGTTTTCTTTACATGAAAACAGCGTGATAACCAGGGAAACATAAGCCAGCCATTGATAGCCGGAAATTTTTCGTGTATTCATTTTTAAAAATTTTATTAAGTAGTGAAAATATTGTGTATATAAACTGATTGCAGCCAATTGGTCGGCAAAAATTCATGGAAGGAAACAGCGTGTAATTCAATGCCACTTCACTACAAATTTTTTTACGATTATAATTTCACCCAATTCTCATTCTATATGGATGTTTTTATTAGAAACTAAAGTAGAAAATACCGCTTGTTTTTGCAATAGCGGCCAAAGAAAAAATAGAATCAGCCTGGCTTGGCAATCTTGGCTTTGTTTGCCGCGAAGGTTGTTTATTTAGCTGTTCAATTTATTTTGTACACTAGTTTTTTTAATAATTACCGGCTTCTGCTAACAGCCTTCATGTAAAATATTTATACATGCCTGAAATAAAAAACAAGCACTATGTAAAAACTATTTTTCACAATTTGTCTCTTCCAAGCAACGTCTCCCCAAGAGCAATGAGCAAAGCTGGGGACCTTGCGCCAACACATAAGGCCCCGTTAAATTAGTTATCTTTATTTATGCCCGTAAAAAACAACAATACCATTTAGCAGCAGAAGGTTCTTTATAACTTTTCTAACATGACAACAGTTCATTTAACCGGTTATTAATTTTATGAAATGGAGGATTTGGCCTTTAATAAACCGGGATATTAACTGCTGTAGGCGCAACGTCCTGCCACCACACAAAGCTGGGATAAGAGACGTTGCTTTGAAGCGAGGTATTTTGTTTATTGTGGCAATAAAAATATTGTACCTCAACTTATGCGACACCTAATTTTAAGGATAGTTTTTATCTTCAGAAAATCTATCGAGTTAAAATCTTTTTTCTAAATGTAGATTCCTTTAATCAGGATGTCCTAACTATTTTAATTTTATCTCTTTAAGTTGATATTGATGAAAATGCTTTTAGTCTTATCTGTTGCGGCAATACACTTATATTTGGTGTGTTGACGCAATAGATATGATATTTATTGCGGCAATACAAACGTAAGCTGTTATTTTATGAGAGAGCTCAATTCTTCAATTAGTGATGATTTTATAAGCTTAAATTATAATGGCGGGAATATAGACCTACACAACAACTACGATTTTACAGACTTTTCCCACGAAATAGAAAGCAACAAAGCTGAATGCATTTTCAATAAAAGAGATGACGAGTGGGTTCCAAAGACCTCAATAAATAATTTGACTCTTCGTTTTGAAAATGCTTCATCTGTATTTCATAAATCACACGACAATGACTATCCAGTTGACTATTTTGAAAAAGACCAGGGAAGTGTAGACATGATCGGCTATTCATATCATACCGAAGAAATTATGTCGGGTGTGACAGATAGTGTTTCTTTAAATGAATTGCCAAGTATGTTGATAGTATTTGTGACAGGAAAGGTAATTAATGGAAAGCATACATTTGTCCGGACCTTTCTCAACAAAATGTGCTACCGTTTCTTTCTTAAAAGTTCCTTGTTTCTACTAACATCGCTTTTATTGATCCTTGCCTTTCATTCACGGGCGGTAGCGCAACTGTGCAACGGCAGCCATGGCGATCCGGTTATAAATATCACTTTTGGTGCGGGCGATAACCCGGGGCCAAGACTTTCTGCGGCTACCACCAATTACCAGTTTGTTTCAGATGCCTGCCCGGTAAACGGATTTTACACACTCTATAACAGGGGTATTGAATGCAATTATGGCTGGCATGTTTTAGAACATGACCACACAGGCAATTCCGGTGGTTATTTTATGCTGGTAGATGCTTCCTTCGAACCCAGCGACTTTTATTTGGATACGGTTAAGAATCTTTGCGCTAATACTACCTACGAGTTTGCCGCATGGATGCTCAATATGAAATACGTTTTACAGGGCACAAGACCCAATATTACTTTTAGCATCGAGACAACAACAGGGCAGGTTTTGCAAACATATAATTCAGGCGATATACCGGTTGAGCAAACTGTTGTGTGGAAACAATACGGCTTTTATTTCACTACTCCCGTAACTGTGTCGAATATTGTATTGCGCATGACAAACAATGCACCTGGTGGCGAAGGCAATGATCTTGCGCTGGATGATATTACTTTTCGGCCTTGCGGGGACTTGATAACGGCAAGTGCGCTGGAAGATACAAGTAGCGTAATTAATGTGTGTGAAGGTACTAGCAGCAGCTATACATTTAAAGCAATTCCCTCTTTCGGGTATCAGTCACCGGTATATCAATGGCAGTTAAGTATAGATAAAGGCGCCACATGGAATGATATTACCGGCGCTTCCACTATTACCTATAGGCGACTGCCGACCGCAGCCGGCAACTATTGGTATCGCTTTACCGAGACTGAGTCCAACGCCAGCCGTTCCTGCGGAATCGCTTCAAATGCTATAATAATAAATGTGCATGCAAAACCTATAGTGGATGCAGGCCCTGACAGGAATGTTATAAGCGGGGCTGCAATTGTTCTTAATGCAAAAGCTGAAGGCGATGGACTAGCTTACCTTTGGGCACCCGGTAGTTATATCGATGATGTTAAAAAACTAACACCAACCGTATCGCCTGTACGGGACACCAGGTATACACTTTCCGCCAGTTCTTTATATGGCTGCACCGGGGAAGATAACGTACTGGTAAAAGTTGTGAGCGGATTATATATTCCAAATGCCTTTACCCCAAATGGCGATGGAATAAATGATCTATGGAAAATCCCCTTTCTTGATCCGGAATATGATGCAACCGTTCGTGTGTTTAACCGGTATGGCCAATTGGTGTACCAGGCTACGGGTGAGGTTGTTGCATGGGATGGTAAGTTCCATGGCGACATTCAACCTGCAGGAATCTATATTTACGTGGTTACTTTCAAAGCGAATGAATTAGCACTCAAAGGAATAGTAACTATTATAAGGTAAACGTATGTTTAAAAAGATTACTCCTACGGTTCCCGCGGTGTATCGAAGCTAACTCCGATTAGGCAACCGTAATTAAAGCGATAATAATTCCGAGAAAATTGTTACAAACTTCAGCCGCGCTTTCACATACTCAAATTGCTCCGAAAGCGTTTTATTAATAGGCAAATTACTTGCAACCACGTGAGTGGAATAACATTAGTTTATTGGTAAAATGAACCTTCTTCTCAGCAGCTTCTCCCGCAGTGGACCTTTAGATTTTCGCCCTTGTTGGTATATCTTCAAAAACCGCACCCTAATCGCCTACGCCGTTGTTGTGTCTTATGACCAACAACCGAAATTTCTGATTTGGCAGACTTTGGTGCAAAGCCTTATGAGGAACATCGTTTGATTCAGGATATTCAGGAATTAACATCCCAAGGTCACACTTTTGACTTTTTGAACGATGGAGAAGATTGATATACTGAAGCTAACGTGTATTCACCGGCTGGTAACCAAAGAATTTAACCAATATAAAGTTCAAACAACTACTCTTAACCGGCAGGCTTCCTATTAAAACAGTTGCCTTACATTAATTTTATTTTCTCTTCTTCCAAATCAATTTGATACAAATGCTTTTGAATAACATCCTCGTCCAAACGATTTTCTGTTTTAATTTTATCGATTAACCATTTTCGCTGAATCTCTAGTGTTTCCAGGTAAATGGCTTTGAAATCGGCATGAACCACACTATTAAAGTTGGCGCTAGTTTTATGCTGCCACTTTGCAGTTAAGTCCTGCAGTAATGTGCTTGCATTTAGCTGGCTGCTGTAATTATCCCTGATATGTTGTAAGGATTGATTGGCTAATTCTTTTTTGATAAAACTATCTGTTTCACCTTCTGTAGTGTAATCATCAAAGTGCGGAAGTTTTATTTTTTTTATTAAATAAGGAAGCGTTAATCCCTGTAAAACAAGTGTGGTAAAAATGACTATAAATGTTATGAAAAGAATTAGATTTCTTTGAGGGAACTCCTGCCCCTCGTTTAAATAAACAGGAATAGATAAAGCAGCTGCCAGCGATAACACCCCACGCATACCCGACCATCCCAAAACAACCGGCACTCTCCAACCGGGATGTCTGCTATCGGCAACAGTTATAAAATTTCGCATAATTAACGTAATAACCACCGCCCCATACGCTGATAACATTCGGACCAGCATCACTACGGCAGTAACCAACAACCCATATCCAATGGCTGACCAAATGCTTACTTCCTCCAATCCTGCTGCAATGTTGGGCAATGAAAGCCCGATGATTAAAAACACCAATCCATTCAAAACAAACACCAGGCTTTGCCAAACATTGATGCCCCGTAAACGGGCTGAACTATTATAAAAACGATGACTGTTATTGGACAGCAACAGGCCGCCACTTACCACGGCCAATACTCCGGAGCTATGCACTTCTTCGGCAACAATGTACATCACGTAGGGCGTTACAATAGAGAGTACAATATCCATATTTGCATCCGTGGGAAAATACCTGCGAATTTTCATAAAAATGAAGGCTACCAAAAGGCCGATACCAATGCCACCGATCAACATCCATCCAAAACTCAACGCAGCATTATACCAGATAAACTGACCCGTAGCCAGGGCAATCAGTGCAAACCGAAAAATGATAAGTGACGATGCGTCATTGAGCAAACTCTCCCCTTCTAAAATGGAAGACATTCTTTTAGGTACCTTTACAAATTTTAGAATAGCACCTACACTTACTGCATCGGGTGGCGATACAATTCCTCCCAATAAAAATCCCAGGGTTAAAGAAAATCCGGGTATAAAAGTATTGGCAACAAAGGCCACAGATAATGCAGTTAAGAATACAACTACAAAAGCAAAGCTGCACACAATCCTTCTCCAACGCCAAAGCTCTTTCCATGATATGGACCAGGCTGCTTCATAAAGTAACGGAGGTAAAAATATAATGAATATCAGCTCCGGCGAAATGTGTAATACGGGCACACCGGGAATAAAACTAAAAAACAATCCTGCCACTACAAGCAGCACGGGATATGCTATCTTAATTTTATTGGCAAGCATTACCAACATTACTATCAGCATAATCATTACCAGGAAAAATGGAAAATGCTCAATCATTCTTAAATGGTTTATTAATAATTAACCGGTGACATTGGGCAGAAAAACATTTAAAAAATCGCCTTATTTAGAAACTGTTTAAAATATTTTTTTGTTCCCCGGCATTTGCATTTCATGGCATCGGCATTGGCAGAGTTTACACTGAGGAACGAAGTGCACTTTTCAGCTTCATATTCTTATGGCATCATTTTCCACCATAATCTTGGGTGCATTAAAATCCGACAGCAATCGGATTTAGCGACATTTTTAATACAACTATCTGCGCATTTTCATGCCGACTTCGGTCAGGTTCATATTTTTTAGCAATTACTTTCCACGCTAACTGCCAGTTACTTTTTCTCCAATATCCACTCCGGCCTTAAAAAGTGGCAGGTATATCCATAGGGATTTTTTTGCAGGTAATCCTGGTGTTCTTTTTCTGCATTCCAAAACTCAGTTGCAGGTACCACGGCGGTAACGATCGGGCCCGGCCATTTGCCGGATGCGGTCATTTCTGCAATCAATTTTTCTGCTGTTTCTTTTTGCGTTTCATCCAAATAAAAAATGGCTGACCGGTATGAGAGTCCCCGATCATTTCCCTGCCTGTTCAGCGTAGTGGGATCATGAATCTGGAAGAAAAATTCTAATAGTGTACGGTAGGGCAAGGTTTCAGGATCAAACATAACTTCAATGGCCTCGGCATGACTGCCATGATTGCGGTAGGTTGCATTGGGTACATCGCCACCTGTATAGCCGACTACTGTTTTACTTACACCCGAAAGGTGACGGATAAGTTCTTCCACGCCCCAAAAACATCCGCCTGCCAATATTGATTTTTCCATATTGATTCAATTTTTATTTGATGCAAAATTAGCGATAAACTCATTAGGGAAGTTTTGTGCAGGTGTTGAATTATAATCGCATTCCATTTTTTCGTAAAAAACGTACAATTAAATTACAAATGAATACGTGATGTGCTATGCTCTGTAAGCTTCAAAACTGCATTCAACAGTAGTTGTTACTTTTTCATAGATTTGCTAATCAACAACAATCAATGACGTTAATCGATCAACATATAAATGACATTACAAAGCTTTGTACAGACCACAAAGTAAAACAGCTTTACGCATTTGGGTCAGTTCTAACTAGCCGTTTTAATAACGAAAGTGACGTTGATCTGGTCGTTGATTTCGACCCAATGGACTTCTCTATTTATGCTGACAATTATTTTGATTTAAAGTTCTCGTTACAAAAAATATTTAACCGCACCATTGATTTATTGGAAGAAAAGGCGATTAAGAACCCTTATTTCAGGCAAAATTTGAATCAGCAAAGACAACTTATCTATGGACATCGAGATTAAAGCTTTGCTATACGATATTCTAAATGCTATTAATGAAATAGACAGTTTTTTTATCGATACCGCAAAAGACTTTCCCACCTATCAAAGTGATGTTCGTACAAGGCGAGCAGTTGAAAGAAATATCGAAATTATTGGCGAAGCAATGAACAGAATTCTTCAAAAGGACGATTCTATAGAACTCTCAAATTCAAGGAAAATTGTTGATACCAGGAATAGAATTATTCATGGCTACGATTCGGTTTCTGACTATATAATTTGGTCGATAGTCATTTCTCATTTACCTCCATTGAAATCCGAAGTTGAGATGATGCTGGGAGAATAGCACAAGCACACACAAAAATATTGCTGTAAGGTGGGGCTTGACGCTGAAACATCGGCAATTCGTCTCGTCCGGTTTATGGGATCTTAGCTTTGCATCTGTTTGCACGCTATTCAACCGCCGGTTTCTTGCGGATAAACCTGATGGCTGCGCTGGTTTGTTCGGTGCTTTCAAGTCTTTGCTCGTAGCGTTTGCCATCTATCATGGCAATCATTAATGATGTATTGGGAGGAATGGATCCAAGATTTTCTGCTACCATTACCAGGTCGTTTGAATCCTGTAAATCTGCAACAGCCATTTTAATCGTGTAGGCATTATCGGTAAGCCGGATATGTTCATAGATAAGCCGGTTATTCAGAAAGATTGAAATGGAATCACCATCCACTTCAGCATTGTCATAAAAACTCAATTCCAACGAATCGCTGGTTACCAAAATTTCCTGCACTACCACTTTATTACGGGTAGCAAATTTTTCGTTTATACTTAGAGGTGTTACAGCAACAACCGGCTCTTTCGCTATTGCAGTAACTTGTTTTACTTCGGGCTTTTTAACTGCAACCGGCGCTGGCTTCACTTCCGGTTTCTTTACTGCAACCGTTGCCTGTTTTACTTCAGGCTTATCGTCGCCAATGAAAACTGGTTTTATTTCAGGTTCCTTTTTTATGAGCGGAACGGCTGCCTTTTTCCTGGTTTGAACAACTACTGTATTTGAAGCCGGTAGTTCGGGTTTTTCTATAACCATTGGCCTTTCAACCGGCACAGGTTTAACGAAGGCCATTTTACCAATACTGTCTATTAATTCAGGATCGTTGGCACCGAAAATGTAGTTATCAATTACAAAATCCCATTCATCATTAAAAGTATGTGAGATGAATTTTTGCAGATCAACAGGCCCTTTTGTTTTCTCTTCATCTTCTTTTAACGCAGCATCTCCATTCAAATACATTTTTGTTCCGCCGGGGCAATTAAAATCTGCTGTTGAAATGTAAGGCACATCACCACGGATACCCAAAAGCCTTTTGCCTTTTTTCTCTTCAATCAATTCATCATCCCACCATACAACGCTGTTATCCCTGCTGTCAAAATAACCTTTTATGCTATATCTTCTGTAACTGTTGGCCGACTCGTAATAGTAACTGGTACCGGTAAGACTGTCACCATTTTTTATAATTTTAAGCTCTACATTTTTGCGGTCTATTTTACCTTTCCAAACGCCGGTAATCAGTTGTGCATCTGCAAATGAATACAACAACATCAATGCTAAAAACGATAAAAGTGAAG
Source organism: Ferruginibacter sp. (assembly GCA_046590675.1). Classification (GTDB taxonomy): domain Bacteria; phylum Bacteroidota; class Bacteroidia; order Chitinophagales; family Chitinophagaceae; genus Ferruginibacter. The sequence continues at coordinate 60,314 of JBKJUP010000097.1, read as the reverse complement.
GAGTAATTTTCAAATTCTGTTGTGCTGTTTTCTTTAAATTAATATTCATTTCCAAATTAACGGTTTTCACAGGTTAATATTTTAACAGCACAATATTTTGCATTATCGTTAACTAAAACACAGACACCAAAGCTTCCGAAACTTTTATGGATTAATCATAATATGCGCCCTGTATGTTCCGGGATTCATGATCCAGGGCATGCCATCGGCAGATGGTTTTTCGGGTAAACCGGTGCTTGCAGCAGTTGCAAAAGGTATATAAATTACGTAGCGTAAATAACCATTTTTTACTTCAGCGGTTGTAGTATCCACGTCTTTATATTTAGCAGTATATACATACAATGCGGCAGGGTCTTTCGGCATTTTAAGGGTTCCTGCAGCTACTTCTTTTCCACGCTCGTCGAACAGCTCCTGGTCTTTGATGCCCTGCTTTTTCAGTTCACGTCCACGTTGCATAAATGGTTCCAGTTCCTTACTATAGCTGGCGACTGAAAACTCTTTGCCATCAGGATTGTCTGCAATACAAATCAATTCATTGGTACCTTTTCTAAGCAGGACGAGTTCTTTATCTGTACTATAACCAAACACGGAGCAACTATCCCTTTTTTCTGCAGGAGCCGCAAGCACAGCCAATTTAATTTGCTTGTCAGCAGATAATAATACTTTTTGAATGGGCACTTCCTTTTCAGCAGCCGTCGAATCTTTTTTTTCAGCAGATGGAGACACCGAATCGTTGGAGTTACAACCAAGACAAACTGTAATAATTGTAAGAAATAGAAAAACAACTTTCATATAATTGCAATTGACAGGTTAAAGATTTAATGCAGTTCAAAAAAATGGCTGCTTTTAAAGGTAAGATTTTTTTAATGGTAGGTATTTACACCTGTAAAGCAGGAATACGAACTGATCATCGTTTGAGAAAAACAACTCCTTATTAGCGTGCAGGATGCCTTTATCTGCAGATGAAAAATTTTACAAAAAGACTTACATTCATACTTCAAATTGTACCTGAAGATGAAATGCAAATTCCTTTTATTTATTTTGACACTTTTTATATGTACCCATTCTTTTGGACAAGCTTGGCGTTATGTAAAACACAAAAAGGTTTACAGAGACCTTGACGAGGCTATTAAAGAAAAGGATTCAGTTTATAACCTTGAATTATACCTAAGTAATGTAAAGCGAGATAAACTCCACTTAATTGGAGAATTAAAGCACATCGAATACCTATCTATTTCAGAAGCGGGGCTTGAATCAATTCCGGATGAAGTATTTACGCTGCCAAATATCCGCACATTAAACCTAACAAAGAACAATTTTACTGAAATGCCCGCAGGGATCAGCAAATTGAAAAAGCTGGAATACCTGGTGATGTATGACAATGAGATATCCAATATCCCCGATTGGATAAGCTTACTGACAAAGCTGGAAACATTGATATTGCCAAGAAATAATATTGATAGTATCAGCCCTGAAATAGGAAAACTTAAAAACTTAAAAGTTTTAAGCCTTGGAGAAAATCAGTTATTCTTCCTGCCCCCACAAATTGATGGCCTTACCAAACTCAAAGAGTTGGACCTTTACAAAAACAAGTTGCACATTCTTCCAGACGAAATAGGAAAACTTTTACGGTTAGAATATCTTTTACTCAATGAAAATAAACTGGATTATCTCCAATCAAAATTTAATAGGCTAATAAATTTAAAAACTTTAGACCTATCAGGTAACAATCTTTCTGAACTGCCACCTGTAATCGGGGCGTTTATTTCACTCCAAATGCTAAGATTGAATAAAAATCCATTTAAATACTGGAATCAGCAAATACCATTTTCCTCAAAATTGGAAACCTTTGAGTTATCCGGAAAAAATATCACTCAATTTCCTGCCAACCTGAAACACTGTAAAAAATTAACGAAAATTGTGATTACAAATACTACAATCACTGCATTGCCGGACTGGATCGGAAACTTCCCAAAACTCTATCATTTGGAATTGGATGACAACAATATCCGTCATTTGCCTTCATCCATGCAAAGCTTAAAATCCTGTGAATTACTTTATCTGGAAAAAAACAATATTGAAGAGGTGTCAACGAATATAATTTTACTTCCCAACCTGAGGGTACTTTTTATTGGTAATAACCCAATCAAACATTTTCCGCCAGCCCTTGTTAACAGTCAATCATTGGAAGGCATATCCATCTCAAATACTAATATCTCATACCAGGAGTATAAAGAATATCGAAGGAAAATAGATAAGCAGATAAATATTTATCACGATAGCCCGGTATATTTTGAAGACGAAGAGAAGCCCTGTTATACCGAAAATCCGTTGAGTGAAGGTGACAAGATATTCAGGCAACTGGAAAATGACCCTCAATTCATTAATGGTGAGGTTGGCAAAAGCAATTTCTTTTCATCAAATGTTTTGTTTGATAATATTTTTGACTCGACATTTAAAACCGGGGCTTCAGTTTTTGTTGATACCGTTTCGCTAAAATTCATAGTAAGGCGAGAAGGAGGCTTAAGCAATATCATATATGTTTCAGGTTCAAACGATGCAACCAAAACTGAAGCAATCAGGCTGGTCAAACTATCGTGTCCATATTGGAAACCTTCTAACATGGGGGGCAGAAATATCAATGCCTGGTTTCAGCAATCTTTTGTATTCACCATAACTTCAACCGGCCAAAATTTCACAAAAAATTTAAAAGTCTTTAATCCAATGCCGGCAAGAATCAGAATATTACAATTACAAAAAGATTAGCTAAGCATTCGCAGTTTATACTTTTTGCTTCTGCAGAAACCATCCAGGTCAATTTTATAATCGTCAGCCGCATTAATAGTGAATAACGCTTCCCCGCCACCCTTCAATACAACCACATTCTTGCCAAGCGTCTTAAACCGAACGCCGTTTTCCTGAACAACTAAAATGGTGATGTGGCCTGTTTTGCTGGTGTTGATATCACGGATTGTGCCAGACTTACCATTGTGGGTTCCACCTACAACCTTGCATTGATCTCCATCTTTTAATTTTCCTGCTGCTTTCTCTGCCATCGTTTTGCATTTTATTTTATAAGATAAATCTAATTATTGTCCCGGTTCAACCAAGCTGAAGCCATACCAAATGAATATCTGATTTTTTATTTGAAGCTATCAAAATTGACTGCTCCAAGATGATTATGGTGGAAAATGATGCCATAAAAATATGAACCTGAACAGTGCACTTCGTTCCTCAGTGTAAACTCTGCCGATGCGGATGCTATGAAAAACAAATGTTGATGAACAAAAAAATCATTTCTAAAAATTTCTAAGAAAAAGGATGATTTCAATTAGTGTACAAATACTTTTTTTTTAAAACTGCTGTTACAAAAATAAAAATAGCTGGCAATAGAAAATATACCAGTTGAATAAAATTTAGCGCATGTATTGATAAGTAAAAAAAAAGCTATTTATTTATAGATGCAAACAACCCGTTTAAATTCAAAACCTCACTTTCCTGTTCTTGACGGACTGAGGGGTGTAGCTGCTATTATGGTAGTTAGTTTTCATCTTTTTGAAGCACATGCTGCCAGCCGCTTCGAGCAGGTTATCAACCACGGCTATCTTGCAGTGGACTTTTTCTTTCTGCTTTCGGGTTTTGTAATTGGCTACGCTTATGATGACCGCTGGGGCAAAATGAGTTTGGGCAATTTCTTTAAAAGGCGGTTGGTAAGGCTTCAGCCAATGGTGGTAATGGGCTCTGTTATTGGTGCTGCCTGCTTTTACTTCCAGGATTCTGCTATGTGGCCCACCATTCACGAAGTACCGGTTTGGAAAATGCTGTTGGTCATGTTGATTGGCTGTACATTGATTCCCATCCCTGTTTCAATGGACATTCGTGGCTGGCAGGAAATGCATCCTTTGGATGGCCCGGGATGGTCATTGTTCTTTGAATACATTGCCAATTTACTGTACGCTCTTTTTGTAAGAAAGTTTTCGAAGTTGGTACTTTGGATATTGGTTACTATTTCGGCTGCAGCATTGATACACCTGGCAGTTACAGGTGCCGGAGGAGATGTTATAGGCGGATGGTCTCTAAATGCAGTTCAGCTACGCATTGGCTTTACCCGTATGATGTACCCGTTTTTTGCCGGATTACTATTATTTAGAATGGGGAAATTAACAAATATCAACAACGCATTTTTATGGTGTAGCCTGCTGGTAATTGTTACGCTGGCAATACCCAGGATTGGCGGCCCCGAAACTTTGTGGATGAATGGGCTGTATGATTCGCTGGTAATTATTTTTATGTTCCCGCTGATCGTTTATTTAGGTGCCAGCGGAAATGTTGAAGGAAAGATGGCATCCCGTATTTGTAAGTTTTTGGCAGACATTTCTTACCCGATCTACATCACCCACTATCCACTTATTTATATTTACACAGGCTGGATAGCGGATAACAAAATGCCTATGTCGCAGGCATACCCTGTAGCCATACTTACGCTTCTTTCAAGTATAGCAATTGCTTATGCCTCCCTTAAATTATATGATGAGCCGGTGAGAAAATGGCTAAAAAATAAATGGGGTTAATCTAACAGGATATTATTTACAAAAGTTTCAGCCACAATTAAATTGGGGTTTGTAAAACATTGCAGGCAGCAAAAATTTCAGCCTGATTAAATGGAAAAAGAACAGCCGCTTCAAATAAGGAAGCGGCTATTTTTTTTATTCAATTTTACCAATCAATATTTTGACAAAAACCGGGCAATCAATACCTATTTATCCAACACCAGCTTAAGCCCTTCTGCAAAGCTCAGCGGTTTAAAACCCAATGTGGCTTTAGCTTTATCAATAATAAATCCGGTTTTTGCAGGGCGCTTTGCAGGCTGTGAAAATACAGATGAATCTACTTTTTCTATCAGTGATTGATCGAGCTGCATATAGTCCGCTGTAGCCATTGCCATCTCAAACGGTGTTAACATTTCTTCGCCTGATATATGAAAAATGCCGGATGCTTTTTTTTCTACAATTAATAATATTCCACGGGCCAGGTCTTCAATATAAGTGGGCGTGCGCCATTGATCGCTCACTACTTTAATGGGCTTCCCCTGTTCCAGATTACTTTTAACCCAGGTGATAATATTGCTGCGGGTACCAGCCACAGTATCACCATAAACCAAGCAGGTTCTTACAACAGCAGTCGCAAGTCCGCTTTCCAACACCGCCTTTTCTGCGGCCACTTTACTGCTTCCATAGTAACTCAACGGGTTAGTGCCATCATCTTCTTTGTATGGGCCGTTAATGCCATCAAAAACAAAATCGGTAGATAGGAAAATAAAAAAGGCATTGCATTTTTTTGCCGCATCCACTAAAAAACGTGTAGCGGTTACATTTACATCCCAGCATTTCACCTCATTTAGTTCGCATTCATCGGCCTGGGTAAGTGCCGCACAATGCAGTACAACACCAGGTTGCACCTGCTCCATCAAACTGTGTACTGCTACACCATCGCAGATATCGAGCGGAATATAGGTTAACCGTTCGTCTTTAAAGGCAGTACGTTGCATTCCTTTTCCAGTTGCTACAACTGTATGTTTGGTGCTTTTTAGCAATAAATCAACCAGGTGTTGTCCCAGCAATCCATTGGCACCTGTTACAAGTATTTTCATTTTACAGAGTTGGTTGAACGCCCATATTAAAAAAGATAAAAGAATAGATATCTGCAAGGGTTTCAATATTCTTTTTAGTATTGCTTGCGCCATGGCCGCTATTGGTGTCAATGCGTATCAGTACGGGGTTTGGCCCTTTGTACTTTTCCTGTAAAGTAGCCATATATTTAAATGAATGTGCCGGTACCACCCTATCGTCATGATCGGCAGTGGTAACTAAAGTTGCCGGGTAATTAAGCCCTTCTTTAATATTATGCAATGGTGAAAAAGCGTACAGGTTTTTAAAATTTGCTTCATCTTTTTCACTACTGCCATAATCTGCTATCCAGTTCCATCCAATGGTAAATTTATGAAAACGCAACATATCCATTACGCCTACCTGCGGAATGGCTACACTGAATAATTCGGGCCGCTGGTTCATGACTGCACCTACCAGCAAACCGCCATTGCTTCCACCACGCATGGCCATCTTTTTGGAGTTGGTATATTTTTGCGCTACCAGGTATTCACCTGCTGCAATAAAATCATCAAAAACATTTTGCTTATTTAACTGCATACCTGCCTTATGCCATTTTTCGCCGTACTCGCCACCACCACGCAAATTGGCCTGGGCATATACCCCACCCGCATTTAAAAATGGCAGCAGAGTAGCGCTAAAGCCAGGCTCAAGGTTTATATTAAATCCGCCATAGCCATACAATAGCGTAACATTATCACCATTCATTTCAACGCCTTTTTTACTGATGATGAACATCGGAATTTTCGTGCCGTCTTTTGAAGGATAAAACACTTGCTTGGTTTCATAATCATCCGGGTTAAAACTTACTTCCGGCTTTCTGAATATGGAGCTTTTCCCGCTGGCGATATCGTACTTGTAAATTGTTGGGGGCACTGTAAAAGAAGTAAATACGTAAAAGACAAATTTATCATCTCTTTGCCCGCCAAAACCCCCGCCGTTACCGATGGAAGGGTAAACAACTTCATTTAGTTTTTTACCTTTAAAATCATACACATAAGTACGGGTACTTACATCTTTCAGGTAATCAACAAACAATCTGCCGCCTGCTGTACTGGCTCCCTGCAGTGGCTCTTCCTGCTCTGGTATAATAGTTACCGCTTTGGACAGATCAGGATTTTTTATGTTTACTGCAATTACTTTGCTATTGGGGGCATTGGCATTGGTTTGCAATAAAAATTGTTGATCAGTGTTTTCAATTACATTATAATTATCATTGGTAATTTCTTTTACCAAAGGTTTAAAACTGGTATCATTTACCGCATTCAAATCCTGGTAGTAGATTGCATTCCCTTCCAAACCCTTGCCACGATCGCTGATGTATAAATATAAAAAACGCTCATCTTCACTTGTTGCGGTAGTGTTGAAGCGTTGCACATTTTCCTTATTTTCATAAATGAGTTTATCCTCGCTTTGCGGTGTACCTACTACATGAAAATAAACCTGGTGATTTTCATTTTTTGCACTCAATCCACTGGTACCATTCTCAGGCGAAGGATAGCGGCTGTAATAAAATCCATTTCCTTTCCATGCAGCGCCACTCACTTTTACCCAGTTCAATTCATCTTTTAAATTTTCACCGGTTTTCATATCCCTTACATAAAAAGTTTGCCAGTCGCTACCTCCTTTACTCAAACCAACAACTGCATAATTTCCTAATTTATCCAGCTTAAACATTTGTAGCCTGGTCGTTCCGTCGGGACTTAGTTTGTTGGGGTCAATTACAATTTCGGGTTGCCCTTCCAAACCTTTTTGACGATATAAAACACTTTGATTTTGTAATCCGTCATTTTTAGAAAAATAAAACCATTCACCCTTTCGGGCCGGCGCAGAGTATTTAGGATAGTTATAAACTTTTTCTATTGCGGCCTGAAAGGCTTTACGGTAGGGAATCTGCGATAGGTATCCCTGTGTTACATTATTCTCTTCGCCTACCCAGGCCCTGGTTTCTTCACTCTTATCATCTTCCAGCCAATGGTATGGATCTTCTACCTTAGTGCCAAAATATTCATCTGTATGATTTACTTTTACAGTAACAGGGTATTTTAACTGGGCTTGAGAATTACCTACCAGCATTAAAGAAACTGCCAACATAAATCCATTTATTTTTTTTGAATGATGCATATTTTCCATGTTTTGAAAATCTAAATTACGTTTTTTACAATTTGGTGATAATAAAACTACCAAGTTGTAAGGATTAATTTTAAATGTGTATTTTTGAAATGTTTCAAACAACTGCGATATTATCACCAAATCTGATAGATCCTTAAATAAAAAAAATATTATACATAACAGTTTACCTTAGATATGAAAAAACGAGTAACTAAGATAGGAGTATTAACCTCAGGAGGCGACGCACCGGGTATGAATGCGTGCATACGGGCAGTAGTTAGAACAGGCATTTATCATGGATTGGATGTGTACGGTATTATGCGTGGATATACCGGTATGGTAGAAAACGACATCATCAAAATGGAAAGCCGCAGTGTGGCCAACATTATACAGCGGGGAGGAACCATCTTAAAAACATCGCGTTGTAAAGATTTTTTTACGCCGGAAGGAAGAAAAAAAGCTTACGAAAATTTAACCGCATTGGGGATCAACGGTATTGTGGTAATTGGAGGTGATGGAAGTTTTCGTGGTGCCCAAACTTTTAGCAACGAATATGATATTCCATGTATTGGTTTACCCGGAACAATTGATAAAGATATCGCTGGTACTGATTTTACCATTGGTTTTGATACGGCTGTAAATACGGCTGTTGAAGCCATTGATAAAATACGGGATACAGCCGATGCACATGACCGTTTATTCATTATTGAAGTAATGGGCCGGGATGCCGGTTATATTGCCTTGCATAGTGGAATAGCTACCGGCGCCGAAAACATTTTGATACCAGAGCGTAAAACAGATATTGAAGACATCCTTAAACAACTGGCAGAAAAAGAAAGAAGGGCTAAGTTGGTAAACCTGATTGTAGTTGCAGAAGGAGATGAATTTGGTGGGGCTGATTATGTTGCAAAAATAATTAAGGAGAGATTGAACATTATGGAAGTGCGGGTTTGCATATTAGGGCATATTCAACGTGGTGGATCACCAAGTTGTTTTGATCGCTTAATTGCAAGCAGGATGGGGTACACAGCGGTGGAATGTTTAATAGAAGGAAAATTCAATGTGTTTGTAGGGATGGTAAACAATCGCATGATGCTTACGCCACTTAATGAAGCTGTTAAAAAGAAGCAACGTATCAGTGAAGAGTGGATGAAAATAGTAAGAATTCTTGCAAGTTAATTCCCTGCCCCAATTTTAGCCGGAGCAATTATTAATAATAGATTGCCATTTTCTGATTCGTTTTTTTAAATTGCGGAAATGTTTGGCTGAATCAGTTATGTTGACAGTTTAATGAATGCCTGTCACCGGTATTTCCAACAATTTCAATTAAAAAAAATTTAACCCGATTTAATAATTATGAGTAAAAACATCAGCAAATACCTTCATTCAGATATGGATAAAGAAGCTGGCATACAACATTCGATGAAACGTACAAAAATTGTTGCAACGGTAGGGCCGGCATGCTCCACCTACGAAAAATTACTAGAACTGGTTAAAGCTGGTGTTAATGTATTCAGGTTGAATTTTTCGCATGGTGCCTACGATAATAAATTGGTGATTATAGATTTTATCAGGCAAATAAATGACACGCAACCATTTAATATCGCCATTCTGGGTGATCTGCAGGGGCCTAAACTAAGGGTGGGCGATCTTGAAAATGGCGCTATTGAACTTGCAGATGGCAGCGAATTTATTTTTACTACTGAAAAGATGATTGGCACCTCAGAAAAAATTTATGTATCCTATCCTAATCTTGCAAAGGATGTAAAATTAGGTGAGCGTATCTTTTTGGATGATGGTAAAATGGAAGTAAAAGTAGAAGAAATACTGAATGACACGGAAGTGCGTATTTCTGTAACACGTGGTGGAACATTAACACCAAAAAAAGGTGTAAACCTTCCGGATTCTGCATTAACGATGCCTTCGCTAACTGAAAAAGACATTGCCGATCTTGAATTTATCATTGATAATAACCTTGACTGGGTTGCCCTGTCATTTGTAAGAAAAGCACAGGACATTATTGAACTTAAAGAACGCATTAAAGCTAGAAAAAGCAAAATAAAAGTTATTGCAAAAATTGAAATGCCGGAGGCATTGGATAATATCAGGGATATCATTGTAGAGAGCGATGGTATCATGATTGCAAGGGGCGATCTTGGAGTAGAGGTTCCGGTAGAACAGGTTCCATTGATACAAAAAGAAATCATCCGCAAATGTATGCGCAGGGCCAAGCCGGTTATTGTGGCTACCCAAATGATGGAAAGCATGATGGAGCGTACCAAACCAAACCGCAGTGAGGTTACCGATGTAGCCAATGCGGTGCTGGAAGGTGCAGACGCAGTGATGCTGAGTGGCGAAACTGCGATGGGCCATTACCCTACATTGGTTGTGGAAATGATGACTAAAATTATAAGGGAAGTTGAAAAATCTGCTTATGATTATGATCGGGATGATATATTAACTCCACAAAAACACTCACCCTCTTTGTTAAGTGATGCATTGTGTTACAGTGCCTGTAAAATGGCAAAAGATGTTGAAGCAAATGCATTGATTGGAATGACTCAGAGCGGATATACTGGTTTTATATTAAGTAGCTATCGCCCAAAAGCACCGTTATTTATTTTCAGTAAAGAAAAAACATTGATCAATCAGCTTAGTTTAAGTTGGGGTGTAAGGGCCATTTATTATACTGAAGAAGAAAGCCTGGATATCATTTTACATGATCAGATTAGTATCTTAAAAGAAAGAGGTTTTTTAGTTACAGGCGACGTGGTAGTTAGTACAGGCAGTACTCCAATTGACTTGCACATACCCACCAATTTAATAAAAGTTACCAAAGTAGATTAGGCATAAAAATCTTTAATAGCAAACGGCGATAAATAAATTATCGCCGTTTTTATGTTGTAAAATTTTTTAATAAAATAAACCACTACCCTGCTTTTGATGCCATAAATTTTAGTAAGTTTCTTTTAGCCTGGTTTTTAATTTTCCGTTGAAAAAATGAATTCCATCCAAACAGTTCACCTGTTAACCCAAGCGCCTGTTTGCTCCATTTGTGAATGCTGAAGGCATCGCTGTGTTCAATTATTTCTCCATGCGAAAAACGCATATTTGCTTTTATTTTATTCACCACTTTTTTACCGGTTTTACTAAATGTATAAGTAGCCACCCATTCGCAGGTTGCATACTCCTCATCCAGCTCAATAATATTACCATAAGTTAGCGAAAAGTCCTTCGCTGTTTTACACAACATCTCCCACATATTCCTGGCTTCATTTCCCTTTAGTAATCCAAACACCGGGTCAAAAAAAACGATGTCATCACTATAGCACCTGTTCATTCCGTGGTAATCGAGTTTTTGAAATGCTGTATAAAATTGTTCAATCAACTCTTTATTGTTATTCATCTTTTACTGCGTTTGTTTTACTAAATTGGGATTTAAAAACTGAGTATGAAGAAATATTTGTTATTTGTTACCTGTTATTTTATTTGTTGTTCGATGTTTGCCCAAAATGAAGACAGTGCTTGGTTTGTAAATAATTATACAAAAGTAGAACGTCAGGTGGTTATGAGAGATGGCGTAAAACTTTTCACTTCCATTTACATACCAAATGATAAAAGTGAAAAGCATCCTATCCTGATGACACGTACGCCTTATTCCTGCGCACCTTACGGCGAAGATAAATACATTCCTTTATGGAACAGTTACAAGATGAATTACGTAAAAGGAAATTATATCCTTGTGTCGCAAGATGTGCGTGGCCGCTATATGAGTGAAGGAGAATTTATGGATGTTCGTCCGTTTAATAAAAATAAGCAAACAAATAATGACATCGATGAAGCCAGTGATACCTATGACGCCATCGACTGGCTTGTAAAAAACATTGAAAATAACAACGGTAATGTGGGTGTTTTTGGTGTATCCTACCCGGGATTTTATTCAACCGAAGCTGCACTCAGCGGTCATCCCGCATTGAAAGCCGTAAGTCCGCAGGCACCGGTAACCAACTGGTTTATTGGCGACGACTTTCACCACAAGGGCGTGTTGTTTCAAATGGATGGTTTTTCATTTTACCCTACTTTTGGCAAGCCTCACCCCAAACCTACCATGAGTTATGGAACAGGTTTTTCTACTCCTGTAAAAGACAACTATAAATTTTACCTGCAAACAGGCGCTATAAAAAACCTGTCAAAACTTATTGGCGACAGCATTAAATTCTGGCACGAGTTATATAAGCATCCTAACTATGATGCATGGTGGCAGGCCAGAGATGCAAGAAATGGATTGTACAATGTAAAGCCTGCAATGCTTTGGGTAGGCGGTTTATTTGATGCAGAAGATTGCTGGGGTGCCTGGAATGCGTACAAAGCATGCGAAACCCAAAGCCCGCAAACCAATAGTAAAATAGTAATGGGCCCGTGGTATCATGGGCAATGGGGACGTGAAGGAAGCTTTATGGGAAATGCACGTTTTGGAAGTAACACGAGTGAATACTACCAACAAAATATTGAAATACCTTTTTTCAATTATCACCTGAAAGGTATTGGCAATCTCGATAATCTTGCAGAAGCAAACATATTTTTTACAGGTGAAAATACCTGGAAAAAATTTGATCAATGGCCGGCAAAAAATGTATCCTACAAGAAATTATACATTCATCCGGGCGGCAAACTTTCATTTGAAAAAGCCACCGGCAATGCTTCCAAACCTTACGACGAATACACAAGTGATCCTGCTCACCCGGTTCCTTATACAGAAGATGTGCATAACCGCAGAACAAGAGAGTACATGACCGATGATCAGCGTTTTGCTTCACGCAGGCCTGACGTATTGAGCTTTGAAACAGCCGTTTTATCTGAAGACATCACTTTAGCAGGCCCTGTGATTGCGGATTTACTTACAAGCATAAGTACCACCGACGCTGACTTTGTTGTTAAGCTGATTGATGTTTTTCCGGATGATTTTGAATATGATAAAACCATGAAAGGCAATAACGAAGGTTACCCCATGGGAGGCTATCAAATGCTTGTACGTGGAGAAATTATGCGGGGAAAATTTAGAAATAGTTTTGAAAAACCAGTACCTTTTATCCCGGGTAAAATAGCAGAAGTAAAATATGAATTGCCGGATGTGGCGCATACTTTTAAAAAAGGACACCGGTTGATGATTCAAATTCAAAGCTCCTGGTTTCCCCTGGCGGATAGAAACCCTCAGAAATTCACCAATATCTACACAGCAAATGACAGTGATTTTCAAAAGGCAATTATCCGCATTTATCATGATGGCATCAATGCCAGTAATTTTATTTTACCAGTATTGAACTAAAAAAAGCGCTTATTATTTAAATTGATTCTATAAACGATTTGAGTCGAAATAATTATTGAGCGTGGCGTAAATCAGTGAAAATGATGAACTGCCATACATTATAATCTTATATAGTTTCCAATCATTTATGAAAAATGATTGGGAACTATTTACACACATGATTACAAATGTGAAGACAGTGCTAGAAACAGAGCCTGGAAAAGAACAATACCTGTTTTTCAATAAGTTTAAACGATTTTAGCCTGTCGCTTGTACGTTTAACCTGAAATCGTTTTACCAGGAAACGGCATATTTTTCCCAAAAATGAAGATTTAGCTCACATAGGGACAAAAAAAAAGGGCCCGAATAGAAATTCAGCCCGTTTTAAAATCCAATATCCTATGAAAAACCAAGTTATTAACGCTATTAAGCTTACAGTATTGTATAAAGAAGATAAAAAACTAAAAATAATTTAACATTGTGCTGACTTTTTACCAAAAACAAATTGGATTGAGTTAAACGTAAACATGTATAAAATAACTCGAAGAACAACTACTTAAAATTGGCAGAATGTACTAGTAATCAGTTTGATAATAAATGTGACTTTTGAACAAGATCGAAATATTCGATGAACTCAGAATTTTAACCATACTATGAATTACTATATCGTTAATTACCTTGTGCTTGATGAAAAAGAAATATTGGACAACAAAAGTATTTATCTTCCAATGCAGACTTTCGCAAACATCCAGGATTTTAAATCAACCATTGCCAAATCGATACATGCCCGTTTAAATCCGAATTCTGTTGTTATTAAAAGTTATAAGCAGGTTAGTATAGAAGAATATAACAACCTTGGTAATAAAAACAACATAAATGGAGCGTATTATTCATAGAAAAGTAAATAGTGGCAAAATATCAGTTTTTTTCACTTACTGATCCTGGTAATTTTTTGCCCCCTTTTTTAGACTGAACGTAACATGCCTCCGTCAATTGGGATATTTGTGCCGCTGATATAACCAGCCTGATCAGAGGCCAGAAAGTTTACCAGGTATCCAAATTCTTCAGGCTTTCCAAATCTTCCCATTGGTATGGAGGTCTTCATCCCGTTTTTATATTCTTCTATACTTTGTCCTTTGCTTTTTGCCTGGTTAATATTAATCTCGTCCAGCCTTTCCGTATCAAAATAACCGGTTAAAATATTATTGACAGTTATACCATCTGCGGCCACTTCTCTTGCCAGTGTTTTTGCCCAACTTATTACAGCAGAACGTATGCTGTTTGACAACACAAGATTCTGCAAAGGTTCCCTAACAGATATGGAAGAAAGATTTATAATACGGCCGTATCGGTTGGAACGCATTCCTTTCAACGCTTCCATGGTGGTAAAACATACCGTTTTAAATAGCAGGTCGAACGCCTGTTGATAATCGTCCACTGATTTATCCAATACCGTTCCTGCAGATGGCCCATTGGTATTATTAATTAAAATATCAACCTGGTTATTGCCAAAATATGAAACAATGATTTGTTGAAATTTTTCAAAATCAGCAAAGTCAACCACCAGGTATTGATGCTGCTGTTGGTAGGGTGCCGGTAATTCAGCAACTGCTATTTTTAACTTGTCTTCGTTTCGGGCCATCAATGTTACCGTTGCACCACTTGCTGCCAATTGCGTCGCAATGGCTTTACCCAACCCCCTACTGCTACCACCCACTATTGCTGTTTTTCCTTTTAATGAAATCTCCATAATTTATAACTGATAATCCTGCCTTACCGGTGAAAAAATATCGAGTAGTTTGCAATCCGTAACCGCAATACCGCCATGTGGAGTGCCCGAGGGAATTACTGCAACAGTTCCCGGCTCCAGTACTTTGCGTTCATCACCAACTGCCAGTTCAAATTTACCCTCAAGCACCTGGCTGGTTTGTTCATGTACATGCTGATGTATGGGCATTTCGGCACCAGCTTTTACCTCCCAAAATGCCATGGTCATTGTTTTTCCATGAATGAATTTTGCTGTATAACCTTTGATGATTTCTTTAGGTATAATTTCATCAATTTCTATAAACATAGCAGTTTGATTTATAATAACACCAATTACAATTGGTAAATGATTTAGCCATTAAAATTAAGTACTAATCGCAACATACCAGTATGAACTGTAAAAGAATCCGGCATGTCACAGTTTCAAAATTTTATTGTGCTGGTAAATTAATCATTTGGAAACAGAGCTATTGCCAACCAAATAAAATTTTAAGACATCTCAGGAAATCCACCTTGTATTCAGTAAATTTGGTAACCAACCTGGCTGAATTATTATTAAATATGAGTAGCATTACTATAGCAAAACCGCAGGTGCAAATTGATGAAGCTGTCAAAGAATTGATAGCAGTGCAAACGGAACAATGTACAATTGTACATTGCCGCTATTTTTCTGATGAACCAGCCGGTGTTCGTATTTGGCCAACCACCTACCTTGTAGAAGATACCGGCAAACGCTGCAAACTTGTAAAAGTTTTTAATATATCTATCATGCCGGCGTGGACCTTTCACTTTACCGAAAATGATTATATCCGCTTCACGCTTGTATTCGAGTCGCTCAGTAACAACTGCACGCAATTTTATTTATACGAAGATATCAGCCAGCCATTTGGATTTTATAGTAACACCGTCACGAAAAATAGTTCCGGCGTTTACACCGTAGAAATTTTTGTTGCATAATACAACCTCTTTTTTCCTGAAAATTTTTAATCAATAGTAATCTGTATTACACCCCGGCAGCTTATGGTGCGTTAGTTTTGATTTGTTAAAAGATGGCCGTTCGTCAAAAAAAATGAAACCTTACAAGGTAAATTCAAGTATATAGGTATTATTATCTTTATTTTATAACAATTCTCTTCACTGGGTTGAAATATTTTACGGCAGTAAGTATTGTAAATTTCTTTGGACTAAATATTGTATAATTTTCTAACTATAACACTTAATCCTGTAAATGATTTCAATGATCGGGGATATAAGAACTATTTTTGAAAAACTATTTTGTATGAAAAAATTATTGTTACTATTACAGCTTGTTTTAATAATGAGCAGTTGCACATCCGCAGCAAATTCCAGCACCGCTCCTACCCATGAAAAATGGACGGCTCTTTTGCAAAAATATGTCAGCAACACAGGTCACGTTAACTACAAAGGATTGAAGGCAGATGCTTCAAAACTGGATGAATACCTCGCTATTTTAAGCAAGCAGCAACCCGCTAAAAACTGGACTAAAAATGAGGAACTTGCTTTTTGGATCAACGCCTATAATGCTTTTACCGTTAAGCTGATCATCGATAATTATCCATTAAAAAGCATCAAAGATCTTAACCCCGGTTTATCCGTCATATTTGTGAACACAGTATGGGATAAAAACTTTTTTTCCATCGGGGGCAAAAAGATGAGTCTCAATGATATTGAACATGGCAAACTTAGAAAAATGAATGAACCACGCATGCATTTCACCATTGTGTGTGCTTCTGTAAGCTGTCCTAAATTATCGAACACTGCTTACGAGGCCGCTACGCTTGATAAGCAACTAACACAGGCTGCAAAGGATTTCCTGGCAGATCAGTCAAAAAATAAAATAAGCGCAACTAACCCAAAACTTTCAAAAATATTTGATTGGTTCTCCGGCGATTTTAAAGTAAACGGCCATTCAAAAATTGATTTTATAAACCAGTTCACCACTGTTAAAATCAATCAAAATGCCAATATTGATTATCTTGATTATAATTGGAATTTAAATGAATAAGTAAAAAAAAATGCCGCAAAAAAACAACAAAGGAATTAGTGACTATGATGTACAGCTTTGCTGAAATATTGATGATGATTGTAATTGGATTGTACACTGCTGCACTCATCTTCATTTTGTTGTTCAGCCTTACACAAGCGCAACTTCTACTCAGGTACTTGTTTAGCAGAAAAAAGTATAAAGCAGCGCAACAACCCAAAAAACAGTTTACTACGCTACCAATGGTAACGGTTCAGTTGCCCATATACAACGAAAAATATGTGGTAGAGCGATTGATTGATTGCGTAGCCAAACTCAAATACCCCGCTGATAAACTGGAGATCCAGGTACTGGATGATTCAACAGATGAAACAAGGGAAGTGATAGCAGAGAAAGTAGCACAGATGCAGGCATTGGTACATATTAAACACCTGCACCGAACCAATAGAACCGGTTATAAAGCAGGCGCACTTAAGGCAGGGCTTGAAAAAGCAAGTGGTGAATTTATTGCCATTTTTGATGCTGACTTTTTACCTTCATCAGACTTTCTCCTAAAATCAATTCCCCATTTTATTGATCCTGCAGTGGGCATGGTGCAAACAAAATGGAGCTGGCTAAATAAAGGTTATTCACTTATAACAAAAGTGCAGGCATTTGCTTTAGACACTCATTTTTCCATTGAGCAGGTGGGAAGAAATATTGGAAAAAGCTTCATCAATTTTAATGGAACAGCAGGCACCTGGCGACGAACCTGTATAACAGATGCCGGTAACTGGCAGGCAGATACGCTAACAGAAGATCTTGACCTAAGCTACCGGGCACAATTAAAAAACTGGAAATTTATTTACCTCGAAGAAGTGAACGCCCCTTCTGAATTACCGCCTGTGATGAGTGCCGTTAAAACCCAGCAATACCGCTGGAATAAAGGTGGTGCAGAAACTGCACGGAAGCATTTGCGTAAAGTATTATTTTCTGACAAATCATTTGCCACCAAATGGCATGGCGTTATGCACTTATTAACCAGCGGCGTATTTTTATGCATCATTACTTTTGCAATATTGAGCATCCCTGTACTACTGATCAGAAATTATTATCCGCAGTTCGAAGGCATATTCAGGATAACAGACTTTTTCTTTGCAGGCTTTTTCATTTTAATTGGCATGTCCTTTATTTCTGTAAGTATTCAACATAAAAACAAATGGAAAGCCGTTGCCGCTTTTTTGCAAACGTTTCCTTTATTTCTTTCAATTTCAATGGGGCTTTCATTGCACAATGCCATAGCAGTTTTAGAAGGGTACTTTGGTAAAAAATCACCCTTTATCCGCACACCAAAGTTCAATGTAATTGCACAATCAGATAATTGGACAGGAAACAATTATGTAAAAACCACCATCAATAAACTCACCATTTTTGAAGGCGTTTTAGCGGTCTATTTTATCGGTGGGATCTTGTTGGCGTTTAAGTTACACGATTTTACACTCCTGCCTTTTCATGTGTTGCTTGCTGTTGGTTTTGGTGCCGTTGTGTATTTTACTTTGTTTCAGCAAACTCCCAAACGTTCAACCCGGCAGGCATTAAAAACAACCCGGCAGGCTGCATAACCACAAGCAATGAAATCAACATACAAAATAGGAATACTCGTTGTGGCAGCGGGTATTGGTTTGTTCATTTATTTTGGCAACCCCTTCGGCGACCGATCCTACAAGTTAATGTTGAAGGGACTTTTAAAACACAACGTTCCGGAATTAAATATTGATGAAGCCCACAAGCAGGTTAATCCTCTATTTTTAGATGCCCGTGAAAAGCAGGAGTACGATGTAAGCCACATTAAAAATGCCATTTGGATTGGCGATAAAACTTTCAACCTTAACAGGCTAAATGGTGTAGCTAAAAATGAGATTCTCATTGTTTATTGTTCCATCGGATATCGCAGTGAAAAAATTACAGAAAAAATTATCAGGGCCGGCTACCAATCCGTAAGCAATCTTTACGGTGGAATTTTTGAATGGGTAAACCAAGGCTATCCGGTGTATGACACGAGCAATTTACCTACCAAAAAAATTCATGCCTACAATCATGTTTGGAGTAAATGGCTACGTAAGGGAGAAAAAATTTACTAATAAAAATCTTTTTAAAATTCAACGTGCTTATAAAGAAATTATATGGTACCCGGCGTCAAAAACTATGTGCATCTTCATCCGAATCTATCGGATGGCGTCGCACTCGTGTACAACATATCTTCATAGCGTCTAAGCCTGCGGATCGGAGAACCTTCCTTGGTTGATTTAACTTCCCAATCACCACAATTGTTCCCTCCCAAATTTCAATTCTTTAAAGAGAAATACCGCCAATATAATATATTCCAAACCCGTAAGCCATAAAACTTCCTGGTAAGGATATTGAGCATAAGCACTGTAAGTAAGCATCACCAAAAATGACCACAGCAACGACAACCGGTATCCATTAAAAACAGTTAAAAATACCAGTACCGTTATGTACCAGGGATGCACCACCAGGCTAAATAAATAGTAAGCTACAATTGTAAGCAGTATTCTTTTCACCAATACATCTACAGATATGATACGATGCTTAAAGGCAATTAATAAAATAGCAGCAATGGCAAATAAGGGCATTACTTTACCCAACACAAATATGATATTTACCCCTGTTATATCATACCCTACCCATAACAGTACATAATAAATGCTGGCATTAAATTCAAACTTATCAAAGTACAATCCAACGCTGGTACTTATATGATCAATAAAGGATTGATCTGCAAAAGGTAAAAATGAAATACCAAATACCAGCATCGCCAGCATAACATATACTGCTCCTTTTCTAATACCCAGCAATGAAACCATCGCCGGCATAAAAATGAGCGGCAACAACTTAGTAGCAATAGCCAATCCAAGCACTACAGCCGACCATAACAATTGTTCTCTCACTAAAAAAAAAAATGCCAGCGATAAGAAAAAAATCATAAAAACTTCTCCATGCAGGTTGCCTGAAAATTCTATAATAACCAATGGATTCAACGCATAGAAAAGCACATTGCGTTCCGGCAATTTAAAATGCTGTAATAATTTGATGGCAATATAAACAGTGCCTGCTTCTGCCAACAAAGCAAATAGTCTATACACAATTAGATCGTTTAAAATATGTGTGCCGCCTATTTTTACACTGGCGAAAAAAACTGCCTGCAGCAATGGAGGATATACTGAATAATAATGAAGCGAATTCATCCCTGCTTTCAATTGCTCCATAAATAATGAAAGATCAGCACCAGGCAAAGAGGTGATTGTTTCAGGAGCAAATGCATACGGATTTGTTCCATGTACACACAATAATCCATCCCATATAAACCTGAAATAATCATCTGATAAAGCTGGGATGGCAAACAAAAAAATGCCCCTAAAAACAAAGGCAATTATCAACAGTTCTTTCAAAAAAAATGGCCCCATCTTACCCGAAGTCATCATGAAGTAAGTAACGAATGCGCCACCAACCAACAATATAAAATTGTTAAACGATGTACGTGGAACGCAGTAACCAATTGCAATATAGAAAGCCGCTGCAATCAATGCAGTCAATACCAGCAGTACCCAACTTTTCTTTTCAAAAAAAACCATCTAAAATGCTTAAAGCTTTGTATAATACTTCATCTCTGTCAAAACTATACTAAAGCCAACAAACAATTAAAAGTATTGCAAATTGGCAGGCCGTTTTTATCAGGATGCATTTCAAATTGTCGCCGGTTGGTTGGGACGCCAACCGTGGCAGTCAGCCGTGGGCGGTGCCTCCACCTCCCACAAGCAGAAAAGCAATGCGACAATTGGAAATGCATCCTTTTCTCATTCTTTTTATTTAACAAAAGATCGCACTGCATGTTATTAATATTGGAAATAACTTCTTAGAACAGTTATACCGTTAAATACAATTGTTATGAAACAGTTTATCATGCACATTTTCTATGTTTTTATTGTATCCCTATTTATTTCCTGTAGCAATACGGCACCCGTTGCAACACCCTGTGTGCCGCTGGATAAAACAGGCACCATCATACCCGAAGAAAAGACTGCCTACTCCCCTTCAAGCGAATGGAAACAGTATTGGCATGATGGAAAGGCTGAGCTTACGTCTTATAATTTGAAACAATCCCGGTATGGCGAAATACATGAAGGCCATGTTGTAAATATTTTTGTTTCAGAAGATTTTTCAAAAGTAAAACAGGTAAAATCGGATGATCCCGAAAAAGCCGGAAGCGATAGGTTACCTGTATTAAAACTTAACCAGTCCTTTAAATTTATAACTGGCATTTATTCGTACTCGATGATGTTAAGTGCTTTTTCGCCGGTTGACATCAACCAATATCCGCACCCCGTAAAAGTAACAGCCTCTTCGCAGGAATGGTGTGGCAGCAGTTTTTTTCAACTCAATAACCGAAACAAACAATACCAGGTACAACTAAGATCATATTTTGAAAAAGAAAACGACCAGGATCTAAAATTAGACCAGGTAATACTGGAAGATGAATGGTGGAATATCATCCGCATTAATCCTGAACATTTACCAACCGGCGATCAGATGGTATTACCCGGCTCACTCTATTTGCGGCTTTCGCACAAAACCATTGCACCAGTAAAAGCTCAGCTAAATATATCCGCAAAAGATTCAACAATAGTTTTCACGGCCATTTACCCTGATCTGCAAAGAACACTCAGCATTCATTTTGTAAATAAGTTTCCATACACAATTCTTGGATGGTCGGATAGTTTTCCCGGGCTTGATGGGAAAATATTGACAACTACGGCAACACGAAATAAAATGATCATGACCGATTATTGGAAAAGGCACCTGAATATTGACCGGAAGTTAAGGGATAAATTAGGGTTACCTGTAAATAATGAATGATAACACCTACCGGTGTTTGATCAATGCCTTATATCGTTCTACAATGACAGACTGGGCTATTCCTTTTTTATACATTTTTACAATAAGGTAATTTGCCCGTTGCACTTGCAGCCAGCTATTTCCGTCATATTTCCTGGTAGAAATTAATGTGGTCTTTGGAATTATTTTATAGTTGCCGGCCTGCTTAGCCCGTTTGGTAAAATCATATTCTTCCATAATCATCAGTACCTCATCGAATCCATTCAACTGTTTAAAAAATTTGTTTTTTACAAACAAAGTCTGGTCTCCGCCATAACAAACAAACAGATCAAAACGGGTAAAAAATGCATTCAATTTTAATTTCCAATCGCTGCTGGCAAACCTTGTTCGGTAGCGGCCAAAATCAAATCCATCAGTTGCTGCACCTAAAATATCTTTCGAAAATGAAGCAGGAGGAATTGTATCTGCATGAACAAAATATAAAATGCTTCCCGTGGCCATAGCAGCCCCCATGTTCATTTGAATGGCCCTGCATTTAGTTTGTGAAGCAACCACAATTGCGCCTGCACCGGCTGCCAACTGTTTTGTGTTGTCGCTGCTTCCACCATCTACCACAATTATTTCTTTTACAAAATCATTGCCATGCATGACAAGATAATTTATGAGCTTACCAATACTGATAGCTTCATTGAACGTTGGTATAATGATGCTGATGGTCATGTGATTTCAAATGCCCTGTTACTGTCATTTTAATTTAGAAATACAAGTACAATTATCTTTCATGATAGATACGTAGCGTCTTTTTACAAGGATTTAAATAAAAGTAAACGGGAGCTGCTATTTAATAAATAAAATAGTTTCATTCACCACAGCTTCCATTTCCCTGGGCATGTTTAAATGTAACCAGGGATGGCGCCTGCCAAAAACATGATCGGTTTCCAACGTAAAAAGTTCTGCTTTTGGCTGCCAGGCTTTTAGTTCGTATGCAGTATCAACCGGCACTGAAATATCATTTAATCCATGGCAAATAAGTATAGGTATGTTTAACTGTTGAATGGCTTTTTTGATATCAAGCTTATCGGCATGTTTTACATAGTCTTCGTAAAGCTGGTAGTACAGGGGCATCTGTTGATTCGTTCGGGTATTGGTGTAATATTGTACACCTTCCTTTTGCCACAGTGCAATTCTTTCTTTGGGCCAGTTGCCCCAGGGCGTTTTACATTCACTTACACTGGCCCAGGTTATTAATTGATTGATACGTTGATCTGCTGCGGCTTTTAAAATTGCAATCCCGCCTCCCATGCTATGCCCTACCAGGCTTATGTTTTTGGTGTTTAATATCTTACTGTATGCATTTTTCGGATCATACACCCAATCTATTATTCGAGAAAGATCATTCAATTGTATACTGTAATTATTTCTACCAAACGCTTCCAGATCGGCAAATTCTTCGGGATGTTCGGGTGTGGTACCATTGTGAGAAAAATTAAATTTTATCATTACAAATCCCTCCCGTGCAAACCTTTGGGCAACCAGGTCAAAGTTTCCCCAGTCTTTAAAGCCATTAAATCCGTGAGCATAAATAACAACCGGAAGAGGATGATCGGTTGTGCCAAAAAATATATCAACGGTCATGAACCTATTGTTGGAACCTATGATCAATATATTTTTTTCAGATTGCATATTACATTTATATATGTAAAAATACCAAAATATTTGACCGGCCCAAAACATAAGTGCGTATTTCTCCCTGTATGAATAAGAGATGTCATCTTTTTACAACCGGCTTTTAACTTCAATGCCCTTAAATAAAGGTAACATCTCATGCGACAATTTTACAAGCACCCAAACATGAAAATCTTCAGCGCAGGGTTAAAAAATCAAGTGAAATATTGTTCTTACAAATTAAGACCTGCATCAAATAATTAATTAAAATATTTCCAACTTTTTTTTAATAACATTTTACGCAATCATTACATCTTCACCGTTGCGTAATTAATTCTACACTGTGCAATGGATTTGTAAAAAATTTTACAAATTAAACGAACACGCAATGAAAAGTATTTGAGTAATCAGGCTGTGCACATTCGGTAATTGACTTTGCCGTGGCATCTTTATAATAAAAGGAAATCAAAGATAGAGTTCAATATCTTTTAAAGAAATGGGCTTCTCAAGTACATTGATTGAATCGCTCACCAAAGGATAATCTTTAGCTGCATGAAAGGCGCTGATGAGCGTGATATGCATGTCCGGGTAGGTTTCACGCAATTTTTCCGCCATTGACCAACCCATTCCATCCGGCAAATTATTATCTAATAACAGTGAGTCAGGCATTACAGAATTGATTAAAGAAACCCCTTCTTTTATTGTATGGGCTGTATGCACCTCATAGTTTTTTTTAGTGAGGAAAACCTTAATCATTAAACACAGATCAATTTCATCGTCGACTATTAATACCCTTTTCATACAACTACAATTTCTAAAAACGTGCCATTAAACATGGCGGGGAATTCCCCAACCTCTATTTATCAATGGCCATTTTTGGCATGGTTATTTGTCTGTCTAGTAAACAAACATTATTTCATTATTTAAAATAGATAGTATGTCGAATAACAACAAAGTAATTCTTGGATTAATTGGAGCTGCCGCTATTGGTGTAATCGCAGGAATTTTACTGGCCCCTGAAAATGGAAATGTAGTAAGGAAGAAAATAGCTGACAAAGCAACGGATCTTGCGTCAACAATTGGTGATTTTATAGTTTCCAATAAAGATAAGATTGTTACTAAAGCAAATAATATCGCATCAGAAATAAGCGCAAATTAATACCAGTATTTAAGCAGGTTTTGTCTGTTAAAAAGAATAAAGGCGAACCCTGGTTCGCCTTTATTCTTTTGTGATTATGACTCGATTGTTGTGGCAATTTTAAACCAGTAAATCAATAACTCTTTCATGGTCTCTACAAGCCTATCGTAGGTTACGGGTTTAACTATATATGTATTGGCACCCAATTCGTAACAGCGATTGACTTCCAGTTGATTTTTTGTAGTACTAAATACAACCACCGGAATCTTTCGTAATACCGTATTTTCTTTTATAATTTTCAAAACTTCCCGTCCGTCCATCTTCGGCATATTCAAATCCAATAAAATTAATTTAGGGTACACCCATTCTCTTTCATTTCCATTTAGTCCTTCAAGAAGCTGTATCAATTCAACACCATTGTCCACAAACTTGAGTGTATCATCAAAGCCTGTTTCTAAAAGCGCAGTTTGCATAAGGAAACGATCATCAGCATCATCTTCAGCAACAACGATAAATTGCTTATTCATTCAAAGTGTTTTAACAAATTTAGTATTAATACGTCAATTAAATTTTAATAATATAGAGGCATGATACACTTTTCTTTAATGAGTTATTGCCAGATTTAATACTGAATTCCAACCTTTATAACTAAACTATTTTATTATTGGAGAGTGGTACGTTTTTTTCTTTATAAATAATTAAATAAATGTATAACTGATGACTAACAATGAAGATCCTAATTCGGAAAACCTTCGCAATGAAGAAGAAATCAAACAAAACGCCGAGGAAGCTGGCAAACTGTTGAACCAGGACGAGAAAACCAATCCTGTAAAACATGCGCTAATAAAAGAAAATAATCCAACAAGTGCTGATGATCTTTCTGCACTTCATAATACGCATGAAGTTGGCACTTCAGGTGGCGATCAGCGGGCACCGGATACTAAACCTGATGAGGACCCAGCAAATCCCAAAACACCAGTGCCCGTAGAAGAGCCGGCCCCGAATAAGGGCGACACAAAACCAGCGCATGAAGATCCTGACAATGAACCAAAAATACATACCCGAAAATAAAGGACAGTGTTATGAAAATCATTCATTATTGACCATGTTAGCGGTTGTTTCAATTCAACCTCCATATTTCATTATACCCCGCAGAAAAATAACTGAAATGGAGATTTTTTTCCCCGTATTGGGCAGACGCATTTTTTTTTCTTAACTTGAAGAGATTACATTTATGCAAATAGTTGATAAACAATAGTTTGCCAGAAAACAATTTTTGCTAAATTATTTGGTCATGTTCTTGTTATAATCGGGTGTGAAGCATTTTGACTGCTTGCTAAATGATGCGAATAAACGCTTTGTTAACTGACAACTATTAATTAAATAATTTGATGATTCATATTCCGGTCAACCCTGCAATTGAAAAAGCAGCATCTAAAATGTATTTCAACATGGCTTTAAACTTTTCATTACTTTAAACACATTAACCACCTTAATCTGAACAAAAAAAATTAATTCAACATGAAGAAACTTTTGATAATTGATGATGACATAGATATGTGCCTTTTACTGGAGCGTTTTTTTACACGACATCAATTTGAAGTTAAATCTACGCACACCGGAAAAAAAGGTTTGGAAGAGTTAGAAAGAAACAAGCCTGATGCAATCTTGTGCGATTTTAGATTAGGCGATACGGATGGTAAGGAATTGTTGATACAGATTAAAAAAATAACACCGGAGGTGCCTGTGATAATTATTACAGGATACAGCGAAATAAAAATGGCGGTAGATGTAATGAAACATGGTGCTTATGACTATGTTACAAAGCCACTTTTTCCGGATGAAATACTGATTACCATTAAAAGTGCAATCGCTTCTGTTGAAAATGCACCTGAGCAACATACTACAAACGAACTTTCAAAACCAACGCATTCTTCACTTGGTAAAATAGATAAAAATGCCAAATATATATTTGGAGAAAGCAAGGAATTCAAAGATATCCTTCGACAAATGGACCTGGTAGCACCAACCAATTATAGTGTTATTATTTCAGGCGAAAGTGGAAGCGGAAAAGAAGCCATTGCGCAGGAAATACATTCCCGTAGTAAAAGAAGTAAAGCTCCTTTTATTGCAATTGATTGTGGTGCATTATCAAAAGAGCTTGCGGGTAGTGAACTCTTTGGTCACGAAAAAGGTTCTTTTACCGGGGCACTAAATCAAAAAACCGGGAGCCTGGAACTAGGAAACGGTGGTACGGTTTTCCTGGATGAAATTGCCAATCTTTCTTATGATGCACAGGTATCGCTGCTAAGAGTAGTACAAGAGCGAAAGTTACGCCGCGTAGGTGGTACCAAAGACATTGATCTTGATATAAGAATTATTGTAGCAAGTAACGAACAATTGTGGGATGCCGCTAAAACAGGCAGGTTTAGAGAAGATCTTTATTATCGCTTTAATGAGTTCAGCATAAATGTACCACCACTAAGAGAACGCAGAAATGATATCATGACATTTGCTCATTTTTTCTTAAATAAAAGTAATACAGAATTGGAAAAAAATGTACGGGGATTTAGTGCTGAAGTAGAGCAGATATTTAAAGTGTATAAATGGCCGGGGAATTTAAGAGAACTGAAAAATGTTGTAAAGCGTTCTGCTTTATTAACGTCAACCGATGTGATTGATGTAACAGCATTACCATTTGAACTGGTAAATCATAAGCGCCTGGTATTTGAAGCTACCAATGCAGAAGATGATGACACAACAACAGACCAAACAGCTATCGGTGAAAGCCATCAAAGCTTTACTGATATAGTGCTTGATGCAAATTCATCACAGTCATCTGCCCAAACGGATGATCAAAGCAAAATGAATAAACACACACTCAAAACAGTAAGCATTGATGCTGAATATGAAATGATTGTTAATGCTTTGAAAAAAGCAAATTTCAATAAAAGCAAAGCTGCCAAACTGTTGAATGTAGATAGAAAGACACTGTATAACAAAATGAAACAGTACAATGAGTTTAACGAACAATAAATAAATCATGCTGGATTCATTCTTAACTGATTTTTCATTAATCCGCGATACATTAGAGCAAGAGGGTGAACACAATTTCTTCGGAAAAAATTTCTCATTCTTTTCTGCCGATCCCATCCTTTTTTATAACAATGAAAAGGATGTGATTGTGTATGCCAACAGTATGTTTACCAACGAATTTAATTATACTGTTGAAGACTTAGCTGAATGGAAATATAGTTTTTACCCATTACTTAATAAAGAAGACCAGGAACCGTTTAAAGCAGCCATGCAATTACTGCTGGGCGGAGAAGATGTAGCAAAAATTTCTTCTGATGGTGTTTACCGTTTATTAGGCAAGGGTAAAAAATACAGTTATTACCGCGTAAGGGTAAGAAAATTGCACAAATCCTATTATTACATACAATTAGAAAATGCATCCAAATCTGCAATACCTGTATTAAAGAACAGTACTGCGGATCAGTTGATGCATGATGCTGAATCTATTTTAAAATTTGGGTTTTGGATGAGTGATGCCAACGTAAATAAATTATATTGGACAAAGGGCATGTATCATTTGTTGGAATATGACAGTTACGAAGATATAGCATCTGTTGAACTTACCAGGGAATTTTATGAAAGCCACATCCTTAAAAACGAAGCCTGGTTGAGGCTGGAGGAGGGTATTAAGGAAGGTTTGATCAAAGATTTTTACACCATCAAATACCAGTTAAGAACTAAAAAAGATAACCTGCTTACAGTATCTGAATATGCTAAAATAGACTATGATGACGAAGGCAATATAAAAATGATCATGGGCCTTATCAGGGATGTTACTTTGCAGGAAGAAAGCATGAAAAGCCTGGTGGATTATAAAGCAATGATGCTTGAAAATGAAACCTTTTTAAATTATGGCACATGGGAAGCCGATGAAGCAGGTAACATTAAATTCTGGACCGACGGGATGTATAACATTTTTGGATACAACGATGGAGAGAAAAAAGAACTGGTTACCATTAACCAGGAGTTGCTAAAAAAACATATCGTACCAGACGATTTTGAAGCAAGTTTAGCCCATGATGCAGAGCGGTTAAAAACACTTGATCATTATCAACTGGATTACCAGATAAAAGACAATAAAGGGATCAGTAAAATTTTATCTTCCTACGCTAAAATAATTCGCAACAACCAAAACGAAATCCAAAAAATTATAGGTGTAACAAGGGATGTAACAGAATTGCGCAATCATGAACGTAACCTGGAGGAAAAAATATTTGAGTTAAACCGATCAAACAGGGAACTGGAAGAATTCGCCTATGTGGCATCGCATGACCTGCAGGAACCGTTGAGAAAAATATCCACTTTTAGCCAAAGGCTTCAATTGAAATTTGGAAACAAACTGGGTGAAGATGGCACCTTGTATATTTCAAGAATGGTAAATGCCTGCGACAATATGCGCAAACTTATCGACAACCTGCTTGAGTTTTCAAGAATCAGTCTCAACAATCCCCCTCCCAGGCCTGTTGATCTTTCGCTGATCATGAAGCAGGTTGAGGAAGAGCAGGATCTTAACATAGCAGAAACAAATGCTACTATTACCGTTGGCCCGTTGCCATCAGTTGAAGCAATCAACAGCCAGATGCTGCAACTCTTCAGCAACATCATCAACAACTCTATTAAATTCAGAAAGGCCGATGTGCCGTTGCAGATCAATGTATCCTCAGCAACACTTTCGTCAAAAGAAAAAGAAGCTTATCAACTCGATAAAAACGTTGAGTATTTTATTATAAAAGTAGAAGACAATGGCATCGGCTTCGAGCCACAATACGCCAACAAAATTTTCCAGCTATTTCAAAGGCTTCAGGGAAAGTCAGAATACCCCGGAACAGGCATTGGCCTTAGCATCTGCAAAAAAATTGTTAGCAACCACAAAGGCTTAATATTCGCAGAAAGTGAGTATGAAAAAGGCGCTGAGTTTTCCATTATTTTACCACAACAACAGTAAACATAACATGTCGGAGTATTTACAAAAATTAAATGTATTGGTCGTTGAAGATGATGAAGATGATTTCATACTTTTCTGCGATTATTTTAAAAATATTGCTGCCTGGAAATTTGAAATAAAATGGGTGCAACGTTATAATGATGCCATTGAAGAACTTTGTAATAACGCTTACACCTTATGTTTTTGCGACTACAGGTTGGGTGCCAGAAATGGTGTAGAACTTATAAAAGATGTACTGGCGAAAAAAACTGCTACACCCATTATTTTGCTTACAGGAAAAGGCAACTACAATATAGATATTGAAGCCACCAAGGCCGGTGCATTTGACTACCTCATAAAATCTGACCTGGATGAAGATAAACTGGAACGTACCATCCGCTATACGTTGGAACGTTTTAATAACCTGCAAAGAATAAGCGAAAGTGAACGGAGGTATCGAAACATTTTTGAAAAATCAAAAGACATTGTCTTTATTGCCACACCAGACAATACAATTACAACCATCAATTATGCAGTAACAGATATTTTAAATATTGATGAAGAGGCATGCATTGGCAAAAAGCTAAGCTCATTTATGAAAAATGCTGTGGATATAGATTATTTTTCATCAAAGATTTTGCATGATGGAGAAATTGAAAATTTTGAATTAGAATTTTTAACCACAGATAAAGATGTTAAAACCTGTCTTATTACAGCGTCCATTGAAATTGATAGCAGTAATCAACGATACCTGCAAGGAATTATACACGACATAACCGGAATTAAAAAGGCTGAACAAGCAAGTCTGCAGGCAGAAAAACTGGCGGCCTCCGGAAGATTTATCCGTACACTTGCCCATGAAGTTCGTAACCCGCTCAACAATATAAAATTAGCAGTAGAAAACCTTATGCAGATTGTAGCAAGCGATGATGATAATAATTTCTATCTCGACATTATTCACCGAAACGGACAGCGGATCAATGATCTTGTAACGGAGTTATTACTGAGCTCAAGACCTGCTGAAATAAGCCTAAGTGATTTATCATTGAACGACATCGTAAAAACAGTAGCCAGCCAATTGCATGATAAATTAACCTTGCGTAATATTTCATTTGTGGCAAGATATACCGAAAGTAATTGTATGATTAAAGCGGATGCACCAAAACTTGAGATGGCCCTCCTTAACATACTTGTAAATGCTATTGAAGCTGTGCCCGACAATACAGGCAACATTGAAGTAATTACAACCTGTATTAATCAACATCCACAATTATTTATCATCGATAATGGGTGTGGCATAAGTCCTGAAAATAAAGCCAGACTTTTTGAACCTTATTTCACGTCCAAACGAAATGGAATCGGGCTGGGACTTGCAACTACTTTAAACATATTGCAAAGCCACAATGCTAAAATTGAAGTACAATCTGAGGTAGGAAACGGAACCATGTTTTCAATAAAATTCAGCGACGCAGATCAAAACTAAAAGAGCATCAATTTACAGAGGGATAATATGCTTCTGTCTCAAATATTTCAGCCCACAAATTTTTACATTTTTGAATTAAATTGTCAGGTTCGGATACCTGATGCTCATAATAATCAACCTCCCTTATTTTTACCTTAACCATCAGCCGGTCTTCGGTTACCTTGCGCTTAAGTGTTAGTGGTAATTCATCAATTGCGGCCTTTGAAGTAACCAGGTTTGCAATGCCCGAAATGTTCAAAATGAAAGGAATGCCCTTTCTGTAAAAATTCAATCCTACATAAAAACATTTGTCTTCCTGCGCAACCGGTTCCTGCGGCTTTAAGATGGTAAACCATAAGAAACCGTTGTCATCCACATCAATCGCATGAACAGTGATGTCAGGTAAATTTATGAGGTCGTTACTATGGGTATGCATCACTGCATTTTTCAATTGCTTTATACTTGTAGATATAAAGCCAATATTATTAGTTGTATCCATCATAAATAGTTTTAGATATAAAGGAAAATATTATACCAAAGTATTTTAAACCTAATCATTTTGTATGTGGAATTAATTACTCAAAACAAATCGAATTGTTGGGTAATAATTTTCATATCATCTATGTATTACCGGGCCACTGTATCATATCATATTGATTGAACTGACAGCTATTTAAGTTAGTATTCACCATATCAGTCGCATTTTACACCTGCATTTAAATGACACTGGATTATGGCAGCAGGTTTGTATAATAAGTATTCAAAACAGTGTAATTATGAATCTCTACATAAAGGACATGGTGTGTGTAAGGTGTAAAATGCTGGTAAAAAAAATACTGGATGATATGGATATACGTTACATCAGCATAGAGTTGGGACTCGTGGAATTGTATCACCCCATTACCAGCAACCAGAAGCAACAACTAAAAGAAATATTAAATAATTGGAAATTGGATTTGCTCGAAGACAATAAACAGGTGTTGGTTGAAAAAATAAAATGCAGGGTCATCAATTTAATTTTTAATGAGGATGAAAAATCATTGTTGAAAACTTCCTACTACCTGAGCAGTTATCTCGACTATAATTATTCTTACCTGGCAAATGTTTTTTCGCAGGAAACAGGCATTTGGTTAAGCGATTATATTATATCGTTGAAAATTGAAAAGGCAAAGGAATTATTGGTAAATGAAAAACTTACCATTTCTGAAATTGCCTGGAAACTTAATTATAGCAGCGTGGCACATTTAAGCAACCAGTTTACAAAAGTAGCGGGCCTTCGTCCCAGCCAGTTCAAAAAGCAAATGCACAAAGTTTTTACTCCATCAGTTAAGTTAACACCAATGGAATTAGCGTCTTAATAATTAGCCCCTTTCAATTTATCATCACCCAAAAATTAATAGCATGAAAAAAAATTCTTTAGTACTTTTCTCCTTCCTGGCAATGGCTGCCACATTTTTATCCAGTTGCCAAGTAATTGGTGGCATCTTCAAAGCTGGTTTCTGGACAGCCATAATTGTGGTGGCGCTTATTGTTGCCATCGTAATCTTCGTCATTAATAAAATGTCTTCAAAAAATAAAGACTAAACCGTTACAAACTGTGGATTTACATACTCAAACGAATTCATTTTTACGTGGCACAAAATTTTAATTGATATAATAAATTATCTAAAAATTAAAAATCGATTATTATGGCAAAATCAAAGTCTTCTTCAACTACAACAAAACCAGGTAATTCGCCTGAAGCTGGTTATAGCCAGGAATTCAAGAGTTTTTTTGTAGATGAATTAAAGGATATCTATTGGGCAGAAAAACATCTTACCAAGGCTATTCCTAAAATGCAAAAAGCGGCAACCTCACAGGATTTAAAAAAAGCATTTGGTGAACATCTTGAAGCAACAAAAACACATGTAACAAGGTTGGAGCAAATTTTTGAAATACTCGGCGTAAAAGCACAGGCAAAAAAATGTGATGCGATGGCGGGTATAGTAGAAGAAGGTAACGGCATAATTGAGGAAACCGAAAAAGGTACCCACATCCGCGACGTAGGTCTTGTGCTGGCTGCACAAAAAGTGGAGCATTATGAAATTTCTACTTACGGCGGATTGGCACAACTGGCCAAAACTATGGGCATTGAATCTGTTAAAAATTTGTTGGGCGAAACCCTTTCAGAAGAAAAAGAAGCAGATGAATTATTAACAAGCCTGGCTGAAGGAGGAATCAATATGGCTGCTGCCACCGAAAGCATGCAATAAGCTTGTTGATTCATTCGATGAGCAAAAAATTTTAATAATAACAGTAAGCAAGTATGGTATAGATTACTTGCTTACTCAATAGAAAGAGCCGCATATTTGTGGCTCTTCCTGTGTCACCAATCATAATGTAAAAATTCTTGAAATGGAATTAAAACAACTTACCCATCGAAGGCACCTGAGCCTGGTGAAAGATTATGAGGCAGCGGCGATGGCTGCAAACCTGCTGTATGTTTCGGATAAAGAGCCAGGTATAATTAGGATCAAAAAGTCCGATACATTTCAATATAAATATTTAAGAAAAGCAGTAAGACATAAAGCTGAAATTAAACGCATTCAGCAATTGGCCATTCCACCCGCATGGGAAGAAGTATGGATTTGTGTAAATGAAAATGGACATATACAGGCTACCGGTTACGATATCAGAAAACGCAAACAATACAGGTATCATCCCTTGTGGAACCTGCTTAGAAATGAAACGAAATTTCATAAGCTTTTAGAGTTTGCCAAAGTATTACCAATGCTTCGCCTGCAGGTAGAAAAAGATCTTGCATTAAAGGACTTGTCAGAAAAAAAAGTAATTGCGGCAGTTATCAGTTTAATGGAACGAACTTATATAAGGATTGGCAATGCGGAATACGAAAAAATGTATGGGTCGCACGGCCTTACAACTATGCACGACAAACATGTTAAGATTGACGGGGAACAAATATCATTTTCATTTCTTGGTAAAAAAAGCATTCACCACGACATATCGCTCAAAAATAAAAAGCTGGCTAAAATAATAAAGCAGTGCAGGGATATACCCGGTAAAACACTTTTTCAATATTACGATAAGGAAGGTCAGCGTAGAAGCATAGATTCAGGAATGGTAAACGAATACATCAAAGAAATAACCGGCGATGTTTTTACCGCAAAAGATTTTAGAACCTGGGCGGGTTGCCTTCATTTACTAATGGCATTTAAAAACATGGACATTGCAGATAATGTAACATCCTGCAAAAAAAATATAAATGAAGCGCTTGATATTGTTAGTACACAATTAGGTAATACTAGAACCGTTTGTAAAAAATATTATGTACACCCCGGCCTGATACAACTGTACGAAGAAAACAAACTAAATAAATACCTGGACGAATTGGACCACGTAGAAACAAATGACAATACAGCTTCACTTACCAAAGAAGAAATAATACTTACCAAAGTACTTGCAGCTTTATAGGATCTTTACTGGAGTGAATCTAAAATTTCACGAAAGGCATCACCATTCAGGTCTGAGCAGCTTTTAGCGGCTCATAATATTCATAAAGCGAATTGATTTAAACTGTTAAAGATGTTGATGGATTCCTTTAAGGAGCATGTGATAGCTTTGGAGAGATAATAATATTTGTACCTTCGCATTTAAAATTCAACTGAAAATAATTAAATACTTTGCTGGTATTCCGGCAAGTATTGGGAAGAACTATTATGAACTATATATTGAAATTGAAGGTTGTTGTTGCGTTTTGTTGTTTTCTTCCGGTGTTATTGGTAAAAGGAAATAAATCGAACCAGGGCTTTGACAGAACAGCGCTTTATGCAGCCATGAAAGCCAGTCAAATTGATGATGTTGTTGCTGCTTTAACTGATCTACAAAAATCCAACCTGCCAGATAAATTGGCCTTTGAAGGTGCCTTAATGATGAAAAAGGCTGCATTGCTTTCAAAACCAAAAGATAAACTCAATACTTTTAAAGCAGGCCGGGAAAAACTTGAAACAGCCATTCAAAATAATCCAGACAATATAGAATACAAGCTCCTGCGAATTATGATACAGGAAAATGCCCCCAAAATAGTCAGGTATAGAAATGAACTGCAAAAAGATGGTGACCTCGTTAATGCAGCTTACAAAAAATTACCGGCTGCCGCACAATTGGCTGCATCGGATTATAGCAAAAATTCAAAAGTATTACACATAACCGCAATGTAATTTTTAAATTAGATGAGTAAAAAAGTACTGGTAATTTATTATTCCCAATCTGGCCAGTTAGGCGATATTCTTGAAAACCTTACACAACCTTTAATAGATGCAGGCCACACGGTTGAAAAAGTTAGCATTCACCCTGCAGTCCCCTACCCGTTTCCCTGGAAAGGCGACAGCTTTTTTGCTGTAATGCCCGACTGTGTATTACAAAATCCTACAGAACTTGCGCCCTTTCAGTTAAAAGAGACTTCTTACGATTTGGTGATACTTGGTTACCAGGCATGGTTTCTTTCTCCCAGTATCCCTGTAAACTCTATTTTGCAGCAGCCCGCCATCCGTAATGCAATAATGAACACACCGGTGGTTGGTATTACCGGTGCTCGCAATATGTGGATCAGCGCCATGGAAGACATCAAAAAAATATTGAAAACAGCCAAAGCCAACTTGGTGGGTAATATTGTATTGGTTGATAAGCACCACAATTTTGTAAGCTTTATCACCATTTTTCATTGGATGTTCCGTGGTAAAAAAGACCGCTATCTCAATATTTTTCCAAAACCCGGCGTATCTGATGAAGACATCAGCCATACAAAAGTATATGGACAAACCATAGCGCAACATTTAAATACCGGCCAGTGGAGCAACCTGCAAAAGGAACTTGTAAGCCAGCAAGCCGTGGTAGTAAAATATAATTTAATGTTTATAGAATCCAAAGCCAAGCGCATTTTTGGGCTATGGGCCAACTTCATTGCAAAACGAAAAAAAAGAACTGGCTGGCTTGTTGCATTCAAATATTATCTTTTAATTGCACTGTTTATAGCCGCTCCTATAATTCTAACTGTTGATGCGCTGCTCTTCAAACCATTTTTGGGAGCCAGGATCAAAAAACAAAAACAATATTATTTAGACGTAAAATAATTTATTTAAAAATGCCGCTGAACCCTGTTTATATTATTAATACCGCTGTTTATTTTCCGAACGAACCTGTGTCGAATGATGAAATGGAGGAATACCTGGGCTATATTGATAATAAGCCTTCCAAATCTAAGCGCATCGTTTTAAGAAATAATGGAATACAAAACAGGTTTTATGCTTTGAACAAACAAGGCAAAACAACGCATACCAACGCAGAAATGACTGCCCTTGCAACCCGTGCGCTTTTTGATAACGATCCTCAGCAATTGAAAGACATGGAATTGCTTTCCTGCGGTACATCATCACCCGATCAAATGATGCCTTCGCATGGTGTAATGGTACACGGCCTGTTGCCGGAAGCCGCCGCCATAGAAGTGGTATCGCCGGCCGGTGTTTGTTGTGCAGGTATGCATGCATTTAAATATGCCTATCTCGCCATTAAAGCCGGCGATAAGCAAAACGCAGTAGCCACCGGTTCCGAAAGATTTTCGGCTTCCCTGGTTTCAAGTGCTTTTGAAGATGAGGCGCAACAACTAAAACAACTGGAAGGAAATCCATATATCGGTTTCGAAAAAGAATTTTTACGTTGGATGCTTTCTGATGGCGCTGCTGCATTTTCAATGTCGAACAAGCCCAACGAAGCCGGCAATAGCCTGCGTGTTGACTGGATAGAAGGCGTATCATACGCAAACGAAAAAGAAGGTTGCATGTACATGGCCTGCGAAAAACAACCAGACGGCACACTAAAAAGTTACCTCGAATTTACACCGGAAGAAATCGCCAATAAATCGCTGTTTAGTATCAAACAGGATGTAAAATTATTAAGCGAAAACATTGTACCCTTAGGTGGCGTTGGATTAAAAGCTGCACTGGAAAAACACGGCCTTAAGTCGGACGAAATACAATACTTTTTACCGCACATGTCAAGTGAGTTTTTTAAAGACAAAATCTTTAAGCGCCTCATCGAAAACGAAACCGGTATCCCTTATGATAAATGGTTTGTAAACCTCACTACTTTAGGAAATGTAGGGGCCGCATCCGTTTACCTGATGGTAGATGAATTGTTTCACAGTGGTAAACTAAAAAAGGGAGATAAGCTATTATTGCTGGTACCGGAGAGTGCACGGTTTTCGTACATGTACAGCTTGCTAACCGTTTGCTAAATTCACCAGTTACTGGTAAAGGAAGGTATTTTTTTGAGCCCGGCATTTTAGCATTGGTTTAGCTTCGGTGGCGTCGCACTTGTCAACTGCAACGCCTTGAGGAACGAAAGGCAGTTGCACTTCATCCCGGCTCTCAAAGAGGGACTTGTACTTCAGTACATTTTGCAACAGGCATTGTTTAATTAAAGGATATCCAACATATTTATAAGCTTTAAATCTATGATCTTTCAATACTAACAATGGCAAACTACCACTTAGCGCAATCTCCTAAAACAAAGCTTTTAAACCTGTTCCGGAAAGTTTTTACCGTCCCTTTATTTGAAAAATTTTTAGTAGCAAAAACTGTTAATGGCTCGTCGGCATTTTTCAAAAAATTAATACCACCCGATTATTTGTATAAGCCCAATAGCTTTCGGTACGCTACCCGTGGAGGCATTCATTACAAGCTCGACGTAAGCAATGTGGTAGATCATTACCTGTACTATGGTAATAAAGATGCCACCTACCAGGAGGTACTGGATACAATAAAACAGGCAGGTGTGATATTGGATATCGGCGCCAACATTGGTTCTACAGCGTTGTTCTTTGCCAGCATAAACCCAACTGCAACAATCATCGGCTTCGAACCTCATCCAAACACCTACCTTAAAGCAAAAGAAAATTTAAGTCTCAACGACGCTAAAAACATTACGCTGCTAAACAAAGGATTGGGCGAAACAAAAACTGTATTAAAGTTATATGAAGTAAACACCAACAACCCCGGCATGAACCGGATAATGGCAGGCACAGAAGAAAATAACAACCCATTTAAAGAAATTGAAATTGATACGCTCGATGATGTGATGCAGCAAAACAACATCACCAAAGTTGATTATATAAAACTGGATGTTGAAGGATACGAATATGCCGTGTTAGCAGGTGGAATAAAAACATTGCAGTCAAAACCAGTGATGTTTATAGAACTGGACGACGACAATCTCAGGGAAAATAATAAAAGTGCCAAAGAATTAATCAGCCTCATTACGTCCTGCGGATATAGCAGTATATACCGTGCAGATAATCTGGCACCTATTACAGTCGATACCGATTTTAGCAATTGCCATTTTGATATAATTGCCCGGTAAATGATCTGCAGGTTATTACCAGTAAGCCATTTACGGTACTATTTTTTTCATCAGCCGATGGTGCAGGCTTTATACCCTCCGGCACAGTTTTAAAAATCACAGCTATTCACTATCTTCATTTAATAAAATGAATGCAATTTGCAGCCTGCCAGCTTTCATCAGCGCAGGTTATATAGAAGCTGCCAATTGAACCCATCAAAATGTTTACGTATGAAAAAAGAAGAAATTCCGCAGGACGATGGTGCATTAAACAAGCTAACCAAAGAGGTTTGTTATGCAGTTGACAAAGATGGTAAATACGTAACCGAATTAAGCACCGGCTGGAATGTAAAAGCAACTGCCCTGGATGTAGCCTGGGAAGATATTGAACAAAGGGTACAATCTGCCAAACAAAAAGTATTGGACAAGCAGGCAAGCCCCTTATTATATTTTATGGAGTTAAGATTGATGGATCTTGCCATCGTTTCTGCCTACACCGGGTTTTGGAAAATCACCATTAAGCAGCATCTAAAGCCGGCTGTTTTTGAAAGATTATCAGAAAAAAAATTGGAAAAATATGCCACTGCTTTTAATGTAAGTATTGCAGACCTTAAAACAATGACTGTAAATGAAGACTGAATTTGAACACCTGCAGGCAGCGCACTGTGAAAACGGCGTTACAACAAATTTATTAAAGAGCATCGGGGTTCAAAAAATTACGGAGCCACTAAGTTTTGGAATCGGGTCAGGTATATTCTTTATTCACATCCCTTTTTTAAAAATCAATAATGGCCCTGCCATTGCGTTTCGTACCATGCCGGGACTGATTTTCAAAAGAACCTGCAAGTCACTGGGCATTCCCGTTGTAAGAAAAAAATTTAGCTCAAAAGATAAGGCACAAAAATTTTTGGAAGAATGCCTGCAGGCAGGCCATCCCGTTGGATGCCAGGTGGGTGTTTATTACCTCAGTTATTTTCCGAAAGAATATCGTTTTCATTTTAATGCCCACAACCTGATTGTTTATGGCCGTGAGGAAGACAATTACCTCATCAGCGATCCCATCATGGAGAACGTAACCACATTAACTTCCTACGAATTGGAAAGGGTACGTTTTGCAAAAGGTGCACTGGCGCCAAGGGGGCAACTCTATTATCCAAAAGAAACTGCGGTAGTTACCGACGACAAAATAAAAGCAGCCATCAAACAGGGCATTAAGAAAAGCGTAAATGACATGCTGCACATTCCTGCCGGTTTTGCCGGTGTAAAAGGAATTGCATCCATGGGTAAAAAAATAAAAAAGTGGCGGGATAAACTGGGTCAGCCAAAAGCAGGATTATACCTTGCTCAACTGGTTCGTATGCAGGAAGAAATTGGAACAGGCGGCGGCGGTTTTCGTTATATCTACGGCGCATTTTTGCAGGAGGCTTATGGCTATATTCCCAAAGACGAATTGCTCGAAGTATCTACGGCATTTACAAAAGCTGGCGACTTATGGCGTACCGCAGCGGTGCAGGCCGCCGGTATTTATAAAGGCCGCATTGGCAGCCAGCAGGATTTTAATGTAATGGGCGATTACCTGCAGGAGATTTCAGAAATTGAGAAAAAAGCTTTCCAGGCATTATCGAAAATTAATTGGCGTTAATGCAGGCTATCAGCATACATAATCTTTGCTTCCGGTATCCGGGGGCCGGTTCAAATACTTTCCAACACTTAAATCTTGAGGTTGTTGCCGGTGAACGGTTTGGGCTTTTTGGACCAAATGGTGCAGGTAAAACCACCCTGATGAATTGCATGACCGGCCTTGTTTCATTTAAAGAAGGTAGCATAAAACTGTTGGATATGGAAGCCGGCAAAAACAGGAAAGCTTTCAACCAGCTCTTTGGGTTTGTGCCACAGGATTTTTCTTTTTACCACGAATTAAGCCCGGTGGAAAACCTTGCCTTTTTTGGTGCATGGGCTGGTTTACGAACTACCGAGATAAAAAAGCGCACCGCCGAATTATTGGAAGTGTTGGATTTGAATGATGTAAAAGATAAGCCGGTTTTAAAATTCTCCGGTGGCATGAAACGAAAAGTAAACCTCGCCATTGGTGTAATTCACAATCCTAAAATTCTGTTTCTCGACGAACCTACCGTTGGCGTAGATATCCAGACAAGGAATGCAATCATCAGTTATTTAAAGGAATTGAACAGCAAGGGCACTACGCTCATTTATACATCTCATCAATTAAATGAAGCTGAAGAGCTTTGCAATAAAATTGCCCTGATCGACGAAGGAAAGATCATTGCACATGACAGCCTGGAAAATTTACTGTCCGAACACCGGCAAGATGGCCTGGAAGGTTTATTCATTAATTTGACCGGTAAAAAATTCAGGGACGCATAATGTATAAACTTTGGGCTACCATATTAAAGGATATCCGCATATTAACCCGCGATAAACTCGGGCTTATTTTCATGTTTGCAATGCCCATCATCCTGGCTATTGTTATCACTGCCCTGCAAAACAGCACCTTCGAATTGGTAAATGATAATAAGGTTCCACTACTACTATGCAACAGAGACACCGGTGATGCAAGCAAGCAGTTTGTAGCTGCCATTGAAAAGGTAGGACTGTTCAAACTAAAGCAGGTTGTAGGAAACGAAACCGAAAATGAGCTCAGTGACCGGATGCATAAAAAAGACGCATTAATTGCCATTATAATTCCAGCAGAATTTTCTAACAAGTTGAAAAACAAAGCAACAGACATTTCAGGAAAAGCATTAACAGAGTTTGGAATGGAGGTAGATTCCCTCAAGAACAACGTTGAAACCATGGAGTCCATCACCCTGATGTACCACCCTGTTTTACAGGAATCCTTCCGTCAATCCATCCGTGGAGCACTGCGAAGTGCCTTGCAATTAGTCGCCACCAAGCAAATTTTAAAGAGTTTATATTTTGCATTAAATGAGAAAGAACTACCACAATCACTTGAAAAGGATATACTTAACAATGAAATAGGCATTAAGGAAATTCCCATTTCCCGGGATGGTAGTAGAAACATTCCAAATGCTACCCAACACAATATCCCGGCATGGACCATTT
Source organism: Ferruginibacter sp. (assembly GCA_046590675.1). GTDB lineage: Bacteria > Bacteroidota > Bacteroidia > Chitinophagales > Chitinophagaceae > Ferruginibacter. The sequence goes on along the minus strand of JBKJUP010000097.1, from coordinate 18,826 downwards.
TTGCTATGTTCTTTGTAGTGATTTCACTTGGCAGTAATGTGGTAAAAGAAAAATTGAATGGAAGTTTTGTTAGGCTTAAAACATTGCCGACCAGCTACGTTATGTCGCTTATTTCAAAACAAATTACCTATTTGTTGGTAACCCTTTTACAGGCCGCCGTTATTTTTTCAATAGGTATTTGGCTGTTTCCAAAAATGGGATTGCCTAAACTCGACTTACCTGCCGACCTTTTTGGATTGATACTTGTTTCACTTATTTGTGGCTGGTGTGCCGTAAGTTTTGCAATATGCGTAGGCGTGTTTGCACAAACCCAGGAACAGGCAAATGGCATCGGTGCTGTATCAATTGTATTGCTGGCAGCCATCGGGGGCTTATTGGTTCCCAGTTTTGCAATGCCCGATTCATTTCAAACGATTCTAAAAATTTCCCCGCTTCATTGGTGCCTCGAAGCCTACTATGGCCTGTTCCTTGAAGGAGGAAAACTAAAAGATATTATGACAAATATTTTACCTTTATTTGCCATCACCCTGCTCTTACAGGCGATTGCATTGATTGGCTTAAAAACAAAGAACCTTATTTAATTTATAATGGAAACAGCAATACTTAAACAACAGCTAAAGGAACAGATCATAAAGTTTTTAAACCTGTCAGTTACACCTGAAGAAATTAAAGATGATGAACCCTTGTTTGGAGAAGGATTGGGCCTGGACTCAATAGATTCCATCGAGCTCATTGTGCTGCTTGGTCGTGAATATGGCATTACCATACAGGACCCAAAGGAAGGCAGGAAAATACTGGTTGATATAAATACCATGGTGGATTATATAGAAAAAAACAGAACTACTTAAAGATTGGTTATAGTTGGCAAGGGATAAACCGGTAAGTTTTTATTTGCTCCGTAAAGATAAAAAGTACAAGAGTGCGACGCAACGATGATGAGTGTAGGTTGAATGCCTGGACAATAAAAAAAACACTTCATGGTTTTTATCCCTTGTATAATATAGAAATGATTTTTGTTCACCAGCGCAGGTTTTTCGTGGCATCTTCGGCGGCAGAGTTTACACAGAGGAACGAAGTGCTCTGTTCAAATTCATATTTTTATGGCATTATTTTCCACCATGATCTTTTTACAGCATTCATTTTAAACCGCTTCATAAAATCAATCGTCATTTGAGCAGGATCTTTGTTACAGGCATGGGGGTAATAAGTGCGATAGGAAATTCGGTGGCAGAAAACCATCTGTCTCTTGCTGCGGGCCATTGCGGCATTGCACCAATGGAACTCATAGCATCCAAACACAAAGGCATACTTCCCTGCGGCGAAATAAAAATAAATAACGCAGCGCTAAGTCAGTTGCTGAATGCAAAAGAAAGTGGCGTAACCAGGACAAGCCTGCTTGCTTTACATGCTTTTGAACAAGCCATTGCCCATGCAAATCTCAGTCAGCAAATTATCAGCGACCAGTCAACTGCACTCATAAACAGTACAACGGTTGGTGGTATGTGCCTAACCGACGAATTATTCAAAGATGCCCAAAGCACCAGCAGCGGATCTGAATACCTTGCGGCTTACGAATGCTCTTCCATTGCCATGTATTTGCAAAAACGATACGGCATGCAAGGGCTTATCAATACAATCAATACAGCCTGTTCTTCTTCAGCCAATGCCATCATGTATGGAGCCAGGCTTATAAAAAGCGGCAGGGCCAAAAGGGCCATTGTGGGCGGTGTGGATTGCCTGGCAAAATTTACCATCAATGGCTTTAATGCACTGCATATTTTATCAGCGGATACCTGTACACCATTTGACGCTGATCGAAAGGGACTAAATCTTGGAGAAGGCGCTGCTTTTTTGGTATTGGAAAAGGAAGAAGACCTGGACGGCAAAACAGTTTTTGCTGAGTTAACTGGTTACTGCAATTCAAACGACGCCTATCACCCTTCCTCCTTGTCAGACAATGGCGATGGACCTTTCCTTGCCATGCAGGGAGCGCTTGCCTCAGCCGGACTAAAAACGGCTGACATTGGATTTATCAACGCACATGGCACAGGCACTGAAAATAATGATGAAGTAGAAAGTAAAGCAATGCTTCGCCTGTTTGAAACGCCCCCACCCTTTGCATCTACCAAATCAAATACTGGGCATACCCTGGGTGCGTCGGGAGCTATTGAAGCAGTGTACAGTATATTAAACCTGCTGCACCAGGAAGTATATGCTTCACTAAATTTTAGTCATGTAATTCCTTCAACGGGTTTAAGGCCTGTGGAAACTTATAGTAAAATGCCGCTTCAACATATAATGTCAAACTCATTTGGTTTTGGTGGTAATTGTTCATCGCTCATCTTCTCGAAAGTTTAATGCCCATGCTTTTTATTCACCAGTCAACCTGTATATCACCACAGCAAACTTTTCCGGTTGCTGACCTGGCGATATGGCACCAACCCGTGAATGATAAACTGCTAACGATTGAGCCAGCCTATGAAGCCATTCCTAAAGGAGCATTACGGCGCATGAGCAAACCCGTTCGCATAGGCATTGGAGCAGGGCTTCCATTATTAAATGATGAACATAAACCTGATGGCATTATTATAGGTACAGCCAATGCAGGTATGGAAGATTGTTTTTATTTTTTACAACAGATTGTTGCTTACAATGAAGGGTTGTTAACACCCGGCAATTTTGTACAAAGCACACCCAATGCACTGGCTGCACAACTGGGTATGTTATCGCACAACAAAGGCTACAATGCAACTCATGTTCACCTGGGATTGGCCTTTGAAAATGCGCTGATTGATGCGATGATGTTGCTGGAAGAAAACCCCGGTAATAGTTACCTTGTGGGTGCTGTAGATGATATATCTACCTACAACTACAATATTAATTTGCTGGATGGCTGGTTTAAAGAAGCAGGATACACATCAGGCAATTTTTATGATACAGACTCAAGCGGCAGTATTCCCGGCGAAGCCGCGGCCATGTTTGCAGTGGATGCAAACCAGGAAAATGCAGTTGCAAAATTAACCGCCGTTGAAACATTGCATTCAACAGATAGTGCAGTTGTAAAAAAAACATTGGAAGATTTTATCGCCAAAAATTTACCGGCCGGTGAAAATATTGATGTATTAATATCTGGTGAAAATGGCGATAACAGGTTGATCAATTATTACGAAACCTGTGAATCATTGCTCAATCCGGATGCAGGCGTGTTGCGGTTTAAACATCTAAGCGGCGAATATCCCACAGCTACCGCAATGGCGCTTTGGCTTGGCTGTTATATCCTTGAAAAAAAGACGATCCCCGATCATATAATTAAAAAAAATCCGGCTGCTGCTGATATAAAACATATCCTTATCTACAATACTTTTAAGGGTGCACAGCATAGTTATATGTTGGTGGCGGGAGTATAAAAGTTAAATCCTTAACTCCCTTTTACAAAATTTATCCCGCAGAAAATCTTCCTGGGGTATAATAATTTTAGAACTCCTGACCTTTCGTAAATTAAATTACAAGTGCGATGAAGACAGCGTACAATTTGTTGAAGGTAAATGGTTTCCGCCGAAAGCATTTTGTAGCTTTTGCCTTTTCTTTTATCAGGAGCAGCTTTAAGTGCATAGTCAAATTGTTTTCCCAAAATAATCGATATTTTATTTTGAGAACCTTAACTTCAAGCATACGGACAGGCAAGTTGTTCTGAGGTTGCACAGATGATTTTTTTCAACCAGCTTCCAACTAATTATTAACAATCTTTTCCATTCCAATTATTAAAAACAACTAATGTATATTTTGCAAAAAATATGATGGTATTATGGCACAATATGGACGTACCTGGTGGGGTGAGCAATGGTTAAAAGCCTTGGATAGAATTGATTTTAGCAACAGGTTAGATCGTGGCAGAAGCTACGCCAATAAAGGCATGGTAACCTCCATTAAAATAAATGAAAACATGGTGCAGGCCAAGGTGAAGGGCAGCCGGCCAAAGCCTTACGACATCACGCTGATAGTGCCGCCGTTTTTTGAAGAAGAGCAAGCTGTTTTTATTGAAAATATTAAAAACAATCCCCTCATCATTTCTCAATTGCTCAACAGGCAATTGCCGCAGGAATTGCTTACCATCGCCGAAGCAGCCAACATTAAGATTTTTCCGCAAAGCTGGCAGGATATTAAACTGAATTGTTCCTGCCCGGATTGGGCGGTACCCTGCAAACACCTGGCTGCTGTTATCTATACCATTGCCAATGAAATAGATCAAAATCCCTTCCTGGTTTTTAACCTGCATCGTTTTGATCTTTTAAAAGAACTTTCCGCACACCAGTTGCAACTGATGCAACATGAAACTGAGGCCGTTTTCTCCATGATGGACTGTATTGCAAAAAAAGATGAGCTTATTTTACCAACAGAAAAACCCACCACGACACCCGATTTTTCGTTGATTGAAAACCTGCAATCCACCTTACCATTATTGTTTACCGCCAACCCACTTTTTTATGATGGCGATTTTAAACCCATCATCCAAAACCATTACAAGCGCCAGGCAAAATATGAACAAACTAATCTAACGCAGTTAAAAAAGGAAGCGCCCGTTTTATCAGATGATTTTCGCTACTACGATTACAGATTGGTTACATACGTAAACGGAGACATGGCTTTTATAGCCAGGGACATTGACAATAATATTTACCCGGTAAAGAAAAATGAGTTGTTGTTATTGCTGGCGCAAACAGAGAGCAAACATTTAGATAATTATATGCCTTCTTATGTGTTGCTCTATCGCTGCTTCCGGTATTGCAATATTTTGGCAGAACAAAGCGCTATTCTGCCGCGTTTGTTTAAAGGCGATAAAGAAAATTATCGCATACAATGGATACCGGCGCTGATGAATGCAAGCGTTAAAAAAGTTTTTGACGACCTGTTGCAATGGTATCCCGACGGATTGTTGCAAATAAGCAACCCCGCCGCTAACCCTAAAAAGAAAATATCAAAAACCAATCAACCCTTATTACCCGCCCAGCCGGAAGATGCATTGGTATTGATCTGCAGCTTTTTTATCAACGCTTCAGTAAAGGCCTGCTATAATAATGTTTGGCGCAATGCCAAAGCATCCAACAAAGAAGGATCGAAAATAAATGAATTGTTTTTTGACGATACGCCCCATCGTTTTCAAAGTTTTTCTGAAAAAGAAATTCCCAACACGATACAGTTATGGCTCAATCGTTTTTATATCAGCAAGAAAGATTTTTCCCCGGTATTGCAGGTGCTCGAAATGGATGGAGAAGAAGGAGGCTTTGAAGTGGAAGTGCTGATAAAAGACAATAAAGCGCCGATGCAGCCCGTAGAAAGCCTGTACGCCTTTATGAAAAATGATAGTGCAAAACAATTTGCAGCATTAAAGGATCTGCAGCTTCTTACCAATTACATTCCCGAGCTGAGTGAAACCATCGCCAGTAAAGGAATAAAAAAATTGAGCTATAGTTCAGAAACCTTTTCAGAAGTGCTTACCAGTATTTTGCCTGCCATCCGTCTCTTTGGAATTAAGACATTGCTGCCGAAAAGTCTGCAGCATTTGCTGCGTCCGCAGGTAACCCTGTCGCTCTCTGCTAAAGAAAAAAATAAAACTTTTTTCTCGTTGGATTCTCTGCTAAGTTATGACTGGAGAATTGCCATGGGTAATACATTTTTAACGCAGGAAGAATTTGTAAAACTTGCCACGCAGACAACCGGCCTGGTAAAGATCCGTGATCAATATGTGATGATGAACCAGGAGGATATTGAAAAGATCATCAAAAAGCTTACACAACCATCGGCACCAAAATCATTTGCTTTATTGCAGGCAGCGCTTAGTGAAGATTATGAAGGAGCGCCGGTTTTGATTGATGAGGCATTTCGTAAAAAAATAAATGAAATATTAAAGTCAGATACCATTGCGCTTCCCAAACAGTTGAAGGCAAATCTTCGCCATTACCAGGAGCGTGGTTTTAACTGGCTTTATAAAAATGCACAACTCGGTTTAGGTTCGTTATTGGCGGATGACATGGGGCTTGGAAAAACATTGCAGGTAATAACAACACTGCAAAAATTTAAAGAAGAAGGTGCGCTTAAAAACAAACCTGCATTGGTAATAGCACCTACCACCTTGCTAAGCAACTGGAAAGCTGAAATTGAAAAGTTCACGCCTTCTCTTAATGCCATTATTTTTCATGGCAGCAACAGGCAATCGGATTTTAAGAAAGTAGATGTGGTGATTACAACTTATGGTATTGCAAGAACAGAAAACCTGCGACTGAGCAAGCAAGCCTGGCATGTATTAGTGATCGATGAAGCACAGAATATAAAGAACCCGGAGATAGCGCAAACAAAAGCGGTGAAGAAAATAAAATCAAATATAAAAATTGCGATGAGTGGCACGCCGGTAGAAAATCGCCTGATGGAATACTGGAGTATTTTTGATTTTGCAAACCCCGGTTACCTCGGTAACACCAATTGGTTTAATGAAGAATATGCAAGGCCGATTGAAATAAACCAGGATAAAAAAAGGCTCGATAAATTTCGCAGCATCACTTCGCCTTTTATTATGCGGAGGGTAAAAACTGATAAGGCCGTTATCAGCGACTTGCCGGATAAAGTAGAGAACAACCAGATCTGCAACCTCTCTAAAGAGCAGGCTGCCTTGTACAAAAGTATTACCCATGACCTGATGCTTGAGATTCAAAATGCCGAGGGAATAAACCGCCGGGGAATTGTTTTAAAACTACTCACCATTTTAAAACAGGTTTGCAACCACCCACTGCAATATTTAAAAAACGACAGCGACTTAAAACCGGAACAATCCGGAAAAATGATGTTGCTGCTGCAACTGCTGGAAAACATTTATGAGAACGGCGAAAAGGTATTGATCTTTTCTCAATACAAAGAAATGGGCAGCCTGCTGCGTACGGTGATACACGAACATTTTGGCAAAAAGGCGTTACAGCTCCATGGGGGTAATTCCCGGAAAGAGAGAGATGAAATGGTGCAGTCTTTTCAAAACAATCCACTAAGCGATACTTTTATTTTAAGCCTGAAAGCCGGTGGCACCGGGCTTAATCTTACCGCCGGTAATCATGTAATACACTATGATCTATGGTGGAACCCTGCGGTGGAAGCACAGGCAACCGACCGTGCCTTTCGCATTGGCCAGCAAAAAAATGTAATTGTACACCGCATGATTACAAAAGGTACCCTGGAAGAAAAAATTGACGACATGCTGCGCAGTAAAAAACAATTAGCCAACCTCACCGTTACCAATGGCGAAAAATGGATTGGCGAAATGAGTGATAAAGATTTGAAAGAGTTGGTGTCGTTGGGATGATGATTGTTCAACTGGTATGATAATGCATCATACGCAAAAAGGGTTGTATGTTTTTTGTGGAAAGAAAAAATATCTTTTTAGTTGATGATAAATTTGCTTTGATCTTATTAAATTGAAGAAAAAAAAATGAACCTGTTTTTAACAGCATGGCGGAAACACTTTTTACTGCCATCCCTGTCCAAAAAAAATATAAAAAAACTGCACCCAAAGTGCATACTTAAAATTTTGAAATAATGAAGAAAAGAAAAACAAAAAAAATAACTGGAGTACAACATACCACATCGGCACTCGCCATTAAGCCCGATAAAAAGAAACCGGTGCTGAGTAAACAGCAGCGGCAGTTTAATGAAAGCGTTATCCTTATAGAAGAATTAAGAAAAGCTCTGCTGAAAACTGAAAAAAGTCTGGATGATAAAAAACAGTTTTATGCTGATCACATAACAGCTACGGAAAAAAAATTGCTGCTGTGCAATACCGAAGCTGTAAAAATTCTGTATGGGTATTACACTAAGCAATCATTTAGTAAAAAACAACAAGGTATTCTATCGAGCCTTATTTCAGACAAACTATCGGGTATCAGTGAGCAAATGACTGAAGAGCCCGGGCAGGATATAAAAGAAATATTTAAGGCCATAGAAGGCATTTCATTTAAAGAAATGCAACAGCAGGAATTTGAGTATGCACGGGAAGCCATGGACGAAATGTTCAAAGAAAATGGTTTTGATATAAACACCGACCATCTTAAAGGCGACCTTTCAGAAGAAGAGATGCTGAGAAAAACGATAGAAATACAGGAGCAAATAAAAGAACAGGCCGAAGCAAAAGAAAGGGAACAATCAAATCGAAAAAAAACAAAGAAACAACTGGCTCAGGAAAAAAAGGAACAAGACCTGCAGCAGGCACGCAAGAAAAATATTGGCACGATTTATAAACAACTGGCAAAACTTTTTCATCCCGACCTGGAGCAGGACGAAGACCTCAGGATAAAAAAGGGAGAGCTGATGCAGCAATTAACCGTTGCTTACAAAGCAAACGACTTGCATAGTTTATTAAGCCTTGAACTGGCGTGGATCAATAAAGAAGAACACAACGCTATGCGTACCAATGAAGAACTTGCCATTTATAATGAAGTGTTGCAGGAACAGGTATTTGAGCTGGAAATGGAGTTAGAGACGATTTACGAACAGCCACGCTACCAGGTATTGCACCGGTTAGTTCCTTTTCCGCAGATGCTAAAAGGGTTGAATATGAAAGAAGTTAAACAGGAAAAAGAAATGGAATTAATTGAGGCAGAGCATGAATTTAGCCAGTTAAAAAAACCTGCACCAGTTGCCATTGCTTTTATTAAAAGATGCCTGAAGGAACATGAATTATTTATGGAGTTTGAAATGGAGTTTGATGACGATCTCCCATTCTAATCATCATTGATCCTTCTTAAAAAATAGGATTGACCTTTCTCTCAACATTGAGCGGATGCATACACAGACAAGTTTGACGACCCAAATTTACCGGGACAAATGATTAAGAAAATAGTATTGCAAAAAGTATTATGTGGTACGGAACTTTTTGCAACACAGGAAGGAATACCGGACGCAATACCGACTGAAATGTGTTACTTAGGTTGGCAGGAATCGTTAGACAAATTAAAGCGTTTAGTAGAGCCAAATATTCCGGATGCTTAGCAACATAAAAACAACTATTAAAAAATTAAACAATGGCAAAACAAATTTTTATCAATTTAGCAGTAACCGACCTGCAAAAATCTATGGACTTTTATACTGCATTAGGTTTTACAAATAACCCCCAGTTTTCAGACGACATGGGAAAGTGTATGGTTTGGAGTGAAAATATTTTTGTAATGATTTTGACCAACGAAAAGTTTTCAAGCTTTGCAACAAAACCCATCGCAGACACAAAATCAACCGTTGCAGCACTTTTTTCATTATCCACCGATGGTATTGATGAGGTAAACAGCATTGTGGAAAATGGATTAAAAGCCGGTGGAAAAGAACCCAGCGAAATGAAAGATTATGGTTTTATGCAACAGAGAACCATCGAAGATTTTGACGGACACACCTGGGAAGTTTTCTATATGGACATTTCAAAATTTCCAACAGAGCAACCAGCGGAATAACAACAACGAACCGCTAACATCGTAATAAGCAATTACAGAATTTTTAACTTCAACTTGTGGGGCTCCGTGGTTAGCATGAACCTTATTAATTTAACTCGCTAGGTCGGCGCCTTCCCTATTGCTGGCAAATTGAATTAACTTGGCTGAAAGTATCTTGATAATGCCTATGCTATGCATGATTTACTTCATTAACACACAGTTAATTTCTTCCCGGCAAGGTCTCAACGAGCCATGAGTCAAGCCTGGAACGCTGGAATAATGCTACAAATACTTAGTCCAATCGGACCCATTAAAATTACAAAGGCAGTTATATCTACGAAAGTTTTAAAACAATTAAAAACCCTCGCTTTTTTTACTATGTTATTAATTTCAAATACTGCTTTTAAATTGTTAACTCAATAAAAGCAGCATAACTTTCCTATATACATCAGTTAGCGGCCATTTAAAATGCAGACACCATTCCAACTTTACGACTATTTTAAATTATCAATTATTCAAGATAATATTGATAATGTAACAGAGAACCTAGGCATTCTTCTTAGCGACATGTCATTGACAAAAAAAGAACTGACAGATGTCGACTTTAAAAAAGTGTGTTCGACAAAAACTTTGCCTTATAATTCTAACAAAATAAAATTCATAATATTTGAACCTTCGACGAACCCTGGTGTGACAGTTTTCTTTCCAAATTTTGTAGACGGTTGGTATACGGCTGTGTACAACTATACAAGACTAAATAATAAAAGTGCTTTTCAAGTTGGTTTCACTGTTGACAATACAACGGAATATCCTGCATATTTCTTCAAGTTCTTTTTTGTAGACAAAGGCCAAATTAAAGAACGAACTGTTCACGCAATTAAGGAAGGCAAATGGGTATTCTTTGCCAAAGACAATCCATTAGTAATTGAGGATACTGACAATTATTCAAAAAAGAAAATTAAAGACAGAATAAATAATGAAATAATTATCGACTATTTAAGAAAGGCTGGCTATGATTTGACAGATAATAATTTTTTTATGTCAAACAGAAATGCAATTTTGTTTTCAAATTAAGCGGACGATAAACGGCCACCAACATTGGCGGTATGATCAACTCCTTCTTAGCAAAAATCTGAACACGCAAATTTATAATGGAAGAATTTATAGCATTTATAAAAGTAATTATTTGTATAGACGATTTCGATTTGCAACTCGTACTCTCCAAATGCACTGAAAGGCAAATACCCAAAGGGAAACTGATTCTCAGAAAAGGGCAAATTGCGAATCAGTATTTTTTTATTGTGTCGGGTGGCGTGCGCTTTTTTTATGAAGGTAAAGAGCATGAAAATACAACCTGGGTAACATTTAAAAATGAGTTTTTCACCGAGATCTCCAGCCTCAATCCACAAAAGCCGTCTCGGTTTAATATTGAAGCCATTGAAGACACAAAGTTGGTTGTAATTGACAAAAATGATATGGATTTTTTATATGGTCATATTGCTGTGTGGGAAGAGTTTGGCAGAAAAATATGGGAGGCCATGTCAGTAAGAATGATAGACCAGATTTTAAATTTCCAAACTTTATCGGCCGAAGAGCGGTACCTGGAATTTCTGAATAATCCTGAGTTCATGCAAAAGATTCCTGTAAAGCAGTTAGCTGCAGTCCTCGGTATTACACCCAATGCATTAAGTCGTATCAGAAAAAATATCCGGTAATTCATTATCTACCTTTTGGTAGTTTTTGCTCTTCAATGACTTTCTACCTTTGAATGAAAGCTTCCTGGCTAAATAAAAAAATAAAAAACTTAGATATGAAAAAATCAATTTTAGTAGCCGGTGCAACCGGTAATTTAGGAAACAGAATTTGCAGGGAATTAATAAAAAGAGATGCTGCAGTAAGCGCCATCGTTAGAACTTCCACCGATACTGAAAAAATAGAAGTTCTTAAAAAAATGGGCGTCAATGTTCTCGAAGTAGATGTAAATAACATTAATGAAATTGCCAAAGCATGTGCAGATGTAGATTGCATAGTTTCAGCCCTGGCGGGTTTGGGCGAGGTAATTGTGGATTTACAAAAAAGGATTTTGGATGGCGCCATAAAAGCTGGCGTTACAAGGTTTATTCCTTCCGACTTTTGCACGGATTACGATGACCTGGTGCCGGGAGAAAACAGGAACTTTGATTTAAGAAAAGACTTTAAAAAGTACCTTGACAGCACCCCCATAAAAGCATCTTCCATTTTCAATGGTGCCTTTGCTGATATATTAAAATACAATACACCTGTTTTAAATTTAAAAGACAAAAGCATTGGTTACTGGGGTGAAAAAGCAGATTGGAAATTAGATTTTACTACCATGGATGATACGGCAGCCTTTACAGCCGAAGTAGCTTTGGACGATGACGCACCAAGAGATTTACAGATTGCAAGTTTCCAGGTTAGCCCAAATATGATATGGGCTGAGGTGAAAGAAGCAACAGGCCAGGAATTTAAAATTCACCAGCTATCAAGTCTTGAAGACTTTGCACAATTCATAAAAAAGCAAAGAGCCGATAACCCGGCCGGAGAAAATGAGTTGTATGCAAAATGGCAGCAAAGCCAATATATGTATTCAATGTTTACCACGCATCATCGTCAATTGGATAATGAGCGTTACAAAAATATAAACTGGACAACAGGTTTAGCATATATAAAGTCTTTTGTAAAATAAACATATTATGAAGCGCCTGCTCATTCACAGGCGCTTCATAATTTATTGAAATCCTATCCTGGATCTTTGGGACGAGTCTGGTGCCAGTCTTCTACTGCACAAATCACTGGCGGTATGGTAATGATGAAAATGTCCATTAATTTATGTTCTTAAGACGATATTGACTATAGTTTTTATCATATCAACCTGAAACAAATAGTGCTTACAAATTAAACAACTTAGTTTGTGCTGATCTACAAAAATTTGAGTTTAATACGGTTTCGTTTTTAAAATTAGTTCGTAATTTAATTTCTTCTTCATTGGCCAATATTCTTCCCAACGAAGAAATTATTGAGAGGGAAAAAGAGAAAACAATCCTATTGACTATCTGCGAAGCTGTTGCCACGATAAGGGACAAGAAAGAATTATTAAAATTTGTTTTTCATGAGGTGCACCCCTTATTTGAATTTCACGATGCGGACTTTTTTTTGTTTTTAGTCTGGATAAAAAATTCCCCGGAACTGGACAGTGGTGATGCCTGAAATTAAGCGCCTCCAATACTAACTACAAACTTGCGGCATCCATTAGTCCCACTTTTTCGTTTAGCAGAATTGTATTACCTCGAAGAATCTTTTTACACGCCGAAGAATAGGTATTAGGCTACCTTAAAATATTCTTCTAAATTAATTTCATTAGAAACATTTAGTCGTTGCCGTAATCGCTGCCTCGTTTTGTGTACACTATCCGGCGAAATACCCTGCATAGAGGCCATTTGCCGGGTGGTAAGCTGCAATCGGGTAAGAGCTGCCATGCGTTGCTCTGCCAGCGTGATATCTGGCGCCATTGTTTTTAGCCGCTGAAAAAACAGGGGGTACATTTTTTCAAAAAGTGTTTTAAATTTCTCCCAATCGGCTTCTGTTAATATGGTAAGATTGCTTAAAGCGGCAATGGCTTCCTGCTGACCGGCAGAGGAATTGCTCGCCGTCATTTGCTCTTCCAATTTTTCTATAAGGCTGGTTTTTTCAATAATGTTTTGGGTAAACATTTCCATCTTTTCCTTTGCAGATGCTATTTCATTCTCGAGCAATTGTTTTTCCTGTTCAATTTTTATTGTTTTCAGCATTTCCTTTAATCGTTGCCTGTTTAATAGCAATAGTGCCAGCACAGATAAAAAGACGATAGCAGTAATAATGATGTTCCTAACCAACAGCTGGGTACTCTTTTGCTTGTTTAAATTTTGAATCTTATAACGGCTTGTTTTATCATTTAGTTTTGCTTTGGAAATAGCAATACTGCTGGTGGCCACTTCTTTTTCGAGGGAGTCATTAAGTGCAACATAGCGGTCGCTGTAATAAAAGGCACTATCATAATTTTCCATTGCCTTAAAAACCTGCTTTAGGGTATAATAGGTATCCCGTAGATAAGGCCCATTTGGCCAAAGACCTAAAAGTGGAATCGCTTCTCTTACTTCAGCTAAAGCAGCAGCTTTGTTTCCCCGGGCCAGGTTCGCCTTTGCCATCCATTGGGAGGCATTGGCTGCTTCGTTAAATTGACTGTTCTTCTTGCTGATTTGATAATTGGATTTGAAAAGAAAATAGGCAGAGTCAAAATTTTTTTGTGCGTAAAGTATCCTGCCGATATTGCCCAAAACCTTTGCAGTCAAAACTGTATCCTTATTTTCTTCAGCTAATTGCAATGCCTGCTGATAGCAGGCATGTGCAGAGTCGTAACGGTTTGTTTTATAAAATGAATTGCCCATCGTATTGAAAGCTTCAATTTTATATCTGTATGGGTATTCATATTCCTTCTCGTAATTCATTTTTTTCCATGCCGTAATTCCTTTTTTTGCATTTATGATACATTCTTCATATTCCCCCACCTTGTATAATAATTCTGCAAGTTCAGTATATACCGGAGGCTCTACAGGATAACCCTGCTTTTCAAAAAGCTCCACACCATTTTGGGCGTACATTACCGCCCAGGCCGTTTCCCCGAAATGGCGCATTCTTCTTGCAGAATAAAAGCTTACCCACCCAATTATAATATCATCATTTTCAATGTGGTACACTGCATCAATGGCATCGGCATAGAGTTTTATTAACTGCTCTTTAATGGGTTTTAATGCAATGGATCCCCGGTCTTTATACTTGTCGTATCCGGCAAATTTTGCATAAAGGAAATCCGCTTTCACCATATTGAAATAAACCCTGAAATAATACCCCTTTGCATTGGATGACCTGTCCAGCGAATCCAAAAAATGAAATGCCCGGAGAGAATCGGCTTCTATCAGCATTTGGGTAAGGCTTCCCAGGCTGTTCACTTCATTCAACTTTCTTGTAGTTAATATGCCAGCCCATTTATCTGGTTCCAGGGATAGCTTTTTTTGTGCAGGTACGTTAGTGTGAATTACCAAAAAACAAATCAGCAAAACAAGGCGGCAAATGCTCATATTTTAGTGGACATTAGTTTTGATGAAATTAAGAAAAAACAATGACTATCCGCAATCAGGTGCAAAGAGGCGTAGCCTCGGTTAATATTGTAACAACGAGTTTTAACTCGTTGATGAATAAGCAGGTAAATAATTCCATTTGCTGTTTGGCAGTAGCCATTTCAGTGGCCATTATTCTTTTCTCCTGCTTATATTTCATCTTCAACCGTTGCCAGTTTACGATAAGGATGCTGATAACAGACAATAATGCTATACCTGTTATGATAAAATTACGTTGCTGTTCCTGCGATTTTTTTTCCTGTTGCATCCGCCGGATATTGTACCGGCTTTTTTCCTCATTCAGCCGTATATTAGAAATAGTCAGGCTGCTGGTGGCTATTTTTTTTTCAATGCTGTCATGTACCTGCTGGTACAGTGCTGGAAAGTAAACAGCGCTGTCTGCCAGGCCATTGGCCCGGTAAATATCCATTGCCGCATTATAAATGTTTTGTACGTATCCCTGTTCACGTGGTAAATTCAGTTCAATCAGCATCAATGCCTCTCTAATCTGCTGAAATGCCTTTGCATTTTTTACCTGCAGCTGCATTTGCCCGTGCTGCCCATTGCAGGGAGTTGGCGGCATTGTCAAAATATTGATAACTCATGCTACTATGGTAATCCTTTTCCAGTAATGCTATGGCCGTATCATACTGCTTTTGCAGATAATACACCTGGCCTATATTGCCGCTGATGAATCCGGTATAAGCCCTGTTATTCAGCTCGGCTGATTTAGCCGGCGCCAAATTGTAATAATGCAGCGCAGAATCGTACACTCCCGTGTGGTGCCAGGCTAGTGCCAGCACATTCAACGTTAACATCCAGTAATATTGCGATTTGTTGTTCACCGCTGGTGCGATATGCAGGAATCGCACATAATAGCTCTTGCATTTATCATATTACCTGATAGGGTACATTTTATCTGCAATAAAATTATAGCAGGGAAATTTGCTTTCGCCAAAAAGCTTTTCATATAATTCAGCACTGTACGTGCCATACATCACTGCCAATTTTGTATTGCTGGTAACCTTGTTCCAAAGAAAAAATTGAAGACTTGTGTAGGCTATAAGATACTCATCATTCATCTCGTTAGCATCTTTCATGGCATCTCTCATCAACTGTTCAATGGCTGTGTGTGAGCCGCTTCGGGGAAATAGTAAATCTATCTATATAGCGCCAGTAAACACTGGCCCATATAAGATTCATCCTTATTCTAATGTACGGATTTGTACTACTTCCTTTTTCGTGTAACCGCTTTTCAATGGCCATCAGGCAGTTGGTGTCGGGGGCAATTTTCAATACTATCCACTATAGCACGGGTGGCAAAGTTTTTTTTGTCATCCGGGTCGCTCAGTTTTTTTACCTACTCCTTTACAGAAATGGTTGACACCTGGCCGGCACCATAAGAGGCCGACAAAACAAGCATTGCAAATGCCAAAATAAATTTCATAAAAAAGCTGGTTAGGTTTTATAAGAGGATATTTTTATTAGGAGCAATATACGAACCAATATGATTTAAAAATATATTCTTGTATAAATTTTGGCCCGAAGTATTATTAATCAATAACTGAAATAACTGGAAGTTATAATTCATTGAATACCAATTGTGAATTCCCTTTGTCCGTTTTTTGTCCGGTGGTTGTCAGGTATTTGTCTGGTGCCTGTCCTGTAATTGTCCGTGCTTTTATTTGTGAGCTACCGGTCGGCGATGGTACTTTTAAATCTTACGTTTTTTATTAATACTTATGTCTGCAAAATATAAATATCTCATTGCTGTAATTGTGATTGCATTGCTGCTGATTTTAATTGTATACCTCATTTACGAACGAAGAATTGAGGCGATGGAGAAGATGGTTTTGCAACAGCCACCGTAAAATCTCTTTTACCCTCTGTTTTACTCACCTACACAGCATTAAAATTTTTTACTACTAAACAAAATTGCATGTATCAATTTAACCAAAGCCAAAGCCTAAACCATTTCACTACATTATCGGAGCAGCCATTGGAAATTTCAGCAGATCCTGCTAGAAAATCACTTAGCGTTTTATGGCGTTGTTCCCTGTTGCTCATTAAAGTATGTTTCATTCTTTTTTGCCTGTTGGATAATGCAGAAATATTTGCACAAGTGATTGTGATTAATCCTGTCCCTTTCATCAAAGCGCCCAGCACTACAACAATCAGTTCAAGTGCCAACCCATCTGTAGCAGGCCAACCCGTGACCCTTACAGCGATGGTGACCAGCCCGGCACAGAGCACTCCTACGGGATTGGTGCATTTTTACAACAATACAACTAACACCGACCTCACTCCGGCAGGCATATCTATTTCAAACGGAATAGCCTCTTTTTCCACGCCGGTACTTAATTCAAATACCGACTTCACAGCAACGTATGAAGGAGACGGGGTCAATCTACCCAGCACCAGTACCCTTTTTACCCAAGTCGTTACCCAGCCAATAATTATCATTAACCCTATTTTTAATACCACCACTACTACACTTGTTTCAGATGTTAACCCATCGGTAGCAGGATCGCAACCGGTTACTTTTACTGCGAGTGTCAGTAGTTCAAACCAATTTATCGTTGACGGGCTGGTAGATTTTTATGATAATACAAATGGGACAAATCTTACTCCCGCAGGGGTTGTCTTATCAAACGGAATTGCAACGTTTACTACCAGTTCTCTACCTTTTGGCGACCTTAACATTACCGCTACTTACCGCGGCAATGCCGATTTTCAACCGAGTTATAGCAACAGCGTGATTCAGCATGTGCAGCTAACTATTTCCGGTATTTCGGTAACCCTAATCTCCAATTTAGATAATACGACATTCTCAACAGCGGGTAATTCATTCTGGGGTGATCGGGTTTCATTTATAGCTACTGTAAGCACTGGTATAGGCTCGGCGGGAACAGTAACTTTTACCGATAATGGTTTCCTGCTTGGTTCTGCAAACATTGATGGCTCAGGTAAAGCGACACTAACTACAAATTTACTAACCCCTGGCGATCACAGCATTACTGCAAGTTATTTTTCAATAACCAGCAGTGTTTTAACACATAATGTGACTGCACCTTTTAAAACCACATTGTTACCGACAGGGGGAGGCTTTGCTGGTAGTCACCTCGGTATTATTTCTAACTCTGGGTATAACGTAATTTCTCAAAATGAAAGACGCTATTTTTTTGGACCGCTGCAACCATATGGGAAGCCTATTACTTTCGGAATTTTTGCTTCAGGTGCCACAAGAGATATTCCAACAGGCTCAGTCATAATCAAACTTATTCACAACGACGTTTCCAATTTCCTGGGCGAAGTGGCGTTAGATGCAGGTGGTAATGCCTTCTTTACAACTTCTATCCTGCCAATCGGCAACGGTCAGTTTAGTTTGGATACTATTGTAGCATTATATGTTGGTAATGATGTGTACTTACCTAAATCCGACACCGTGAGAGTAGCTATAGGTGCTTCACCTACTACCACCACTTTAAGTTCACGTCTCAATCCATCAATTGCGGGTCAGCAGGTTACATTTACTGCATCGGTTGCTTCCCCCTTTCCAGGAAGCAATGCTCTTGCACCTGGAGGAACGGTTATTTTTAATATTGATGGTGTTGATCAACCACCGGCACCTCTGTCCGGGAACGGTGTTAAAGCATTTTTGGATATCAGTTCACTTTCCCCCGGAAGTCACACCATAAAAGCGACGTATTTAGCCGATGGAAATTACAACGGGAGTGCATCGGGAAGCATTAAACAGGTGGTTGAAAATGTTGGCACTGGCATTTTTAATTATATTGGTGACGCTCAAACCACCCTCGTAAATACAGCATTTCCTAATCCGCTTCAATTTGATATTCTTGATATTAATCCTAAGCTTGTTGATGGCGCATCCGTTACGTTTACTGCACCATCCAATGGGGCAAGTGGTACTTTCTCTAACGGTACAAATTCCGTCACAGTAAAAACTACAAAGTCAGGTTCGTCCGGTAATGCCAATTCGGGACCTTTTACGGCAAATAATGTTGCAGGTACTTACACTGTTACTGCTTCAATCCCGGGATTTGGTACAAACACTTTTACCATGACCAACACAGCCCCGCCGGTTCAAATTACGATAGGTACTTCGGTACCGGGGCTTAGTTTTTCGGTAGATGGATTCACCTTTACTGCAACCAAAACTTTTAGTTGGGAGCC
>JBKJUP010000102.1:0-31257 GCA_046590675.1 Ferruginibacter sp. | reverse complement strand
ATGCCTCCACCATAAAAAACCTATGAAAATACCCTACAACCCAACCAATGAAAAACGCAGGCAGCTTTGGTCTGCTACCTCCACCATAATCGCATCAGCGACAACTCCATAATCATATCGCGGCTAGCCAAAGGTTTCCTTCAACATTGGTTTCATGTCTAGCCCTGCGGGCAACACGAAACCTTAGTTATTGTACGTTCGCCCTTCCTCTGTCCGTTAGTAGAGTGTTGCATTTTAACTGTGGCAACCTAATAACTGTTACCCAAGCCGAGCACAAGGCAAGCTCTTTGGCAGGTTGGCTACTGTATTGTTGGCTTTGTGAGCCTGCCAATGTGCTTGCCTTGTGGCGTTAGCTTGTTAGGGTTTTTCAGTCTTGGTTGTAAAATGTTAGTCTGTGTCAAACATAATATTTTGTGTCTGTTTATGTTTGTGTATGCAAATTAAAGTATCTCACCTTTAGCTACTTTCAAAGCATATTGTGCCTTATTATATTCACTAACTGCTTTCAAATAATCAACCTGTGCCTGCAAATAAAACTGTTGTGCCTGGAAAACTTCAAACGGTTTCACTGTTCCTAATTGCTGTCTTGATATGCTTTGGCTTAATGCTTCGGCTGTAAGTTGCAGCCCTTGTTTTGAAATGGTCATTTGCACGTTGGCAATCTGCAATTGCGCTGTTGCAATTGATATTTCCTGCTGATATTCATTTTTGAACTGCTCTATTTTGTTTTGTTGCAAAGCAATTTTACTATTCCATTGTTTTAAATCGCCTTTGTAGGTTAACCTGCCTAATGGTAAACTCCAAAGTAAAGAGGCGTTTACCTGATAAGTATTGTATAGTGTATTTGAATATGCACCAAATGCGCCATTATCAAAACCCACACGAAGTTTTGGCAAGAGCAAACCTTGCGTAGTCATTTTTTTTGCCGTTTTGTAAAATTTTAACTCAGCATTAATTCCCAAATATTCAGGTCTCTTTTCAAAACCACTTGTGTCTGCTGGTTGAATAGAAAGTGACACTGGAATTAATGAAGTATCAGCACTAATCAGATTAATGTTGTTAGTTAGATTTAGCAAATTGCCCAACAAAGCTGATTTTTTTTGCCATTCTACTTTTGCTTGCAGCATCGTAATTTTTAAATGATTAAAATTGCTTTGTGCTAATAAATATTCCGACTGATAACGCAAGCCTGCATCAACCTGAATTTTTATTTGTTGTGCAATGGTATCTGATTGATATGCCAATACCTGTAAAAAAGCATATTTCAATTGTTCCGTCTGTAAATCAAAATAAGTTTGCACAGCATTAAGTATTGTTTTATTTTTTTCAGCTATGCTGAAAAAATTTACCGCCTGTGCTTTTTGTTTGGCTGCCAATGATTGGTAAATTCCTTTACCAAAATCTATTTCTGCACTTATACCTAAACCTGCCCAAAGATTATTCCTGTTTAGGTCAGTAAATATTTTACCATCGGTATTCATTGCTGCACCGTTGAGGTAATGGGTTGTAGCCCCTGCATAAATATTGGGTAACCACCATTCTTTGGCTTTGCTCTGGTCGGCTAATGCCTGTTGATATTTAAGTTGGTATTCCTTTACTGTTAAATTATTTGCACCGGACAATTTTAAAACTGCTTCAAGATTTACTGGTAAATTTTCTTGTGCATTTACATTTAAAGTTGCTACAACTAATAAAATAAAAGCAACGGTTTTAATTATTATAAGTTTCATATTGCTTTCTTTTAGTTGTTAGTGATAGATTTTGTTTGAACAGTTGTCCCGTTGCTACAAAACTCTTTCCCTTTTACCACCACATGGTCGGTTGGCTTAATGTTTGCACTAAGCAGTTCAGTGTATTTTGCATCTGTAACGCCTGTTTTCACTTCTATTTTCCTGGCTACATTATTTTCAACTACATAAATAGAAGATTGTCCTTTTACATTTCCAATAGCTTCATTGGGGACAGACAAAGCATCTTTGTGCCCACTCCTTTGTATTTCCACTTTGGCATACATACCAGGTCGAATTTTTAAATCTGTATTGGGCAAATCAATTTCCACTTTCATTGTTTTGGTAGCATCACTTAATCCATAGGCCACTCTGGTAACGGTACCTGTATAATTTCCGTTGGTCATTTCAGGAAATACAATTGTTGCTGAAGTGTTTTTCTCTATCATCGTAGCATCGCTTTCGGGTACTTCAAGCGTTAATCGAATAGGTGTTAAATCCTGTATTTCAAACAAAGGCATTGCATTGGAATTGTTTAATCCATTTTGAATAATAGCTCCTTTATCTGCCAAACGATTTACTATCACACCTGCAAATGGTGCCTTTACATTCAGGTAACCGATTTGTGTGTTCACCGCATTTAATTGTGCAGTAAGGCTTTGGTATTCGGCTTCTGTTCGGTCTGTTTCATTGGTGAGTAATGCTTTCAGCGTTTCATAATCTGCTTTTGCTTTTTCTACATCAGCTACCGTTGTAAGCTGTGGTGTTTTTTCGTATATACTTTTCAGCCTTTCGTAAATCGATTTTTTACCGGTTAAATCCGCTCCTGTTGGCGTACTCAATGGATTGTTAGCATAACGGTTGTGTAAAATTCTCTTCTCCTTTAACAGCGCTTCCAGCTTTGCCTTTTGGCTGTACAATTCAGGGTTTTGTAGTATGGCAAGTATTTGCCCTTCTTTTACGAAACTACCAATATCGGCATTTAGTTTTTGTAAAAAACCGCTTGTCATCGCATACAATGTTACCTGCTGATTGGGTTTTGCAGTTCCACTTATCTGTAATTTTGCATCGAAAGAATGTGATTCAGGATTGGCTACTAAAACAGTCGGTGCATTTTTAGCTGTTCCTTCTTTTTGCTTTTCATTTTTATTTTCACAAGAAGTTAAAAGCAATAATGCAAATGGTATAATAATGAGATTTATATTTTTAAGTTTCATTTTAGAATTTGTTTTTTGATTGAATAGAAAGAATAAAATGGGCACAACAAACAGGGAAAGGAAAGTAGCTGCAAGTACACCGCCGATGATGGCTCTTGCTAAAGGTACATTTGCTTCGCCACCTGTTTCGTAGCCCAATGCCATTGGGGACAAGGCCAAAATAGCCACAATAGCTGTCATTAAAATTGGTCGAAAACGATTAGCAACACCTTCCCGAATGGCTTCCATTAATGGCTTGCCTTCTTTAAAAAGGTTATTCATTTTATCCACCAATAAATTGCTGTATGCAACTGTAATTCCTACCATCATTATAATTCCCATCATTGATTGAATGTTGAGATAAGTATTTGTCGCCAGCAACATTGCAGTTACACCTATTAAGCCCAACGGAATTACGGTAATAATAATTAAGGGCAATTTGAAAGAACGCAATAATGGAACGATTACTAAATACACCAATACAATTGCCAGCACTAATCCTAAGCCCAAATTGCTAAAGCCTTCTTTCATACTTTTTACTTCGCCACGCATTTCGATTTTATACCCTTCGGGCAATTCTTTTTTCAATGCTACCAACTTTTTTTCTATCTCATTTGCTGTGCTACCAACATCTCTGTTTTCTACATTGGCAAATACATCGGTTACCCGTTGTATATTCAAATGATTTATTTCAATGGGTGCGGAAGTGAGTGAAGTTGTCGCAATGTTTTTAAGTTGGGTTATATTACCGTTCGCACCTTTTAAACTAATATTTTCTACCGATTGCGGATTATCTAATTCTATTTCAGGATAGGTAACACCTACATAATAGTGGTTACCATTTTTTTCATCTATCCAAAAGGAAGGTTTAAAATTTACAGAGGAGTTTAATGCAGATACTGTATTCTTTACTACGTTTTCGGCATCAATACCTAATTGCGCCGCTTTGGTTCTGTCAATGTCCACTTTAATTTCAGGATGGTCGTATCGTTGTTGAATACGCACATCTTCCGTGCCTTTTACATTTTGAATGATGTCTCTTACTTTAACTGCGATATCGTGTGCCACATACAAATCCTTACCTTCTATCTGTACATCAATAGGCGATGGCAAACCAAAATTTAAAGCCGAAGTAACGATGCCACCGGTGTTGAAAATAAATTGCACACCCGGAAATTGTGCTTTTAATTTTTTGCGAAGTGAAGTAACATAATCAGCAGTTGAGGTTTTATAGCCTTCTTTCAGTTGGATGGAAACTGAAGCATCCTGTGTGCCAGAATTCGTTGTATAGGCAGCGGGCCAATCGTTCAATACACCTACATTTGAAATGATGATATTCAGGTCGCTGCCAATTTCCTTTTTGATAAAAGTTTCAATTTCGGTAATGGTTTTTTCTGTTTGTGTAATATTGGTACCGCTTTCCATTCTTACATCAATAGAAATTTGCCCTACATCCATTTTAGGAAAAAGCTCTGTGCCTAAAAAACTAAACCCTATCATTGCTAAAACAAACAATACCGCCACGCCAGCTAAAACCCACCTTTTAATGCGGAAAACTTTGTCTAATGTTTTGATATACTTTTTGGTTAGGTTATTTACACCCATATCAAACTTCCCTAAAAATCCTTTAGGCTTATGTTCAACAGTATAATTTTTAAAAAATGCTGCAGACAATATCGGTACAAGGGTCATAGAAATAAAACGAGAACCTATCATTGCCAATGAAACCACAATTGCTAAAGGCATAAACAAGAATTTGGTAATGCCTGTGAGAAAAACAATGGGAAAGAAAACAATAATGATAGTTAGTGTTGTTACCAAAACAGGTAAGGCAACTTCCTTTGCCCCATCATAAGCAGCCTGCTCAGATGTTTTGCCCATTTGCAAATGCTTATCAATATTCTCCAATACCACTATGCTATCATCAACCAACAAACCAATGGCTAATGCAATACCGCCTAATGTCATACTGTTGATAGTATCGCCGGTAAAATACAAACCGATAAAGGCAAATAGAACAGATAAAGGAATACCCAATGCTACAATAAATGTAGAACGGATATTGCCTAAGAATAAAAACAATGCTAAGCAAACCAATACCAAACCTATGATACCTTCCTTCATCAAACCATTGATGGAATGTCGGACATAGGTAGATTGGTCAAGAATTACATCAAGGTTTACCGCTTTGGGTAAACTGGTTTTGAGGTCGGTTAATTTACCTTTTACAGCGTCCACAGATGCGATTGTATTTGCCCCCGTACGTTTATAAATTGGAATATAAACTTGCCGCTTACCGTTGATATGCACCAAATTAGTTTGTATGGCACTGGCATCTTTTGCATAGCCAATGTCTTTTAAGAAAATAGGCGAACCATCTTTGCCCATTTTAATTACAATGTTGTTGAAGTCGTCCACTTTGGGCAACATGCCATTGGCATTCACACTATAATTAAGGTTACCAATATTGACATCGCCTGTCGGTATCATCACATTATTTTTCTGTACAGCATCCACCACATCGGTTTGCGAAAGATTGTAAGCCTGTAATTTATCGGGATAGACATACATATAAATCCTTCGCAGTTTGCCGCCATAAACGGCTGGTGCAATTACACCTTTTACCGAACCCAATAAATTGCGTAATTGGAAATAAGCGATGTCATATAGTTCCTTTTCAGAAAGACTATCACTACTTACCGCAAGCAATGCCAATGGTGTAGAAGCAGTAGGGTCGTAAGGCATTACCATTGGAGGAATAGTGCCGGGAGGCAAATAATACAAATCGGACATTGCCAATGACGTAACCTGCGAAAGGGCAGTGTTGGGGTCAATATCTTCTGTAAAAAAATCTTTTACAATACTTACACCGATGATACTTTTACTTTCCTGCCTTTCAATACCGTTGGCTTGTCCTGTCCAGCGTTCAATACGGCTGGTAAGGTCTTTTTCCATTACTTCTGCAGGCATACCAGGGTAAAGTGTAAGCACTTGTACCGCAGAAGTTTTATAATTGGGTAGAATATCCACCGGTAGCCGTTGAAGCACGACAAAACTGATAATGGCTATCAATAATGACAACACTATTATCAAATATTTATTTTTAAATGCTATTTGTAACATTGGATGTTTTTGTTAATCGTTGATATAAAACAGTAATGCTCCTTTCGCCTTAGGCAAAAGAAGTAATGTCCCAAATATTTCGGGAAAACGATTAACAGGCAGGTGGGCCACGAAGTGGACTATCGGAAATAAGTGGTGGGCCACCACGACAGGAAAACAAGGGAATTGTATGTGCCTGTGAAGGCGAAACTACAAAAGGAAGTTCAGCTATTTCCGGAAGAATAAACCAAAAGTCATTGACACTTTTAATACTATAATCCTGCGGGTACTGCTTTTCTAATTGAATATTAACGCAATTATATTTCTGTTCATTAACAGATGTCGTTGATTTGTTTGAATTATTGGATGTGTGTAAATGCTCTGTACAATCGCCATGAAAACGGCTGCCATCAGGATGGTAACAGTAATGCGTTTTAAAAGTGAATGAATAAACACTAAAAATTAGCAGTAATAATAATGACGTTATTTTATTCAAGTTGCTAAAGATAACAAAAATATCTGCGAAAGTGATTTAGGTTTTACGGAAATGAAGAAGCAAAACGAGGCCGCCGTGAGGCGGCTTTCCTTTTCTTCTTTATTGTTTTTGTATTTTGTCCGCCCAAATTGAAAGACTGTTTGCTGTGTGTTAGTATTGCAGCTCTTTTGCAAGGTTGGCTTCGTGTCGGGGTTTCTGTGTGCCTTGCAAATGTGCTGCAATGTGCATTGGGCAGTTAGAGATTTTGCATTGAATGTCCTGTCACTTGAAGGTGAACGGAATTTTGTTTTAGGGTGACGTACAACTCTCATAAAACTATCCGACGGCCCTTCTAAAAATCCCGGTCATTAAAAGAGGTGACCGGGGCTGTCGGTATAGTTTTGCGTTGACCGACGTTGCAGTAGGGACTTTGCTATGGCAAAAAGTATTTCATTTCCTTTTCGCCTTTTAGTAATTGTCGCACCAGCAATGAGCTTTTAACTGAGCTGCCTTTGGTTTTATTTCCAGTTGTTTCCACTAAAATTAATTATTTGTGTTGATACATCAGGTTTGTTTGCTGCATTTTTTACAGTATAGTTATGAGGGTGCCCACTGTCCCGGCAGTTTTGTTTTACAACACAGTTTTTTTTTCTTCTACCGCATTTTATTATCCATCATGAATGAGTTTTTCTTTAAAGACAGCACCCACCATAACTAACGACAACCCTCCGCAGTGTGCACATTGGTTGTACTGTATTTCGTATCGCTCCAGTAACCGCACCTGCCAGGGTATTTTCACGGCAGGGGGATGCGGCGGTATTTTCATGCAGGTCGTAATGGCGGTGATATTGGTTTTCCGGTTTCTGTTGCCGATGTAACCATAGCTGCGTATTTTGGTAAAATACCTGGGTAGTATATGCTGTTCAAAACGCCTGATAAATACGGCTGCCGGCAGTTGCATTTGCTTTTGCATTCCCCCGCAGTTGTAATCTTTATAATCAAAGGTTACTGTTGTGGTGTTATCATCTACAGCCTTAATGCGGTTGTTGGTAATGGCTACTTTATGTGTACCTGCCCAGGTATTCAATCACCTGTTCCGGCCCTCCAAAAGGTTTTTTAGCATAGACCACCCAGTCTTTATCATACATTGCTTTTATAAGGGCCGGCAGGTCAGTACCGGGTGGTACGGTTACCTGCTGACCGGCAACTAATTTGCATAATGCCTGTAAATATTTTGCCCTGTATACAATGGACATTGCTTTTACAGGAAACAGAAAATCATCCTTATTACGTTTTGCATTTACCCATTTAAGACGTTGGTTTTTATTGGTAACAATACCGCCTCCGCTTACAATGCAATGCAGGTGAGGATGAAAGCTAAGTTGTTGCCCCCATAGCCTGTCCCGATAGCGAAGCGTATCGGGATATGCAGTACAGTTAGTATGCCCGGTACAGCCCCAAGGTGTTTCGGGTTGCCTGCAAAGCTAAGCAGTGTCCTGCCCTGCTTTTGCAAATACTTTTATCAGCAGTAGTTTTTATTCTTCCGTTAGTATGTTTTTAACTTTATTAAATTCTGTTAGCAAGTCGCTAACTAAATCCGTCATTATTTGGGAAGCTGTTTTAACACTTGAAATTAAACCAACAGTCTGCCCTGCATACAATGCTAATGCTTCTACATTACCCGTTGTCCCTGCTATTGGTCCATCATCACTATATCTTAAAATTGGTTGTCCGTTTTGTTTACGGGCTATTATCTCATTTTCGTTTGGTCTATTTCCAACATTGGGTTTTCCTGCTTTTTCCCAAGCTTCAGTTGTACTATTTTTAATAATTCTATGTGGTGCATTATCCCATCCTATATTGAATAATCTTTGAACATGAATAGTATCGTTCTCAGATGCATTATTTATCAACTCTTGATAAATTGGATTAACGTATGCTTCACTTGACATTAAAAATCTTGTTCCCATACAAACACCGTCTGCTCCAAGACTTAGGGCAGCCAAAATTCCCCGACCGTCTGCAATTCCGCCTGTTGCTACTACTGGAATTTTTACTTTGTCCACTATTGAAGGAATAAGCACAGATGTAGCAACTGTACCCCAAACGTGTCCACCTGCTTCCCAACCTTGTGCTAATAAAAAATCTACTCCTTTTTTTTCATAGTCAATAGCCTCAGAAGAATTGCCAACTGTCTGACAAACAAATATGTTGTTTTTTTTGAGCTGTGCAATAAATTGTGATGAGTCGCCCCAAAAAAAGGAAACAATAGGTACTTTCTCCTCAATACAGATTTGTATTCTGTCGTCCTGTTCAAAATCCAATACGAGGTTTACTGCAAAGGGCTTGTCAGTTAGCCTTTTTGTTTGTCGTATATATTCCCTAGTCAAGTCAAGGCCCTTCCAAGATAAAGCAAGTGTTCCAAGTCCGCCTGAATTAGAAACTGCTGAAGCTAATTCAGGCGTTGTCGCACTCCCAATAGGTGCTTGAATAATTGGGTACTTAATGTTTAGTAACTTGGTTAGTCGTGTTGTCATAAAATTACTGCTAACGGTAGCGCTTGGCGATGTGGTGGAATTTGAAATTCTTCCGCCCGGAACCGCTGCTTGGCTTTGTACTGCATATTTTTAAACGAAGCATCCTTCAATGCCTTTATATTCTTGATGAATGTTTGGCCTTATATTTTTTGAAACTGTTTTTGGAAAACTCTTTTCCGTTCATTTTTATTTGCTCCCAGATAAAGTGAATGTGATTTGGCATTATAGCCTAGCCGTATATTTTTACCAATTCATTTTGTATCAACTATTGCAGGCTTCTAATTGCAATCATTTTATTTTCATGCTGCTTCAATAAATGCTGCCATTTATTTATAGTAATGGTCCAAAAAATACACTTCATTTAATTCGGTGCACGAATTGCGATGACCCTTATATTTAAAATCACTCGCTCTCACTTTTATTTGTAAGATTAGTTAATGGCAGCAGGCTTGTTTTCACTGTTACAGATATTGTTGTAAATGTTTTTTAAAGTAGTCAGCATTATCGGCAGCACTTTTCATTGCGTTGATTTTAAAATTACCACCTTGCTCCAAATAGTAGAATTTAAGGCCAGACTCGATTGGATCTGGAAGTATTTCGGCATAGTTAATGGAACCTTTACCTAACTCTGTATAATCCCTGGTAACCTTGTCCATATCTTTAATGTGCCACATCACGTACCGTCCCGGTTGTTTCGCTATTAATTCCTTAGGGCTAAGTTTGGAAGAATGCATCACCCAAAACATGTCCATTTGAAGTTTAACCAGTGATGCGTCTGTTTCATTTAATATAATATCATAACCATTTTCACCATCGTGATCGATGAATTCAAAGTCATGATTGTGGTACGCAAATCCAAGTCCTGCTTTGGAAACTTGCTCTCCTATCAAATTGAGTTTAGACGACATCAACTTGAAATTATCAATAGTCCTTTGTTCTGGAGCTATCCATGGCCAGGTGATGTATTTCATGTCCAATGCGAGTGCCCCTTTTATACATTGATCCACAAAACGATTTAAATCATTATTAGATTTGTCGAGGTAAGAAGAAAAGCCATAATGACCGCTAGAGGCGGTAATTTGTAAATCTTCCAGTATTTTTTTTAATTCCGATGCTTTATATCCGTAATAGGTACCTTTTTCACTATCGAAACCAAACGTTTCAAAATCCTCATAGCCCATGGCTTTTAGTGTTTTTAAGGTGACAATGGTATCTTTAGTCATGTCTTCATTAACAGAATAAAGTTGAAAACCCATCTTATAGTTGGATTTTGCAAACCTTGAAAAAGAAGATAATGGCAACACTGCTGCTGCCCCCAGGATTGATGTTTTCTCTAAAAAACTTCTGCGATTCATCTATTTTAAATTAAATGTGATATATTTTTTTCTGTTTTGAAAATAACGACGTTAACAAACTATGGTATTTCTATCAAAAAGTATTTTGTCCACACACGGTTTTAAGCTTGCTACCAATGACAGGGCTTTGTGTCAGATGGGCCCTTCGTATTCCTTCCGCCCGTAGCCAATGCCCGGCTATTGATAAAGCTAAATATTACAATAAATGTTTGGCGATGTTTTTCAAGCCCGAACTAAAGCTCGGATATGCAGAACTGCCGATTGGTGCAACTTCAAGCCGAACTTGTACAAAACCCACTGTTAGCGGTTCGTTGTTTGTTCGTTGTTCTTTTCTGACGTTCAATTCTTAGTTTGTTTAGTTAGAAGAAATAAATATTTCTACTTCTGCATTACTCCAATCTTTGCTTCGTTCATCATAAATTTCAAAGTCATATTTATATGCCCTTTCTATTTTTGAACTCCATATTTCTTTCCAGGATTTTGCAACACAGTCTGGCATTTTACCTTTAGCAATTACCTTAGAGTAATCATCTTCAAATATGGTTAAACTTTCCATGTCATTTGGTGTGTCTGTGTCTTTTTTTACTTTGCACCCTATGAAATATGAAAAAGGGTTGGTGTAGTCACCTTCGTAGTCAAAATAAACTGCATAAATTTCATCACTTAATTTATTTGGTATTCGTTCGATAAAACTTTCGGTTTCGAATTTCTGCCATAAGTTTCCGCAATCGATACTTGATTGTCCGGCTTTATTTGCTGTTTTTTTGTTCAGTTTAAGTCCAATTAATTTGAACTCAGAAATCTTTACTTTTTCCATACACTTTGTTTTGATTAAAGGTTGTCTAGAGTTAATGGTTATAGCGTTGTGTGGCAATGACCGCCAACTCGTGAATATAAGAATGTTATGCTACTTTCAATCGTATTGACAACTAAAAACTAGTATTTAAAATCAATAGCATAGCAAATAAAGCGAAAATTTTTTAATGTTTTAAAACTTTCGCAAATACAACTGCCTTTTAGTTCCCGGGAAGGTCTGATTCTGCAACATTGCATGGCCGCTATCGCCTACAAGGTACTCACTTGACTACTTCGTCAAAATGAGCACGTATTTTAAAATAAAAAGTTCCCCATTGGTATGCCGATGAACGGAGCCGATAGCTATCGGCTGCGACGCAACGATGTTGCCATGAAAAACTATGGCTGGTATAATAAAAAAGCAAGCCGCAATAAAAGCGGGGTTGTAAATAAAACGTGGGGCGCTTTGGTTCGCCCCACCCTATTGCAACATCTTCATTTATCAGCGTCTGCCGGTTAAGTTTACACGCAATTTTGTAATGTATCTCTGGCACTAACAAAGTGAAGCGACAAATCCTTTTTTTGCCAACCCATCGTTGTAAACATGAGCGGCTTCGGACAAGGGTTCCTGCTGTTTGAGCATGAGTGAAATGTCGGAAATTTTATAGCTCTCATTTGCAAGCCTGAGCCACCAATAATTCCAACTGTTGTCATGATAATGTTTTAACGGTTAGAAATCGTTGTTTAAAGTTATTATGATCAGGTTGTAAACTAAAGTGATGTGGTTCCGGTATTTTTCATACAAGTTAGGAAAGATAATTTTTAAACCGTCGCCCTGGTCGTTCCAGCGTTTCCTGATGTGCCCATTTACTTGCGGAAAGCAACTCGCATTTCCTGCGGGATTATTTTCAAAAAAAGCGACATGCCAAATCTTAACAGCACCCGCATTTGCATAAACTACAGATGGCTATCTCAGGCTTTTTTTGATTTAGATTTTAGTTGTTCCTGCCTGATGGCTTGAAGATCCATTTTAGCACATTCAGTAATTAATTCCTTAACAATTTTTAGCGGCATTTCATCCTTGTGTTTGAAATTGATGCACCCTTTTTGAAAACTGGCTTTGGTGAACAACGCTTTATATTTTTCATAAATAGCAGCAGACATATACATGGGCAATACATGTAATGACATGTGGTTTTTCACACTGGCGAGTGCGTATTTAAAACTACCCGGTGCATTATAAACAATCATTTCTTTGCCCATCATTGGCGCAATAACCGGTGTAACAGTTTTGTCTTTTTGGATGATGATTTCATGAAGTTGAGCTAATAATTCTTGCCGCTCTTCGGGAAGGGTTGAGATGAATGCTGAAATTGACATGGTTTGATTTTTTGCGTTTGCATGCTGCAGTTAAGTTTGGTGGGTGCTTGCAGGTGTTTGATTTTATAACTTTTACCTGGCAATTAAATTCACCCGATTGCCAACCTAAAAAACGGTGATGAAGTTAATAAGTAAAAGTGAGCTATTACCTAATGGTGTATTTAAAATCCTCCAGATCGGATTTAATGCAGCCTGTTTCAATAAAAAATAGCAGGGCCGATTGTTATTGCGTTCTTAAGCCTTGCCGCAATACAACCAGCATGTGCAGGCCAGCTATTGCAGTAAGGAATGTTATCCGATTGTACCTCTGCCATACACTAAAACAAACACCTGTGGTTGAAAAAATAAAACTACAGCAGCGTCATCGGTCCTGGTGGCGGATGCTAATTATGCCAGCCATCATTCAGTTTAATTCCCACTCAATTCTTCAACATTTGATTAATATATTCCAATCAGTTCATTTGTCATTATTAAACACTAACTTGTAAGTAAACAAAAAAATTAAAGTTCATATTTAGCCTTGAATATACCCCCTCATTTAAATTGATTCTTACGCTAGCAGCATTACAGTCGTAGTGCCATTTATTCAAAAATCCTGCAAATAAAAACTATGCATTTTTGCGTAAGCAACTTTGCGTAGTTTAAACAACATTTTGCTTACGCAATGCTGTGGTATGGAAGAAATATAAAAATAATTTTTTAAGATAATAATTTAGCACCCAATCAAAACTAACAATAACATGAAGAACAAAGTACCCTCCGTTGCTGAAGACACCATAACAGCAGATGACGATCTGATCAATATAAATGAAGAATTAGAACAAAAAGTAAATGATCGGACTGCCGAATTAATTTCTGCTAATAAAGAGCTTGAATCATTTTCTTATTCAGTATCACATGATCTGCGTGCCCCTCTCCGGGCTATCAATGGCTACACCAATATGCTGAAAACGAAATATGAGCATCAATTGGATGGCGAAGGCAATCGCCTGATCAATAATATTTTAAACAGCGGAAAAAAGATGGGGCTACTCATTGATGAACTCCTCTCCTTCTCACGCCTCAGCCGTAAAGAATTAATCAACATAAAAATTCCCATGCAGGAAATTGTAGTCAATATTTGTGATGAATTAAAAACTGACGCCAGTAATGATTCCATAGAATTTCGTATTCAGGATTTATCAATAGCATTTGGAGATATGGTCAGTATAAAGCAAGTTTGGCTAAACCTCATCTCAAATGCCATCAAATATTCGAGGCAACGAAATAAACCAATAATTGAAATTGGCTCAGAAATAAAGGGTAATCAAATCATTTACCATATAAAAGACAATGGAGCCGGTTTTGATATGCGCTATGCAGACAAACTCTTTGGCGTATTTCAAAGACTACATTCTGATGCAGAATTTGAAGGCATCGGTGTGGGCTTAGCTATTGTACATCGCATTATAACAAAACATGGTGGCAGCGTGTGGGCTGAAGCCAAAGTAGAGGAAGGCGCAACATTCTATTTTACACTAAATAAAGAATAAAATCATGGTACATGAAATAGAAATATTATTAGTAGAAGATAGTGCCAGCGATGCCGAAATGACTCTAAATGCTTTAGAACTTCATGGCTTCATCAATAAGATTTTGCATGTTAAAGATGGAGTGGCAGCATTGGATTATCTTTTTGCAGAAGGCAAATATGCCCAACGTCAAATTGAGAATACACCGCGGTTAATTTTGCTGGACCTGAAAATGCCGAAAGTAAGTGGTGTTGAAGTGTTGGAAAAAATAAGGGCAGATAGTCGCACCAGGCGAATTCCCGTAGTAATACTCACATCTTCCAAAGAAGATCCGGATATACAAAAATGTTACGACCTGGGGGCAAACAGCTATGTGGTAAAACCAGTTGACTTCCAGGAATTTCAAAAAGCTATTTCCGACTTAGGGTTGTATTGGATGATGATAAACCAACAACCCAATAAATAACACCTATGAAAACGCTATTAAAAATATTAATGGTAGAACATAATGCTGCGGATATTGAGTTGATACAAAATGAACTAAAAACTGCAGGCATAAATTTTATTTCAGAAATTGTTCAATCTGATCCTGAGTATAGAAATGCTATCCAGACATTTGTCCCTGATCTTATCTTATCAGATTATTCCCTGCCTTCATTTGATGGACCCGAAGCTTTTAATATACGGGAACAGATGAGCCCGGATACACCTTTTATTTTTGTTTCAGGCAGCATTGGTGAGGAGAAATCTATAGAGTATATTAAAAACGGTGTAACTGATTATGTAAATAAGGAGAGTCTTTTTACACTGGAAACTAAAGTTAAAAGAGCTTTAAAAGATGCAGAAGAAAAACAACAAAAAAAGAATACAAACCGTGCACTCATTAAGGCCAACCGGCTATACGGTTTCATCAGCCAAATCAATCAAAATATTGTTCGCATCAAAGAAGAGAAAACACTCTTTCACAATGCCTGCAGAATAGCTTATTTATATGGAAAATTTAAAATGGCGTGGATAGGTAAGTTTGGGAACGACTTTAAAAAGATAACATTGCTTGAGCAATACGGAATAGCAAAAGACGATGTCCATTTATTCACAGATGCTCCCATCCAGATAAATAGTCCGCAGGATCATGTAGTGCATACCGGTACAAATTATGTGTGCAATGATATTCAGCATGATTTTAAACTCTTAAACTGGAAGCCTTTTGCGACCAGCAACGACATCCAATCCTGTATGGTATTGCCTATTAAAAAATATGGGCAACTTATTGGAACATTCAACCTATACTCATCCGAACCTGGTTTCTTTGATGCCGATGAAATAAAATTATTGGAAGAAGTTACCGGCGACATTTGCTTTGCAATTGATCTGTTAGAAAATGTAAAGCGACATAAGGAAGCTGAAGGTTTGATATTTGAAAGCGAAAATCGCTTTCGTGCAATCATCGAAAAAAGTTCGGAGTTGATCACGCTTTCCGACAAAGAAGGAAAAATATCCTACCTCACTCCTTCCATTACAAAAGTGTTTGGCTATACCTTAGAAGATATCAACAATATGTCTTACTATAATTTTATCCACCCCGATGACACCGGGGAATTTATTGAAAAAAGGCAAAAAATATTAGAAACAAATGGGGCCTTTTTTACAATCCAGCTAAGACTGTTGCACAAAAATGGAACATGGATATGGTGTGATACAAAACTAACAAATATGCTAATTGAGCCAGGGGTAAATGCAATGGTTTCAAATTTTAGAAATATCTCGGAAATAAAAATTGCTGAGCAGCAAATGGAGTTCGATAAAAATAACCTGAATGCCTTAATCAATAATACACATGATCTGTTATGGAGTGTAGACAAAAATTTAATACTCATCACTTTTAATCAGCCATTTTATAAAATGATAGAATACATGTTTGGCGTATCGCTTGTAAAAGGAGATAATACCCAAACAATTCCGTTCCCTCAAAAGCAACTGGAAAAATATACCACATTTTACGAACGTGCATTTGCAGGAGAAATCTTTACGGAAATTGAATACACAGACTCACCTGAAGAATTTTGGTCAGAAATATCATTCTACCCAATCAGTAAAGGAAATCAAATTGTGGGCACAGCTTGCCACTCCCGTAACATTACTGAACGAAAAAAAGCTGAAAGAGAACTTATTCAAAGTGAAAAAAAATATCGCCATATATTAGAAACTGCACAGGAAGGAATATGGCTCATCGATGAAAATAACAATACCACTTTTGTAAATGATAAAATGTGTGAAATACTTGAATACCCTTGCGAAGAAATAATGGGACATACACATTTGTCTTTTAAAAATGAACATGACCAACTCATCGGATTAAAACACATTGAAAAACGAAAAAAAGGAGCAAAAGAAACATTTGAGACCAGGTTTTCTACTAAAAATGGCAGAAGTATCTGGGCACAGGTATCTGCCAGTCCCATCTTCAATGATTATGGTATCTACACTGGTACATTGTCAATGATTACAGATATTTCAAAACGTAAACAAGAAGAGCAGCAACTTAAATTATTAGAGTCGGTCATTACCAACACCAACGACTCTGTGGTAATTACAGAAGCTGAACCACAGGATGAGCCCAACCCCAAAATTATATATGTAAACGAAGCTTTTACCAAAATGACAGGGTACACCGCAGCGGAGGTCATTGGTAAATCTCCCAGGATTTTGCAGGGGCCAAAATCTGATAAAAAAGAATTACAACGCATGGGTGAATGTCTTAGAAAATGGGAATCATGTGAGGTTACCACCATTAATTATAAAAAAAATGGTGAAGAATTCTGGATCAATTTTTCAGTAACTCCCGTGGCAAATGAAAAAGGATGGTACACCCATTGGATTGCTATTGAAAGAGATGTTACTGAAGAAAAAATCCGTGAACATAAAATACTAAAGGCGATTATAAAAACGCAGGAAGATGAGCGGTACGAAATTGGCGGAGAGCTACATGATAATGTATGCCAGTTGCTGGCAACCAGCCAGATTACCCTTTGCATGATCAAAGAATTTGTAGCGGAAGAAAGAATGGGATTTTATACACAGGGAAGAGAATATATAACGATGGCATTGGATGAAATTAGAAAATTATCACATCGGCTGGCTCCTGCATTTTTCGACAATTCCACATTGGAACAAGCATTTGAAAGGTTGCTCGAATCATTCAATGTAAATGAAACTTTTAAAATTGTATTGCAGTTTGATAAAGCAATAAAAGATTACCCGATCAACCAGGATATTCAGCTAAACCTCTACAGAATATTGCAGGAACAATTCAAAAACATTTTGAAATATTCAGAAGCCACCCTCATCAAAGTTGACGTGTTGCTAAATGACAATCTACTTACAATGATCATATTTGATAATGGCATTGGGTTTAATGTGGATGCAGTGAAGAATGGTATCGGTATTGCAAATATGAAAAGAAGAGCCGAATTGTTTTCCGGAAAATTAGAAATCACTTCCTCACCTGGCAATGGTTGTGTAGTAAAAATTGATATCCCGCTCACTTAGCGAAAGTTAGTTTTTATTGAACGATGAGCGCTCACAAAGGCAAACTTACTTGCATGTAATAATGCTGCACCGGTTAAAGATTGGGAGGAGCTATCCCGAAAAAGCTGTTTACATTTTATTTTTTGATTTGTAATTACCGCCGGACGAAAAGTTTGCAAATCTTCTATTGCATTACCCGCTGTAAAAGCAACGCCGTATTAAAATTTTACTTTTAATACGGCGCTCCAATTCAGCACGAGATTTATTTAAACCTTTTTATCTCAGCATAATTTTTTTATTTACCAGGAATAATATCGATGATAACCGTTCTGTTGTAAAAGCGTTCTTCTACAAGATTGTTTTCAAACGGGGCCATTCCGGGATCTTCACCAAAGCCATAGGTTTCAAACTTTACTCCTTTCTTTCCCGCAGCAGATAAGGCCTGCTCTATAATTTGCTGAGCGCCTGTTGCCCTATCGTGCGATAATGTGTGGTTATAAGTTTCATCGCCTATAACATCTGTATGACCGTGAATAATAACGGTACCGTTTTCCGGGATAAGCGGTGTTACAATTTCAGTGAGGAATGTTTCATAAGAGCTGATTGATTTTGATTTATCAAAGTCGAATAAAATACTATAACGTAATC
Source organism: Ferruginibacter sp. (assembly GCA_046590675.1). Classification (GTDB taxonomy): domain Bacteria; phylum Bacteroidota; class Bacteroidia; order Chitinophagales; family Chitinophagaceae; genus Ferruginibacter. Next base: position 13,003 of record JBKJUP010000102.1, on the reverse strand, counting down.
CTTCCTGTTTAGGATCATCGGTTTTCATCAGGCTAACAGAACTTTTTTTCCTGATTAAATGACCGGTTTTGGTTTTGCCCACCATTTCAATTTTATAATTACCCTGTGGGTTATCGCCTAAAATAGTCTTTCCTGAAACAGATGCCTGGTCTTTTGTATAGGGTCCATAATATTGAACCTTTCCCTGCTCATCTGTAACTTCCACTGTCCACGACTCCAGCAAATCACCAGCGCCTTCTGTATTAAAAAGTACATGGCTGTCCAGTGGGTCTTCCTGTACATCGGTTATTTGTACGGGTTTTAAAAATTCAGAAGTGCTTCCGCCTACCTGCAATAATAATTCCGGAGAACTGCTTGCAATATCCACCCGCCGGTCACCTTCACGAAGTAATACAAGTTCTTTTGCAGCACCTGGTTGCTCTGATGCTATAACAGGTTTATTTCTTCCTTCAGTATTGATCCTTGAAGCATTTATGCCGAAAATATTTACCAAATAGTTTTTTACATTGTCTGCAAGCAATTTACCTTCTGTTGGATTTTTATCAGATGCGCCTGTTAGTGTAATAGCACTTCCGGGATTGGACCGCATACGGTCGCCGATGATGTTTAAAATATTATGATACACTGCCAACTGCCTTGCTGACCTTCCGGTACTAAGGTTAGCCGGCTGGGCCTGCTCCAGTTGTGCTTCGTTAAAAGATGTGGCTGCTGTTGTGCTCAACATTACATAGCGGTCAGGTATGTCCGTTGATCGCTGGTCAAAAAACACAGAATTACGCAGTGGAAATGTTTCTTTAACCTGGCGGTTTAATGGAACTACTTTAGGTGCACGAACGGAAAACTGTACTTCTTTTTCTGCAACAGCTATTGGTGTTGCTATAGGTTCTGCAACGGCCATTGGAGGAGCCGGTTTTTTCGAAGTACCAAATTTAAGTGCTATGCCTGCACGAATTGTGTACTGCGACCAGGATTCTATAGAGCGTACATCATGACCAAATTCGGATTGAATAGAAGCAAATGGTGACAGCGTCCATTGTGTTAAACTGGTCTTTGAAGAAATAGGAATATCAATTCCTGCTCCACCTTGTGCAGCCAGTATTGTTTTCCGTACATCACTCCAGTCACCTGTTTTATCAGTTTGCTTATCTTGTTTGTAGGTAAATGATTTACTCACATTAAAACTTAACGTAGGTCCGCCAAACAAATAAAATCCTGAAGAAAACGGCGCTATGCGTAAGCTTGGTTCAATGGTAACATAACTGATGTTGGTGGATAAATTTGCCGGGCAGTTACAAGGGGCCATCACCTGGTTAAACTTGCCGCCACGGTTGTCGTAGGCAATGTTTAACATGCCTCCAAATATTTTGTTTGGCCGGTATTCGGTTAGCAGGGAAAAGTAAGGCTTTACTCCGCTGCCTTCATGAAAGGCTGTCGGTACACTCAAGCTGTTGTTGAGCTTTTGGGTAGTGCCGCGGAATTTATTAAAATTGGCTGCACCTGATTCCCCAAACCACCATACGGGTTGGGGGCGTTCTATTTTTTGTGTGTGGCCAGTGATGCCTGCAAAAATTAATCCCATAAAAACCAGGGTAAATTTTTGTTTTGATTTATTGTAGAATAACATAGAATATTTTTTTAAAATGAGTTTTATTGTTGTAACAGCTCCATCCCGTGTGGGAAAATAATGGCTGGCTTTTTAAACCAGCCAGGCTGCCTAATTGGGTACGTTAATGGTTGTATTTACTAATGTAACAGAAGCATTCAAAGAAAGCGCCCTGCCATTCAATACCGTTTGTACGGCGTTTCCTGCGGTAGAAAAAGTAACACCTGCAGAAGCAATGATGGTACCTGTCATGATGCCGCCACCTGCTCCGTTAATGGTAGCTGCACTTCCTACATACCAGAATACATTTTTGGCCTGTGCTCCGTTTATCACATTCACGCTACGTGCGCCTGCAGGGCCTGCCACACCTACTGTTAAGCCAGAAGCAGTTTGAAATATCCACACTGCATTTGGATCGCCCATAGCATCAAGTGTGAGGTTGCCATTGGTTATTTTAAATGTGCCGCTGGCAGATTTATAAACACCCGGAGCCAATGTTAAACCACCAAGTTCTCCTGCACCAGGATCAGTACCACCTGGTTTTGAGGCGGGTGAAATACTATTATATGCAATGGTTGCATCCAATAAAGCATTGGTTGCAATTGCAAAAGAAGTGGCTGTGCCGGCAGCAGGCGGGGCTGTGTAAATTCTGCCCGTTACATCACCTACATTTAAAGGCGTTTCTGTATATATTTCTCCTGTGGTTCCGTCATGCAAACCGGTTACCAGCGTGGAAGCAGCAGTAGTACCGATACTTCCGTTATTAATGATGGTATTTAATCCCTGGTTAGTTATTCCGGCGTTTCCTCCAAAAGCTCCAAAAACAGCAGCACTTCCAAGTACCGGCGGCGGTACAATTACACCAGCCGTTGTAAAACTCCACACATAATTATTTACCAGTGCATTGCCTGCCACGTCCTGTGAACCGGTGGTAATGGTAGCGGTATAAACAGTATTTGAAAGAAGATTTACAGCAGGAGAAAATAGCGCCGTTGTGCCGCTATAGGTTACTATTCCTGCATCTGTTGTAGCACCGTGTTTTAAAAGAAATGTAGTGCCATTAATAGTTAAAGGGTTCATTGCTTCGCTAAACGTAGCGGCTATTTTTTTGCTAACAAGTACACCTGTGGCTGCATTCATTGGGTCTGTTGAAATTACTGTTGGTGAAGTAATGTCAGCCGAAACTCCGGTTGTAAAACTCCACACGTAATCCGCCGCAAGATTGTTACCCGAAGAATCTTTTGCTCCTGTTGTGATGGTGGCGGTATAGATTTTATTGGGTAAAAGATTAGCTGTTGGATTAAACGTGGCAGTCATACCTGTGTAGGTAACCACACCGGTAACAATGGTAGTGCCTTGTTTCAGCACGTAGGTGGTAGCGTTCAATGTTAACGCATCCATGGGTTTGCTAAAGGTTGCGGTAATCATTTTGCTAAGCGAAACATTGATAGCTCCGTTGGCCGGATCCGTAGATATAACAAGCGGAAGGCTGCCGGTAGCAAAACTCCAGGTATAGTTGCCTGCGAGTGCATTGCCTGCTGCATCTTTAGCGCCCGTAGTTATTGTACCCGTGTACAGCGTATTAGGTGCCAGCGGAGTTGCAGGAGTAAAGGTTGCCGTCATGCCCGTATAGGTAACAACGCCGGGAACAATTGTAGTTCCCTGTTTTAGCATATATGTTGTTGAATTAATTGTTGTAGCATCCATTGATGTGCTGAAGGTGGCCGAAACTAATTTATTGAGTGCAACATTTACAGCGCCATTGGCAGGATCTGTTGAAACTACGATGGGCACATCCCCGGTATTAAAGCTCCACACATAATTTGCAATCATGGCACTGTTTGCAAGATCCTTCGATGCTGTAGTAATAGTGCCGGTATATACCGTATTGGCAGCCAGCGGACCAGAGGGTGTAAACGTGGCGGTAACACCTGTATAAGTAACTTTACCGGCAACCTGGTTGGCTCCTGCTTTCAATATAAAACTTGTTACATTGATCGTAGTTGAATCCATCACCTCATTAAATGTGGCAGTAATTATTTTGTTGGTGGCTACTTTAGTCGCACCATCTGCAGGATCGGTAGAAATCACCTGCGGGCAAACACCTTTTGTTTCGCCTTTAAAATCATCTTTTTTACATTGGCTGAATAAAACAGAAATCAGTAATAGGGAAAGCCAGGTGGTGTTAAATAGTCTGGATTGGTTTTTTCGTTTAAGAATTTGAGTATTCTTTTGCGGGGCACAATGGTGTAGTGCCCAAATGGTTTTGGTTTTCATAGGATTGGTTGTCTTAAATTAATTTAAAAAAAGCTAAATAAGCTTCCTGGGTTTTAAGAAATCAAAGCTGACCCCAATTAATTTATAAAGTGTTACACAATGATGGAAATAAGTTACATACTTCACACATGCTCAAGCATAACACGCTTTTTATGTTTGAGTGATTTAAAAAAAGACGGGGTAAGGCCCGTTACTTTTTTAAACTGGTTGGATAAATGCGCAACGCTGCTATATCGAAGCTTATAAGCTATCTCTGTAAGATTAAGTTCATCGTATATGATCAGTTCCTTTGCTCTTTCTATTTTATGGGTGATGATGAATTGTTGAATGGTAATTCCCTTCACCTCAGAGAACATATTGGCCAGGTAAGTATAATCATAGTTTAATTTTTCACTGAGGTAATCCGAATAATTTATTTTTGGCAGTTCATCTGTATAGTGAATCATTTCCGTAATTACATTCTTTATTTTTTCAATAAGGATCGCTTTCTTATCATCCAGTAACTCAAGGCCCAACATGAGTAAATTTTCCCTCAATTGCTCCCGTTGTTCATGGGTTATGTCATCAAGCAGTTCCACCATCCCAAGGTCAACCACTACATTGGTAATGTCCAGCCTTTCAAGTTCGTCTTTCACCATCAACTTGCATCTCAAACTAACCATGTATTTTATATATAACTCCATATTCTTTTTTTTAGAACTGTTAAAAACAGTTGGTGCATTTACTATTCCCCATAAAAACTAAGAACTATTCACACAGATCATCTCAATTTATTATCGCTACTGTTGCATGTTTCAGGGCATTTTGATCACTTTTATTTAGCAGATTTTTTTTGTAAGACTGCTTTATGCCACTAAGTATCAAATGCCCTGCCGAAACCATATTTACCCAATACTGTGTTACATTGATTGCGCTATTGTCGGGGGCTAATAACCGGGATGAGGCCAGGTAGCTGATGGCTTTGCCCACGCAACATGGGCCCACAAAATTTTACAGGGCCGGGAGAGTGTTGGATTTCACAGCAAATCTCAAATAATACCTAGCTTCATTTTTTTTGAAAAAAATTCCCCACCTTTCTCAAAGAGGCATCTCACTTGTATATGTCGGCGCACAGGAGCTAACCATGAAACAAGCTATTTTCCTTTGCCAGCTTTCAACTGTCCTCACAAATATTGATTTATGCTGATTTAAAATGACAAATTGGTATGGGAATGAAAAACGCTATATAGTATCCGCGTCCACAGTTTTAAAGACTATGGCAGCGACGAATGTTGGCTGTTGATCTATTTATAATCTTTAGGCCCAATAACAATTCGAAATAGATAATTTCCCAAAGTGTCGCTGTAGTTGTATTCAAGTGTAGCAAACATGTCTCTAAACATTTTTGCGTCCGGACTGGTCTTAACAGTATTTAGGGTAGTCTTCGTTAAAGATTTTTCAAATTCATGGATGTCGTATTTAACTGTGTCGTACTTTAAAATGTAATTGTACCTGAAAGTTGCAATGGGAAAAGCAACTGTATTTTCAAGCTTAAGAATGCTATCTACCTGAACAGGGCAGATGTTATTTACATCCGTTGAAACAGTTTTCAAAAACTCATATTTTGTCTTTTGCTTTGATTTTCAACTGAAGATTGCAATACAGCATAGTATGATAAACGGGTATATAGTTTTAATTAAGACACAGTTTAAATAAGGTGCATTTTTAAAAACCTTCGTTCTCATATTTTTTCAGTCGTTCTGTTAATTGGAATGTGTTGGAAAAAATAGCTACTGTTGTTATGGACTTGGGGCGTGCTCAAAATTTTCACAATACGATCATATACTATTTCCGAAATAGTCCACGCATTTCCGCCACTGGTATTCACCAACTGAATTACCACAGCATCAATATCCTTATGGTATCGGGCAATACTTTCGTATCCCGGTAACAGACCAGTATGTTCATATTTGTAAATTGATGAGTAAATAGCTTGCTCGTTTTTATTTAACAAGGTGCCATTAATCAATGCTCTAAAAAATATACCCACATCTTGTGCGGTAGCTACCATTGATCCGCCAGGAGATACAAAATCAAGCATCTTCACATCCTTGTCGTAATGAGCATCGTACCCGCTAACAACATCTCTGGCGTCCACTTCGCTCAATAAGCTAAAAGTGTGCGTTAAGCCGAGGGGAGCCAAAATTTCGCTTTTGATGTATTGATGATGGCTGTAGCCTAATGTTTTATCAAGAATTTTACCAATCAAAAGATAATTTGTATTAGAATATTTGTAGCGACTGCCTGGTTTAAATTGCGATGGCTCATCTAACACCAGCTCCAGCACTTTGTTGACATCCGCTGGCGGCTTATTCCACGGAAACTTAGGGGCTTCAATCCAATCAGGAATACCGCTGCGATGTTGAAGCAACATTCTCAATGTAATCTCATCTGCATGTTCAATTCTTCCGGCAAACTCAGGCAATAGTTTAGTGAGTTTATCATCCAGCGACAATCTTTTGCTATTGACTATTTTAGCGGTAGCAGCGGCCATATACAACTTGCTGATGCTGGCAATTTTAAATAGTGCTTGTGGGTCGGCTGGTATTTTATTTTCTTTATCTTTCCAACCAGCCACATACAATGCGGGTGGCTTGCCTGGTTGATCTACATACACGATAATGCCATCAAGATTATAATCCAACGCCTCGTTTACTTGCTGCTGAATTGTACCAGGTAATGGTGCTAACCAAGCTCTTGCCATAACCCAGGGAATAAATATTACGGCACAGATTATTGCAACGACAGGTACGATTATTTTAAGGAAGGATTTCGCTTTTTTCATTTTTTGGCAAGCATAGTTCAGGACTTTTCATTTCGATAAATTTGTTTGTGTTAGATACCATATATCTTGCCATAGTGGATATGTATTTATGGAAAATAGTAGTACCTCCACAACCCGGAAGCATGAATTTGTAAAATTGTTTACAAGTTTCAAGTTCAAATAAGGCTCCGCGTTGGATTGAAATTTCGACTGGGCAATCACTTAGGGGCGTTTACACACAACCGGTATTATTAGCAACAAGTATCTTTAAAGCGTCTTAAAAACAATCTCCCCTTCCTTTTCCCATGCACAAAATATTTTATTATCTTTTGTTCTGACCGATTTTATAAAACCACCTTCACCTACTTCTAATGTTGCTGCGTTGTTTAATTCTTTTAGTTTTAGTTCTTTTCCATCCTGCCATGTAATGATAGGATTTTTGGGGTCCGATATGCTACAGTTACGCCCGGTTCCTATTTGGGTTTCCGCTTCGTTTGGCTTCGAATAAAATATTGCACCTTGCCGCTGCCAAACAGTAGCCACAATGCCTTTGCCATTCACTGTTAAACCACCGCCATCCATCGGGCATCCATTCAATTTCCAGGTGCCATATCCAAGTTTAATGGGGTTGTTAAATGTTGTCCCTTTATTGTCTGATTGCAATAAATAAAGATCTCTTGAACCTCCAAGCCAATTTCTAAACATAATGCTCACTGTTGATTGACTTACCGCAATATTCGGTTTACAGCATTCGCAAACAGTTTTGTCTGGTGACACATACACCATTCTATTTTTTGTCCATGACATTCCTTTGTCAGTTGTTTTTGCAAAACAAATTTTATTTTTTTTATCGGCCCTGTTATCCAGCCAAACAGCATAAAAATTATCGGCCTCATCTGCCGCAATGCTCATTAATCCTTCTGGTGCAGAACCTGCTTCATCATTTGCAAAAATTGTTTTTGTCCATTTTCCTGATTGGTGATTTAACTGAAAGATGTGAACGGAGCCTTTTTTATCAATGGCAGCAACCAAGGTGTAATTTTTTGAACTGGCAGCCTGCGGACCTCTTGACATGCCCAAATGCATATCTTTCACTTCTCCAACCATTTGAGTGCGTGGAAATGTAACACCATTGTCGGTTGAAGTGGCACAGTATATTTTATCCTGGCTACCATATATAACCCTAATTGTACCGGGTTTGTTAATGGTAATTTGTGGTTGTTGGCCAATACCAATGACAGCGTTATTATTAGTAGCAAAAGAAATATTCAATGCTACAAAAAATGTCAGCAAGGCGGACTTTAAAAATTGTTTCATATACTTGTTGTTAATGAGCAAGGCTTGTAAACACTCAAGCCATTAAATAAAGGTTAATAGCGGGTAAGATAGAGAATATCCGTCTGCCCATATTTAGCGAATGCAAGTTTTTGTAATGACCATACCCCGGTTTTTCTCGTGAAAATAATCATAAATAACATACCTTGAAAATGAAAATAATGTAATGAACTTAAATTTTACGTTATGAAAAAAGTTAGTGCCACAATTTACCTAATCTTTTGCATAAGCTATTTATTTGCACAGCATTCTGCAATTGAAACTGAAATTAGAAACCTTGAACAAAATGAAGTTCAGGCAATCCTTACTAAAGATACAACTGTGTTAAAAACCTTATGGGATATAGATTATATTGTAAACAATCCTGAGAATAAGATAGTTTTAGCTAAACCCAATCCCGTAGATAGACCTGTGCTTCAAAATCAAAGAACCTCGTTTACCAGGGAAGTTGAAAAAATTATTATTAATGGCGACGTTGCAATTTCAATGGGTAGTGAAACAGTTGTGTCGATTGCTGATGCTTCTAAATCTGCACAAACCGTTCAAAGGCGCTACACGAACATTTGGATGAAGAAAAACGGTTCCTGGAAATTGATAGCACGTCATGCAAATAAAATATGTCAGCAAAATTGAGGATGCCGTGTCAGCCAACGATTTGTCGCAAATATTTGCTTTTCGATATTTAGCGTGAATTTTGCCTCCGTGGTTCGTCTGTTACTAATAACCAAAAATCTTCCCTCATCGTTGGCAGTTTTATTCACCAACCAGTTTGCATGGTCACTATTTTTGTTTTACCATTGTGTATCAGTTGTTGTTTGTGATAACCGGGCTTAACAAGATATCAGTAACAGGTGTTTACCATTACCCGAAAAAAACTAATCAACATTAATCTCCTATTCTTTGATACATTTCTATGTAGGAAATAGTTGTATTATATAACCTTATATCCTCCCCTGTTTTGGGGCAATTAACATAATCCTTTCTTTTAATTTCTCCTTCAGTTCTTTTTGGCTTTCCCATAAAATTGTTGGTATATCAGCTACATCAAATGGCAACGATGTCCCTTTTTTCGCTGTGATAATAACTGGTTTGCCTAAACCCTGCGAAATCCCCAATTCATAATAAACATTCGGTTTTACTTCAGTTAAATCAACTATAACAAAAGCAGCTCTTTTTATTTTCTCAAGAATTTCTTTTACGATCCTGTCCTTCGCATTAGAATTATCTATTCTTTCGCCAACGTATGAGAATTCAGCACACATCTCTTTGAATGAATCATAAGCGTCTATAAGCGCAGGATTTTCTGAAAATGACATAACAATAAAAACCTGGCTGGATGTAATGGCACGCACTGCTAAAGAAACGCAATCCTTTGCTATTTTTTCTAAATCAATTGAAATCTGATTTAAAATTTCGTAGTCTGACTGTGTAATATTGTTAGAATATTTTTCGTCAAACCGCTCCAATTCCTGGTAATATATTTCATTTGCAGAACCACCGAATATTGTAACAGGCATCAGGGGTTTCCTGTTTATCCTGGCCCAATTTGCAGCGCAATTTGTTCCTTCTTTACCCCCCACAATAATTACCACATCCGTCTCCCTTATTGTTTCAGGAATTTCAAGCCCGGGAGAAGCCAGGCTCGTCCAATCAAGACAACGGGATTTCAAAAGTGTACCAAAACTATGCACAGGGTCGCATTGTGGGTCAGCGTATGATAGTATGGTTTTATTTGGGTCTAACCCGTGAGATTTAGAATAATTATAGGCGCTTTCGGCAATTTTTGCATCAAATGTAGAGCGACAACCATTTAGCATTTTGTGTCCCTGACGAATGACTTCTTGCCCGAGAAAATTAGCGAAAGCTTCTTCCTTCTCATTATTAAATTCGAGCGAACCAATAACTAAGATATTAGCCATAATAGATTTGTTTAAAATTTATCCGGTTAATGTCAAATTACAATTTTGTTCTCTAAGTTAAATTTTTAATATTAATTTTCTATGGAAGCCTCTCTTTCTTTGGTTAGTGGCAAATGATTATTTTGTGATGCTTATCTTAAATTAAATATTGCTGATATTTCAACTTAAATAACTTCCGATGAGATTGGTGTACTGTAAACCAAATAGGCTATGATAGTAAGTTGAAGAGTCTGAGGAACTAATCACCTTCCACTCAAATTCAAAACCATAATGCAAGATACTTTCCCTTGAACGACTCAAAAAAAGTAAGGCATTTTCATTAGGTATATATTTCACAGCTAAGGATATTATAAACTCTTTATTTTTTGCCCCCGGATAATCTTCCAAAATTTGACCACTTTCAATAAATTGTAAATATGCATTTAGTTTATCCTGCAATTGAAGCAAGTGTTTTCCTTCATCATCCCATGCATGGTGGTCGGAGATTGTAAGCATCACCTTATCATCAGGAGTCGTACTTATAACATCATTTTTATTAAGTTGGTCTATGCTCATGTATAATTGTATTCCTAAAAGTGATTTGGCATTGCTTTTCTATTCTCAGAGTTGCTTCCTCCCTTGTTGATTAATGATAAAAAGTTCAAAACGCCATCCTGAGTCTGCCTCCGTGGTTGGTCAACCACGAAAAAAAGAGATACCCGCCGGTTATATTAATCTAAACACAACAAGTGTTGCCCAAATAATGCTTATTCCAATCATCATTTTACCATGGGTTCTATCTGATTTTGGGTGTATATAAAATTTTTCACCAGTTGGAAGAATGTTTCTATTGTTAATAATTAACAGTCCGGTTATTAACCCTACCGGTGGGAAAATGATTGAAAGTATATAGCCACTAACTATCTTATATTTGGGAACCTTTTTGACCTGAGAAAGCTCGGTTATCTTTTCTAATTTTCTTTGACTGATATAATCATCTGAGTATTCAATGCCTTTTTCTTTCAATAATTTTCTTGCTAATTGAAAATCAAAAGAACCCCATTCATAAGGATGCGCTAAAATATCTTTTAACTCTTCATCAGTAAATTCAAATAGGTGATAGTCTTTATCTACATTTTCAATTTCAGTTAAATAATAAGCTTCTAAAATTCTGTCTGCCTTCGGAAAATCTTCTGACTTAATGTTTAAGGTAATTCCCAGGTCTATTTCGTTATAGCCAATAATTTTTACGTATTGATGTAAATTGTCTTGCAAATTGCATTCAATTTCTTTTTCTCTTAACCTATCGCAGATTTCTTCTGCAGAATCTATATCTGTGAATTTTCTATAAGCTACAAATTCTGTCATAATAAATTTTATAATTTGGGTGCAACGTTACGGATTTTCGAATGTGGTAAAGATATGGAATGATGAAATTAATGAAAAGATTATTAGAGTTGACAAAGCTGCAAACCTAACCCACATTGCAGTTAAAACTGCTATTTTTCATCATTTTTCATGATTATTTTGGTTTTTAGATTTTTAAATCCTTACTGGTACAGGGTTTTATTGTTTAGAATGGTTTGTAGTACACAGGGGGGTGTTCGCAGGCCAACAACTATTTTTAGTTTTGTGGCCAATGTATTTAAAAGCTTCATTCAGACACAATCCCGCCATTAGAGATATTGCTGCTTACTACCGGCTGGTAGAAAGTTACCGCAACGAATACGATAGGGTTTGCCATAAGACGCTTTTAAATATTGGCTTTTGGGCAGATGCTACCAGAGCGCAAAAAGATAAAGTAGTTGACCATCTTAATGAAAGATATAAAAACGAATTAGCGCTTTTTGAAGAAACAGATGACCAGGTAGTGGAATGGGTAAATAGTTTTTGGAAGGAGATGATTGCAAAGAAAACCATCGACCGTAAAACGATGGAAGAAAAGCACAGGCTGGTAAAAGTGAATACCATAAAACATAAAGAAGCCAAAGAGATAGGTACAGAATGGATATGTGCCAACACGTGGCATAAACTAAAACTTACTGAGCTATTTAAAGAGATTGGCTGGAGTGAAGAAAAGGTGCAATTAGCCATGACACAAGTGATCAGCAGGGCAGTATATTCAGGCTCGGAACTGGCAACCAGCAAATGGATAAAAGAAAATTCAGCTGTCTGCGATATTACCGGTTATGATGTAAATAAAATTACCAAAGACAAACTTTACCAAAGTGCTTTAGATTTATATCAACACAAAGCAATCATCGAAAAACATTTATCTGCCACTACCAATGAACTCTTTGATCTGCAGGATAGAATAATGCTGTACGACCTTACCAATACTTATTTTGAAGGCAATAAACGTGGTAGCCAATTAGCAAAATATGGCCGCAGTAAGGAAAAGCGCAGCGATGCCAAACTGGTTGTATTAGCCATGGTCATCAACATAGAAGGCTTCATCAAATATTCGGCTATCCATGAAGGGAACTATGCCGATACCGCAGACATTAAAACACTCATAGAAAAACTAAGCAGCAATACCAGTATAGCAGCAAAGCCAATAGTGGTAATGGATGCAGGCATAGCCACCGAAAAAAACTTAGCCACTTTAACCGGGCAGGGATACAAATATGTGGTGGTGAGCAGGGCAAAAATAAAAGACTACCAGCCAGTGCAGCAAGGCAAGGAAACCTATTTGCTTACAAAATCTAAAAAAATTATAAGGCTGTCATTGGTGCAAAGTGAAAAATATACCGACAGTTTTTTGAAGGTAGAAAGTCCAGCCAAAGCAATGAAAGAGCAAGGCATTAAAAACAGGTTGGAGCAGGGTTATGAAGAACAATTAAATTTAATAAAACAAAGCTTAAGCAAACCAAGGGGCATAAAAAAAGCAGATAAAGTGCAACAAAGGATTGGCAGGGCCAAACAAAAGTATCCGTCCGTCCATCATCTGTACACCATCACCCTTGATATTGACACAGCTACCAAAATAGTAAAAAACATTTACTGGCAAAAGGATGTGGTAAAAGCCCGGGAAGCTAATGAAAAAATGGGTGTTTATTTTTTAAGAACAAATTTAGCCGATACAGA
>JBKJUP010000016.1:0-94859 GCA_046590675.1 Ferruginibacter sp. | reverse complement strand
GGCTTTTGTAGATGCAAATGTTTATCCATTCATAAAATTGAAGATGCAAAACCGTGACATTAAATTTGCCACGCCTAATCAATTAAATTATTGGAGAATAAATGCTGACTATGTGCCGGAGGGTGCAGTTGCTCCAAATATCCTATTTACCATGAAGGATACGGTTGACCAGGGAGATAAAATTAATTTCACGCTGGCATTCAAAAATATCAGTCCGGTTGCATTCGACAGTTTGAATATTAAATTTATCATTACCGATCGCAATAACAATCCAAACGTAATAACTATACCTAAGAAAAAAGCACTTATTTCGGGTGATACCGTAACTGTCAGTTATACAATCGACACTAAAAATTATCCTGGTACAAACACACTCTATGTAATGTTTAACCCCGATTATGATCAGCCGGAGCAATACCTCTATAATAATTTCCTTTATAAAGATTTCTTTGTAATAGAAGACAAATTCAATCCATTACTGGATGTTACTTTTGATGGGGTACATATATTGAACCGCGATATCGTTTCTTCTAAACCGCGGATACTGGTGAAGTTAAAAGACGATAGTCACTTTATGTTACTGAGTGATACGGCGCTGTTGAAAGTTCAGGTGCATTTCCCTTCAGACCCTGTTGATGTATATCGTACATTCTCTTTTGGAAATGATATGCGTTTCAATCCGGCTACTCCGGGCAGCGGCGACAATACGGCTTCCATCGATTTTTCACCATTCTTTGCTGAAGACGGTGAGTACGAATTAAAGATATCCGGTAAAGATGTGGTAGGCAATAAAGCAGGTAATGTAGAATATAAAATTACATTCAATGTACTGAACACACCCATGATCAGTAACATGCTTAATTATCCAAATCCGTTTACTACTTCTACCGCATTTGTATTTACAATTACCGGTAGCGAAGTGCCACAAAATATAAGAATACAGGTACTAACCATTACCGGTAAAATAGTAAGGGAAATAACGAAGGCTGAATTAGGCCCGCTTCATATTGGCCGCAACATCACCGAGTTTAAATGGGATGGTTCAGATATGTATGGACAAAAGCTAGCCAATGGTGTTTATCTATATCGTGTTATTACTAACTTAAATGGCAAGTCGCTTGATAAGTACAAAGCTGAGGGAGATAAAACAGATAAATTCTTTAATAAAGGTTACGGTAAAATGTACCTGATGCGGTAAAAAATAATTTACTGAATCTAATAAAAAGGGCCACTATTAATTTTAGTGGCTCTTTTATGTTTTATAAAATGATGGGTTTATTTTATTCCCTTTCGTGAATACTTGTTTTACGAAGCCGGAGAAAACCTCCATTCCTGTTTGATAAGCTGGCACGTACTTCCGCAATAAGTGATAAGGCAATTTCTTCCGGCGTTACTGCCCCAATATCCAAACCGATCGGTGCATGTATGCGGCTAAAATTTTCAGGTGAAATTTTATACCCTCTTTCTTCCTGCAGCTCGGCCCAAATTTTTTCTGAGCGAATCCTTGGCCCCAACATTCCAATATAGGGTACTGATGTAGCAAGCGCCTTCGGCAGATTATTTTTATCTGTTTGATAGTCGTGCGACATCAATATAATTACAGTATGATCATCTACCAGTAATTCATTTAATTTTTCGGGAGCAATAATCTCATCGGCGATTGCCGCAGTTTGTGTATTTATTTTTTGCAGATTAGAAACAATGGATGCACTCCAGCCAATTTCTTTTATCAACCTGCAGAGTGGATAAACATCGTACTGGTTACCCATTAAAACCATTTTAATTTCCGGCAGTAAAATTTCAATGAATACTTCTATCTCTCTTTCATCTTTCAGTAAATATGCCTGTGGGGCAGATTTACCAGAACCGGTTTGTTGTATAATCGTTTCAGTCAGTTGATCTTGAAACCAGCTATTTTCAAAAAGCTGCAGACTTTCCGCTCCCTTGTAATTGATAACTTCCCCGGTTTTTACTGCGGGCCAGTTTCCCTCTAACCGGGTAATTGTTATCAATACATGCGTTTGCCTGTTTAGCAATAAGCAGGATTTTAATATCTCTACAGGATTATTTTTATCATCAAAATTTAAAGGGGTAAATAAAACGTCTATCACACCGTTGCATCCCAGCCCAACTCCAATCTGGTAGGCGTCATCCTCTGTGGTATCGTAAGTAACTAAAGAGGAAACTGATTTCGACATTGCTACACGGGCTCTTTTCAGCGCATCCCCTTCAAGGCATCCGCCACTGATGCCGCCAACCCATGTGCCATCATCTGTAATAAGCATCCTTGCACCTGTGCGCCGATAGGAAGATCCTTCAACCCGTACAACCGTTGCAAGCGCCGCCCTGGTAGCGGATATATCTACCTGGTTGTAGGCTTCAATGATTGCCTTTATTTCTTTCATACAATGATAAATATTGCTGAACGCCTGCTAAAGTTATTTTATAGAAAAATGATTTCAATAAAAGATGTGTATCTCTTTGTAATTATTTTTATCTACACAGCCATTTTAAATATACCCGTCATTTGCAATCAATTATTTTCGGGTGCTTTTTATTTTACACAAATCAAACCAGGCATTTTAATAGTCATTGCTTGTTTTAGCTGCTGGTTTTTTATTCTGCTCAACGGGTTTTACTGGAGGAACTACTGGTCCTTTTTTATCATCCGGTTTTTTACCATTTTGTAGTTTACTATCTTCGGGTTTAATAGCCGGAGTGGATGGTGCCTTTGCTTTTGATCCGGTGTCTTTCTTAGCTGGGGCCAGGTCATTTTCAATAAGTCCGCCGGGATCCGCATCAGTTGTTGGTTCATCTACAAAATCACTTGCATCGCCGTTGCCCTGGTCATTCGCTACATCACCCTGATTTACTAAATTGTTAAAGCTATTGGCATCGGCATAAATAGGATCATTCGCCATTGCAGCAGGCTCTTCAAATTCCATTTTAGTATATCCTAAAGTTTTATCTGCGTAAACTTTTTTCATAAAGTAACCCCATTTAGGCAGCGCCATTTCGTTACCACCACTGGTACCAGCATATATTCTTATAAAAGGATCATCGCAACCAACCCATGTGCCGGCGAGTAATTCTGGCGTGTATCCCATAAACCAGCCATCAGTGTTATCATTGGTTGTACCCGTTTTGCCTGCCTTTTGTGCCGGTATATCATAATTATTCAGTGAGCGGCCTGTTCCAATTTGCACAACGCCCTGCATTAGTTTTACCATGGTAAATGCATCCTGTTCATTCAACACCTGCTTGGTACTGATTCGGGAAAAGTCTTCCAGCAAATTGCCGTTTTTATCTTCAATGCGATTAAAGAATACAGGTTCGGTATTAAATCCTTTGTTGGGAAACATAGTGTAAGCCTGTAACATTTGCAGTAAAGGAATTTCTGCTGCACCCAATGCCAGCGAACTATATGGAGGAAGTTTGGCCGATACCCCAACACTCCTGGCAAATTCAATGATTCTGTTTACGCCTAATAAATTGGTTAAACGGATGGACGCAGTGTTTTTGGAATAGGCAAGGCAGTTAGCCAATGTGCCGCCACCTCCGCTAAAAGTGCGCATTTCCTTACCATACATAACCGGTCCGCCATCAATTACGGTGGAAGGTGTGTAGCCGGCATCCTGCACAGCCAATGAATAAATCAACGGTTTGATGGTTGAACCCACCTGGCGGCTTGCTGTTACATGGTCATATTTAAACCATTTGAAATCGATACCACCAACCCAACATTTTATTTCCCCTGTTTTAGGATCCATTGCTACAAAAGATGTTTGCATTAACTGCTTGTGGTATTTGATAGAATCTCTTGGTGTCATCACCGTATCAACTTCACGCTTGGCATTCCAGGCAAATACTTTCATTTTTACGGGTACTAAAAAAGATTTCCTGATATTCGCAGGGGGCACATTGTCTTCTGCCATCGTTCTCCACCGCTCACTGCTCTTCATAGCGTTTTCAATAATATTTTCACGTGACTTCCACATTCTGTCGCCATTGTTCTTCAGCAAGCCATTCAGCTTTTTCTGTATCACAGGCATGTGTTCGGCAACGGACTCTTCAGCATATCCCTGCATTTTAGAATTGATGGTGGTATAAATTTTTAAACCATCCCGGTATAAATCATAATTCTCACCTGTTTTGGGATTGATGTGAGTTTTACACCATTCCTTCATCTTATCAGCCAATACCATCCTGAAATAGGGGGCTATACCCACATTGTCATCTACTTTTTTGTAACTGGTTATGAGTGGCTTTCCCTTTAATTTATCAGCTTGCGCCTGTGTGATGTAATGCTGCTTGCAATCTACCAGGCGATCGATAACGGTGTTGCGCCTGTTAATTGCGTTTACAGGATGGCGTATGGGCTCGTAAATAAACCCTTTCAACATGCCCACCAATACTGCAGCTTCTTCCATATTAAGGTCTGCGGGCTCTTTTTGAAAGTAGGTTCTTGAAGCATTGCGGATGCCATAATTATTACCCCATGGCGCCCTGTTTAAATACAAGGTGATAATCTCTTCTTTTGTGAAATTTCTTTCAAGTTTTACAGCAATGATCCATTCCTTTATTTTATCTATGCCACGTTTTAAAACGTTTCCTCTTCCCTGGCCGAGCATCATTTTTGCGAGCTGCTGTGTAATAGGGCTACCACCACCTGCAGTACCTAATTTAACTACAACCCTCGCAATCGCTTTTGCATCAATACCCGAATGATCATAAAAATTCTGATCTTCTGTTGCTATAAGTGCATGTATGATATTGGGCGAAATTTCATTGTATTTTATTTCGCTGCGGTTTTCTGCATAATATTTACCCATCTGTATTCCATCGCTGGTATATACTTCACTGGCAAGATCAGCTTCGGGATTTTCGAGTTCAATCAGGGAGGGCATTTTACCAAACACGCCAAAATTTGCTAATATAAATACCAACACCACCAATAGTAAACCGCCAAAAAACAGTTTCCATAATATCCGTACCGAACTTTTTGTAGTGTTATTTTGCTTTTTATTTTTCATGGTCTTTTTTATAAACCGTAATGGGTTTTTAATTAATTGAAAAGTTTCCGAAGCAAATTTATAAGGCTGTTTGTTAAGGTGAATTAAAACATTGCTATTAAACTTTGCTGTATCAAAATTTGCCTGGAAATGCTTTATTTAAAACGCCTGTATATCCTGGTATATCTTTATTTTCTTTCAACAATTGCAGGTTTTCATCGCTTACAAGTAAAAAATAATATTTGTTGGCAGGCAACCAGGAAACTTCAAGAGGAGCTGCTCTTTTTACTTTTTGTAAAAAATCAAATGCGGCATCTGCAGTGGGAAAAGAAGAAAACACCAATAATGCAACATCTTTGTCAATACCATCTTTTACCAAAGTAATTGGCTCACCTCTAAAGCTTTCATTGAGATACCGTGCAAAGGCATTTTTTGATTCATTTACATAAGTGCCATCTACCTTATCTAACACCATAATTACATTGTGCGCTAAATCTTTATTTAAAGTGAAGGCTCCGTTTACAAAAACTGCAGATGGCCTTTTAACGCTATCAATTTTGGGAACTATAACCGGGGCCGCCGTGATGACTATTTTAGCTGTATCTGGTATTACCGGCTGTTCTTTTATCTGAACCGTTTCTGCAACCGGCATCTTCGGCGGTGCCACTGTATTTGTGTCAATTTTATTTTCAGGTGATTTAATGAGATTCGAATCATCCCTTACCAATACAGGCGTGTCATCAATTTTTACAATCTCATCATCCTTAGCTCTTGTAATTTCGAGTTTGGTAAGATAGTCTTCAATCTCTGCTCTTCTTTTTAATACATCAATCAATCTAATTGCTCTAGGTGAAAGTTCAGATGATGGATATAAGTTGTTAATATTATTCAATGTTGCAATCGCTACACTGTCGTTCCGTTGTTTAATATGATAAACCGCCTCAATGTATAACAATTGAGGGCTCCAGTAATTAACGCCATACAGGCTATCCGCCTTCTTTTTATCTTCAAAGGCCTGGTCAAAATTTCCTTCAATAAATAAATTATAGATGTCCGCATATATTTTGGTACCTGCTGCATTCTTGCTTTTGGGATCAGCAGCTAAGGCATTATTTACCACAGAAGTTGCGTGGCTGGCGGCAAAATTTTTGTTTAGCAAATTTTTATAGTAGGCGGCTTTGTCATTATAACCAAGTTTGTTATAACAGTAATAAAGCCCCAGGTACAATTCTCCATTGTACAGCGAATCAGGAAATTGCTCCAATGATTGATGATAGGTAACAATTGCCTGTGCATAATCTTCCAACTCTACCTGGTAAAGTTGTGCTAATTCAAATGTGTTAACGGCAACCAGCGAAAGGCTTGTATTTAATTTCTCAGGCGTTAACGGAAGGTTGGCCATCAGTCCTTCATAACTAAAATCTCCGGGCTGTTCTATTTCACTATCCGTTGTTTTGGTAGCATTGTTGTCAAGCGGCCGGTTTGGATCTGGTGGACTATCTACATCATCCGGCGACATGTTGTTTGAATTTGCCAACGGGCCACTTGCATCTGGTTTTGCTGCCGCCGCATCTTTTCTTCGCCAGTTATCTATATTTTTTCTAGCACCCCATTTTTTCTTAAAGTCGCCATAGCCTTTAGACTTAACTGCCGGGTTATAAAAATACCATTCGCCTTTTGTGTTGTTGGAAAATAAATCAACCGTTGCATCTTTTTTGTTAGCAAACTCAATCGGCACAACAGCGTTGGGATTACTGTCATCATCTTTCAGTCCTTTCTCTTTTCTTAATCTTTTAACCAGCTTTTTTATATATTGCTCACGGTCAGCAGTTGACAGGGCTGCAACGGTTTGCAAACTATCTTCTCTTTCAATGATGATGATTTTTTCTACAATTTTTACCAATCCATTTCTCCGTGCCTGGATACTTTCCAGCCGGTCGTTTAGTGTGGTATCACCGGTTTGTAAACTGTCGTAATATGCATAGGCAAGTTTGTATTGTTTTCTTTCATACGCAATGTCAGCCAACTGTAAAAATGCTTTGTTTTTATAACTGATATTTGATTCGTTGTAAAGCAAACTTTTATTAAAAAATCCTACGGCAAGATCGCTGTCGGGTTTTTGCATGGCAATATCACCTGCTGAGTAAAATAGAATATCACGATAGGCTTCAAACTTGTCTTTTTTTGCCATTCTCACCAGGTTGGCGATGCTGTTATCCAGTTCTTCCGGATTGGTGCTTTTCCGCATCTTGGCATTGTTAAGCCTGGCATAAATATCCATTAAAGGATCAACCGTATGCGAAGAAACATTTACATAGTAAGCCGATGCCTTATCAAACTGGTGAGTTATTTCATACAACTGGGCAAGCAAAAATTCAGACCGGGAAAGATCCTGTTTTGTATTGGCATTGCTCAATGACTTTTCAAGGTAGTTTGCTGTACTGTCATAGATGCCTTGTTTAAAAAACCAATAAGCATACACTTCGTCCAGGTCGTTCTTTAAACGTAGAGGTAAATTGGGGTCATGTTGTAATGTGCTGATAAGACCTGCAGCTTCACCCATTTCGCCCGACTCAATTAATGTGCGTATCATCCATAAAAGCGCATCATTTCTGCTGGGCGGTTGTGCGGTAACTTTTTGTAAAATATTTTGCTTCTCTTTATTGGCGATACTCAGGCCACTGCTATTGGGGTCATCGCTGGTGCCAACAATCCTGTTATCGTCTTCATTTTTTTTTCGGGGAAAGAGGTTATAATTTATGAATTGAAAAGTTGCAGCAGCCGAGTCAAAATCCTTTCTCAAAAAAAATGCCTTTCCCATTAAAAGATACATGTTGTCAACCCAGTCACTTCGCAAATCGTGTAATAAAATGCCGGCAGTTGCTTTGAATATCACCGAGTCTAATTCTGATTTTTGACTAACAGTATTTTCTAACGAGTATGGATAGTAGCTGAGTAAATTTGTATAGTCATCCTGCTGTGCTTCTTTAGCACGCTCAATAACTGCATTTATTTTGTTATTGGCATTATAAAAATAATTGTAGTGGGTGTAATTATTCTGAAAAAAACGGCGGACCAGCGTGAACTTTTTGTCAGCCATTTTTTCTGAGCCCAGTTTTCTGTTCTCAAACTTTTCGGGCTTTTTTTCTTTACCCAAAAGATCAATCGTCCAGGTGGGCTGAGCAATCGTACTTTTACACAAGGAACATATTGCTACCAATAGTAAAACCTTTAAAAAAATCCTTTTCAGCATGTACATAAACGATTGAAATAAAGGGGCTAAATATCGGACATTTTTGGCAATTAGTGGCGATATTGCTGCGAGGTTTCTTATTTTTAACAACCAATAAAAAGTTATGGGCAAATTAGATGCCAACAGCACACTAAAACGTTTACGAAATCGTTACCGTCTGGTAGTAATGAATGAGGATACCTATGAGGAGGTAGTAAAATTTCGACTGAGCAGATTAAGTGTTTACATTGTGTTGAGCAGTGTGTTTGTTTTACTTGCGGTTTTAACGGTGGCATTAATCGTATTTACACCCGTTAAATATTATCTGCCAGGTGTAGGATATGGAGATGCAAGACAAATAAAAGAGTTTCGCCAGTTGAAAATACGAACCGATTCAATGGAAAATGCTTTAAAATACAGGCAAAAGTATTTTGAAGACCTTAAGAAAGTTTTGGAAGGAAAAGTATCAGTTTTAGATACTAATAAACTAGAGTTGCCAAAGGGAGATAATACTACAGAATAATTTTGCATATAAATTCTTATATATTCAAACCTATAGTAATAACCAAAAACTTTACCTATGTTTAATTCAAAATCTAATTCTTTTAACGGGGAAACTCCAAAAGGAGGAACAACATTAATTGGCGCCGGAACTGTTATTAACGGCGACATTGAAAGTGAGGGCGACATTCGTATCGACGGAGTTTTAAATGGAAATCTTATTGCCCGTGCAAAAGTTTTTATTGGCCAGGAAGGCAGCGTTGAAGGAGATATTCATGGTATGCAGGCCGATGTGATGGGAAAAGTAACCGGTAAAATACGCATAAAAGAATTATTGCAGTTGTTGGGTAAATGTGATGTGCAGGGCGATATTTATGCAGGGAAATTACAAATTGAACCTACTGCTAATTTTAATGGTTCATGTCATACAGGCGCCAATGTAGTAGAACTTAATAATAAGCATGTGGTGGAGCTTAACAATGTGTCAAATAAAGAATTAGGCAATGTTGTGAATCAATAATCTTTAAAATATCTTTGCGGAACATGAATTCTCAAACGAAAATTATTGTTCCGCTTTTTTTATTATTCATAGTTTTTAGTGGTGCAATATCGGTAACCAAATCGCTCCTTGCTAAATGGGGGATTGATTATAACGTACTAATCGTAGCCAACATTTTATTCTTTCTCGTTAGTCTGCTGGTGTTTTTTATGCAGAAGAAGGCATTGTATCACAGCAATCCAAATGTTTTTATCAGAAGTGTAATGGCAGGTATGCTCATCAAAATGGGTGTAGTGGTTGCTGCTGTAATCATTTACAGGCTTGCTGCAGGCGATGCCGTAAGCAAAGTTTCTGTATTTGCTGCAATGTTTTTATACCTGCTTTATCTCGCCATAGAAGTGGTAATAATTACAAAACTGAATAAGCAGAGAAATGCCTAAGCAGGAAGCCCCCTTACACCAGCTTAAACAATATTTGCCCGAAGGGAGTTTTGATGAAGTTGTTCACTACTTACTACAACATAAGGTTCAACTAACCATAACACGTGAACGTAAAACAGTATTGGGGGATTACAGGAACTCAGTGGCGGGTAAAAATCACCGCATCACCGTTAACGGCAATCTTAATCCCTTTGCTTTTCTTATAACTTTATTACACGAGCTTGCGCATCTTTTTACATACGAACGTTTTGGCCATCGGGTACAGGCACATGGCCAGGAATGGAAGAATGAGTTTAGCAAATTGCTGGCGCAATTTTTATTGAAAAAAATATTCCCTGCAGATATCCATCGGGCCTTATTAAAAACCCTTCAAAATCCAGCAGCCAGTTCCTGTGCCGACACTGCTTTGCTAAGAGTATTGCATCAATATGATGAAAAGAAGAATGGCGGAGTGCTGATTGAATCTCTTCCTGAAGGTGCATTGTTTAGGATAAGCGGCGACAGAATATTTAAGAAAGAAAATAAAGTACGTAAACGATATAAATGCACCGAAGTTGCGACCGGAAAGGTTTATCTGTTTAGCCCGGTTTATGAAGTTTATCCGGAAACTGCATAACCTTTTAACAACATTCATATTTCGACGGTTGTATTAATCAATCGTTTTTAACATCCACACATCGCAACCGTTGTGGCCGGTGTTTCCTAAAGCATTTGGCAAATAATTAAATCCTGATTTTACATAAAGTGGAATGGCATTTTTTAACTCGGGCATGGTTTCAAGATATATTTTTTTAAAGCCGGCAATTTTAGCTGCTTCAATAGAAGCTGTCATCAGCAATTTTGCAATGCCTTTACCACGAGCCTTAGGGGAGAGGTACATTTTTACAAGTTCACAAGTATCATCATCCAATCCATCGGTATGAAAAATACCTGCGCCACCTACCACCTCATTGTTGAATAATACTACATTGTAAGTATTGTTGGATGCTTCAAATAACTCAAACAAATGATCCGTGCTTTCATCAAAATAAACCGTACCTGGCTTGTTGGCTTTAAATTCTTCCAAAGCATTTCTGATGATTTTTGCTAACAGGGGGTTGTCGGTTTTTTTGATCTTCCTTATTTTAATATCATCCACAATCAGGAACGTTTTTGACCAAACCTTATCAGGTTTTTATTGTTATCAATAATAGTAAATTCTTTGTTACCCCAGGGTTTATCCGAAAGTTTTCCTGTTAAATGCACCAGCCCTTTTGAAGACAGTTTTGTATAAAGATCTTCAATATTGTCAACCATTATAAGACAGGCGCATGCTGCGGGTTGTACTTTGCCATTTGTCATTGAAAGATGAATTTCTGTATTTTCAAAACGAAGAATGGCATAGTTGCCATAGTTGATAGAAGCAAATCCTAATTTGGCTTCATAGAAGTCAATGGTCTCGTTAATATTTTCGGAAGGCAATATCGGAACTGATTTTTGCAACATTATAATATTTATCTAACCCATTTTGCGAAAGGTATTTTAAAAATCTCTATTTTCGGGGTCTTAACGTAAAATATATTTTGGAAGTAATTAAAAGATATAATGAAGATGAGTTGGTGATGTTGCTGCAAAAGCGGGATCAGGATGCATTTTCATATTTGTACGATAATTATGCACCCGCTTTAAATGGTGTTATTTTTCGTTTGGTGGAAGATAAATCTTTATCAGAGGATATTCTACAGGAGGCATTTCTAAAAATATGGAATAATTTTTCGAGTTACGATAATTCCAAGGGACGTTTGTTTACCTGGATGATGAACCTTACACGCAATTTAACCATCGATACGCTCAGAAGTAAAGGATATAAAAAACAAACTAAAATCTCTGGAGATGAAAACTCCGTAAATAACTTGCAAGATACCAGTTCAGGTATTGAAAAGTTTGATACGTTGGGAATTAGAAAACAACTGGAGAACTTAAAACCTGATCAGCGTTTAGTTATTGACCTGGCATATTTTAAAGGCTTAACACAAGACGAAATTTCAAAAGAAATTGGTATACCATTAGGAACCGTAAAAACCAGGATGCGGACAGCAATCCTGGAATTGCGAAAAATACTGCAATACTCATAAATTGGAAATAGAAGAAATCATATCGTCAGGATTATTGGAGCTCTACGCTACCGGACTTACTTCAGAAGTGGAAACTAAAGAAGTGGAGCAATGGCTGGAGCAATACCCGGAAGTGGCTGCAGAGTTAAAAGAAATATCTGCAGGTTTTGAAGCTTATGCTCAATTGCATGCTGTTCAACCGTCACCACATATAAAAGAAAAAATTTTTGCAGAAATAAATGATACTGATAATAGTAATGTTGTATCAATTAATTCGATATACAGTGACAGTACGCGTATTGTAAATGGGGTAGCGCCATTTTGGAGAATAGCTGCAGCAGCTTCTATTGCCTTGTTGCTTGGAAGTGTAGCATTGAATTTAGTAACCTATAATAAGTACCAACAAACTGGTAATGATCTGGTTGCTACCAGGCAAACATTAAACTCGATAGAAGAACGAAATAAGGAAATGGAGCAGGGACTAAGTGTGGTTCAAAGTAAATACAGTGTGCCCGTTTCGCTCAATGGATTAGAAGCTGCTCCTGAAGCTGCGGCGAAAATATTTTGGATGAAAAACACGGGAGAAGTTTATATTGATCCGAGTAACTTACCCGATGCACCAGTTGGAAAGCAATATCAATTGTGGGGGATCGTAGATGGAAAACCTGTGGATGGTGGCATGATACTTACTTCGAAAAAAGGAGATAAGTTCAGGATGCAAAAAATGAAAACCTTTGGCAAAGCGGATGCTTTTGCCATAACACTTGAAACCGAAAAAGGTAATCCTACACCACAAGGTCCAATGTTTGTAATGGGTAAAATGTAAGCAGCAATCGAAAAAATATTTTATAAAAAATGCCGGCATCTGCCGGCTTTTTTTATGTTTAAAATTTCATTTACATAAAATTTTTGATAATTGTCCAAACCATCTTTTTACTACCATCGTAGGTTAATGAAACAATTAAAAATCTAAAACACAGGAAATGAAAAAAATGAAATCAATGATGTTAGCTGCAACTATTTTACTTTTTGCAGGTTCAGCATTTGCACAAAAAGAACACACAGTAGAAGTAGGTGGTGCACCTATGTATCCTTCAAAAGATATTGTATCCAATGCAGTAAATAGTAAAGATCATACAACCCTGGTTGCAGCCGTAAAAGCCGCCGGCCTTGTAGAAACTTTACAAAGTGCAGGACCATTTACAGTATTTGCTCCAACCAACGAAGCATTCGATATGTTGCCCGATGGAACAGTAGCAACGTTATTAAAACCCGAGAACAAAGGAACGCTAACTACAGTGTTAACTTATCATGTTGTTGCTGGTAAATACAATGCCGCTGACCTGATGAAATTAATAAAAGCCGGTAAAGGAAAAGCCACGCTTACAACTGTTGCCGGTGGTAAATTAATGTTTGGTATGAAGGCAGGAAAAATAATGGTAATGGATGAAAAGGGCGGAACGGCTGAAATCACTATTAAGGATGTAAATCAAAGTAATGGTGTAATACATGTAGTTGATCATGTATTGTTACCAGCATAGTTTTTTTTGTTTTTTGTAAAGTATATGCGGCTCCTGCTTAGGGCCGCATTTTTTATAATGCCAATAAACTGCAACCCCTGATATCAGCATTATCAAGCCTTCCTAAAATTTCAAAGCTGCCGTCACCATAAATTTTTCCTGCATCGTCAGTGGCTATAAAAGAACAGGAATAAATATTTGCAAGGTCAATTACGTTTACGGCGCCTGATTGCATCTGTTGTTCATATTGACTGTGCATTGCAAAAGGATCATCTTCTTCCCTCACTAAAATTTTCATCCACGAAGGGCAATTAAAAATACCTCCACCTTTTGAATATGCCTGGCTCAGCAATTCGGTCATTCCATATTCTGAGTGAATACTTTTTAAATGAAATGCATCGCAAAGTTGTTGATGCACTTCCATCCTTGTCAATTCTTCACGCCTGCCCTTCATACCTCCCGTCTCCATAATGGTGGTATATTTTAACGGCCCTGGAAAAGATTCCGCAAAGTCGAGCAAAGCAAAAGTTACGCCTATCAGTAAGGTATTGGTTTGTTGGTTTTCCAACATTTGAAGTGTTTTACTTAATTTCTGCAGGTCATTTAAATAGAAGCCACTAGCCAGGTGCCCGCTTTGTTGAATGAGTTTATCCGCCATCATTACCAGCGATGAGTTTTTTCTTTCAAGATAAGATGGCAACAAGGCGAGGATGCACCAATCATTGGGTTGGCCATAAAACTGGTTAAAGGCTTTATCAAAGCTTTTTTCGTATATGTTTGTAAACTTTACCAGGTGTTTACTTTGAATGGTTTGGGTAGTGCCGCTGCTTTCAAAAATCACTTCGGGTTCAAAATCGGTTGTGGTAACAAGGTGCGATTTAAAAAATTGAATGGGAAGAAACGGGATATCTTTTAAGTTTACAATTTGTTCAGGATTAATTTTAAGGGCCTGGCAAAACTTATTGTAAACGGCATTGTTGTTATATTGAAAACGAAAAACTTCCAATGCGAATGAATTGAAATTTTCTTCAGTGAGGCTGAAAATATTCGCTGGTTCAATGGTATTTTTAACAGATGGATTCAATTTCTATCAGTAAATTTGAAAAATAATATACAAAGATGCGTAACACAATTATTATTATCATTATTAGTTTATTCGCAGTTAGTTGTGGTAAGGATAAGTTTACGTCTGCACCTCAAATTAAGTTTAAATCGGTTAGTCCTAATGTTGTCAGCCGTGGTGTTACCAATGCAGGTACCGATATTATTCCCGTTATTACACTAAATGTAACCGATTTAGAAGGCGACCTGGGGTATGCAAGTGCCACGGATATTTCTTATGTCTTTGTAAGAAACCTCCTCATCAACAGGCTGGACTCTTTCCGTATGCCCGACATTCAAACAGTAATTACAAAAAATTTCCAGGCAGATATTTTGATCAATACGTTCGACATTTTACGTGGTTCAAGTCCTGCTCCGCCCCGTGGCAAGGCAGATACCCTGATCTATGAAATTTATGTGCAGGATTTTGCTAAAAATAAGAGTAACGTGGTTACAACAGCCCCTTTATATTATGTAACTCCTTAATGAAACAACTGTTTCATTTTATATTATCGCATTCCATATTTATATCTTTTTGCGCAGCAGCATTAAGCCTGCAGACAATGTTACTTTTATCGCAGCCGGTAAATAATTACCTGCTTGCTTTTATTTTTTTTGCTACACTTGCCGGCTACAATGCATATTGGATGATCAGCCGTTATTCCTTCAATAAGTTTGACAGCCTTTTTTCTTTTCTCAAAAAAAGTAAAAGTTCATTGGTTGTAATGATCACTGCAATGGCAGGCATGTTTTTTTGTTATGAACATCTGCAACTGGTGATGTATAATACCATTATCACGTTTGTTTTTCTGATCTTATATGCAATTCCTTTACTCCCAATCAGGCAATTACATTTTACAAGAAAGGCTGGTTTTGTTAAAACTATTTTACTGGCTTTTGCCTGGACCATGGTTACCATTTTAATTCCCCTGCAGATAGCCATTACTGAAATGCAGACAGCCGTAGTACTTATATTTATTACGCGTTTTCTTTTTATGCTGGTATTGTGTATCATATTTGATAAGCGGGATGCTACCATGGATAAAATAAGGGGGTTGCAAAGCCTGGCGACAGATATAGGTGCCAACACACTTAAATATTCTATTGGGATAATATTACTGATCTACATATTAATAAGCATCGGCCTTGGCAGTTATGAAATTCCTCTTTTACAGGTGCTGTCACTGGTGGTTACCGGCCTTGTTACAGCCTGGGTGTATATACGCTCCCTAAAAAAAAGAGGCTATGTTTTTTATTATTTTGAGGTAGATGGTTTGATGTTTTTGTCGGGCCTTCTTACCTTACTGGCAAGTATTTAGTTAATTTTACAAAAAAATATATTTAATGGCAAAATCAAAAGCATCCAAAACTATCCTTTCTGACGAATCGTATTCTTTTTTGCGCAAGTATATCAACAATCCTTCTCCAACAGGTTTTGAAAGCAGCGGGCAAAAAATGTGGCTCGAATATGTAAAACCATTTACTGATTCTTTTTTTACAGATCCTTATGGTACAGCGGTAGCAGTAATCAATCCAACGGCAAGTTTTAAAGTAGTGATTGAAGCGCATGCAGATGAAATAAGCTGGTTTGTAAATTATATTTCTGCAGAAGGATTAATTTATTTAAAGCGAAATGGTGGTGTTGATCACCAGATAGCACCTTCAATGCGTGTATTGATTCATGGAAAAAAAGGCATTGTAAAAGCAGTGTTTGGCTGGCCGGCTATTCATACAAGAATGGGTGGAAGCGACAAGGAAACACAACCAAAAGTGGAGAATTTATTTTTGGACTGCGGTGCAAGAAGTAAAAAAGAAGTGGAAGCACTGGGTGTCCATATTGGAGCAGTTGCAACTTACGAAGACGGTTATGATGAACTTGCCAACGACTACCTGATAGGCCGTGCTTTTGATAACAGGATTGGCGGATTTATGATTGCAGAAGTTGCACGCATGCTGCAACAAAACAAAAAGAAGTTACCATTTGCCTTGTATGTTGTAAATGCAGT
This sequence comes from Ferruginibacter sp., assembly GCA_046590675.1. Classification (GTDB taxonomy): domain Bacteria; phylum Bacteroidota; class Bacteroidia; order Chitinophagales; family Chitinophagaceae; genus Ferruginibacter. Next base: position 78,455 of record JBKJUP010000016.1, on the reverse strand, counting down.
GCAGGAAGAAATTGGTTTGCGTGGTGCTGAAATGATTGCGAGAAGAATCAAGCCAAATATTGCCATCATCACCGATGTTACGCATGATACTACAACACCCATGATCAATAAAATTGTACAAGGCGATACAGCCTGCGGCAAGGGGCCATCCTTAACTTATGGGCCTGCTGTTCACAATAAATTATTAGATCTTGTACAAAATGTAGCAACTAAAAATAAAATTCCGGTACAGATGCATACCGTAAGCAGGAGTACCGGAACCGACACGGATGCTTTTGCATATTCCAATGACGGATGCCCGTCGGTATTAATTTCTATGCCTTTGCGCTATATGCACACAACGGTGGAAATGCTGCATAAAAGCGATGTGGAGAACACCATTAAATTAATTTATGAAACCTTGCTGACCATCACGCCTAAAACAAACCTGAGTTATTTTAGTTAATTAAAACCTTCCTACAATTTTAAAATTGATCAATCTTGGAGTAAGGCGATTGGGAATACTATAAACTGTGTTGGAGAAATCTTTGATGAGTTGATAAGAAATGGTATTCCTGCGATCGATGAGGTTAAATACTTCAAAGCTTGCCCAGATGTTATCAAAATCTTTAAACGGACTATGGCTTCGGCGCTTATTTTTTTCACTTAACAACAAAGCGCTGAAGCCAATATCCACCCGGATGTAAGGATCGATGATAAGGGCATTGCGATACTTTACACTATTGGGAATATTGAATGACATATTGCTGCCGTACAACATATTCAGGTGTACCCTAAAGTTTTTATTGGTAGATAAATAATCCTGCAAAAACAATCCCATGGTAAGTAAGCGGTCGCTCGGACGACGCAGCCAGCCCACATCAGTTCCCACACTATCTGCTACAACCTGGTCGGTTGATTTTGAATTGATGATTTCTCCTGCAGCATTTTTGTATTGATAATATCGGTCGCCGTCTAAATTTTCTTTGGTTTGCATTAAGCCAACGCTGAACCAGCTTTCCGCATCCTTCACTAACTCTGTATATAACCTTGTTTCCAGTCCAACCGAATATGCTTTAGCATTGTTCTCTCCAAAATAACGAATCCTTACATTATCAATATCGTAAGGAATTACATCACGCATGTTTTTATAATAAGCCTCTGTTGTAATCCTGAAGGGCCTGTCGGTTCTTTTAAAATTATAGTCGAGCCCGGCAACCAGTTGAATACTTTTTTGCGACTTTACATTTGTATTCAATGTGCCGTCATATTTTCTTAACTCCCTGTAAAAAGGAGGTTGGTTGTAGGAGCCGACAGCAAATTTTAATACAACATCTTTTTTCCAATTCGGTTTAATGCTTACCTGGAAACGGGGACTTACAAAAAATTCTTTATTGAGCGAATTGTAATTGTACCGCAATCCACCTTGTAAGGTGATGTCTCTTTTTGCATTGCTGAAACTGATATTATCCTGCACATAGCCACTGTATTTTTGAATGGTTAAGTTGGCATCTGAATGTAAAAAGCTATTCAATAAACCAGTGTTTACCGGCAGTGAATAACCGGCACTATCCTGGTATTCCCATTCGTACAGTACGTCCCTTATTTTCGTTTGTTCAATACTGTTGCCAAACTGAATAAAATGTTTTCCTTTATCCAGGCTGCCTTTCAGGCTTGCGTTCCATACTTCAATATTCAATTGGTTTCTTCCATAATTTTGATAGTAACCTGCTCCCAGCGGATTTACGATCTGTCCAAACGTGCTGCTGCTGTTGTCAAAATCACGATCACCAAAAAGGTAAGCGCCTGCTATATCAAAGTTTTCGTTTTCTTTATTTTGAAAACGGCTCAGCATCCATTTTAAACGCAGGTCTTTATTGGGTTGATGTATAGCACTGATGCCCACCATGCTGGTTTTATAACTGCTTTTTTCCTGTCCCTCAAAATAGATATCCAGCCCCAGGTTTGCCGTAAAAAGTGGCGAAAATACAGACGTTGTTTTTTCAGCAGATTCTGGTAACAAGGTGAATTTTGTAGTAGAAAAATTTCCGAGAATTTCCAGTTGAAGTTTGTTACTCAGTTTGTAAGTAAGGTATGCCTGCACATCGGTAGAAGTGGGAATATAAGCACCCTTTGTTTCCTGGCTGCTTAATAAATTCCTGTTACTCCTGTTTCGCACCCCAATCAAATAAGTAAGCCGTTCATTTTTTGCAGCACCCTCCAGGTGTACACCTTGTTCCAGTAAACTTACATAAGCTGATCCGCCAAAAGCTTTTGGTTTTTTGTATTGAATATCGAGTACACTACTCATTTTGTCGCCATACTTTGCCTGGAAACCACCATTGTAAAAGCTTACATTTTTTGCAAGTTCGGGGTTAATAAAACTAAGGCCCTCCTGTTGCCCGCTGCGAACCAGGTAAGGACGAAAAATTTCAAAGTCATTGATGTAAATTAAATTTTCATCATAGTTACCACCACGTACACTGTACTGCGATGTGAGTTCATTATTACTACCCACCAAAATTTTAATCAACCCTTCTATACCGCCGGTTGTACTGGGTAATACAAGGGCATTTTTAGGATTAATTTTTGTGATGCCTGTTTCCTTTCTTTCACGTTCATCGCTTACTACAACGGTTTCCAGTACTTTTCCTACATGCTCCATCCGTATGGATATTTTTTCTTCTTCATTTTCACTTAAGTAAAAATTCTTTTGCGTTTCGGCATAGCCGGTATAGGAGAATATAAGTGCGAATGATTTGTCTGCAGGAACTTTTAATCGAAAATAGCCGCTATCATTTGTAACAATGCCAGTGGTTTTGCCAAGAATTACAACGGATACTTTTGCAAGCGGATTTTCATTTTCATCGAGGACATTGCCACTAACAATTGCTGATTTTTTTTGAGCAGTAGTATGTAGTATAAGCAGTGATAATAGCAGGGCGAAAAATGCTCTCATGTTATGAAGATAAAATAATTTAGACTTTTAATAATCATACCTGCAAATATCTGCCTGCTTCTGTATATTTTTGAAAAAAGTACGCTATGAAGATATCTTTTATTTTGATGATTGTTTTGTCGGCTACATTTATTTCCTGTAATAATAATACGACTAATAAGGATAAGGAGGATGCAGTGGATGCACCCGTTGAAGATCGTGGACCTGCGCCATTGGATGATATATCAACATCTAAAGACATACATGTACTGCTATGCCAGGACTGGGAGAATAAAGAGGATGCGGAAGATGCAGCGGCTTCCGGTAGTGGGGGCGACCTTGAAATGCCTTATCGGGGTTTCTCCTTTTTTAAGGATGGAAGTTTTACTGAAAACCCAAGGGACAAAATAAAGTTTGGTAAATGGAAACTGAATGATGCGGATAAAATAATTGATCTTGAGTATAAAGGGGGATCAAAAGGGCATCAAAAAATTGGTGCCATTGGGCCAAAGCAATTGATACTGCTAAATATGGGGGATAAAAAAAAGATGGAATACAAAAGCGATGCCCTTGTTGAAATTGAGCCTACAGACGATCCCTTTCATCCATCTAACAATGAATGGCGGATAAAACCTTCTAAGCCAGAATCGGATAGTGCAATAAAGCACAGGGTAAAAAAGTCGGTAAGTTTTTATGCGAAATTTTTAGAAGATAATGCTGCCCGTGGTGGCAATATAGTTTCGTTTGTTGGCTTGCCGGGATGTTTTAAATGGTACAAGGGCGCAATAACAGTAGTCAATAAAAGTAAGCTGGAAGACAAATGGATCAACTGTTTTTACAACCAGGAGCAGGCTATAAAAGGACAACAACTGTTGGAAAATGTGATTACCAAAAAATACAAATGGAATAAAAAGGAATCCAATTGGGTAATGCAATCTGCCGACGTAATGCTGCAGATTTATGATACCCTTAGATAGCCTTCAATTGAGCAATCGTTTCCATGGGATTGGCCGATTTAAAAACAGAACTGCCAGCCACCAGCACGTCTGCACCTGCATCTACCAGTTGCTTTGCATTGTCGAGACTAACGCCGCCATCTACTTCTATTTTTACTTTCAGGCCAGCTTCATCAATCATTTCTCGCAGCTCTTTTATCTTGATCAGCGACTGGGGAATAAATGATTGTCCGCCAAAACCCGGGTTTACGCTCATGATTAAAACAAGGTCGAGATCTGCCAGTATATCTTGTAAAAAAGATACAGGAGTGTGTGGATTTAAAGCTACACCGGCCTGCATGCCCAATGATTTTATTTGTTGAATGTTGCGGTGCAAATGGGGGCAGGCTTCTATGTGAACCGTCAGGCTATCGGCGCCGGCTTTTTTAAATGCCTCGGCATAATTGCCCGGCTCTTCAATCATCAAATGAACATCAAAAAACTTAGTGGTAGTTTTTCTCATAAACTCAATTACCATTGGCCCATAACTAATATTGGGAACAAAGCGGCCATCCATCACATCCAGGTGAAACCATTCGGCCTGGCTTTCATTCAGCATATCGCATGCCTTTTGTAATTGTAAAAAATCTGCTGCTAATAATGAGGGTGCTATAATGGGCATAGTGAAATATGAGTTATGAAATATGAGTTATGAAACCCCGTCAGCGGTTGCAAACCCTGACGGCGGTTGTCATTAAATTTGCGTTATGAAATTTCATTTCTTTTTTAACCAGCTTTAGTACCTGCATCAACATCGTTGTGTCACTCACTTGTGCATTTACAGGTTAATTGAGCGGGTTACATTTAGTTGTAAAAAATGTTCCACAAAGGTATGCCGTACAAGAGTGTGACACAACAATGTTTAATTGAAACTTAAATGTTTGTAACAAAATTTAAATCAACAGTTATTTATTGATTCAGGTAATTGAATAGTTAGTTCAGTATTAAAAAATAATTAGCTTTTCATTCCCAATTTATTCAGTGCATCTTTTGCTTCTAAAAATTCAGGATCCAGTTGTACTGCCATTCGGTAACTTTCTATTGCTTCTTTTTTCTTATTCAATTTTTGATAGCACCTGCCCATCCAATACCAGCCTTCCTCATAAGTCTTTTGCACAGTGGTGGCGGTTTCTAAAACTTTTAATGCATCCTCATATTTTTCCATATCATACAATGCAATTGCTTTCTCCCGATAGGCATCTAAAAACGTATAGTCTGTCTTTAGGCATTGATCAAAAAAAGAAATAGCCTGTGCCTTGTCGCCTGAGTAACTAAAATACAAGCCTTTAATAAACATCGCCTGCAGGGTAGCGTTAGCACGGGGTGCATTCAACAATGCGTCGGCCATTGCAAGTGCCAGGGAGTTGTTGGTTTGTGCATATAAAGTGCCCAAAGAAATAATGTATTGCGGATCTGGAAAAATTTCTATCGCATGATTGAATGCATCAATTGCGCCCGTTGTATCTGCATTTAAAAAAAGCAGGCGGGCCTTTGCATCCCAAAGTGTTGGGTTACTACTGTCTTTTTTTATGATAAGGTTTATTTCTTTTATTGCATTTCCATAATCATTGTTACCGGCAAAATAGTCAACCAGTTTATTGTGCAATTCCAATGAATCGGGGTATTTGTTTACCTGGTCCCTCAACGATTGCTCTGCAGCAGGAATGGTAACAGTTTCCGTACGGTCGCTGTTATTACAGGATGTTACCAAAATAGTTGCTGACAATAAAAGATATACAATTGATTTAAACATAAAGGGAATAAGTTGGTTGCAAAAATAAGGGCTTAAACGAAAGGTAGCCTACAATTTTATTATAAAATAAAGTAGGACGGGCTTAACTTAGCAGCCACAAAAACAGGCATCATGAATAGAAAAAAAGGATTGTTTGGAGTAATACTCATTTTGTTGGCAGTTGCATTTAAGCCAGTCATGGAAACCAGGTCAGCACCTGTTTTTAGTAATACTTCAACGATTCCGGCGGATACTATTTTATTTCCTGGCGAAACCCATTTTGCAAATGTGCAACAGTTAACATTTGGTGGCGATAATGCCGAAGCCTATTTTAGTAGTGATGGTAAATACCTTGTTTTTCAAAAAACCAATCCTGCAGAAGGGATTGCCTGCGACCAGATTTGGATGGGCAAAGTACCTACTGCAGCCGGTGAAAAATTTGAACCCAAATTGATGAGCAACGGAACAGGAAGAACAACCTGTGCTTATTTTTATCCGGATGGAAAACATATACTTTACGGCTCCACGCATTTAGGAAGCAAGGACTGTCCGCCGATACCCGATCGTTCAAAACATGGCAATAAATACATTTGGCCAATTTATGAAAGCTTCGATATTTTTAAAGCCGACCTGAATGGTAAAATTGTACAACAACTTACAAATACGAATGGGTACGATGCGGAAGCGACCATTTCTCCGAAAGGGGATAAAATATTGTTTACATCCATGCGTGATGGCGATCTTGATTTATATGCAATGGATTTGAATGGTAAACATGTGAAGCGCATTACCAACACGCTGGGTTATGATGGCGGTGCATGGTTTAGCCCTGATGGCACCAAAATTATCTGGAGAGCAAGCCGGCCAGGTACTGATGAAGAAATAAAAGAATACAAAGAATTATTGGCGCAAAATTTAGTGGCACCCACGCACATGGAAGTATGGGTTGCCAATGCCGATGGGAGCAATGCAAAACAAATCACCTTTCTTGAACAGGCCAATTGGGCGCCCAACTTTACACCCGATGGGAAGCATTTTATTTTTTGCAGCAATCACGAATATAAGCGGGGGTTTCCTTTTAACATGTACCTGGCCGATCTGGATGGCGGAAATATTGAAAAAATAAGCCGCGATAAAGGCTTTGATGCATTCCCGATGTTTAGCCCGGATGGTAAAAAAATTGTGTTTTGCAGCAATAGAAATAACGGCGGCACCCATGATACCAATATTTTTATTGCAGACTGGATCCCATAGGCTATTTACCGCAGCATCATCTTACAGTCAGTTTTGTAGTTGTATATTTCTCCACAGGTTACAATTTAAATTTGTCGGAATCGTTACAACTATAACGAATCATATTTACGTATCTCTAATGGTATAACCATTTATAATATCTATGAAAAATATCCACACAGCAATTACTATTTTATTGGCGACCGTTTTATTTACCAGTTGTACCAAATCCGGGGGCAATCCGGTGTTAGCTCCTGTTAATCCTGAGAACAATAAAGCGGTGGGGGCTTCTGCAGGCGACCTGTTAAGTTCAACAAAATACACAGCTTTAAAAATTGAAATCCAGTACATGCCGGGCTATGCACCCGATGCGAATGCGGTAAGCAATTTAACCACATTTATAAATAACAAATTGAATAAACCTGCCGGAGTTTCAATCGTTCAGTCGCAGGTGGTAACAGGTGGAAAAGCCGTATTGACTTTAGATGATATTGCTGCCCTGGAAAAAAGAAGCCGCACGGTTTACACAACGGGTACTGAACTGGGTGTTTACTTTTTAATTACGGATGGTGGCTATACAGATGCGAATGTGCTTGGCCTGGCATTCCGCAATACTTCCATTGCAATATTGGGAAAAACTGTTCATAGCAATAGCGGTGGTGTGGGACAAGCAAGCAGGACCAAACTTGAGACAACTGTGCTGGAACACGAGCTGGCTCATATACTTGGATTGGTTGATATTGGCTCAGCCATGCAAACCAATCATAAAGATGCAGCACATGGCAATCATTGTAACAATAGCAATTGTTTGATGTACTACGCTTCTGAAACCACTGATATAACGGGCTTTTTATTGACCGGAAATATACCCACACTGGATGCAAATTGTGTGGCTGATTTACAGGCCAATGGCGGAAAATAATTATAGAGAAAAAACGGAGGTTTTATAGTTCAATCACTTCACAGTTTTTGATGTCTTTTTCATCAATTGTAAAACGGATAAGGGTACGTACTTTATGCCAGCCTTGTTTACCGGCAGCTCCGGGATTCATGTGGAGGCAATCCAGTTTATCATCGTACATCACTTTTAAAATATGTGAATGGCCGCTGATAAAAAGTTGGGGCCTTTGAATCAATAATTCTTTTTTTGTTTCAGGATTGTATTTGGGTGGATAGCCGCCAATATGACGAATCATTACTTTAACGCCTTCGCATATAAAAACAATCTGTTCCGGGTAAACCGTTCTTACATCCGGCCCGTCAATATTTCCATAAACTCCCCTGAATCTTATTTTGTCTTCTCCGGCTGGCCAATAGGCTTTCATGCCATTGATGATTTTTTCTGCTATTTCAATTGTGCCAAAATCGCCTCCATGCCATATTTCATCGCAATCTTTGAAGTGCTCAAAAACAGCGTCGTCTAAAAAATGATGGGTATCTGATATAAGGCCAATTCGTGTCAAAGTAATTTGTAGTTGCTAAGGTTTGTGATGGATTACAGTAAAAAGATTGTTGCTGCAGAGCGGATTTTGTACGCAAAAAATTATTCGGGTTGTTCAAATTGTAGTCGACGCCTTTAATAGTAAGCAGGATCGTAGGCTATAAAAAAGAAATTGTAATTCTTATAAAACTGTCCACTAAATTCTTCCCTTGAGAATGGCTGTTTGCGTGCATTAAAGTATTCAATGGTAGAAACGCCCATTCCGCATTCACTAAACAAGTCGTAGATCTGGTCAGGCGTAGTACCATAAATATCTGCACCGCCAATACCGCATTCAAATAATACAATTGGCTTATTTAACTGAAGCGTTTTTTTTGCGCCTTGTAATACTTGTAATTCGGCACCTTCCACATCAATTTTTAGTAAGTCAATTTTTACATTTTTCGGTATAATGTCATCCAGCTTTTCCATTTGAACAGAAAGCAACTGCGGCTCTACATCACTTACGTTATCCCTTTCCCTGAATCCGCTAACAGCAGGCCTTGCAGGATAATAGTTAAATGTAGCAGTTCCCTTTTCAGATGAAAGTGCGTAATTATATACCTCTGTATTTTTTGAATATTTCTTTTTTAAATCGGTGTACAAATGTGGGATGGGTTCAAATGCATAATGATGACCCTTTGGTGCAGCTTTTACAATCTCCATTAATATGTGCCCCAGATTGGCGCCCACATCAATGCAGTTGGAATTGTTTTTAAGGTATGTGCGTATGAGCTGTGTAGTCTGAAAATCGTATTTATCAACAGGCAGCCGATAAAATGCTTCAGTTAGCCGGTATAACCGAAACAATGCTTTTTTTGAAACAACCTTAAACCAGCCCGGAGCATACCTGCGTAAGAATTTCTTCATATTAATTGTACCTGATTTTGGGTTAAAGCACCACAAGGATTTCTTTGTTTGATAAAAAATAAATCAATGCTTGCGTCGATTTTCAGGTGGCGAAAATAATCCTTAATTATTTATTTTAAGGTGGTTTTGGTTATTTTAAATTTGTTTTTGATTGCAAATTAAATACTACACAACCATGGAATATTATTTCATCATTAATTGGTATTTTTAAAGATGTCATTTTGCAACAATCTTAATTGTATGGTTGATGAATGATATCGGCAATATTATTTGGTTATGTAGGCAATATGCACAGGGTTCTAATAAAATGCATCATACCTGTTTTGATATAAATATTTTTGCCGATTGGCTAAGTATTTCCTTTTTATAATTTGCTAAAAAATTAACGATATGCCTCATTATCATACCCTGGGATCTATTCCGCATAAACGACATACACAATTCCGAAACCCAGATGGTAACCTGTATGCCGAACAATTATTTTCAACAGAAGGTTTTAGCAATGATTATTCATTGCTTTACCATATCAATCCACCAACGCAAATAATTAAAACCGATGCACCGATCAATGTGCAGCCTGTTATTGCCGAAGAAAAAATGCTGCAGCACCGGAGTTTTGAAGGGTTTAAAGTAAAGCCGGAAAAAGATTTCCTGCAAAGCCGCAAGCCAATGTTGGTGAACAATGATTGCCATATTGTATTGGCTGCTCCGCAGGAAAGTATGATCAATTACTTTTATAAAAATGCTGATGCCGATGAAATGATTTTTATACATGAAGGATCTGGCATATTGAAAACAATGTATGGTAATATTGAATTTGGTTACGGCGATTACCTGGTAGTGCCGCGTGGTACTATTTACCAAATTAGCTTTACTGATGAAAACAACCGGTTATTGATTGTAGAATCATTTTCACCGATCCGGTATCCCAAAAAATACCTCAGTAAAAATGGCCAGTTGCTGGAGCATTCTCCTTATTGTGAAAGGGATATCAGGGTGCCAACTGAATTAATTACAAATGACGAATCAGGCGATTTTTTGATAAAGACAAAGAAGAAGGGAATATTATATGGAATACATTATGCTACCCATCCCTTTGACGTAATAGGCTGGGATGGATGTTGCTATCCGTTTGCATTTTCCATTCATGATTTTGAACCCATCACCGGCCGGGTGCATCAGCCACCACCGGTTCATCAAACATTTGAAGCCAATAATTTTGTAGTGTGTTCTTTTGTTCCAAGGCTTTTTGATTATCATCCCGATGCCATTCCTGCGCCCTATAATCATAGTAATATTGATAGTGATGAAGTGCTGTATTATGTAGCCGGTGATTTCATGAGCCGCAAGCATGTAACCCGGGGAATGATCAATCTGCATCCTGCAGGAATACCACATGGGCCACATCCGGGAGCGGTGCAAAAAAGTATTGGTGCAAAGCAAACCAATGAGCTGGCAGTTATGATCGATACTTTTCATTCACTTCAGTTAACCAAAGATGCCATCGATATTGAAAACGAAGGGTATGTTATGAGTTGGGCCGAATAAATAATACAATAAAATCTGCAACCGGCTTTTTATATCTTTCCGCCTCAATTGCATAAGGTAATTCTTTCACTAGTGCGAGGTAATTTGTTTGGTAAAAAATCCTATATTGGGAGTATTAAAATTTAAGTTATATGATAAAATTTCATGACATCAAAGTGGGTGATTATTTAATGGCCGATAATGACGGCGACATCAAAAAAGGTGAAGTAACCAATTTAAACGGTGACGAAAAGCAGGTTTGCGTGAACACCGGGCAGGAATTTTGGTACGAAACTGAACAGCTTTCGGCAATAGCCTTAGACGAAGCTCAGCTTTTTGACCTTAAGTTTACCAAAGAACCAGAGCCAAATGGCACAGTAAAGTATTTAAAAGGAGCGTTCAGGTTGCTGCTACCGTCCGAAGGAGATTTTTCAAAAATGGAAATCTGGTATCGGGATGAGCGGAGACATATTATGCAGCGGATTAGTGTACACCAATTGCAGAATCATTTTTATGAAATGACCAAGGTACATTTGAACGACGAATCATTTAAATAGACGATTTTCTGAATTCAATAAAAAACCCGGCTCGATGGCCGGGTTAACTTTTTTAACAAACTTTTATTTAAGGTCCGAAGATTTAAGATTTGTTTGCTGGTCGGTATGGTCAACAATGCCGCTGAAACTGACATCGATTTTATTGATGGACTGTATCATGCCATACCTTGGAGCATAAAAGGTTTGTATATCAGTTGTTAATGCTCCGGCAGGTAGGGGAATACCACTTATGCTTGCCGTAATATTGGTAGATACTTTTATCACATCCTTATAGGTAATGCCGTTAATAACTTTTGTTATTCCTTTTTCAGCGATTGTATTGGCCAGCGTAACAACAGCAGGAAAGCCAGAAACTGTAACAGGAAAGGCTTGCGTCCAACTGCCACCAACTGCAAGGTTATCCTTTAAATATAAATTCTCTACGTTGCTGCCGCCAAAAGCCGCTGGTAATTTTCTGAAATTGTAATATTCATTTCCCGTAATATTATAGTATTCATTACCACTTGCACCTGAATTTGTAAAAACGTGGTAGGATTTACTGTTAATTGTAGAGTCCCTGTTTGTGGACGTAAGTGTGTATAATGTGGTGCTGACGGCAATGTTATTTACTAATTCATAATTCCAGGAACTTGCGTTATTTGAGTTGAGGTATTTATCTGCAACGGGTGGAGGAGTAGGGGCATCGCTTTTTGTGCAGGATATTCCCAATATAATAATTGATAAGATGCTAAAAATTGTCTTCTTCATGGGGAAGTGGGGTTTTTATTGGTAAATATCTGATTTTTTTAGTAATAATTAAATTAATCCTCTTATCTTTGCGCTCCAAAAATATGGCGAAGCAGGCACTCATTAAACAAGACGGTACAATTCTGGAAGCACTCAGCAATGCTATGTTCAAAGTAAAGCTGGAAAATGGTCACGAAATATTGGCGACCATCTCTGGAAAAATGAGAATGCACTACATCAGAATTTTGCCGGGAGATAAGGTGGGCGTGGAAATGAGCCCTTATGACCTAACAAGAGGAAGGATCATTTTCAGGTATAAATAAATACATTTTTGCATAGCAAAGTGATTTTTAATAAATAAAAAGAAACAAAATGAAGGTTAAAGCTTCAATTAAGAAAAGAAGTGTTGATTGCAAGATTGTAAGAAGAAAAGGTGTCTTGTTTGTTATCAACAAAAAAAATCCTCGCTTTAAGCAAAGACAAGGATAGGAAATGGCCTTTGGTCAATGGCTAGCAAGTCATTTAACTAATCAACTAATTAACAAATCAACAGTATATGGCTCGTATTGCCGGTATAGATTTACCAAAAAATAAAAGAGGCGAAGTAGGACTTACCTACATATTTGGAATAGGTCGCTCAACTGCCCGTTACATTTTAGACAAAGCTGCTATCAGCTATGACAAAAAAGTAAATGAGTGGGATGATGATGAACAAACTGCCATTCGTAATGTAATCAACACTGAATTTAAAACTGAAGGTGCATTGCGTAGTGAGGTTCAGATGAACATTAAGCGTTTGCTTGATATCGCTTGTTACCGTGGTTTACGTCACCGTAAAGGGTTACCATTGCGTGGACAGCGTACACGTACCAACAGTCGTACTCGTAAGGGTAAGCGTAAGACAGTTGCCGGCAAAAAGAAAGTAGCTAAGAAATAATTTAAAAATCAAAAGTAAAAAGTGAAAATTTTTGACTTTTGATTTTTTAGTTTTGACTTAAATATGACTTATATCATTTTGAACAAACGCCGGATAGCTTCATAAGTCAGCAGGAGGATTGGTTCAGCTTCGCAGTCAATACGTCTGCGAATATTTCTTAAAGATTACCTATTAAATTAATTATGGCAAAAGCACAAGGCAAGCAGCAAAGTGGTAAAGCAGCAGCTAAAAAAAGAATTGTAAAAGTTGACAGTTACGGTGACGCACATGTAACAGCTAGTTTCAACAACATTATTATCAGTTTAACTAACAAAACCGGCCAGGTTATTTCATGGTCAAGTGCTGGTAAAATGGGTTTTAAAGGAAGTAAGAAAAACACCCCTTACGCAGCCCAGATGGCTGCTTCAGATGCAGCAAAAGTTGCAATGGATGCAGGTTTAAAAAGAGTTGATGTATTTGTAAAAGGACCAGGTTCGGGTCGTGAAGGTGCTATCAGGGCATTATCACAATCAGGTATCGAGATCAATATGATCAAAGATGTTACTCCTTTACCACACAACGGTTGTCGTCCTCCAAAAAAGAGAAGAGTATAAATTGTTATGATAAATGTTGAATGCTAAATGCTTAACGTATCTCATTCAACATTCATCATCCGATAGCTATCGGATTAACATTCAACATATTTATTAATCGGGTGCAATATTCATTTTAGGATTTTTTAATGTTGCATCGTCACTAAAAAATCGCAATTATAATTATGGCAAGGTACACAGGTCCCAAAACAAAGATCTCCAGGATTTTCGGAGAGCCTATCACAGGCAACGGTAAGTGGTTAACTAAAAACAGTAACCCTCCGGGCATGCACGGTGCAAACCGCAAACGTAAAACTTTAGGCGAATACGCTTTACAGTTACGTGAAAAGCAAAAAGCTAAATACACCTATGGTTTATTGGAAAAACAATTCCGTAAAACATTTGATGAAGCTTCAAGACGCAAAGGTGTTACCGGTGAAAACTTAATTAAATTATTAGAAGCCCGTTTGGACAACACCGTTTTCCGCATGGGTATAGCACCAAGCCGCCAGGCAGCACGCCAGTTGGTAAGTCACAAACACATTACAGTTAATGGCGAAGTTGTTAACGTTCCTTCTTATTCAATGAAGCCGGGTGAAACCATCGGGTTAAAAAATAAGAGTGCGGTTAATACTTCAATCACCAGCAATGTACGTGGTAAAAATGCAAAGTTTAACTGGATCGATTTTAACGAAACAGAATTGAAAGGTACTTTCATTGCTTATCCTGAAAGAGAAAGCGTTCCTGAAAATATTAAGGAGCAGTTGATTGTGGAATTGTATAGCAAGTAAGGAGCCCCACCTAAATCCTCCCCGAAGGGAAGGACTTTAGAGAATAACAATGGAGGATGCCCAAAGCTGAGAAAGTAAAAGTGAGTGACACAACGATGTTGACTTACGTTACTGAAGTTGGAAAAAAAAATTATTTAAAACAAAAACAACAAAATACAAATGGCCATTTTAAATTTTGTTAAGCCCGATAAAATTGTACTTCAGAAAGCAAATGATTTTGAAGCACAGTTTGAATTTCGGCCGCTTGAGCCGGGTTATGGTGTAACAATTGGTAATGCTTTACGCCGTGTATTACTTAATAGCTTAGAAGGTTACGCTATTATTGGTATCAACATAGTTGGTGCTGATCATGAGTTTGCAACCATCAAAGGTATTACTGAAGATGTAACAGAAATTGTTTTGAACCTTAAGCAGGTTCGTTTTAAGAAGAAAGTAGAGCATGAAATTGGTATTGAGAAGATTACGCTTTCTCTTAAAAACAAAACTGAATTCACTGCAGCAATGATTGGTGAAGCTTCTTTATCTTTTGAGGTAATGAATCCTGAACTGATTCTTTGTGTAATGGATAGCAGCGCTAAACTTGATATTGAAATTACAATAGGTAAGGGCCGTGGTTATGTTCCTGCAGAAGATAACAAAGAGAAAAATTCTCATTTTGGTTATATAGCTGTTGATGCTATTTATACACCAATTAAGAATGTAAAATATACCATCGAAAATACCCGTGTTGAGCAACGTACGGATTTTGAAAAATTGATTATGGAAGTAATCACAGATGGTACCATTCATCCGGAAGAAGCTGTTAAGCAGGCTAGTCGGATTTTGATTCAACATTTGATGATCATCACTGATGAGAATATCACTTTTGATACAAAAGAAGATAAAAAAGAAGACCTGGTTGACGAACAAACTTTGCAATTGCGTAAAGTGTTGAAAACACCACTTGAAGATCTTGATCTTTCTGTACGTGCCTTCAACTGTTTGAAAGCTGCTAAAATTAATTCATTGAGCGAACTTGTTCAATACGAGCAGGAAGACCTGATGAAATTCAGAAACTTTGGTCAAAAATCTTTAAGCGAAATTGAGCAGGTGTTGAACGAAAGAGGCTTAGGTTTTGGAATGGATTTGAGCAAGTTGAAATTGGATGATGAGTAAGCCCCTCCGCCCCTAAAGGGGAACTGGAGTTTTTATAACTTAAGTACTTTGCAATTCCTGACACGGTGCAGAGGAAATATTAAAAATTAAATGTCATGCGTCACGGAAATAAGAATAACAATTTAAGCAGAACAGCTTCTCACAGGAAAGCCCTGTTGATGAACCTGGGTTGCCAGTTGATCACTTACAAAAGGATCACAACTACTTTGGCAAAAGCAAAGGCTCTACGTAGCTATATTGAGCCACTAATGACAAAAACAAAGGCCACTGAGTCGAAGGAATCAATTATGCACAATCACCGTATTGTGTTTAGTTACCTGAATGACAAAGCAGCCGTAAAGGAATTGTTTACAGTAGTTGCTCCAAAAATTGCAAGCCGACCGGGTGGTTATACCCGTATCATTAAATTAGGTAAAAGAACCGGTGATGCTGCTGAAATAGCAATGATTGAGCTGGTTGATTTTAATGAAATTTATGGTAAAGGCATTTCAAAAGCAGAAGCTGCTGAGCCGGTTAAAAAGACAAGGCGTAGTGGTGGTGCTAAAAAGAAAACAGCAGATACATCAGCAGTTGAAGAAGCTGTAGAAGTAAAACCTGAAGAAGTAGCCGGTACTGAAGAAGAAACGAAAGAAGCATAATTTGAAAAATTTTGTTTTATATAAAAGCTCCGATATTTACTATCGGAGCTTTTTTTATACCCATTGTAAATTTGAAGATGGTGCATTAACAAGGGTTTTCAGAGTTTTTTAAGAAGCAATGCTTTTAATGTGAAAAAATTATTTGTTGAAAAAATCAGTTAAGTCTTTTCTTTGCAAAATTTCTATTTAGTATGAGTACGAATCAAAAGACGCAGGCAATTTTATTATTAGAAGATGGCACCTTGTTTTACGGCCATGCTTTTGGTAAAATTGGTACAACTACCGGGGAGTTATGTTTTAATACCGGGATGACAGGTTACCAGGAAGTATTTACAGATCCAAGTTATTATGGCCAGGTACTGATTATGAATAACGTTCATATTGGTAACTATGGCGTGAAAGATGTTGATGTGGAGAGTGATGGTGTAAAAGTAAAGGGAGTGATTGGACGTAACCTTGAAGAGCAGTATTCACGCTTTGAAGCTACAGGCTCTTTACAGGCGTATTTTGAGGAGCAACAACTGGTAGCTATTGACCAGGTTGATACCAGGGCGTTGGTTGCTCATGTGCGTACGCAAGGCGCTATGAACTGTATTATATCTTCGGAGATAACGGATTTAAATGTTTTAAAAGATCAATTGGCAGAAGTTCCTTCTATGGATGGGCTTGAACTGGCATCAGCGGTTTCAACAAAAGAGTCTTATTTTTTGGGTGACCCTGAAAGTAAAATACGTGTGGCAGTGGTTGATTGTGGCATAAAAAGAAATATTCTGACCAACCTTGTGCAAAGGGGTGCATACATAAAAGTACACAATGCAAATACCAGTTTTGAAACCTTGCAATCGTTTAAGCCCAATGGTTATTTTATAAGTAACGGTCCCGGAGATCCTGCTCCATTGGTTGGTGTGGTAAAAACAGTGAAGCAGGTATTGGAAGCAGAAATACCTTTATTTGGCATTTGCCTGGGACACCAGTTATTGGCACTTGCCAATGACATCCCTACTTTTAAGATGCATCATGGCCATCGTGGATTGAACCACCCGGTAAAGAATGTAATCAGTGGTAAAAGTGAAATCACTACGCAAAACCATGGATTTGGCGTAGAACCGAATGCGGTACGGGCATCTGAAAATGTAGAAATTACTCACCTGAATTTGAATGATGATTCTATTGAAGGTATAAGGGTAAAAAACAAGCCGGCCTTTTCGGTACAGTATCATCCGGAAGCTACTCCCGGTCCGCACGATAGCAGGTATTTGTTTGATGAGTTTATTTCAATGATAACTGAAAAGTTGTAATTCGTTCTGTAAAAATGGATACATTTAAAATTGTCGCCGGTTGGTGGGGACACCAACCGGGGCAGTCAGCCGTGGGCGGTGTCTCCACCGCCCACAAGCAGCAAAGCAATGCGACAATTTTAAATGCACCCGCAAAAATTCTTGTATCGGGTATTTAAAATTACATTCGTATAATGAAGATAGCAATCATTAATGGCCCCAATTTAAATTTGCTTGGAACTCGTGAACCTGAAATTTACGGCAGTAAAACTTTTGACGATTACCTCGTTGAGTTAAAGCAAAAGTTTCCGGCAATTGAAGTAAGCTATTTTCAAAGTAATATAGAGGGGGAGTTAATTGATGAGGTACAAAGAGTTGGTTTTTTGTATGATGGAATCATCATAAACCCCGGTGGCTATACGCATACTTCTGTAGCATTGGGTGATGCAATTGCTGCTATTACAACTGCTGTTGTAGAGGTACATATCTCGAATATTTTTGGCAGGGAAGACTTTCGTAAATTATCTCATGTATCTGGTAAAAGTGTTGGCGTAATCAGTGGCCTTGGACTCAGAGGCTACGAGCTGGCCGTTGATTATTTTCTTCCTTAATCATTTTTCTTTTTAAGGGGCAGTACAAATTTAATTCTGTAAAAAGATTACGGTGGAAAAAGATGCCATAAAAATATAAATTTGAACGAATCCCGATTAAAATGCGGGACAGGCCATCGCCACCGATGATGCCATAAAAGACCACTGCGGATTAAAAAAAATCTAAAATTTTTTTACGAACTTCTATAATAAAAACGGAGCCCCCGACCAAGGGAGCTCCTGTAATCCAAACAATCCATAAAAACAAAAATCTTAAATGTTAGCACACAACTTTTGAATTTGGATTGTTATAAGCTTAAAACCTTGGGCATCTTACTGCATCTCTGCTTGTATTGTCTTTGTTTAAATATTTTTGATAGGATAAAGCAATTTCAAAACCACCCCTGCCCGAACTGGCAGTACTCAATTTAGAAATATTTGCATCGTAACTGATTGAAATGGCAATCGGTCTCATTTCTAATTTTGCCACGGGAATAAAGGCATCCTGCCACCTTACAAATGCGCCACCATGAATAAAATATCTTGGATTTTCAGTATCATCTAACTGGTAAGTTAACAATGCTCCGGCAACTAATTCTTTGTAAGATCCCTGTTGAGAAAAATCTGCTTGGATAGTGATATATGCATTGTCGGTTGCAGCCATTTTAGCTCCGGCTGAGTAAACCCATTTCGGCATCATTTCGGCTGTTCCATTGCTATAAAAAGAAATTTTCTTTGCCCTGTTAAAATGATGATAGGCAACGCCGAAGAAGATATTGTTTTCAGGATCGTTTCCAAGCTGCGTATTGAAACTCATGCCGGCAGTTCCGTCGAAATAGGAATAGGATGTGCCTGAAAAATTTTCTCCGTTACCGAGATTTCCATTATAACCGGTTCCATCATATTGACTATTGGTAGTTACTTTACTATTGTCGAACCTACGCTGTACAAGGCCACCCATAAATCCAAGTGACAGGTACATATTCCTGTCAGCGCTTAAAGATTTATGATAGTTTAATGCAGGGGCAACATGCGTTGAAGTAAGGGCAATTGTTCCGGCTTTGTCGTGTAAAATCTGGGCACCAATTGTAAGAAAATCTTCACTTTTACCGACCGCTAATTTTACCTCTCCATTCATTGAAGTTGTTTGATAAGGAGTGGTAACACTTTGCCATTGGGTACGGTAAACGGTTTGAAACCGAACGTCACCGGAAAAAAGGCCGGCAAGTGCAGGATTACGTAAAAGTGGCGCCTCAAAAAATTGAGAAAAGTGGATGTCTTGTGCAGTTCCATTCAGACCAAGAACTATCAGTATGCCACACAAAAGGATGTGTAGAGTATTTTTCATGGGTTTGGATTTTGTAAGCCTTCTTGATCAGGTGTTCTATATCTTAAAACGAGTTCAGCTCAATTTTATTTCATCAAAATGCATTCATTTGTCCACATTTTGCCAGGTGGATATGCTTCTACAAGGAAGGTTTAAAGCGAGTGATGGCTGAAAACATTTCATGTCACATATTGAACATGTTTACCCGCTTTACAGGTTGTAATTATAAATCTTAAAGTCATTATCAACAATGCTTTCATGGAATTTTCAGAAAAACAAAAGCCAGCTCCCCAGCCGGCTATGTTTTTATAATAAAAGCAAAATCTATGTTTAGCGCAACAGTGCAATATTGCCTCTGTAGGGTAGTATGGAATTGTTGTCGCAGATAATATCAATCATATAAACAAATACATCGGAGGGAAGTTTTACACCTTTATAAGTGCCATCCCAACCAGATGAAGGATCATTTGCATTAAAGCTACTTTTCTCGAATACAACTTCTCCCCAGCGATTAAATATTCGTAAGTTTTTTATTTTAAATAAACCTGTACCTCTTGGATAAAATATATCATTGGCACCATCACCATTTGGAGAAAAGGTATTTGGAATAAATACATTCGCCCCATTGCACAATACAAATACACTCACCTGGTCTCTTGCCAAACAACCGCCCCGATTTTTTACCTCAACGGTGTACACAGTATTACTGGTTGGTTTAATAGAAATGTCCGGGTAATTATTTCTAAATATGCCACCTGTTGGTGTCCATATCACGCTGATGACATCCGGAGAAAAGGTCGGTACCAGGTCAGTTGTCTGACCCACATTTATTGTTTGATCCGGGCCTGCATCTACTGTAGGAATCGGGTAAACCTTTAATGGGACATATCCTGAATCTTTAAAACAACCTTTACTATCGGTTCCTACTACTTTATAAGTAATGGTTGAATCTGGTTTTGCAGTGGGTGATGATAAAGTGATATCATTTAGTCCCTGTGGTGGCGACCATTCATAAAGATCAGCACCCACAGCAAACAACTTTTTATCCTGCCCTTTACACAAGGTATCCGGCTTACTATACGCAATTTTAAATTGATATTTTACCTTAACCTGGATAGTGTCATTTGCAATACATCCCTGTGCAGACGTTCCTTTTACAATGTAATTGGTAAGGCTGTCCGGCATTGCAATAGGGTTGGCACAGTTTACACAACTTAGCCCTTTAGACGGCGTCCATGCATAAGTACTGGCTCCTGTAGCTTGAATGGTTACACCAACGCCTTTGCAGATTACTGTATCGGGGCCTGCATTTATGGCAGGAATAACAAAAGCATTCACTGGTTTAATAACGGTATCTACACAACCACTGCTATTAGTAACGGTAAGGTTCACATCATATATACCGGAAACGGTGAAGTTCTGCGCAGGTGGGTTTTTAATAGTTGAAGTATTGCCATTGCCAAAGTTCCAATACCAGCTTACTGCTGAAGTATCTGCGGCTGTAAGTAATCCGCTGAATGTTACTTTCACCGGTGTACATCCATCTGCAGTTTTAGTCATATCGGCTTTTGGTGAAGCAACTATTTTTACCGGCTTAGCAGACAATATAGAATCCTTACATCCATTGCTTGTTGTAACAATTAGTTTTGGATAAAAAAGGCCGGTAGCTCCATAAGGATGTACAGGGTTTTTTGTAGTGGCACTGGTACCATCACCAAAGGTCCAGTTGTAACCTATAATTAAATCATTGCTTAAAGATGAATCGGCAAATGCAACATTTCCGGCATCACAAATGGTTTTGTCTAAGAAATCAAATTTTGCAATTACCCCACTTACGAGTATCGTATCTTTTCCTGTAACCGGTACCTGGCAACCATTTGGATCAACCAGAATCATTTTAGGAATATAAGTACCCTGGTTGAGGTAGGTATAAGAAATAACGGAATCAGTTGTAACTGCTGTTGCGCCATTATTAAAATCCCAGATAAAGGAAAGCCTGTCTTTGGTAGTTGCTGAAAAATTAACAGTCACCGGGTTACATCCTTTAAGCGGACTATAGGTAAAAGTTCCCGTCGGGCCATTGATGAGGATATTTTTCTTTTTTATTTCTATACATCCACCAGGCCCTTTAATTGATAAAGTAATAATATAATTTCCAGGATAGCTATAAAAATGCGACGGGTCATGAACGGTAGCCGTACTACCATCACCAAAATCCCAAACCTGCGAAATTGAATTGGTAGATAAGTTTGTAAACTGAACAATCAATGGCGGGCAGGTGCTAAAAGAGTCGCTCATGTTGAAGTCGGCAACTGAAGTTGCAATGACTACATATCCTGACTTTGACATTGAATCCGTACAGCCATATTGATCGGTAATTTTTAGTTCCACATCATAATCGCCGTCTATTGAATAAGTATGAGCAGGGCTTTTTACTGTTGACGTGATACCGTCTCCAAATGTCCAAAAATAATTAAGTCCCGGCCCGGTAGAAAGATTGGTAAAGTTGACTGGTTTACCCGGGCAGGTAGCCGTGTCAGTTGTTTTAAAACCTGCAACCGGTTTTGAAATAATTAATGCCGTTGTTAATTTAATACTGTCTGAACATCCCAGGTTATCGGTCACTGTTAAGCCAACTTTATAATTACCGGGGGCCGCATAATTGTGTTGAAATGGAGCCGCAGTCAATGTTTCAGTAATTCCATCTGCATAGTTCCATGCCCATGTTTGTATGGGATGTGTGCCATCACTTGCAGATTGATCGTTGAATAGGATTGTACTGTTAAGACAACTGCCCGGAACTGAAGATGCAAATTTAGCAGTAGGCCCGTTTACTTGTATATACATTGATTTAACCAATGTGTCCTTACATCCCAAAATGCTGGTAGTAACCAGGCTTACTGAGTACGTTCCTGCAATTTTATAAATATGTGAAGCTGTGTTGCTCACAGAATCTACTAAAGTTCCATCACCAAAATTCCATCTAAATGAATTGATTTCAGACTTGCTTAAGTTAGTTGTAAAATCAACTTTGCCGCCTCTGCAAATAGCAGTGTCGGACGCAAAAAATGAAGGCTTTACGTCAATCACCTGTATTGTTCTTCTGCTCACATAATCACAACCGGTCAAATTATTATAGACGGTTAAACTTACAATATATGAGCCACTGGTAACATAAGAATGTACCGGGCTTTTTTGTGTTGATGTTGTTCCATCACCAAAGTCCCACAGCCAGCTATCGGCACCAATGGATTGATCTGTAAAAATTCTTTCAAATGGGTTGTTGCAATTAAACGTGATGGAATACCCGGCAATTGGTGGCTTTACATGAATATAGTTTAAGTATTTAACGGTATCGGAGCAACCCGTATTCCAAATAATAAGTTGAATGTCGAAATACCCGGTGTCATTGTAGGTATGCGTAGGAAACTGGGAACTTGCTTTTGTTCCGTCACCAAAATCCCAGAGCCATTTAACAGGTGTGCCTAAACTCTCATCTTTAAAATTTACGGCCTCTTTTGCGCAGGCATCCCTTGGCATAGCCGAAAAAATTGCGGTGGGTTTGCTATTAACGAAGATTGCGTTTGTTTTAAGGGTTGAATCTATACATCCACCGGCGGTAGTAACAGTAAGTTTTACTGTATAAGTTCCGGGAATTAAATAGGTATGAGATGGTGTACTTAGTATTGAACTATTTCCATCACCAAAATCCCAGAGATACCCGACAATTGGATCTACCGTAACAATGGAGCTTGAAAATGATTTTGTGAACGGAGCACAACCACTATCCGGCAAATTTTTAAGCGTTGCTTTTGGAGGAGCTATTTTAATGTAATTCGTTTTCTTCAATGTATCGGTACAACCGTTTACGCCGGTAACAACCAGTTGAACATTGAAATTTCCTATCCTGGTATAGATATGCTGAGGGTTTGCAAGCGTAGAAGTAATGCTGTCACCAAAATCCCAATTATATTGTACGGCGTTATTTGAAAGGCTTGTAAAATTCACCGTAAAAGGGCTTCCGCAATTTGTACTATCATCTGCTATAAAAGCCGCTGTTGGCGACGGTAATACAGTTATTGTTTTAATGGAAGAATCTGTACAACTGCCAAAGTTTACAAACATCTTTACAGTATAATTTCCCGCCGCTGTATATTTTTTTACCGGAGACATTTGGGTGGATGTTGTGCCATCTCCGAAATTCCACGAAGTGCTAACTGGCTTCGGAGCGGAGGTGTTTTCGAAAAGCGCAAATGCATTGGCACAAAAAGTACCCGGCATATTAAACGAGGCCGAAACATTGCCAACCGCAATGCCATTTGATTTAATGATGGTGTCAGTACAACCGGCAGCATTGGTTACAACTAACTGTACCGAATAGCTGCCTGCACTGGAATATGTGTGTGATGGATTTAAAGCAGTTGAGCTTGCACCGTCTCCAAATAGCCATTGATAAGTAAGGCTTCCGGTACCTGTGGATTTGTTTTGAAAATTGATGGTAACCGGGGCACTGCAAGCATTGGGTACACTGTTGCTGAAACCTGCGGTAACGCCTGCACTTATCTGTATATATTGTGATTTTGAAATAGTAGTAAGGCAACCTGCACTATTGGTAACCCGTAGTGTTACATTAAAATTGCCTGACGAAGTATAGGTGTGTAAGGGGTTTTGATCATTCGATGAAAGCCCGTCGCCAAAGTCCCATTGCCAGTTTGTAACTGCTCCGCTGCCTGCTGTACTTTCATCTGTAAACTGAACAGGTAAAGGATAACAGCCGCTCGTAGTGGATGCATTGAACTCAACTACAGGTTTAGATGATACGGAAATGTATTGAGTTTTTACAATTGAATCGGTAGTGGTACCATTACTGACAACCAGTTTAATGGTATATAATCCGGGATTAAAATAACTTGCCGAAGGATTTTGAAGGAATGATATTGTTCCGTTACCAAGGTCCCATTTCCATTGGGTTGGGCTTCCTGTAGAAATATCTGTAAAACTTACAATTAATGGAGCACATCCACTGTCGGGAGAGGCTTTAAAATCTGCACTAACCTGGGCCTTTACATTAAAACTAAAGAGTGACAGCAATAATAGACATACAGCCTGGATACCAGTTCTGGACTTCATAGGATTGGGGAGTTTTGCTTTTATTAATTACCAGTTGCAATTGATATTTCAACTGGTAATTACCTAACTCTTTTATCTCCTATAAAATTGTGCAGATGTTAAGAAAAAATGGATATGTGGATAAACAAATCTTACAGCCTTTCCATTTGTAAAACCTTTGGATCGGTGCTTCCCCATGGAGCTAATTCCATTATTGGAACTGCCTTTTTAGTAAACTTCCATTGCCTGTTAATGAATTTAAACTCAGCAGGTATATTAGGACTTGTGAGGCTTATTACCAATTTACTATAATCGTCATTACTTGTCCAGGTTCCTGTATAAGTCACGCCGGCCCTGGTCCCGGTCATGGGCCCATCGTAATACGATGTTGTTTTTGTAAGTATAAAAGTATAACCGGTATATTTACTGGTGATGTTTACACCACTATCGGTTGCAAGATGAACGACGAAATTTTTGTTTAAAATATTTTCTTCAAATAATTGCTCCAACGCAGCCCTGTCACCTGCTGCAGCTTTTAGTTTTTTACAACTGCTCAACAAAAGCAGTGAGGCAAATACCAACGCCACAATAAACCTTCCTTTGTACAGAATATTGAGAAAACTAATCATAATATTATTGATAGATACCGGCATATTTCTTTGTGACGTATTGAGTAAAATATTTTGAATTCAGGCTTTCACCTGTAGCTTTTTCACATAAATCTTCGGACGTATAATATTTTCCGTGGCTATAAATATTTTTATTTAACCATTTTAATACCGTGTCATTGTTGCCTTGCATCAGTTCCTGATCTAAAGACACATGTTCTTTTTCAATAGCTGCATATAACTGAGCCGCATATATACTGCCCAGGCTATAAGTGGCAAAATATCCAAAACTTCCGTGGCTCCAATGAATGTCCTGCAGGCAACCATTATTATCATCCGGAACTTTTACGCCCAGGTATTTTTCATAGAGCTCGTTCCAGTAAGCAGGAATATCTTTTGTTTCAACGCTGCCTTCTATCAACATTTTCTCCAGCTCATACCTAACCATAACATGCAGGTGATAAGTAAGTTCATCAGCCTCTGTCCTAATCAAAGAAGGTGCCACACTGTTGATGCCTTTATAAAATTGTTCAACAGAAATATGCTCCAGTTGCTTAGGAAAGAACGTATTTAGTAATTTAAAATTGTGCTTCCAAAACGGTAATCCACGACCGATGCAGTTCTCCCACAAACGGCTTTGGCTTTCATGAATACTAAGACTGCAATACTCGCCAAGTGGAAGCCCATATTGATCAACGGGTAGCCCCTGTTCGTATAATGCATGGCCTCCTTCGTGAATACAACTCCAGGTCATGTTGCCCAGGTTGTTCTCATCAATCCTTGTAGTTACCCTTACATCCTGGCTATTAAAGTTTGTGGTAAAAGGATGAAGGCTGATATCCTGCCGGCCCGCTTCAAAGTCAAATCCCATTCTTTTCAGTATTTCCATTCCAAATTTCCATTGATCGTCTTTTTTGAAGGTTTGATGAAGAAACGAGCTGTCTATAGCCGGCTTATTCCTGATTGTTTCAAGTAATTCAATCAATCCGGGTTTTAAATCACTGAAAATTTTATCGGTAATTTTCACTGTCAGCCCTTTATCATAATCATTCATCAATGCATTGTAAGGATGCTCCTCGTAACCCAGCAAGGCAGCTTCCTGTTTTTTAAACCCAATCAGTTTGTTCAAGGGTTGCTGGAAAACCTGGAATGAGTTTTCTCCCCTGGCTTTTGCCCATGCATAGTAAGCTTGATTTACAGCCTCACTCATTTCCCTTACAAAAGATGAGCTTAGTTTTTTATTACGTGTATAATCTTCAAGGCTTAACTGTACGTTTCTTTTTTCAAATGAATCTAAATCGTCTTTTGCATTCAATTCTAATAGCAATGCGCCAAGCTTTTCATCCGTAAACAACTGGTGAGCAATTTCAGTTAAGGTAGCTATTTGTCTTCCCCTGAAATCATTGCCTTTAGGTGGCAGATAGGTTTCCTGGTCCCATTGCAATACAGCACTTGCGTATTTTACATCGGCAATTTTTTGCATCTTTGTTTTGTACTGGGTGTATAATTCAGCAGAACTCATCCTTTTAAATTTATGATATGAAAATCCAAGATATTACAACTTTTCTAGAAAAGCTTGCACCGCCCATACTTCAGGAAGCTTATGACAATGCAGGATTACTTACCGGAAACGGAAGTTGGGAATGTACCGGCGTTATTACAACGCTGGATGCCACAGAGGAAATAGTACTGGAAGCCATAAAGAAAAATTGCAACCTCATCGTAGCACATCATCCCATTGTATTTGGAGGATTGAAAAAATTAACTGGCAAAAATTATGTTGAAAAAACTGTCATTACTGCGATTAAATACGATATCGCAATTTATGCAATTCATACAAACCTGGATAATGTTAAGAATGGTGTGAGTGGAAAAATGGCAGATAAAATCGGTTTGATAAATCGTGAAATTTTACAACCCAAGAAAAATTTCCTAAAGAAGCTGGTAACATTTGTTCCAAACAGTGATGCAGAAAAAGTAAAAGATGCAATACTAAATGCCGGAGCCGGGCAGATTGGCGATTACAGCGAATGTAGCTTTAGCAGCCAGGGCGAAGGAACTTTTAAGGCAGGTGAAAATACCAATCCTTATGTTGGGGACATTGGCGTGCGACATAAAGAAAGCGAAATAAAAGTAGAAACTGTTTTTCCCGCCTGGCTTCAGCATGATATCTGTAAAGCATTGAATGAGGCGCATCCCTATGAAGTGGTGGCTTATGATATATATAATTTGGATAATGTCCACCAGGGTATTGGCAGTGGAATGATAGGAATGCTGGAAAAAGAACAAACCGAGGAAGAGTTTTTGAAGTTTTTAACAATGGCTTTCGAATTAAAAGTGATTCGCCATACGCCATTAACGGGTAAAATGGTGAAGAAA
This sequence comes from Ferruginibacter sp., assembly GCA_046590675.1. Taxonomy (GTDB): domain Bacteria; phylum Bacteroidota; class Bacteroidia; order Chitinophagales; family Chitinophagaceae; genus Ferruginibacter. The sequence goes on along the minus strand of JBKJUP010000016.1, from coordinate 51,035 downwards.
GTTGCCCTTTGCGGTGGCGCCGGGAGTTTCCTGATAGCCAACGCTGTAGCGGCCGGAGCTGATTTTTACATCACAGGAGATGTGAAATATCATGAGTTCTTTGATGCGAATGCAAAACTTGTAATTGCAGATATTGGCCATTACGAAAGCGAACAGTACACCATTGACCTGTTATTTGATATTTTGAGGGAAAAATTCCCTAACTTTGCCGTCCAAAAAACCGGGTTAAATACAAACCCAGTGCAATATTTTGGAAATTTCAATTCCTGAATCTTTAAAAGTTAAGTTGATTGTTGAAAAAAGTGGTTAAGGGCAGGAATCCCGAAAAGAATTTGGGATGAAACAAGTGGCAAAGCGATGCTGAATTAAGAGAAAGAGTTTGTAACAAAAAAGTAAAATAAATTTCAAACAATATATATGGCCGCAGTAAAAGATTTCTCAGTTGAAGAAAAATTAACAGCTCTCGTTCATTTACAGAAAATTGATTGTAAACTAGATGAAATTCAAATCCTAAAGGGTGAGTTACCTATGGAAGTGAAAGATCTGGAAGATGAGATTGAAGGTTTGCATGCACGTCAAACCCGGGTGGAAGAGGAGATCAATGGCATGCAGGAATTTATCAATCAAAAAAAAGAGACGATCAAAGAAGCTGAAGCTTTGGTAAAAAAATACGAAAAGCAAAGCGATAATGTAAAGAATAACCGTGAGTTTGAAGCGATCAATAAAGAGATCGAAATGCAAACACTGGAGGTTAAACTTTGCGAAAAGCACATTAAAGATGCTACCGAAGAAATTGGTGAAAAAGCCCGTCAGCTTGAATCTGCAAAAAAAGCAGTTGCAACCAAGGAAAATAATCTGAATGGTAAAAAAGGTGAGCTTGAAAAAATCATCAGTGAAACTGAAAAAGAAGAAACGCTTTACAACAAGCAAGCTGGCGATGCCCGCAGTCATGTTGATGAGCGCCTGATTTTGAGTTACGATCGTATTCGCAAAAACTATCGCAATGGACTTGCAGTAGTACCTGTGGAAAGAGATAGCTGTGGTGGTTGTTTCCATGCCATTCCTCCACAAAAACAAAGTGAAATTAAGTTGCGTAAAAAAGTGATTGTTTGCGAAAACTGTGGTCGCATTTTAGTAGATACAGATTTGAATGACAGCATTGAAATAAAATAGATTTTACCTGTAAACTCATAATAAAAAAGCTCACGTTTGTGGGCTTTTTTTATTGGAGCATATCTTGTTCAGGAATAAATTAATGGGATTAGTGACATGAAAAAATTGGCGAACCTGTTAAAAAAATCAACCTTCCAGTGGTAAAAAACATTTAATTTGCCACATAATTTATGCTCCAAAAACTTCAAATACAGAATTATGCTATCATAGATGAGATAGCGATCGATTTTGCACAAAGCCTGAATATTATTACCGGTGAAACAGGTGCCGGTAAAAGCATTTTAATGGGCGCTCTCAGCCTCATATTAGGCGAACGTGCTGACAGTAATACCCTGATGGATAAAGAAAAAAAATGTGTGGTAGAAGGTTTTTTCAGGGTGTCAAATAACAGGCAGGTGAAATCATTTTTAAAAGAAAATGAATTGGACCAGGAAGAAGAACTGGTAGTACGAAGAGAGATCGCCGTTAGTGGAAAATCTCGTGCATTCATCAACGATACACCGGTTAATCTAAACCAATTAAGGCAGTTAAGTTCTTTATTGGTAGATCTTCACCAGCAGTTTGATACATTGGAGCTGGGCGATTACGATTTTCAAAGATCAGTACTGGATGCACTGGCCGGTAATACAGAACTGGTGCAGGAGTTTGAAGCAGGATATTTAAAGTATGTTGCTGCTAATAAAGAATTAAGCATATTACAGCAACAGCAAAACAGCGCCAACGCAGCGTTGGATTACAACCAGTTTTTATTCAACGAACTTGAAGAAGCAGGCTTCCGTGAAAATGAATTGGAAGACCTTGATGTTGAAAATAAATTGTTGAGCAATGCTGAAAATATAAAGCAACAATTGAGCGGCATTTATTTTGAATTGAAAGAAAGTGATTTGCCAATTGTTCAACAGTTAAAATCTTTAAGTAACAAGCTGCATAACCTTGAGCAATACAACCCTTTAATTGAAGACCTTAACAAACGCATGCTAAGTGCGCAGGCCGAACTAAAAGATATTGCAGACGAACTGGAAGGGATAGACGAAAGCGTACATTACAATGCCGAAAGAATACAAGTAGTAAATGATAAAATAGCCCTTGGTTACAGGCTTTTAAAAAAGCATGCGGTAACTACTACCAATGAATTGTTGGCTATAAAAGAAGCATTACAAACGAAGCTGAATGAAGTAATGAATATCAGCGAAGCAATTGCTAAAAAGGAAAAAATTGTAAAAGAATTACTGGAGCATTGCGGGCAACGGGCAGAGATGATTTCAGCCAATCGGCATAAGGCATCCAAGCCTTTTGCTGATAAAGTGAATGTGTTGCTTGCGCAGGTTGGTATGCCAAACGCACAAATGCAGGTACAGATAAAAGCAGCAGCATTAAGCATTTACGGTAAGGATGAAATTATGTTTTTGTTTGATGCCAATAAAAGTGGCCGGTTTGAATCCCTGGGTAAGGTGGCAAGCGGTGGTGAATTGAGCAGGATCATGCTTTGCATAAAATCGCTGGTGGCTAAAAAATTACAATTGCCCACATTGATATTTGATGAAATTGATTCTGGCATTAGTGGCGAAGCAGCCAAACAAGTTGGTGTTATTATGAAGGAACTAAGCCAATCTCATCAGTTGATTTCAATAACACACCAGCCGCAAATAGCTGCAAGAGCCAATGCTCATTACTTCGTGTATAAGGCCATCAAAGGAGATAAGATTACTACCTCTATTCGTTTGTTAAATAATGACGAACGGATTACAACGATTGCGCAAATGTTAAGCGGCGAAAAGCCGACTGCGGCTGCATTAGAGAATGCAAGGGAAATGGTGGGAAATTAAACTGTATGCCGGGAATTCTTTCGATTTTAAAAAGCACATAAAATATTGCTGTATAAAAAACTACTGGTATTGATTATGATAGTTGCAGCCATTGCAACAGCTTACGAATTGCAGGTTTTTTTAAAAGCAAAAATACAACCCGGCACTTCGTTTACCCGGTTGTTATTATTCTTTGTGCTTAGTATTGCCGCTATATTTTTATGTGTATTTATTACCGGCTTTGTAATAATTTACTTTAAAGATTTTCTCTTTAAAAAATAAGAATGTTATTTTTACCACTCAAACCAATATATCATGCCATATAATTTACTGAAAGGAAAGAAAGGAATCATCTTTGGCGCATTAGATGAAAAATCAATTGCCTGGAAAACAGCCATACGTTGCCACGAAGAGGGTGCTGAATTGTTATTAACCAATGCTCCTGTTGCCATGCGTATGGGCGAAATTAACAAGCTTGCAGCCCTTGTGAATGCACCGGTGATTCCATGTGATGTAAGCAGTAATGAAGATGTATTAAATCTCATCCTAAAGGCTAAAGAACATTTTGGCGGTGGAGTAGATTTTATTTTACATTCCATCGGTATGAGTTTGAATGTACGTAAAGGCAAAGCATACACTGAAATTGATTATGGTTTTAATGCCCGGACTTTAGATATCTCTGCAATGAGCCTTCATCGTGTATTGGCCATCGCTATGAAAGAAGATGCTATCAATGAGTGGGGAAGTGTAATTGCACTTACCTACATAGCGGCACAAAGAGTATTTCCTGATTATAATGAAATGGCTGATGCCAAGGCTTTACTTGAAAGTGTAGCCCGCAGTTTTGGATATCATTACGCTGTTAAAAAACATGTTAGGGTAAATACCGTATCACAGTCGCCTACAAAAACTACTGCAGGTAGTGGTGTAAAAGGTTTTGACGGATTTATTAATTACGCAGAAAAAATGAGTCCGCTGGGTAATGCCAGTTCCGAAGATTGTGCTAATTATTGTGTAACCCTCTTCAGCGATTTAACAAGAATGGTTACTATGCAAAACCTGTTTCATGATGGAGGGTTTTCTACCATTGGTGTTACCGAGCCGGTAATTGAGCAAATGCAAAAATAGTTTGATTGGGTAAGGTCGCTATTGATAACGGTGGCAACTTTATTTCTTGATTAAAATTACTGTTATGAATAGACCAGGTGCAGTTGGCGCGTTGCTTGACATATATGAACAGGCAATGACTGAATTCAAGGAAGTGATAAAGGAAATACCCGATCATGTATTGGCTTTAGTTAATGATCCCGATACAAACGATGAGAATTGCAAATCAATACAATCGATATTATCGCATGTGGTGCATTCCGGTTATGGATATGCAGTTTATATAAATAACCTAAAGGGTGATCAAATTCAACGTCCAGATAAAATTTTTCATTTAACTATTAAAGATTACCTGCTGGACCTTGACAAAGTTTTTGCCTTTACAGAGCAGGTCTTTAAAGAAATAGAAGACGCAGAATTGGAAGAACCGGATAATTCATTGAAGATAAAAACGGGTTGGGGCCAATTGTACGATATTGAACAATTGACGGAACATACCATCGTGCACATCCTTAGACATAAAAGGCAAATTGAAAAGATAAAAAATAGCCGGCTATATTAATTATTTAGTTAGTTGTTGTAACTGAAAGTTATATTTCTGCTACAAGCATCTTCCATTAACATCATGAAAATTTAAAGTATATGGATTGGCTGGAAATTGTAGGGCTTACCGGTTCTTTTTTTAGCAGTGTTACGTTTATGCCCCAGGTTTATCAAACATGGAAAACCCGGAGCGTAGGCGACCTCAATTTGTTTATGATGCTGATTGTATTCCTAAGCACTGTTATCTGGCTGGTGTATGGGATAGGGAAGGGGCTGATGCCTGTAATAATTTGTAATGGAATTATATGTTTCCTTTCTGTATTGCTAATCATTTTTAAGTTTAGGTTCGAAAGAAAATAACCTGTTCAATTATACATAATACGAAAGCCACCAACTAAAAAATTGGTGGCTTTAAATTTATGGTTACGGCTCAATTCAGGTTGAACGGGGCTATTTAATATTCATCTTCATTAAAGAAAAAGTCTTCCTGGCTTGGGTAGTCTGGCCAGATGTCTTCCAGGCCTTCATATACTTCTCCCTCGTCTTCCAACTCCTGCAGGTTTTCAATTACTTCAATAGGTGCTCCGCTACGGATCGCATAATCTATCAGTTCATCTTTAGTAGCCGGCCAGGGTGCATCTTCTAAATGAGAGGCTAATTCTAGTGTCCAAAACATCTTCTGTGTACATTTAATTTTTGCAAATGTAAAAGTTTGGTGGAATTAACCAAATGTGTTTTTAAATAAGCTTACATATTTAACTTAAAATGTGCAAATGTTATTGTACAAAGCCTATTATTCTCAATTATTAATTACTTTAGCCGGATGCTTACTGCAAAAAATATAGTAAAAAAATACGGACCATTACCAGTGCTAAGGGGCGTAGATATCAGCATTGCAAAAGGAGAAATTGTAAGTATTGTCGGGTCGTCCGGAGCCGGAAAGAGCACACTGCTGCATATACTTGGAACGCTCGATAAAGCAGATCAGGGCTCGGTTTCGCTTGAAGGCCAGTCTTTTGAAGCATTAAATGGAAGAAAGCTTGCAGCCTTCCGGAACAAGCACATTGGCTTTGTATTTCAGTTTCATCATTTGTTGCCGGAATTTACGGCAATTGAAAATGTGTGTATTCCTGGTTGGATAGCCGGAACGTCTAAAAAAGTAATTATAGAAAGGGCAAAAGATTTGTTAACAACTTTAGGCCTGGGTAACCGGCTGGAAAATAAACCACAGCAACTTTCAGGTGGTGAACAGCAACGTGTAGCGGTGGCAAGGGCGTTGATTAACAATCCTTCTATCATTATGGCTGACGAGCCTACGGGCAACCTGGATAGCGCCAATGCCAGGGAATTACACCAGCTTTTTATAGATCTGCGGCAGCAATTCAATCAAACATTTTTGATTGTAACCCACAATGAAGAGCTTGCTCAAATGAGCGATCGCATTCTACACATGAAAGACGGGAAAATAATTGATCAATAGTTGCAGGGTTGCATTTCAAATTATCACTCTTTGAATAACTGGTGTCACCTTTATACAAAGAGGATTTAACCACCATATCTAAAAAAAGGTAACACCTTTAACGCCATCCGATGGCTCGGATTTAGCTGCACTCAATTGCTGCTGCACATTCCGCTGTACAAGAGTGCGACGCCACAAATGCCCAATTAACATACAACTGCCGGGTAAACAAAAATATATATTTGGATATAGCTGTTACAAATTTGTAACAATATTTAGCTGGTTCTTGGTTTCCAGGCTATTTCCGGCACATTTAATAAATGGCCAATATACCTGCTCAAAACAAAAAGGTAGTCGCTTAACCTGTTGATGTATTTTATTACCAACGGGTCAATAAAAAGTTGGTGCTCTTGCATATTTACACATAACCTTTCGGCCCTGCGGCACACGCAGCGGGCAACGTGAGCAGTAGAGATAGCGGGGTGGCCGCCAGGGAGAATGAAAAATTTCATGGCTGGCAATCCCTCATTCATTTTGTCTATTTCATTTTCGAGTAAAACAACATCCGTTTCTTTTAAATCGGGGATCTTCATCAAAGGCTCTTTGTCAGGATCGCAGGCCAACGATGAGCCAACAGTAAATAGCCGATCCTGTATTTCCTTTAATGTGGTTTTGCTTGCATCATCTGTTATGTGATCGCTCACCAGCCCAATATAAGAATTTAACTCATCAACGGTTCCATAGGTTTCTATTCTTAAATGGCTCTTGGGAACTTTGGTACCACCAATTAAACTTGTTTTTCCCAGGTCGCCGGTTTTAGTATATATTTTTAAAGCCATTGCTTAGTATGATTGATTAAATTAAAACAACAAAAATAAACAGGGATGGTTTAGTTTTTTTTAAGGACTAAGCATGCTCGGCTATAACAGAAGGGTGATGATTCAGATGGTCACTTTCAATGACTCCATCTCTTAAACGAACTACCCGGTGTGCAAAGGCTGAAATGTCTTCTTCGTGCGTTACCAAAATTACGGTGTTGCCATCAGTGTGTATTTTACCTAAAATTTCCATGATCTCATGAGAGGTTTTCGAGTCGAGGTTGCCGGTAGGTTCATCGGCTAAAATGATAGCAGGATTATTGATCAGGGCTCTGGCAATAGCTACACGCTGACATTGCCCGCCACTTAACTCATTGGGTTTGTGACTACTTCTGTCTGCCAGTTTTACTTTGTCCAACACCGCCAGCGCTCTTTCAATTCTTTCAGCTTTTCCAATACCACTATAAATTAATGGTAAGGCTACATTCTCTACGGCCGTAAGCCTGGGAAGCAAGTTGAACTGCTGAAATACGAAACCAATTTCTTTATTGCGAACTTCAGCAAGGTCATCATCAGGCATGCTGCTTACATCCTTATTATTTAAAATGTACCTGCCCCCGGTTGGTGTATCCAGGCAGCCCAGGATGTTCATTAGGGTTGATTTCCCGGAACCGCTTGGCCCCATTAACGCAACATATTCATTTTTAAAAATATCAAGTGAAATACCTTTTAACACGGGCAATTCCTGGCTTCCGAGGTAGTAGCTTTTTAATAAGTTTTCTAAATGAATAATTCCTTTCATGTGGATGATTTGTTAGAAATTGATTGAGGAGAATTGTATGGCATGAGGCAAAATATCCGCCATTTTTATCATAACGGATTTAACTATTTTTAGAGATCACTTTTGGTACTTTGAAAAATTCATCATCGTGAAGCGGCGCATTTTTAAGTCCATCGATCCTGGAGATACTGCCACTTACCTCATCATCACGCAGCACGTTTACATTGTCGCTCATGTGCAGTAGCGGGCTAACACCTGTGGTATCTAACTCATTTAATTTTTCAACAAATTGTATCATCTTTTGCAAATCCTTTTTAAAACCGGCTTTTTGATCATCATCAAATTGTAGCCGGGCAAGAGTTGCCAATTTATCTATCAAAGCGTCATTTACTTCCATGGAACAAAAATAAAGCATTCAGTTTAGATGCGAAGGTTATTGGGATAAATGGTTGTGCTAAAAAAACTAATGACCAATTACGCAATATCCAACATTAATTAGTACTGAAAACCGGAAAACACCTAACCGAAACTGGAAACTCTTTTTTATCTTCGCCGTCCTTATGACCGGAAAAAAAGAAATCGTTATGAGCGGCATCAGGCCGACTGGATATTTGCATTTGGGCAATTACTTTGGAGCTATCCGTAACTATGTAAAGATGCAGGATGACTTTGATTGCTATTTTATGGTTGCAGACCTTCATTCCCTCACCACTCATCCCGATACAAAAGCATTAAAAGATAATGTACACCGGGTTTTGGCCGAAAATATTGCATGTGGGCTTGACCCTGATAAAGTAGCGCTGTATTGTCAAAGCCATGTATATGAAACCTCCGAATTGTATCTATACCTTAATATGATGGCTTATATCGGTGAGCTTGAAAAAACGGTTACTTTTAAAGATAAGGTAAGGCAGCATCCCCAAAATGTAAATGCCGGCTTGTTGACTTACCCGGTATTGCAGGCTGCGGATATCATTTTACATCGTGCCAAATATGTACCGGTAGGTAAGGACCAGGAACAACACCTTGAAATGGCCAGAACGATTGTTAACAGGTTTAATCACCGGTATGGCGAGGTGTTCCCCGAACCGCATGCCTATAATAATAACGAGTTATTGGTAAAAGTGCCTGCCCTTGACGGCACAGGCAAAATGAGTAAGAGTGAAAACGAAATGGCTACTTTATTTTTAGCTGATGAAGATGATGTAATCAGAAAAAAAGTAATGAAGGCCAAAACGGATAACGGTCCCACAGAAAACAATGCTGCAAAGCCAGACTATATAGAAAATATTTTTACCCTGATGAAATTGGTTAGTACTGCGGATGTGGTGGAAAAATTTGAGGCAGATTTTAATAGTTGCAATATTCGCTATGGTGATATGAAAAAGCAATTGGCAGAAGATATGGTACAATTTATTGCGCCTATCCGTAATAGAATTGATGCTATACTGAACGATAAAACCTATTTGAAAGATGTGATGGAAAAGGGAGCGGAGAAGGCAAGTATAAGTGCCCGGAAAACGATGGTGCTGGTAAGAGCGGCAATTGGGTTAAATTATTGATCACCTTAGCTGCGGAGCTTTAGTTCATTATTAATATTTGCGAAGTATTAAAGTTTGCATACTTTCAATACAAGTTTAAACGGTAAAAGGCGTTCATTAAAATAAAAAAGTCCTGCAAGGACCGGGGTACTATGGCGAAATCAAGAAAACCAAAGCATATTGCAATAGCAGGCAACATTGGCGCCGGCAAAACTACTTTAACAGAAATGTTGAGTAAACATTATAAGTGGATTCCCCAGTTTGAAGATGTGGATCACAATCCTTACCTGAATGATTTTTATGAGGATATGCCGCGTTGGAGTTTTAACCTGCAGATATTCTTTTTAAATAGCCGCCTTAACCAACTGCTGGAAATTCAGCGTGGAACCGAAACTGTTATACAAGACAGAACGATTTATGAAGATGCCAATATTTTTGCGCCAAACCTGCATGATATGGGGTTAATGGGTAAAAGGGATTTTGATAATTACTATCAGTTTTTTGAAACACTAAAAACAATGGTACAACCTCCGGATTTGTTGATCTATTTAAAGGCATCTGTGCCAACACTGGTTGCTCAAATTCAAAAGCGTGGCAGGGAATACGAAGAGAATATCAGGTTAGATTATTTGAAAAAACTAAATGATTACTACACAAGTTTTATTGAAGGATATAAAGAAGGTCCATTATTGATCATTGATGCAGATAATACAAAATTTGCTGAAAATGAGGAACACCTTGGGCAAATCATTAATAAGATTGACTCTACCTTGTTTGGTCTTTTTTAACGGGGACAGTAAGATTCAGATTTATACGGCGGGTAATATACTAGTCGATCAACTGATTCTTCATAGCATAAAAAACAAGACCCACAGAGTTTTTTACTCCAAAACGTTCCATCAACCGATCCTTAATTGCTTCTACTGTTCTAGAACTGATATCCATTTTTAGCGCTATTTCAGCCGCCGTAAATTCCATACATACCAGGGTTAACACTTCCTTTTCACGGTCGCTGATTACTACTTCTGTACTTAAATTAGGATTGAATTTTTGCTTGCTGTAGTTCTTTTTAATAAGGACCTTATTTACAAAAGGGTTCAGGTAAAAACCAGTTCTCATAACGTCCATTACAGCCCGTTTTATCTCAGAAGGCTCCGTACTTTTTAATAAATACCCCGCAGCACCGCAATCCATTAAATGCCCTACAAAGCGTTCATCTTCATACATGGTAAGTATAATAACCCTGATGTTGGGAAAATCTTTAGTGATTTGTTTAGTGGTATCAATACCATCTTTAATGGGCATTCTCAGGTCGCACAAAACCACATCCGGCTCAGCCTCTGGTATTTTAGCAAGTAGCTCCTCTCCATTTTCAGCTTCCATAACAAATTTGATATTTGTGTAAGGACGCATAGACATTACTACTCCTTTTCTGAAGATTTTATGATCGTCTGCAATAGCTACTTTAATTAAACTCATACAAAATGGGGTGGTGCAAATTTATGCAAAGATTTTTGTTTTAAAGTTGGACACAGGGGATTTCCAGATTTACGTACATCAAAGAGTAATCAAACTAATTTATTAACTACCTGCAAAAGCCCATTTTTCTCTACTAATAGGTAGATTCCTTAGGTATTTCCAGCGTTACTTTGTAATAAGTGTGGCTAGGATCAATTTCAAAAAATATACGTCCGTTTAAAACTTTTATTCTGCTTGCGATATTTTTTAGTCCCAAACCGGTAGATACATGATTCAGACGGTCAAATTCTGTTTGAACGATGCCCTGACCATCGTGGTGAAGGCGAAAATAACTATGGGTGGCGTTAGCATTTTGGGTTAAATGTATAAAACCGGCATTGCTATGCTTAATAATGTTGTTAACCAGTTCCTGCATTATTCTAAAAATCAGCAGTTCCTGTTCCAGTTTTAACCTGGTGCGGTAATCATGAAAACGTACACTGGCATTTAACGTGCCACTTCCATTAATTTTTTGAAATAAGTCACTCATGGCACTTTCAAGCCCAAAATTCTTGAGCGTCGGAGGCATCATGCTATGACTGATATTTCTTATAAGCTGGATGGCATCGTCAATGATTTGTTTAGCACTAAAAATTGATTGCAGTTGTGCAGCCGGCTCCTGGTTAATCATATTTTCATTAAGATAAAGCCGGGCAGTTGCCAGCAATGGCCCTACATCATCATGTAGATCAGCTGCAATCCTGTTACGTTCTTCCTCCTGAAATTTAATAGAAGCATTTAATAAAATCTGTTGCTTTTCATCTTCCAGTAATTTTAGCTGGTTATTAAACCGGATTACTTTACGTTGATGAAAAATTACAAAAAAGACGATGCCCAATGTAAGACTAACCATAGCAAGCGTACCAAAAAGCATTATATAGGTAAAGCCGGACGTATTAGAAGCTTGTAAAAGAATCATCTTATGGATTAAGGATTATTTTTTATTTATGGGTGAAAATGAATCTAAAATAACATTTGCGTCTGGCGGCAGATTTAATTTTGAAATGACCGAAACGGAATAATAATTTATTACAACTGCAATGCATAAAAGTATATTCTTGGTTATTGTGAATACATCATAAACTAAGTTATACTGCAATTTAAAAACATCATTTTTTTCCGCAGTTTTGGAATAAAGAAAAAGGAAAAAATTTCCTGAAAAGTAAAGCAATAACCCGGTTGAAACCCAAAAATTCATTGACAGATAAATTGGAGTTAATAAACTAAATTGTATCTTTTCATAGAAATAGTAAATGATTATGAATATAAAAAACAGGCATTCAATAGCTAATGGTAAAAAATTATTTTGACTTTCTGTACTTATATAGTAATCATAAAACGAAAAAACAGTAAAAAAGATTACAGCTACATTCAAAAAGTATTTAACTTTCTTGTGTACCAGAACCGTATAAAAATAGTAACATAATAAGGGTAATTCAAATATAAGCACTGCCCTTTTTAATATTGAGATGGTGTTAATGCCACTCATGAGGTAATAACGAAAGAATAGGAGTAATATTATAAAAATTCCATACACTAAGCTATAAAAGAAAAATGCCTTTCCTTCTTTTGTGTTCAACATTTTCCTAAGAAAAATAACACTAAGAAGGAAAGGCATTAGTTCAAATATGTAAGTGAGATAAGTAAGAATTTGCAAAGTATAAGTTTTGATAAAAATAACCAACTACTTTACAAAAACAAAATTTACTTAGTCATTCACAAACATTGTTAGTTGCCATTGTTGCATGATGAATTTTTTAGAGGTTTAATTAATAGTTTCATTGTAAACTTGGCTTAAAATCCTATCTTGAACAAATGGTTAAAATTGATTTTCTTACTTTAATTTGTGCTAAAAATCAATACCTATAAGTGTTACAGGGGAATTACCGCGTAAATAAACTTAAGAAACTGGGGTAATTGTACGGGCTAAATATAGTAAAATTACTATCGACAAAATATTCATTTTACGCTCGTATGTTTACGTAAGGTCCCGGTAATTAATAAAACTGAACCTTTAGCATAGCCTGGTATATAAAAGAGAGTGCAGATTGATAAAGGAAGAATAAGGTGAGCTATGAGGAGTGTGGTTGACAAGGTAGTCTATTGACTATGACTACACAAGCAAAAACAAAGGTTCTAACAATATTGCAAGTAAATAAGTTCTTTATAAGCATCGGATTTGAATAATAAAATATGTGGGCCTTTGTGAATCAAATTTTACGATGATACAGGTGCGGTTTCAATAAAAAAGAAGAAGTTTTCTCATATTTTACATAGAGTGAATTTGGCCTTTTGTACAGGTAGAAATTTGCCGGTCAGGCAAAACAACCATACTTGTACTTCGTATTTATACCAGGTTATTCTACCTGAGTTAAACCGTAGTTTTGAAGCACATTATTTTTGGTAATTTAATTTTATGTTGAATAATGCTTAGTTAGCATTGTAATTTATTAGCAATTAGTTCGTTTAAAAATGTATCTACTTTTATTTTAAAGATTATTGATAACCCAATACTTATGCCGATTTCAACCAATTCCTTAATAAAAATTGCTATTGCGGACGATCACAAAATTTTCAGAGATGGAATAAAAATGGCTCTTTCCGGCAAAGAAAATTTGAAGATGCTTTGGGAAGCAGAAGATGGAAAGGATATGATGCATAAGATTGCTATCAAAAAACCAGAGGTATTATTAATGGATATTCGAATGCCGGAAATTGATGGTATTAATGGCATTGAATTAATAAGGAAAGAATATGAGGACATCAAAATTATAGTGCTCACCATGTACGATGATCACCAAATGATTAGCAAAATGATGGAAATGGGAGCCAACGCCTACCTTACAAAAACAACTGATCCAGAAGAAATATATGAAGCGATTTTAACTTGTATAAATGATGACTTTTATTTTAACGACCTGGTGAATAAAGCAGTAATGGGTAAGTTGATGCAGAAGAAAAATGTGCGTCAACATTATGGCACTGCAACAGCAATACATTTTAATGAAAAGGAAATAAAGATTTTACAATTGCTCGCCGAAGACAAAACCACCGAAGAAATATCAAAAGTTATTTTCTTAAGCCCACGAACCATTGAAACCATTCGGCAAAATATGAAAACAAAGGTGAATGCTAAAACCATCGGCGGTCTTCTTATGTATGGCATGCGCAATAAATTAATTGAATAGTTTTTATTTCCAGCCCAATGGTTTAAAATATAATTTCAGTTTTTTAAATGAATATTAGTCTCGCCTTTTTACTATTTAATAAGGGCAGTTATTTGCATTTCTACTCTCCCTCCAAAACAACTTTTGCGATCAAATCCAGGATGAAACTTTCAATTTCAAAAACTCCTGTCAACTCTTTTAGCTAGATTAAAACCGCGTGGCAATTTTTTGTTTCACATGTTGTTAACCAAATTATAGCTTTGAAATTTTCTGGATTGGTGTAAGTTTGCCAATCTCATTCGATCGTAAATATTTTTTAATGGACTGGAATTATTCTTATTTAAGCTATCAGCAAACAGGAGCCTTTTCAAAAATTGTATTGGACTATATAGGTAAGGCGGATAGTATTCAGCCATTCTATAATCATCCCAATACATTGGAAGGAATGAAGGATGCCATGAAAGAGAGAGGGCTTTTTAATACCGATAGAGTTTTACTTCGTAATGTGCTTAAAAAGCAATACGCAGCAATTGCTACTACTCCCAAAGTTGAAAACAATATTGAATCACTTTTAAGGGAAAATACATTTACAATTTGCACTGCCCATCAGCCCAATATTTTTACTGGTCCCTTATATTTCATTTATAAAATTTTGCATGCAGTAAAAATTTCGGAATGGATGAAAGAAAAAAATCCTGACTATAATTTTGTGCCTGTATATTATATGGGAAGTGAAGATGCCGACCTGGAAGAACTGGGACATTTTTATCTAGGCGGCCAACGGTATGAGTGGGTAACTGCACAGTCTGGTGCTGTAGGCAGAATGAAAGTAGATAAGGCTTTAATTAAATTAGTAGAACAGCTAAGCGGACAGCTACTGGTTTTCCCGTTTGGAACCGAAATTATAGCAATGATCCAGGAGTTCTATACAGATGGACAAAGCATTGAGCAGGCAACTTTTCAATTGGTAAATAAATTATTTGCAGATTATGGCGTAGTAATACTGTTGCCGGATAATGCTGATTTAAAAAAATCCTTCATTCCTGTCATTGAAAATGAACTGATCAATAATTTTTCGAGCAGCATCGTTGAAGAAACGGCTAAAAATTTATCGGAAAACTATAAAGTGCAGGCAACGGGCAGGGCATTAAACATGTTTTATTTACTGGATGGCCAACGGGAAAGAATTGAGAGGGAGGGAGAAATATGGACAGTTTTAAATACCGATCTTAAATTTAACCGGGGGGAATTAATTGCTGAGTTAAATGCGCATCCTGAAAAATTTAGCCCCAATGTTATACTGAGACCGGTGTTGCAGGAATGGCTACTACCTAATATTGCGTTTGTAGGTGGCGGGGGTGAAATTGCCTATTGGCTTCAGTTAAAAAATGTTTTTGAAACTCTACATGTTCCTTACCCGGTATTGGTTGTACGAAATTCATTGTTGTTAATTAGTAAAGAAATGAATGCGCTGGTTGAGAAATTATCGCTGGACCAGGTTTCGCTTTTTTCTACAGAGCTCGACCAGGTGAATCACTTGGTAAAAAGGGATAGCGATTTGCAGTTGAGTTTAGATAAACAAAAGGAGCACCAGCTTGCACTATACGAAGAGTTGAAAACAATTGCGGGCAAAATTGACATCACGCTGCAACAACATACGGAAGCATTACAGGTACAGGCGTTAAAAAAAATTGATCAATTGGAAAAGAAAATGCTGCGAGCTGAAAAGAAAAAATTTGAAGCCCAAATAAGGCAGTTACACAAAATCAGGAACCAACTTTTTCCTGCTGATAACTTGCAGGAAAGAATCGATAACATGATGCCCTATTACGCCAAATGGGGAAAAGATTTCATTAAACTTATCTATGAAAATTCGCCGGTATTAGAACAGCATTTTACTGTGCTGACAGAAAATTAGATTTGTTGCCACAAAAAAATAACCAGCCCTTTAAAGCTGATCATTTTTTATAAAATAGTATTGATTGTCTAAAATTTCTCTTACTTATCAAACTCGTTCGTAAATCCAAGACGCTTTACATTCTTTACACTTTCCATCACAATATCATCCTGGTACTCTTTATACGCTTCCAGTTTTCCGGCAATTGAATGATCATGCAATGCTAAAATTTGTGCTGCTAAAATACCCGCATTTTTTGCCCCGTTAAGCGCCACTGTTGCCACAGGCACTCCATAAGGCATTTGTAATATTGATAAAATAGAATCCCAGCCGTCAATTGAATTAGAAGACTTAACCGGAATACCTATTACAGGTAATATGGTATGTGCAGCAACCATTCCAGGTAAATGTGCGGCTCCACCGGCGCCTGCAATAATCACTTTTAAACCTCTTTCTTTTGCTTTTGAAGCATATTCACGTAATCGTTCAGGCGTACGATGTGCTGATACAATTGTGAACTCAGGTTCAACCTCAAACTGCCTAAGCATTTCGGCAGCACCTTTCATCACTTCAAGGTCACTCTCACTGCCCATTATAATTCCAACTAGAGGGTTCATAATTAATAATTTTAGGCAAAGAAAAGGGAAAATCGGTAAACCTGCTATCTATAATTTCAGAACGGTGTATTTAAAAATGTAGCTCTTTAGAGGTGTCACCTTTAAACAAATAGAATTTAACTACAACACTGAAAAAAAGGTGACACCTTTTGCGACATTTTTAAATGCAACCTTTCAGAACCGTTTATTGTTACGATATTAATCTTGTGTATTGCCACTGTCCATATATTTCATTAATGGATATATCAATTTGCCGTTAGTCCTTTGGATTGGGGAAGTTGTTTCCTCCGTTACAAAAATTGCTATATTTGATGTTACTTTATCAGCAAGATACATGACGCACCATCCTTTCAGAAGAATCATTCATTTCTCTCCTCTTCTTTTTACCCTGGTATTTTTTTTTTCTAATTGCAAAGGCAAGCAAAAATCTGTAAACACACCCAAGGCAAACCCGGCAGTTATAGTAGATGTAATGGTAGCGCAATTGCAACCCATCAGTAATATTATTGAAGCAAGTGGAACAGTAATAGCCGGCGAGTATGTAGAATTAAGACCGGAAGTCAGCGGAAAACTTACCTATCTAAATTTAATGGAAGGGAAATTTATTGGCGCCGGAACAATCATTGCCAGGGTAAATGATGCTGATCTTCGAGCACAGATTTTAAGAAGCAAAGTACAATTAGATTTGGCTCAAAAAACTGTGGACAGATATAAGCAACTGTTGGATATCAACGGTATTAACCAGGCTGACTATGATATAGCATTGAACCAGGTAAATACCTTAAATGCTGACATCGTTTATACGCAGTCATTAATTGATAAAACTGTTATAAAAGCTCCTTTTAGTGGAGTGGTTGGATTAAGGCAGGTAAGCCCCGGTGCTTATGTTACACCGGCTACAATTATAGCTACCCTACAAAAAACCAGTACAGTTAAGATAGATTTTACATTGCCTGAAACATATAGCAGTGAAATAAGCAATGGAACAGAGATAGAAGTAGAATTCGATGCAAGTACAAAGAAAAGAGAAAGGGCTGTAATAATTGCTACCGAGCCAGGCGCAAATACCGATACCAGGAATTTAAAGGTAAGAGCCATTTTAAAAGGAACAATTACAAACCCGGGAGCTTTCGTAAAAGTTTACATTGATGCAGGCAAGGGCAAGACAGCAATAAAAATACCAACCAATTGTATTATTCCGGAAGATAAAAATAACCAGGTTATTGTGGTAAAGGATGGCAAAGCAAATTTTGTAAATGTACAAACAGGTATTCGTGAAGACAAGACTGTAGAAATAGTGTCAGGGGTAAATGTGGGCGATTCTGTAGTAGTTACCGGCGTATTATTTGCAAGGCCTAAAAGTAAACTCAACATCCGAAGTGTAAAAACTATGAGTGAGTTAACAACCGATGTTGCCGCAGAATAATGGTTGGTTAATTAATCAATGAATCTTCAATTTCTGTAAGCCCGTTTTTGTAGCGTTGTAAAAAATTTAGTCGAACACTTATCGATGATCTTAAAAAATTAGAACTGGTTTTTATTACATGAATATCTCCGAATTTTCTTTAAAGCGTCCTGTTTTCGCCACGGTACTAAACCTGATGATAATTTTGTTTGGTGTGGTTGGATATACGTTCCTTGCAGTAAGGGACTATCCTGCTATTGATCCGGCTATCATAAACATCCGCACATCTTATACGGGTGCCAATCCGGATATTATAGAAAGCCAGGTTACAGAGCCTTTGGAAAAACAAATCAATGGGATTCCGGGCATCAGGACCATCACCTCTTCAAGTACACTTGGAAATAGTAACATCACCGTTGAATTTGAATTGGGCGTTAATCTTGAAGCTGCAGCAAGTGATGTGAGAGATAAAGTTGGCCAGGCACTTAGAAGTTTACCACAGGATATTGATGCGCCTCCTGTTGTTACCAAATCAGACGCCAACAGCGATTTCATTCTGATACTTGCTGTTCAAAGCCGAAGCAAGGGTTTACTCGAGTTAAGCGACTATGCTGAAAATGTGTTGCAACAGCAGTTTCAAACAATCAAAGACGTTAGTTCAATTAACATATTCGGACAGAAGCGCTATGCAATGCGCATTTGGCTTGATCCGGATAAAATGATTGCGCAGGGCGTAGCTTTTTCAGACATTCGTACTGCCCTAAATACCGAAAATATTGATTTGCCGCCGGGTAAAATTTATGGCGACAATACCGAACTCACCATAAAAACCGTAGGCAGGCTTACCTCCGAAAAAGACTTCCAGGATTTGATCATAAGATCCGACAGTGAAGGAATAATCCGCCTGGGGAATGTGGCCCGTGTTGAAATTGGACCGGAAAACCTTGAACAAAGCTGGAAATATAATGGAGTAAATGCGGTTGGTATCGTTATCATACCTCAACCTGGTGCCAATAATATTCAAATCGCCGATGATTTTAATAAAAAGCTGGAGGCCATTAAAAAGAACAACAGGTCAGATATTGAAATGAATGTGTTGCTGGATAATACAGTCAATATCCGTAGATCTATTAAAGAAGTGGAAGATACGTTGATGATTTCTTTCACCCTTGTTGTGTTGGTTATCTTTTTCTTTTTCAGAGATTGGCTGATTGCGATCCGCCCATTGATCGACATTCCTATTTCATTGGTGGCAACCTTTTTCATCATGTACATTTCAGGGTTTACGATCAATATATTAACCTTGCTGGGTATTGTATTAGCAACCGGTCTTGTGGTAGATGATGGTATTGTGGTTACAGAAAATATTTTCAGCAAATTTGAGAAGGGCATGCCTATAAAACAGGCAGCCTTGGAAGGAAGTAAGGAAATATTTTTTGCGGTAATTTCTACCTCCATTACGCTGGCGATTGTTTTTTTACCGGTAATATTTTTAGAAGGTTTTATCGGAAGGTTATTCCGTGAGTTTGGGGTTACATTGGCTGCAGCCGTATTGATATCTGCATTGGTTTCACTAACCATCACACCCGTTTTAAATGTTGTGCTTAGTAGAAAAAAGGCCGGTCATGGAAAGTTCTATCTAAAAACAGAACCCTTTTTTACCGGTATGGAAAATGGGTATTTGCGTTGGCTAAAAACTTTCCTGAAAGTGCGCTGGATTTCCTGGGTAGCAGTGCTTGCCTGCGGAGTAATTATATTTTTAATCATTAATACATTACAAACTGAAATTGCCCCGCTCGAAGATAGAAATAGCGTCCGCTTTTCGGTGACTGGTCCCGAAGGTGCCAGCTACAGCAGTATGGTAAAAATCCAGGATGAAGTTGCTAATTATTTGTACGACTCCGTTCCGGAAAGAGATTTTGTTTTTGCAAGAACTCCCGCAGGAGCAGTAAATACAACCCAGCCACGGTTAGCCCTTGTAGCTCCCGAGTTACGTACCCGAAGCCAGGCACAAATTGCCAGTGACCTGCAGAAAAAACTGGCTCGATTTAATGATGCCCGGATATTTGCAATACAGGAACAAACCATTTCAGTTGGTTCTGGTTCTCGGGGAAGTTTGCCCGTACAATACGTTTTACAAAACCAGGATCTTAATAAGCTGAGGGATATGATTCCAAAGTTTCTGGAAGAAGCCAGGAAGGATAAAACTTTTGATAATGTTGATGTAAATCTAAAGTTTAACAGGCCTGAACTGGAGTTATCGCTTGACCGCATTAAGATTAAAGATCTTGGATTGTCATCGCAGGATGTGGTAGCTGCACTTCAGTCCGCTTTTAGTGGTGGCAGACTTGCATATTTTATAATGAACGGATATCAGTATTCTGTAATTGCGCAGGTTGAAAATAACAATCGTTCCAAACCGGGCGATATTTCAAAATTGTATGTTCGTAATAACAAAGGTCAGAATATACCAATAAGTGCCGTGGTGAAACTCAATGAAAGTACCAGCCCATCTACGTTATTTCATTATAACCGATATAAAGCTGCAACCATTTCTGCATCCCTGGCAGATGGGCAAACAGTAGGAGATGGCGTTAAAGCAATGGATGCCATTGGCAAAAGATTGTTGGATGAATCCTACCAGACATCACTTACTGGTCCAGCGAGGGATTTTGCAGAAAGCTCATCAAATATTGTATTTGCTTTTGCACTTGCCCTGGTGTTGATATACCTGGTACTTGCAGCCCAGTTCGAAAGCTTTATAGATCCTTTTATTATAATCATGACGGTACCGTTGGCGATGGCTGGTGCCTTGCTCAGTTTGTTTATTTTCAACCAAACACTCAATATTTTTTCAGAGATTGGTATGATCATGCTTATAGGACTGGTAACAAAAAATGGTATATTGATTGTAGAATTTGCCAATAAAAAGCGGGAACAGGGAATGGATAAAATGGGTGCCGTACTGGAAGCTGCTCAACAAAGGCTGAGGCCCATCTTAATGACAAGTCTCGCTACATCTTTGGGTGCTTTGCCCATTGCATTGGGGCTTGGTGCTTCAGCTTCAAGTCGTGTACCACTGGGTATTGTAGTAGTAGGAGGAATTATTTTTTCGTTGATACTGACCTTATTTATTATACCGGCAATTTATACATATTTATCAGGTAAACATAAATTTTTGGGTCATACAGTTAATGACGGTAAATCAGCATCAAACACATATAATTAAATTGGGAAGGATGGCAAAACTGGTTGCATGTTTTTTATTAATGGCAGCGTATTTACAAAGCAGTGCACAGGAGGTACTGTCTTTGAAAGATGCGGTTAATATTGCACTTAAGAATAGTTTGGATATTCAACTGGCCAAAAATGATGTAGCCGCCAACACCATTTTAAACAATTATGGTATAGCGGGCGGTTTGCCTTTAGTTGCTGCATCTTTAACCAATACAGAACAGATTTCTACCATCAACCAAAAACTAAATACCGGGGTTACCATTAACAGGAACGCAGCGGCAGTTAATAATCTAAACTCAAGTGTTTCTGCAGGCATTTTATTGTACAATGGAAATAGAGTGGTGACAACTAAAACGAGGTTGGCGCAATTACAGAATCAAAGTGAAGTGCTATTAAATGGCCAGGTTCAAAATATTATTGGATCGGTAATGACCGGCTATTACGAAATAGTAAGGCAACAGAGTTATCTGAAAACAATTGAAAAATCGATTGACGCATCTAATCAGCAATTGACAATTGTAAAAGCCCGGCAGTCTGTTGGCCTGGCAAATAATGCAGATCTTTTCCAGGCGCAGATTGATCTGAATGCATTGAATCAAGCGCTGGAGTCGCAGCAGTTAATCATTGGCCAGGCTAAAACTGAGTTACTTCGGTTACTTACATTAAAACCCGATTCAGTAATTACCATACAGGATACAATTCTTGTAGATAAGGTTGTTGAGTTAGATGCTGTACTAAATAGTTTGAGTCAAAATGCGGACATCATAGCCGCACAGGACCAGGTTCGTATCAATGAATTGATTGTAAAAGAAACCTCCGCTCAAAGGTATCCTTCAGTAAGAGCAAGCACTGCATATAACTTTAATCGCAACAAGGCAGCGGCCGGCCAGTTATTATTGAATCAGAGTTATGGCTTGCAAGGTGGAATTACTGTCGGAATCCCAATTTACAATGGTTCCATTTTTCGCAGGCAGCAAAAAGTTGCAGAAATAAATGTACGCAATGCCGAGTTAAATATGCAGGCAATAAAACGGGATTATGAGGCGCAGGTAGTAAAGTCTTACCAGGCTTATGCAACTACATTAAAACAATTGGAAACTGAAAAAGAGAATTACGAACTATCTAATCAATTACTTGAACTGGCCCTGAAAAGATTTCAATTCAGGCAGGCAACTATTGTTGAAGTAAAAAATGCACAGCAGAGTTTTGAGGCATCTGGTTATCGCCTGGTTAATTTAAGTTTTGCCGCTAAGGCTGCAGAAATTGAATTGAAACGATTATCAAACCAGTTAAGTTTGTGATGTTTTCTGCAAAATTCCAAGCCAACAAAAAAGGTTATTCATTATTCTATCAGGTACAACGTTATTCTTTCGTCGTTACTCTTACCGTTTGTTTTATTCGATTGGCCTGGTGAATCAGTTCCTGTTTTTCTTTACTTAAAATGGTGATATGTCCCATTTTTCGGCCTGGCTTGGTTTCTTTTTTTCCGTAAATATGTACAAATATATTTTCTAACTGAAGGATCTCTTTAAGGCCTTCATAATAGGCATTTCCCTGCCGGCCTTCAACGCCAATTAAATTTACAATCGCTGCAGGTAATATGTGTTCTGTGCTTCCCAGGGGATATCCAAGTATGATCCGCCAAAGCATATCAAATTGCGAAGAAAAGTTAGCTTCAATGGTGTGATGGCCACTGTTGTGTACTCTTGGGGCAGTTTCATTTACCCAAACCTGGTCCGCCTGGTCAATAAATAATTCAACAGCAAAAATGCCGGCACTTTTAAGTTCCTTTACTACTTTCAAAGCAATCGCTTCAACTTTCCATATTATTTTTTCATTGAGATCTGCAGGACTTACCTGGTATTCCAACAAATTAAGTCGTGGATCAAATACCATATCAACCGGCGGATACAGCGTAGTTTCAAAATTATCAGCAACCGCTACAATAACAGCAATTTCTTTTTTAATGGCAATCATCTTTTCCAGCACCGATGGTTTGTCAAATCCTTTTTCAAGATCATCAACCGATTTTAATACCTGCACGCCACGGCCATCATAACCGCCCGTACCAACCTTATGAACGGCTGGCAAAAAATCTACATGATTTTTTAAATCGCTTATATTCTTAGTAATAACAAAGTTGCTCGTAGGTATTTCATTGGTCTTGTAAAATTGCTTTTGTAAAATCTTATCCTTAATAATTTTTAAAGCTGCCGGAGACGGATAAACTTTTACCCCTTCACTTTCAAGTTTAAAAAGGGCCTCTTCATTTACACTTTCAATTTCAATTGTAATAGCATCCAACCCTTTTCCGAAAGTATATACCTCGTCAAAATTTGTAATATCCCCTTTTGTAAAATGATGGCAAAGATGTGCAGCAGGGCACTCCGGATCATTTTCCATAACAAAAGTTTCAACAGGATAATTTACCGCTGCCTGCAATAACATTCTGCCTAATTGACCTCCGCCAAGAATACCGGCTTTTATTTGACCATTCTTAGAATCGGCACTTTGAGTAGTATTTTCCAAAACTTAGTTGTTGTTTTAATTATCAATTAGCAGTTATAAACCTTGCAGATTTCTACCACAAGCACCTTTAATGTATTCCGAATTGTTGCATATAGTAAATTACTACTATCATCTTTCCGTAAACAAACTATAAAAAGTACTTTTTGGCGAAATGATCAGGGCTGCAAAATAATCCTTTTTAAATTCATTTTCAGGGGAATGCATCCCTGTGGATATAAAAATTTCACAAGCGGAATAACTGTTTTTCGATTTTTTAAAAAACTAACTTCCAGCCTGTTACGTATATTCAAGTCGCCGTAGCTCTATGTAAAATTTTTGATTATATAAATAGTTGAAAGCAATTATTATTTTTATTTACATTTACCGGAAGGAAATAAAAATGTGTTATTGCTCGTTAAACTGCTTTAGTACTTAGTATATTTCCTATCCAAAACAAAGGGTAAATGTCCTATAACTAATTAATCAAAATGAACGAACTTGCACTATGTATCGCGTAAATATTATAGTGATTTTCCTCTGAAAAAACCGAAATAACCAAATATGCCAGTAAATCCGACAAGTGTAGAACCTATCAAAGTGTTGATAGCCGATGACCATGTTTTGTATAGAGCAGGAGTAAAAACAGCACTAAGCACTAAAAAAGATATTAAAATAATAGCTGAAGCTGACAATGGTATGCATCTGTTGAACATGCTTAAGATGATACAACCCGACGTAATTTTACTTGACATACAGATGCCCGTTATGGACGGCATAGGTGCACTACCTGAAATTAAAAAGAACTGGCCCCACATAAAAGTCATCATGCTTACCATGATGGACGATCACAGTATGATCACAAAATTGATGGAACTGGGCGCCAACAGTTATCTCAGCAAAACAAGTGATAGTGAAATAATATATGAAGCAATCAAAACATGTTTTGAGCAGGAATATTATTTTAATTCACTAACAAATAAAGCGCTGCTAACAAATCTAAAACAGCGCAACAATGCGATGCCGCAAAAATTTGCCCAGCAGGAAGCTCAGTTGAATGACAAGGAAATGCTGATATTAAAATTGATGTGCGAAGAAAAAAGTACCAAAGAAATTGCCGATTTCGTGGAACTTAGCCCACGCACTGTGGAAGCCATCAGGGATAAACTAAAAGTAAAAACAGGTGCCAAAAGCACTGCAGGCCTTATCATGTATGCTGTAAAAAATAACATCTTAGACGACGGTATTTAAACAACATTCAATTATAAATTATTTATACGATCCCGCCAACTGGTGGGATTTTTTATACAGGCTGTTTTTTAGCAACTACCTTTACACTATGTCATACATCAACTATAATGGAAAAATATCAGTGGAAGGAACCGCATTGGTAAACCCCGACAATCGTGGGTTGAGATACGGAGACGGGCTGTTTGAAACCATGAGGTTAAGTAAGGGGAAAATCATTTTTGAGGCCGCACATTTTGATCGGTTATGGGATGGGATGACTGTATTGCAATTTGAACTTCCCAAACATTTTACCAAACAAATGTTGATAGAGGAAGTACTACTGCTTTGCAAAAGAAACGGGCATGAAAAGGAGGCAAGGATAAGACTAAACATCATCAGGGGTGATGGCGGACTGTATGATCCACAAAATCATCGGCCCAATTATATCATACAAACATGGGCCGTGAAAGAAGAACTTGGAACCTGGAACAGCAATGGCCTGGTAATTGGAATTTATGACCAGGCAAAAAAAAGCTGCGATATATTAAGTAATATTAAACACAATAATTACCTCCCTTATGTCTTGGCTGCACTACATGCCAAAAAGGAAAAATGGAACGATGCCATTCTTTTAAATGCCAATGGACGTATATGCGATACTACCATTGCCAATGTTTTTATGGTTAAAAACGGAACCGTTTTTACCCCGGCATTAAGCGAAGGCTGCGTTGGCGGTATTATTCGGGCTATGCTGTTAAAAGAATTAAAGAAGCAAAACGTACCAACTGAAGAAACAGCTTTGCAGATTTCAGATCTGCTTGCAGCCGATGAAGTATTTTTTACCAATAGCATGTATAACATTCGATGGGTGCAGCAAATGGGAGGTAAGCGTTATGAGAATGGCATTATTCAAAAAATTTACAGTTTGTTTATGCCAACCATTTATTAAACTATTTGTTAGATGTGTACCTGCAATTAAAACCTTACATCAAACGCAGGTTTGTTTCTAATATGGATCATGTAAATATTTTTTGGTTTCGCCGCGATCTTCGCCTCACAGACAACGCAGGTTTGTATCATGCCCTCAAATCGGAGTTGCCGGTTGTTCCCCTATTTATTTTTGATGAAAATATTCTCGACAAACTCGAGAATAAAAGTGACAGGCGGGTAGAGTTTATTCACGCTGCCTTGCAGGAAATGCAAAAAAAACTATTGACCATGGAATCTTCACTCGAAGTGTATTATGGATCTCCCTTAGATATTTTTAAAAAACTCCTTAAAAAGTACAAGGTTCATTCGGTATTTACAAATCATGATTACGAGCCCTATGCGCAGGAAAGAGATGAGCAGGTAAATGAGTTGCTAAAATCGCAAAATGCAACCTTATTAACTTTCAAAGACCAGGTAATTTTAGAAAAAAATGAAGTGCTAAAAGATGATGGCAAACCATATACCGTGTTTACGCCCTATAGCCGAAAGTGGAAATCGGTGCTGACAGATTTTCACTTGAAGCCTTATCCTACAAAAAAATATTTTAAGAACTTTTTTAAACAGCCGGAGCATCCAATTCCAACCTTAAAAAAAATTGGGTTTAAAGAAGTTGACAAACCTTTTCCATCAAAATTATTAGATGAAGAAATTGTTTCGCATTACCAGGAAAGAAGAGATTTCCCGGGAATAAAAGGCACTTCAAAAATGGGTGTCCATTTACGTTTCGGTACCATTAGCATCCGGCAATTGGCACTCAAAACAAAAGATCTTTCCAACACTTTTTTAAATGAACTGATATGGCGTGAATTTTACCACATGATATTATTTCATTTCCCCAAAATAGGGATGGGAAAAGCTTTCAAGCATGAATATGATGGTATTGAATGGAGAAGGGACAATGGTGAATTTGAAAAATGGTGCACTGGACAAACCGGTTATCCAATTGTAGATGCCGGCATGCGTGAATTAAATGAAACTGGTTTTATGCACAATCGGGTACGCATGGTGGTGGCATCATTCCTTTCTAAACACTTGTTGTTGGACTGGCGATTGGGGGAAGCTTATTTTGCTGAAAAGTTATTAGACTTTGATCTTGCCGCCAACAACGGCGGATGGCAATGGGCAGCCGGTAGCGGTTGCGATGCAGCCCCTTATTTTAGAATTTTTAACCCTTACCTGCAAACCAAAAGATTTGATCCTGATTTAACTTACATAAAAAAATGGGTTCCGGAATTCCAGGAATTTAATTACCCGCCACCAATTGTAATACATGAAGAAGCAAGAAAGCGTTGCCTGGAAGTTTACGGAAAAGCGTTGAAAAAATAAGCAGATTAAACCGGTATTTTTATAAAAGTTTGGAAACTCATGCTCGTTTCAAAAACTTATAATTCCAGGAAAATGTTACCAGGTAGCTGGCCATCATTCCCTGTATTTTTTTGATGCACTTTTAACAATGCTTCAATAGCGTGTTTACCCTTATCTCCCAAGTTTATCGAAAAATTATTTACATATAAATCAATGTGCTTCCTCATAACGGCTTCACTCATTTCCTGTGCATGCATGCGGATGAAATCATTCAATTCGGGGTATTTTGAAAAAGCATAATCAATGCTTTTCTTTATAAGTGCATCTATCTTTTTTTGAACCGCCAGGTCAATATCCTTACGAATTACAATGCCACCCAATGGAATGGGCACTTTCATTTTTTGCTCCCAATACTCGCCTAAATCAACAATTTTATTCAACCCTTTTTCAGCATAAGTAAAACGGTTCTCATGTATGATAACGCCCAGGCCCTTATTTTCCAGTACAAAATTTTCTATTTCATCATATTTTAAAAAAACTTTTTTTGTGGCATTCGGGTAGGCCAGGGAAAATAAAAGATGTGCTGTTGTATTTTTGCCGGGTATTGCTATCAATGCATCTTCCACAGCTCCCTCAAAAATTGCATGGCTGATCAGTAATGGCCCCACCCCTTCACCAAGTGCACTGCCGCTGTTTAGTACTGTGTACTTATCCAACACCAGTGGAAGTACTCCATAACTAAGTTTTGTAATGGCAAGTTTCTCCTCAATGGCCCATAGATTAAGGGTTTGCACATCTTCCAGTACCACTTCAAATTCTATATCTCCGGTATCAATTTTTTTATTTACCAATGCATCAAAAATAAAAGTATCATTTGGGCAAGGCGAAAATCCAAGACTAAATTTCATATTATCCGTTATTGCTAAAGTTCAATTATTTGATTGATTATTTTATGACTTCTTATTGATTGGCCAAAATTGTTTGTATTAAATTCTCCAGGGCTTCATTCATGTTTTGTATGGATGCTTTCATTTTCCATTTTGATTTATCCCGCTCACCCACATAATTCGAAATGCTTCGCAATTGGATAAATGGAACAGCTTCCTGCAGGCATACGTAGTGAAAAGCTGCACCTTCCATACTCTCTGTTGCTGCGTTAAAATTAAACGCCGACTGTTGTTTTTGCAGTGTACTATCACTCACCTTATTTACAGTAATGGCACTAACAATTTGCAGAGAACAAAGTTGTAGCAAAGGGTTGTTATTTACCAGCCATCCATCTGTAAAAGGAAACTCATTTTTATCCATAAAGCCAGATTGGAAAATAGGGGTGAATGATCCTTTCTCTTCCATGCCAATATCCCCAAATGTATCCTGCCCGGTTACTACCACTTCACCTAATTCAATATCAATGTTAAACGCACCGGCAATTCCGGCCTGGATAGCAAAATCGTATTTCTTTAGTGCAAGTTTTTTTTGAATATGGTAAAGTGCTGCCGGCATTCCAACACCGGTTACCAGTATATCAATCCCTTTGTTATCAGCGATAAAGGGCGCAATTTCCATATTGGTGGCGGCTACTATAAGAATTGACATTGTACAAATTTCGTTCTTACGCTTCATATTTCAGTATTAAGCCATTACCTTTGCGAAAATTTTGAGGTTAAGGTATGGTTTACATCACCAGGATAGAACATTTTAATGCGGCGCACAAACTCTTTAATCCAAACTGGAGTAAGGAGAAAAACGAGGAAGTATTTGGCAAATGTGCCAATGAAAACTGGCATGGGCACAACTTTGAATTGTTTGTTACCTTAAAGGGTGAACCTGATCCGGAAACCGGTTTTGTATTTGATGTAAAAAAGCTAAGTGTTATTGTAAATGAACACGTGATTGAAAAACTTGATCACAAAAATCTGAATGAAGATGTGGCATTTATGGCTGGAAAAATTTGTTCCAGCGAAAATCTTGTTATTGGCATCTGGCAACAGCTTGTACCGCATCTGCCCGAAGGTGTAGTTTTGCATTGTCTTAAATTATACGAGACTCCAAAAATATATGTTGAGTATTTTGGAGACTAAATTTTGCGTTTTCAATTATTATAAAGTTTGTGTAAACAAATAGTAACTTTAAGCGTTATTCTATCCAAGAGTTGAGGTAAATGAACAGCAGACTTCTGTTATACCCTTCAGCAAAAACGTTCTGAACTATCTTTCGTAAAGTTTAAATGTGAATGCTACTGTGTTAACTGTTGTTAATTATAATTGTAATACTACCAGATATGTTAAATAAAGTAGCTGTTTTTAGAAAAGAGCACTTCAATGCAGCACACCGTTTAAATAATCCGGCATGGGATGAGGCTACCAATGCTAAGGTGTTTGGTAAATGCAACAATCCACATTATCACGGCCACAATTACGAATTGATTGTAAAGTTGGCAGGTGTGCCTGATGAAGCTACGGGTTATGTTTATGATATGAAATTGTTGAGCGACCTGGTAAAGGAAGTGATCATTGAGCGTTTCGATCATCGCAACTTAAACCTCGACACCGTTGAGTTTAAAAACCTGAATCCAAGCGCTGAAAATATTGCGGTGGTGATATATAATTTATTAAGGGAAAGAATAGATACAAAATTGGATCTGCAAATCCGTTTATACGAAACGGAAAGAAACTTTGTGGAGTATCCTGTAAACTAAAACTGAAAAAGAAAGAATACGATGGCTTACAAAAAGATTGAACAGTATGATGAGGCAGTAACACAAGGGTTAATGCATAATTATAAGGACACTTTAGGGTTGTTGGGTGAAGATGCCGAAAGAGAAGGGCTCATTAAAACACCGGAACGTTTAGCTAAGGCTATGCAGTTTTTAACGCAGGGGTATCAGCAAGATGCCAATGCTATTTTAAATTCTGCAAAATTTCACGAAGATGTGAGTGAAATGATTATTGTAAAAGATATTGAATTATACAGTATGTGCGAACATCACATGCTTCCCTTTTACGGTAAGGCACACGTTGCGTATATTCCCAATGGCTGGATAACAGGACTTAGCAAAATTGCAAGGGTGGTAGATGTTTACAGCCGCAGGTTGCAGGTGCAGGAAAGGCTTACTGGCCAGATCCTTGATTCTATTAAAGAAACCCTCAATCCGCTGGGAGTGGCTGTTGTTATTGAGGCTTCGCATTTGTGTATGATGATGAGAGGGGTACAAAAACAAAACTCAGTCACTACTACTTCAGCATTTTGGGGCGAATTTGAAAAGAATGAAACCCGTAGTGAATTTGTAAAACTAATCAGTTCAAAATTGCACTAATGCAATTTGTTTGCTATAAATTAAATGAATCGAAAAACGGTTCATTTTTTTTTGCCCCTACCTAATACACCTTTTTACAATTCGTTATTAGCTGGCATTTTCAGATATAAAATTTACTTTCGTAAAAAATAATTAACGCATGGCAAAAGCTTTTATTTTTCCCGGTCAGGGTTCACAATTTAGTGGAATGGGAAAAAGTCTATATGAAACCAATGAAGTTGCAAAAGAACTTTTTGAAAGAGCCAACGACCTGTTGGGCTTTAGAATTTCTGACCTGATGTTTGGCGGAACAGTCGAAGACCTGAAGCAAACAGATGTAACTCAACCTGCTGTATTTATACATTCGGTAGTGGCATTTAAAACAATTGCTGATGCAGTGCCTGATATGGTTGCAGGTCATTCGTTGGGCGAATTTTCTGCGCTTGTTGCCAACAATGTATTGAGTTTTGAAGATGCACTAAAACTGGTTTCTATAAGAGCAAAAGCCATGCAGAAAGCTTGTGAAGTACTTCCTTCAACAATGGCAGCAATACTTGCGTTGGATGATGAAAAGGTTGAAAGGATTTGTGCGGAAGTGGCAGGAGAGACAGGTGAAATAGTGGTGCCGGCAAACTTCAATTGCCCCGGCCAGTTAGTAATAAGTGGTTCGTTAAAAGGTATCGAAATAGCCTGCGAAACATTAAAAGCAGCAGGCGCCAAAAGAGCGTTGATATTACCGGTTGGAGGAGCATTTCATTCACCGTTGATGTTGCCTGCAAAAGAAGAATTAACTGCTGCAATTGAAGCTGCAACTTTTAATACTGCTTCCTGCCCCATTTATCAGAATGTAGTTGCAGTAGCTGTTACAGAACCTGAACAGATCAAGGCAAATCTTATTGCGCAACTAACGGGTGCAGTGCGTTGGACACAAAGTGTACAGGCAATGATCGCAGATGGCGCTACGCATTTTATTGAAGCAGGCCCCGGCAAAGTTTTACAGGGATTGGTGATGAAAATCAATAAAGAAATGACCACCGAAGGTGTTAGTTAATGGATAATAGGCATAAAAAAAGAACGCCCATTTTCAGTGGCGTTCTTTTTTATGTTATGTTTTTTTAGATACTCAATGTGCTCAATATATTGTTCATGTTACGCACTGCATCCGCACTTTTATTAAAAGTTGTCTGCTCTTCTTCCGTCAGTTTATATTCAATGATTTTTTCAATACCGTTTCTGCCTATAATTACCGGAACCCCAATACAAATATCTTTCTGGCCATATTCGCCATCAACACTTGCACAGCAAGTAAATAATTTTTTCTCATCTCTTACAATACTTTCTACCAAAGCTGCTCCGGCTGCGCCAGGTGCATACCATGCAGAGGTACCTAATAATCCTGTTAAGGTAGCACCACCAACCATTGTATCAGCAGCAACTTTCTTTAAAGTAACTTCATCAAGGTACTCGCTAACCGGGCTTCCCTGGTAAGTTGCAAGCCTTGTTAATGGTATCATTGTAGTATCGCCGTGCCCACCAATTACAAAACCCTGTAAGTCGTTTGGTGAACAACCAATAGCAGTAGATAAGTAATATTTAAAACGGCTGCTGTCAAGTATTCCACCCATTCCTATAATCCTGTTTTTAGGCAAACCTGTAGATTGTAAAGCCAGGTAAGTCATCGTATCCATCGGGTTACTAATAATAATAATGATGGCATCCGGTGAATACTTCAAAATATTTTCAGTTACACCTTTTACAATACCGGCATTAATTCCAATCAACTCTTCTCTTGTCATCCCCGGTTTACGCGGAAGTCCCGATGTAATCACTGCAACATCGGTATTGGCAGTTTTTGAATAATCATTGGTACTACCAATAATCTTTGTGTCAAATCCCATCAGGGTTGCAGTTTGCATCATGTCAATGGCTTTTCCCTCAGCAACGCCTTCTTTAATATCTAGTAATACAAGTTCACTGCATAGCTCTTTACGGGCAATATTATCAGCACAGGTAGCTCCTACGGCTCCGGCACCTACAACGGTAACTTTCATGATAAAAAAATATTTAAATTATTTAAGGAATTAATTTGCGCAGCAAAGGTAGTCGATTAGCCCGTTTACACTTATGCAATATGAATTTTATTTCACTGCATCCAAAATAGCGGGAACCGCAATATTTCCAACAAAGGCTTTAGCTAGTGTGCCATTCTTATCATATACATACATCGAAGGAAAGCTTGTTATCTTGTAAAGCAGCCTTAATTTAAAGGTTACATCTGTACCCATCTTTACATTTGGCATGCTGTTTAAGTCATATTCTTCATAAAAATTCTTGTTGTCCTTAAAAGAAAGCGGCGAAATCATTACTATCTGAACGCCTGCCAGCTCTTTTTTATAGGCCATTAAATCTTTTACCTGCCGTTGGCAATGTTCGCAATCCGGGCTAAAAAACATCATCATAAACGGTTCGCCTTTTTTAAGTTCAGCACTTGTATAAAAGCTGCTGTCGGGCACTGTGTTTATTTTGAATTCCGGTATCGATAAAAATCCTTTCACATAATCATTGTCAGAATTTTGTTGGGTAAAACCGGTGAATGAAGCAACTGCCATCAGGCAGATCAATGTATATTTTTTCAAAGTGTAATTTTTTTCAAAGCTAATTTTTTACTTTGAAATGAGTTTGTTAAACCATTCATTGTTAATTAAAAAAGGAAAATTTACTTGCCGGGTAATCATAAAATTTATAGCTGGTTAATGTTGTTGAAATAGAATGAATGGCCGTAATAATTTCTTTTAACCAATACAGTTTTACTGCTAAAAATAACAGCTTGGGCTTTTTATCAATTCTTTCCTACTTTTGCACCCCAGTAATTTATAACAAAACAATAATACGATTATGGCAACTACAGCAGACATGCGCTCAGGGCTTATCATCAAAGTGGATGGTAGTTTATATACCGTTATAGAATTCGGTCAAAATAAAACGGCCCGTGCAGCAGCAAAAGTGTGGGCAAAATTAAAAGGCGTTGATAATAACCGTACCATCGAAATTACCTGGAACAGTGGCGAAACCATTTTTCCGGTAAGGGTTGAAAAGAAAGCTTATCAATATTTGTATAAAGATGATACTGGCTACAGCTTTATGGATGTAGAAACTTTTGAGCAGATCACAGTGCCTGAATCAATGGTTGATGCACCTAAATTTTTAAAAGACGGACAGGAAGTTTCAGTATTAATTAATGGTGAAACCGACATGCCAATGGGCGTGGAACTACCTGATAAAATTGTATTACTGGTAACTTACAGCGAACCCGGTATGAGAGGCGATACCGCTACTAAAACATTAAAACCTGCAACCGTTGAAACCGGCGCTACGGTTAACGTTCCGCTATTTGTAAACGAAGGCGAACTGATAAGGGTAAACACCAAATCCGGTGAGTATGTTGAAAGAGTTAAGGAAGCATAATTCCTGCTATTTGCCTAATTCACCGGTGAGTTTTCCATTGGTTATAAAAATTATTTTATTATCTGATCTAAACAATATTACCAGGGCAAATCACACTATTTGCCCTGTTTCATTTTCGGGCATTTTTATCAATTTTAGGCTATTTTTTATTATTATTGCGCCATATTTAAGCAATTTTTGCCAGTTTTTATAGATTTCTTTCTTTTTTAAAATTTGCAATATTAATAAATCATTACCTACCTTAGTCG
Source organism: Ferruginibacter sp. (assembly GCA_046590675.1). Taxonomy (GTDB): domain Bacteria; phylum Bacteroidota; class Bacteroidia; order Chitinophagales; family Chitinophagaceae; genus Ferruginibacter. The sequence continues at coordinate 16,929 of JBKJUP010000016.1, read as the reverse complement.
CCCGTTTCTTTAATTAAAAACCATTAATATCTCTATATGGACATCAAACAAATCCAGGAGCTTGTAAAGCTTATTAATAAAACCAATATCGGCGAAATAACAATTGAAGAAGAAGGTGTTAAAATAACAGTCAAACAGAAAAAAGATCCGGTTCAACATATAATGGCAAATGCACCCCAGCAAATGTATCAACCGGTACCAACACAACAAAGCGCACCTCCTCCTCCCGCTGCACCCGCAGCCGCTGCAATTCCCGAAGTTAACAAAGCAGATAATTACATCACCATAAAAAGCCCAATGATTGGAACATTTTATCGCCAGTCAGGTCCGGGTAAACCCATTTTTGTAAATGTTGGAGACGAAGTAGTTTCTGGCAAAGTGGTATGTATCATCGAAGCAATGAAGTTATTCAACGAAATTGAAAGTGAGATCCAGGGTAAAATTGTAAAAGTGTTGGTGGAAGATGCCAGTCCGGTAGAATTTGACCAACCACTATTCCTTGTAGATCCAAGCTAAATAGAAAATATTTAAGTGCCAGCAATCATTAATAACAAGCAATCCCTTTGCACAACTGCCCCGGGATAATTTGTAGGAAATGAGTAAAGCCTTGGACTAAAGAAAGTATATCCAACATGTAAATACCAGTTTTTTTGATTTGATTCAGTTATCAATTCCTTATTGAGTCATCATCAAATTTTCAAATAAGATAGCTATGTTCAAAAAAATATTGATTGCCAACCGTGGAGAGATTGCACTGCGTGTTATACGTACCTGCAAAGAAATGGGTATAAAAACTGTGGCAGTGTATTCAACTGCAGATAAAGATAGTTTGCATGTAAAATTTGCTGACGAAGCCGTATGCATCGGTAAGCCAAGCAGTGCAGATTCTTACCTTAATATTCCACATATTATGGCCGCTGCAGAAATTACCAATGCAGATGCCATTCACCCCGGGTATGGTTTCCTGGCAGAAAATTCCCGCTTTGCTCAAATTTGTACAGATCATGGCATTAAGTTCATTGGGCCAACGCCTGAAATGATTAACGCAATGGGCGATAAAATTACCGCCAAAGAAACCATGATCAAAGCAGGTGTTCCGGTAGTACCGGGCAGTGGCGGTTTATTGGAAAGTGTAGAGCAGGCAAAAGAACTGGCAAAAAATGAAGTAGGTTACCCGGTTATTTTAAAAGCAACTGCCGGTGGTGGTGGTAAAGGCATGCGGGTAGTTTGGGCAGAAAACGAAATGGAGAAAGCATTCGAAAATGCAAAGACCGAAGCCGCAGCCTCCTTTAAGAACGACGGTATTTACATGGAGAAATTTGTAGAAGAACCTCGTCATATTGAAATACAGGTTGCAGGCGACCAGTTTGGCAGCGTTTGTCATTTGAGCGAAAGAGATTGTAGCATTCAGCGCAGGCACCAAAAGTTGGTGGAAGAATCTCCCTCGCCTTTTATGACTCCCGAATTAAGGGAACTAATGGGTGATGCGGCTATCAAAGCAGCCAGCGCCATTAGTTATGAAGGGGTTGGTACCATCGAGTTCCTGGTTGATAAGCACCGCAATTTTTATTTCATGGAAATGAATACACGTATCCAGGTGGAGCATTGTGTTACGGAAGAAGTGGTAAATTTTGACCTGATAAAAGAACAAATAAAAATAGCCGCCGGCCATAAAGTAAGCGGTAAAAATTATTACCCGCAGATGCACGCCATCGAGTGCCGCATCAATGCAGAAGACCCTTATCACGACTTTAGGCCCAGCCCCGGTAAAATAACGGTATTGCACACACCAGGCGGCCACGGAGTACGCATCGATAGCCATGTGTATGCAGGTTACGTAATTCCTCCTTATTACGACAGTATGATTGGCAAACTGATTACTGTTGCACAAACAAGGGAGGAGGCCATCGATACCATGTATCGTGCACTCAGCGAGTACGTAATTGAAGGCATTAAAACAACCATTCCTTTTCACCTGCAACTGATGAAAAATGAAGATTTCAGAAGTGGCAACTTTACAACAAAATTTTTAGAATCTTTCGAAATGAAATAAAGGTTTTTTTACCCAGCTTTAGTGCATCTATTTAGCATCGTTGCGTCGCACTTGTTAGCTGCAACGCCCTGAGGAACGAAGGGCAGTTGCACTTCATCCCGGCTCTCAAAGCGGGACTTGTACCACATACCATTTTTCAGCACTCAAATCCACGGCACTTTATACGGTAATTGTCCGTAAATAATATCAACTGTTATTTACGGACATTTTTCTGCCCTTTTTATTTTAGTAAAATAAAATAATCCCTAAAAGGCATACTCACCTTGCATCTCAACTTCCAAAACGGGGTGCAAACGTTTTCATTAAACAGGCCTAAGCATTAAATTCACCTGAATGCTATCATCCTTTTATTATCTTTGTGGCTCAAAATTAACCGTAGCGAATGGCACTGATTAAAAGTATATCCGGAATTAGAGGAACTATTGGAGGCAAAACCAGCGACAACTTAACTCCACTGGATATTGTAAAATTTACTGCAGCTTATGGCACACTTTTAATGCAGGACAGTACCAATACAAGCAATACAATCGTAGTTGGCAGAGACGGCCGCATCAGTGGTGCTATGGTAAAAAACCTGGTGATCAGTACGCTGAACGCACTCGGCTTTAATGTAATTGACCTCGATTATAGTACCACTCCCACCGTAGAAATGGCGGTTGTTTTTGAAAAAGCTGCAGGTGGTATTATCTTAACAGCAAGTCATAATCCCAAAGAATGGAACGCATTAAAATTACTCAACGGCAAAGGAGAGTTTATAAATAGTGCCGAAGGTGAAAAGGTGTTAGAGATAGCCGAAGCAGAAAGTTTTGTATTTGCTTTGGTGGACAAATTGGGTACCACAACTACGGATGATACTGCCCTTGCAAAACACATTGATGCAGTAGTTAATTATGAATTGGTAGATGTTGCCGCCATCAAAAAAGCAAAATTTAAAATTGTTATAGATGCCGTAAACAGTACAGGTGCCATTGCGGTTCCTGCATTGCTGAATGCATTGGGTGTAAAAGATTATACCATTATCAACGAAGAGGTAAATGGAAAGTTTGCCCACAACCCCGAGCCATTACCCGAGCATTTAACCGGACTAAGCAGGGAAGTGGTAAAGCAGAATGCCACATTGGGTATTGCTGTAGATCCGGATGTGGACAGGTTATGTTTTGTATGCGAAGATGGCAGTATGTTTGGCGAAGAATATACACTGGTAGCAGTAGCAGATTATGTATTGAGCAACCGCAAAGGAAATACGGTTTCCAACATGTCTTCTACAAGGGCATTAAAAGATGTTACAATTAAACACGGTGGCGAATATTTCCCAAGTGCAGTAGGAGAGGTAAACGTGGTAAATAAAATGAAAGCAGTAAATGCGGTCATTGGTGGTGAAGGAAACGGAGGCATTATTATTCCTGATTTGCATTACGGCAGAGATGCGTTGATCGGTATTGCATTGTTCTTAACGCATCTTGCAAAATCTAAAAAAACAACCAAGCAATTACGCAATTCATTTCCTGATTATTTTATCAGCAAAAATAAAATCAAGCTCGAAAACGGCATTGATGTAAAAGATGTGTTTGATAAAATAAAGACGAAATATAAAAATCATCCCATCAATGTAGAAGATGGTTTAAAAATAGAATTTGATACCGACTGGGTTCATTTGCGTACCAGTAATACAGAGCCCATCATCCGCATATATGCAGAAAGTAATTTTGAAACAACTGCCGATAATATTGCACGCAGGTTGATGAAAGATATCAGTGAGGTAATGTAAGATCACTTCACTTTACCGGTTTATTTTTCCAGGTAATATTATCTTTTACTGCTTTCCATCAACAATGAAAGAACTAGTAAATTTTGCAATAGAATATATGATAGGTACAGTTGATAATATAAGGTAGGTAAATATTGAACTACCAGTTTTTGATTTTTGATTTTTGATTTTTGACTTATTATGGATAGGATATATTTCGACAATGCAGCAACCACAGCACTCGATCCGGTAGTATTGGAAACAATGATGCCTTACCTGACTGAGAAATTTGGAAACCCTTCTTCTATTTATTCTTACGGAAGAGAAACACGTTTGGCCATTGAACAGGCAAGGAAGTCGGTTGCGAAAATATTAAATGCTCATCCCGCAGAAATTTTCTTTACCAGCGGCGGAACTGAAAGTAGCAACACTGCAATTATAGCTGCTATCCGTGATTTGGGTTGCAGGCATATCATTACTTCTCAGATTGAACACCATGCAGTAATGCATTCTGTAGAGCACCTCGATAAACAGGACCTTGCAAAAATTAGTTATGTAAAATTGCTGCCCAACGGACATGTGGACCTGGAAGATCTTGAGAAATTACTGGCAGCTACTGAAGAAAAAACACTGGTAACATTGATGCATGCCAACAACGAAATTGGCAACATGCTCGACATGCACGCAGTGGGTAATTTATGTAAATTATACAATGCAATTTTTCACAGCGATACGGTACAAACAGTAGGTCATTTCCCTTTTGATCTTAGAAATACGCCAGTGCATTTTGTAACCGGGGCAGCCCATAAATTTCATGGCCCTAAAGGTATTGGCATTTTGTACATCAATGAAAATGTACGCATACAACCATTTTTACATGGCGGCGGGCAGGAACGTAATATGCGTGCCGGAACCGAAAATGTGTATGGTATTGTTGGTTTTGCAAAAGCATTGGAATTGGCTACTGCAGGTTACGAAAGCGACTCAGCTTACATTGCCACACTTAAATATTACATGATGGATGAGTTGAAAAAACACATTCCTGGTGTAGCCTTTAATGGCGATGTATTGGGCAAAAGCCTGTACACAGTTTTAAGTGCAAGTTTTCCAAAATCAGAAAAATCAGAAATGCTTTTATTTAACCTCGACATTAATAATATTTGCGCCAGCGGCGGCAGCGCCTGCACTTCCGGTGCCGACCAGGGCAGCCATGTAGTACGTGCCATCAATAATAATCCCAACCAAATTACTGTGCGGTTTAGCTTTGCAAAGCACAATACCAAAGCGGAGGTAGATGCAGTTGTAAAACTGCTGAAAGACATGATCTGAGGATTAAGACATTGATCCGACAGCTTCCCGTTTAACTTGTTTTTTCAACTCGAATATTTCAGCCAATAATTCAAAAGAACGTTTTCTGTCTTCGACAGATCCCGTCATGGTGGCTACAATAATTTCATCAATTTTAAAATCATCGGCCAGTTTTAATAGTTGCTTTTTAACATCATCCGGCGTACCGGATATTATCCTGCCACTATTATTCTTTATTCTTTCAATTTCACCTGGCCCAAACTGGTAATCTTTTATGGAGGCATAGTTACCGGGCTTATCAAAATTTCCTTTTTCAAATTGCAATAAACGGTAGTCCATCAGCTTTCGCATTTCGGCAGCTTTTTCCTGCGTAGGCGCACAAAGAAGAGAAATGGCGATCATCGCCTTTGGCTCGGGAAATTGCTCCGAAGGTTTAAAATATTTGCGGTAAGTATTTACTACATCCGGCCCTGCGTGGCCATTGATAAATCGTGCAACAACCAAACCCATACCATAAGTCGCCGCAATTTTACTGCTGCCACCGCTACTACTTAAAATCCATTGTTCAGGAATAGTGGTAGCCTGTGGAACAGCCAAAAGACTTCCATAATCAGTAGCCGCTGTATCATTAAAATAATGTTGCAGGTGTCTAAGCTGCGTTAAATAATCTTCTTCACTAAAGCTGTTGGAAGGATTCAATACAGAAGCTGTAATGCGGTCGCTGCCGGGGGCACGGCCCATACCTAAATCTATCCTGCCCGGAAAAAGCGTTTCCAGCAAGCGAAAATTTTCTGCCACTTTTAAAGCGCTGTGATTGGGCAACATGATGCCGCCCGAACCAATGCGGATATGCTCAGTTTCGTCTGCCAGTTTTACCATTAATAATTCAGGTGCAGAGCCTGCTATTGATGGCGCATTGTGATGTTCAGAAACCCAGAATCTTGAGTATCCTAATTCTTCCCCAAGCTTTGCGGTTGCAACCGTTTCTTTTAAGGCATCTGCTGCAGAAAATCCTTCCCGTACAATTGACTGATCGAGTATTCCCAGCTTTAATTTTCTTTCCATAATATTTCTTAATTACCTATGTTAAACAGGTATTTTCATTCATTGTTTATAAACCTTTCCCAATTATTCACAGCTTTAGTCTATTACCATAATCAAGCCATTATATAATTGATGAAGCCTGATATTATTTCTTATTTTTTAGTTCGGTGGCCATCTTTTCAATTCATTCACATGAATACCCAATTCAATCCTTTCAGGCAAAATATATTGTTGACTTCTTTACAAATTGCATAAAAATTTGGTATGAAAAATTTATGTGCTGGGATAATATTAATTGCATTAATGGGCAGTTGCAAAAAAACTGCCATTGTGCCATTGCCTGTGGATCCGCCGGCGCCTGCAATGACTTATGTAGATTTAACAGGAAGAGAAACAACATTTGATACGCCCCAACATATAGACATTGATGGCGATGGTAACCGTGACTTTTCATTTGTTACTTATCATATTGGCGATCCGGCACTACGCAGGGATATCATACAATTTGCGGCTACTTCGCCTCCCGACAGGTTGTTGCTGGTGGATGCAAATGAAAGCACCCCGATCTTTAATAAGGGAGATTTAATTTCAGGTACAGCACCCGCAGGTTACACCTGGTACGAGATTGTACTTACTCCTTTATCTGAAAAAATAATTGAAGTTGGGCAGCCGCCTTATTGGGTAGGCCCCTGGAAAAATGTTCATCATAAATACCTTCCATTCAGCATAAAGAAAAACGGCCAGTTCTATAGCGGTTGGTTTGAATTGTCAATGGATACAGCCACCGAAAAAATTATTTTATACCGGGCAGCAATATGTAAAACGCCGCAAACAAATGTGAAGGCGGGCTATTGATGATTGATTGCTCAAACGGTAATCATGCGGGCTCAATCATTATTGTTGCAAATCGGTTACTTCACAAACATTACCTACTTGTGCCGGTGATTTGTTTTCGATAATGGAAAGGTTTCGTTGATCAACCAATTGTAGTTTGTCTGTAAAAAAACAGTATGTATTTGTATTGTCTGCATTGCAATTTCCGTTGGGGTTAAAAACGATGGCCGTAGATTGTCGTTCGTATTTTTCCGGATCATTGATGGCAACATTGTATTTTTCTTTTAGCAATTTTTCGAACCATTTTAAAATCGCATAATTATAATACCGAACCGAGTATGCAGGTATAGACGGATCTATTCCTGCAATATATTCTTTAAAGTTTAGCACGCTGAGTTCAATGATGGGGCTGAAATATATCCTGTCTCTTTGAGGATCTGTTTTACTACACCGGGCATATAACACAGCGTAACCATATTTTTTTTGAGAATAGGAATGAGAACAAATTAATAATGAAAATAAAAGCAGCAACATTAGAATCGTTTTCATAATGTTTCATTTTACACATTCAGATAAGTAGAGAAGAAGCATTGCATCCATCGCAATAGGTTACTGATGCATTTACAATATATGTAACCAGGTGGTTTGCATCAAGTATAAAATTTTGAAAGAATTATTGTAAGGATAAGTGGTAGGTACAAATTACCGGTAGCCTAATTTTTCGGTCAATGCAATGGGTAAAGCCGGTAGTTTTTTTCGTTCAATCAGGAAGCTGTTCAACTGTGCAATTTCTTTAAAAATATAGTGTTTGTCCATAGCAGCTTTAAGATAGCCTGCCCCGGTACTGCCGCCGGTACCGATCCTTGTGCCAATCATTCTTTGCACCATGTGTATATGCCTGTTGCGCCAATTGCCTAATTGGTTATCAACTTCAAGCAATATGTCCAGTAGCTGAAAAGGTAATTCCAGCATGGGATAGCCGCGGTATAGAAAGATAAATAATGCAGAGCGGCAGGCTTTTGCACTCAGCAACCGGTCAGGGTTATTTGATTCATCATTGAATATTTGTTTAAATAATAGTTCGTTATTTTTTTCGGCTTCAGCCAGGCTGTTCACATAAATAAATTCATAATCGTTCCAGAAAACCGGCTTGATATAATTGCCGGAAACAGGCTGATAATTTTGCCAATAATTATTGTCATTTATAAATGGCATTCTTTCCAGCCAGCCATTTAGCAGGTCCATTACTGAAAGCTCTTTTTCAGCCTCTTTTATTATGTCAACCTCCTGTTGGTTGAGTTGCGAAGTATAATATGCTTTTCCATGACGATGATCAAACTTAAGCCCCAGTTTGGCTTCCAGTTTTTTAAACTGCCAGCTTTGAAAGCCGGAAGCAGGTCTTAACATATCCCTGAAATCAAGAAAATCCATCGGTGTCATGGTTTCCATGATATCTATTTGTTGAACCAATACTTTTAAAATTGTGGTCACCCTTTTTAGCCGGTGAACAATGGTTTGCAGTTCCGCTGAGTTATCATCTAAAGCCGGTTGCTTCATGATTTCAATTACAGAATCTATTTCAAATTGTATTTGTTTAAACCACAATTCATAAGCCTGGTGAATGATGATAAACAGCATTTCATCATGCGCCGGCTCACTGTTGGCCTTAAAGCTTTCAGGATGCTGGGCAGTTAAAATTTTATCCAATTCAAGATACTCACTGTAATGTACGGGCTTATTTTCCATGGCTAAATTTGTAAACAAACTTACGCATTTAGCAGGCATTTGCAGGAGCTTTCAGTTTTAATGTCAGCATATTTTATTGTTTGAAAGTGGAGTAATGGAAAAAGATATTGAATTGAATTTAATAATAATCCCGGGTTGAATTTTATTTATAATTTTATAATCCCGGCAAATAAATATTGATGAGAAATTGATTTAAAATTTAGCTTGATACAACCATCAATTCATAAAAGTTTTCATTCATGAATATCACAACATTTAAAGAAAGTTTATCAGGAAACGAGCCACCAAAAGATGCATCTGTTTATTTAAAAGCATTGTGGTATGATGCCAAAGGCAATTGGAAAAAAGCACACGAATTAATACAGGATATTGAAAATGAAAGTGCCGCCTGGATACATGCCTATCTCCATAGAAAAGAAGGTGATACTTTCAATGCGGGTTACTGGTATCGGCGTGCCGGTAAAAATGATCAATCAGGTAATTTAGATCAGGAATGGGAATCCATGGTTGATGCATTTATACATTCCAATCGATAAATGGGTGCATTTTTAATTGTTCCATAAAGATAAACAGTAGAAGTGCCTCTATGAGAGCCGGGATGAAGTGCGACTGCCTTTCGTTCCTCAAGGTGTTGCACCCAATGTTAGGAGCAGTTTAATAGATTTCATAATTATAAATTGTTTCATCTGTCAGTCTTAGTTTATCCGACTTTTGTTCCATGTTTGAATTGTAAGTTGGTTCTCTAAAAGCTAAAACCTTTTGAACGCCAAATTCACAATAATTATATTCTGCTCTGGATATTATTTTATTTTCTGCATTATATAAAGTCCTGTTTAATAGTTTCGCTTCGTCATCATAATTAATTATCGATTTGTATTTATCATCGTATTCAATTGTCGTGGGTATTATTTTATTATTTTGTAATTGATATTTATAATCTTTTGTTTGGGTGCTTTTTAAATTGTTTAAAATTGTATAATCGAGTTTCTCGTTGGCGTATTTATTAATTGTAAATTCATAAATATATCCATCCGGTTGAGTTTCAATTTGAGAAACTAAGCGACCTTTATTGTCATATATATAGGTGGTTACATTATTTTTATTATTTCCTGCTGCGACTTTTGATTGAATCAAATTATTAGAAGTGTCATAGGTATAAATTATTTCTTTAAAGACTTCTGAGTAGTCACTATCTACTTTAGGAGAAATGGATTTTGGATAAACTTGAAATTTTGAGTAAAATGAAACTTCTCTAATTGCTTGTTTATTTGAGTTATAATAAATACGTCGGAGGAGTTTCATTCCTGATTTTATGTACTCCTTAATAAGCCTGCCAGTTGAATCAAAAATTTTTAAATTATAGTTAGAATCTATTGATGTGACTTGGCCTTCAGGTGAAGAGTTCCAGGTAGAATAATATACTTTGGTTTGCTTTATCGATTTAATTTTCTTTTGCCTGATTTCCTCAATATCTTCTTTAGTTTGAATTATCTGTCCAATGCCTGAATTTAGGAATAGTGAAAATAGTATTATCAATAAAATTTTAGAGTTCATAATATTAGAGTGTTCGGTTATTGCGCCTAATAAATGTGACGCCAATGAGGCTAAATTGAAATACAAATGCAGGGCTAATAAAACCATAATGAGTCAAACTGCATTTCATTTAACATTTATCATTTAACATTTATCATTTAATATATCCAGCCTGCCTGGCCAATAAAAAAACAACTCACAGTTTAAACTATCTGATCAACACCGTACTTCCTTTTAATTCAAACTTTTTGCCGGTTTCTATATCGGTATAAATCAAGGTCCATACATAAGTTCCCGGATTTTGCGGATTGCCATTTAATGTACCATCCCATTTTGTCATCCAGTCACGGGTTTCAAATATTTTTTGTCCGCCCCTGTTATAAATGCGAAACAATAAATTGCCGGCCTTATAAGCATTGGTAGGATAGAGATAATCATTTAGTCCGTCATTGTTGGGAGAAAATGCTTTTGGTACGGCTATGTAACAATTGGGTGGAACGGTGATAGTATGCAATACAGTATCTGCACAGCCGGAACTGCCCCGCACAATAAGTTGCACCGGAAAGGTTACAAGGCTTAATGAAGCCGGGTAAAACTGGCCGGCAGGTTGCTGTAAGGTGCTCATAAAGCCATTACCAAAATTCCAGGTCCAGTTTACCACCGGTCCGGCACTCTTGTCCAAAAATGTTGCCGGATCGCCGGGACATACTACGGAGGTACCTTCAAAAGCTGCTTTGATACGGGTGCCCACCTGTATGCTTACGGTACCTGTATCTGCACAATGCCCGTTACTTACAATGAGCGTCGCATTTTTTGTACCCTCCGTGGAATAGATTACCTGGTAATTTTGTGTGTTGCTTTGGATGCTGTTTCCAAAATCCCAGCTCCATTTATTGATGCCATTGTTTGCGTTATTGCTGAAATCCACTGTGTCTTTTGAACAGCCTCCACGAAGGATTGAACGGATGTCAGCGAATACGGTATCATAAGTTATAAACGAAAGTGCTGAACCTGCGGCTGTTTCACCGCCACATTTGTTGAGTAAAGTGTTTCCATCGCTGCCGGGTTTTAAAGTGATCTTAAAGCTACCCGCTCTTTGTACCGGCGTAGAAAGTGTAACCTGCACAATGTTGGTAAGTCCACCGGTACAAATACCTGTAGCCGATTGTATGCTTACTGCCGTGCTGCCGGTAACAACAAAATCGCTGCCATCTGCGGCGATGGAGCTGCACACTATTTCGTCTTTAAAAACCAGTTGCAACATATTGGGAGCACAGCCAGGTGTGGTAAGACTATCCATTGGGGTAGGCGTTATTGGCAGTACCGTAAAGGGAACAGTTTGCCCGTTTGGTATGCCACGGTTACAATTGTCGAGCAGGTTGTTTCCGTCAGTGCCGGTTTCTATTTTTAATGTATAATTACCGGGAGGCAAAGGAGCACTCAATTTTATTACCAGGGAATCCATGTCAAATCCTGTGGCACAGTTGATGCCTGCGGCACCGGTTACGGTTGCCAAAGCAGATGAAATACTAAAATCGCTGCCGTTGGCGGCAAGGCTACTGCATTTCATTTCCTTGTTTAATTTAAGGATCACCTCAGTACCATCGCAGGAGCCTTTTGCACTACTGAGCGCCGGTACAACCGGATCCGTAATACCGGCGGTACCGCCATTAAATGATAAGGAATAGCCGCTTTGTGAATCTGTAAAATGGCTGATCAATAATATATATTCGTGGCCCTGTACCAGGTTAGGCATCCTGCTAAATCTTGGCACCCCAAGTCCATCGCAGTTTTCCAGGCTGGTGCCGGTTGGCCCGGCTCCTGTAAGGCCGGGATCTCCCGACCAACTGCTGGCAACAAACAAAGACGCATCATTGTAAAGATCGGTAGGCCTGTGATTGGTTACGTCGAACAATTGCCAGTCGTAATCATCATTCAAATTTTTTGGGGTAATTACAAAAGCCAGCGAGCCTGCTGTAAAACAGGTAAACTTATAATAATAAGGGTTTTTATCGGTAACGGTAATATTGCATTTAGCCGGAACCGGGTAATTGCCACAAATATCCACCGACTGGATGCTAAAAGTATCTGTACCACACACGGGGAAAGCTGTGCCGGGTGTTTGCCCTAACGTAGTGCAGGCAACGGGTGTTTGTGCCTTTGCGAGGTAAAACAAAAAAACGGTTGAAATCAGTATTGAATAAAACTTTTTATACATACACTCCTGTAATTATAACAAAGAGAATTCTTTATTGAATTCCGCTGCAAGGGTTTAAACAAATTAACAAGTTAACAACCATCCTCTATTTTACTTTGGCCTTTACTTCCTGCAATTTCAGTAAGGCTTCAACTGGTGTAAGCCTGTTGATATCAACAGCATTTAACAAGGTCCTTATCTCTTCAAAGGTGGCGGAGTGGGCGTCAAAAATGCTGAGCTGCATTTTGGGCAGGCTTAACTTCTTTACTTTCTTATCTATACTCTCGGGTTTGTCGTTATCATCACCATCGGTGTTGCGGCTTTCTTCCAGTTGCAGTAAAATTTCGTTTGCCCGTTCTATCAGGTCGGGTGGCATACCAGCCATTCTTGCCACATGAATACCAAAACTGTGTACACTTCCACCCGCTGCCAGCTTACGCAGGAAAATAATTTTATTGCCAATTTCTTTATTGGTAACATGATAATTTTTTACCCTTGCCAACTTGTTTTCGAGTTCATTTAATTCGTGGTAATGCGTGGCAAATAATGTTTTGGGTGCAGATGCAGATTTATGTAAATATTCCACGATGCTCCAGGCAATAGAAATACCATCGTAGGTAGATGTTCCCCGGCCAATTTCATCCAGCAAAATCAAACTGCGTGGAGTAATGTTGTTAATAATACTGGCGGTTTCATTCATCTCCACCATAAAGGTACTTTCGCCACCACTCAGGTTATCGCTGGCACCAACCCTGGTAAATATTTTATCGGTCAACGGAACTTTAGCATCACTGGCTGGTACAAAACTCCCCATGTGGGCCATCAATGTTATGAGTGCCGTTTGGCGTAAGATGGCACTTTTACCACTCATATTTGGACCGGTTAAAATAATGATTTGCTGGGTGGAGGGATCCAGGTAAATATCATTAGAAATATAAGTTTCACCGTCTGTTAAATAACGTTCAATTACCGGGTGACGGCTGTCTTTTAAGTCAAGGATATTACTATCCTGAACATGCGGTTTTTTGTATTTGAATTGCAACGCATTGTTTGCAAAACAGGTCAGGCAATCCATCACACCCATCACATGGCCATTCACCTGCATGGGCGCAATATAGTCCTGCAACTCATTGAGCAGTTTTTCAAAAAGCTGCAATTCAATCACCAGTATTTTATCTTCTGCACCAACTATCTTTTCTTCATACACTTTTAATTCCGGTGTAATGTACCGCTCCGCATTGGCCAGCGTTTGTTTGCGGATCCATGTCTCAGGCACTTTTGGTTTGTGCAGGTTGGTTACTTCCAGGTAGTAGCCAAATACATTATTGAAACTAATTTTTAAGGAAGAAATACCCGTGGCCGATGCTTCCCGCTGTTGTAACTCAACCAGGTATTCTTTTCCGCCACTCGAAATTTTTCTCAGGTCATCCAGTTCTGCATCAATTCCTTCAGCTATGATGCCACCTTTCGAACTCAGTGCTGGTGGATTCTCATTGATTACTTGCTGAATTTTTTCTAAAATATATTTACACGGATTCAGCGAATCGCCCAATCTCTTCATGTACTCATTCTTGCTATCGGCACAAATGTCTTTAATACTTTCAGCCTGCATCAATCCCCTGGCAATCTGCAATACTTCCCTGGGATTTACTTTTTTTAAAGGCACTTTACTCACCAGCCTTTCTACGTCGCCAGCCTGCTTTATATGTTGCGCAATTTTATTGCGGGTATCCGTTTCCTTTATTAAAAATTCTACGGTATCCAGTCGTTCATTAATTTTAATAATATCATTCAGGGGCATCACCATCCACCGTTTCAATAAGCGTGCACCCATGGCAGATACGGTGTTGTCCAATACCTTTAATAAAGTGTTGCTTCCTTCAGCTCCGCCAAATAATTCCAGGTTGCGGATGGTAAACCGGTCCATCCACAAATGCCCTTCCCGGTCAATCCGTTGAATAGAAGTAATGTGCCCCAGGTTGGGATGTTCCGTATCTTTTAAATAATGTAAAATAGCTCCTGCGGCAATAATGCCTTCCTTTAAACCCGCTACACCAAAGCCTTTCAGGCTGTGCGTGCCAAAATGCTTCAGAAGGCTTTCAGTTGCATAAGCTTCTGCAAAAATCCATTCATCCAGTGCGTAGGTAAAAAATTTGGTGCCAAAGGTTTCTTTAAAATGCTTTTGCCTGTTTCGTTGAAATATAACTTCCGCAGGTTTTAAACTCTGCAATAATTTATCTGCATATTCACGGTCGCCTTCAGCCACAAAAAATTCACCCGTGCTGATGTCCAGGAAAGCAATGCCAATTTTTTCCTCAAAGAAATGAAGGGCTGCTAAAAAGTTATTGCTGTTATGCTCCAGTAGTTTATCATTGGTTGCCACGCCTGGCGTTACCAGTTCAGTAACGCCTCGTTTTACAATGCCCTTTGCAGTCTTTGGGTCTTCCAACTGGTCGCAAATGGCTACCCGATAACCGGCTTTAACCAGTTTGTGTAAATAAGTATCTAAAGCATGATGCGGAAAGCCTGCCAGTTGAGATGAATTGGCATCGCCGTTATTTCTCTTGGTAAGAGTAATGCCTAAAACAGTGGAGGCGTTTACGGCATCCTGGCCAAAGGTTTCGTAAAAATCACCCACCCTAAATAGCAGGATCGCATCCGGATAGCGAGCCTTGATGGCATTGTGTTGTTGCATTAAGGGAGTTTCTCCCGTTGATTTGGCCATAATTACCCCTAATCCCTAAAGGGAAGTTCTTTGAAGATGCTAATAATTATTGAAACGCTGTATCGATGGAAATATATGAATCAGAAAAGACCACAGACAATTGACCATTGTCAATGAACATTCACAAGTTCCCATTGCGACAAAAATAAGGTCTTTATAACGATCCCTGCAATGGATTATCGAATATGTCATCTAATTTTGCGTAAAAATCGCCTCCTGGTAATTGGTATGAGAAAATTGAGCATGGACGAACTGAACCGCAAATCGGTGGATGAATTTAAACAGGCAGACAAAACACCCGTAATTGTGGTGTTAGAAAATATCAGAAGCGCTTACAATGTCGGCAGCGTTTTCCGTACGGCCGATGCTTTTTTACTAGAGGCAATTTATATATGCGGCTACACTTGTGTACCGCCACACAAGGAAATTAAAAAGACAGCACTCGGCGCCGAAGAAAGCGTTCACTGGCAACATTTTGAAAACGCCAGCCAGGCAATCATCCAATTAAAAGAACTTGGTTACAAAATTTATGCTGTGGAGCAGGCCGCAGGAAGCCTTAAATTACACAACCTGAAATATGGCAAAGGCGAAAAAGTAGCCGTGATTTTTGGAAATGAAGTAACCGGTGTAGAGGAATCTACCATTGCACAATGCGAAGGCTGTATTGAAATACCTCAGCTCGGTATGAAACATTCACTGAACATTGCAACCGCGGCAGGTGTTGTGTTATGGGAGTTTGTAAGAGGTGTGCAACCAACGGGAGTATAAAGGGGTACAGGTAAAGCAGCGAAAGGAAACTGCCTTTATTTATTTTTTGTCCGGGCTATTGTATTTCAATGAAACTTCATAGGCGTCGCACTTGTTAGCTGCAACGCCTTGAGGAACGAAAGGCAGTTGCACTTCATCCCGGCTTTCAAAGCGGGACTTGTACATCAGCTTAAATGGCAGCAACAAATCGTACTAAATAATATTATAAAAAATAAAACTGATCAGTTTAGATTTTGATGAATGAGTAATATAAAAAAGTATTTAAGCCTGGTGAAATTCAGCCATACCATTTTCGCCATGCCCTTTGCATTAATCGGATTTGTGTTGGGCGTTTATTATATACCGCTGTCTTCCGTACCCGGCTGGCATACGGTTGTATATCCCCAGGGATTTCTTCCATATATCAGTATAAAATTTGCACTCGTTATCCTTTGCATGATCACTGCCCGAAGTGCAGCCATGGCTTTCAACCGCTACCTCGATCGTCATTTTGATGCTCAAAACCCACGTACCGCCATTCGGGAAATACCGGCAGGTATCATCTCAAAAGAAAACGCCTTACGTTTTGTAATCATCAATTGTGTATTATTTGTAATTACTACTTTCTTTATAAATCGTATTTGCTTTTTTTTGTCACCCGTTGCCTTGTTTGTGGTATTGTTTTATAGTTACACGAAACGATTTACTGCACTCTGCCATTTGGTATTGGGCGTTGGTTTAAGCCTTGCACCCATTGGTGCTTTTCTTGCTGTAACAGGGCAGTTCAGTACGTTGCCGGTATTGTTTTCATTCACTGTTTTATTTTGGGTAAGTGGTTTCGATATTATTTATGCACTGCAGGACGAAGCATTTGACAAGTCGCAAAATTTACATTCTATACCCGCTGCAATGGGCAAATCAAAAGCGCTTCGGGTATCTGAATTATTACACCTGCTTTCAGCAGCCTGTGTAATTGCCGCCGGTTTTTATGGTGG